>NZ_FQWF01000030.1 GCF_900129585.1 Flavobacterium micromati
TGTATTAGCCCCTTAAATAATCGGACACAATTATAAATCAAAAACTATAATTTTGTACGATGGAAAAGCGAAAATTTACTATAGAGGAGAAGCTAAAAATCATAAAAGAAGCTTCGGAACAAGGCGTTAAAGTAACATTAGAGAAGTATTTTGTATTTCCTGCGAGTTATTATGCTTGGAAAAAGAAAATGGAAACTATGGGCGAAGAGGGTTTTTCTCACGGAATGACCCCAGAACAACTTAAACGTATTAGAGAGCTAGAGAAGGAAAACAGGCTACTCAAAGAAATTGTCATTCAAAAGGAATTAGAAGGCAAGTTAAAAGACGAATTGCTAAAAAAGAAATTAGCCTTGGAGAAAAAAAAGAAATTGTGAGAAGTTACATTTTTCAAGGCGTGAAAAGAGCAGTAGCTTTTCAAATATCCGGGATAACTAAACATCAATATTATTATCAAAAGAAGAAAACCAAGCAAGGTCGAGGTTGTTCTATCGTTACATTTTATACCGATATTTCAGGCGAAAAAGTCGAAGTCTCAAATGATATTATCATTCATGAAATCAAGCAAATCCACAAAGATCCCGAGACCGATTATGGGTATCAAAAAATGGAAGCTTCGTTGCAAATAAAGGGATATGACATCAATCATAAGAAAGTATATCGGTTGATGAAAGAATCACAATTGCTAAAAGAGAAACATCAAAAACCCTCTAAAAATAGGGTAAAATACCGCAAGGTTTTTCCTAGTCAGCCTTTTGAAGTTCTAGAAATGGACATCAAATTTGTTTGGGTTGAACAGTATAAAATGCATTGTTACGTTTTGACGACTATTGACACATTTACACGGGTTGTCTTACACTGGATGGTTGCTTATTCTATCAAAAAACAAGATGTTAAACAGGCTTGGAAACATATTATAATCAATCACTTACAACCAAATAATTGCATAGAAAAAGGGATAAATATTGAAGTTCGTAATGATAATGACAGTCGGTTCTCGGCAAAATTAATTCAGGATTTTTTTAAAGAAAACCATCTCAATCAAGTATTTACACACCCATATACGCCACAAGAAAATGGTCATATTGAGAGTTTTCATGCGATTTTGGCAAAAAAATTACGCCCTTATAATTTTTGGTCAATTGATGAATTGGAAGGTGTTTTGACTCTTTTCTACGAAAAATATAACAATGAACGCTTGCATTCATCGGTTTGTAATTTGCCTCCAAATATCTTTTTAGAATGCTGGAACAAAGAATTAATCGAACAGAAAAGAGACGAAAAGAAATGGAAAATAACATTCAAACTCAAAATACCCTACAATCAAATATCGGGCAATACGAGCTTGAAGTGCAGTTCCTTGCAAAATTTAGAGATTCCGCCTTTTTTGGCGGATGAACTAAATTTTAATAAAAACGAAATGATCAGGCCTGAAACATCTCTACAAACATCGGTGTAAAACTCGCCTTCGTTTGTTCCTTGCAAGGCAAAGATATTTATTAATTTTGTATGTTTGTAAAACTTAAAATGTTAAAGTCCGATTATTAGGGGGTTAGACCA
>NZ_FQWF01000011.1 GCF_900129585.1 Flavobacterium micromati
TATTCAAATATGGATTAGATTATTTATCCAAATTCCTTTTAACGGGATTTAATTCATTAGAAAACAATATGTTCAGTTTTTTGTCATGTACTTAATTAAAATAATTACAAATGGTGTTGTAATAAACTTGGCTTCAATAAGCGATTTAGTTTTAATTCCTGGCAGGAATGTAATTGTGGTAGGAAACGATATGTTATATTATCCTGTTTTTACAGAAGATGGATATAATGGCAGTTTGAAATTAATGAAGGTAGAATTTTTTAAAGAAATAGCAATTGATCATGTAACACCCATGAAAGAGCTATTAACTAAGCACTCTAATATGTTGCCAAAGTTAAAAGCGATTACGGACCTTTTAAAAAATCATGGTGTTTCTGGAACTGGTAAAGAATTATTAAAGAGCGTAAGGCGAGCTGGGAATACTCTTATCGAAACTGAAGTTTTAGGTTTGAATGATATAGAAGAATTAAAAATTGAATTGGAATTTCTAGATTCTTTTTCAGAATTTCAGCTTATGGACTGGAGAGAAAATCTAAAGAAGAACAAGAAAAAATAACTTTAAAAAACTGCTTAATCGCAGTTTTTTTTATTTTAGAGTAGCACGAATTGATACGCGAGGAAAATAACTTTACGGCATATTTAAAAGTACAATTTATGTGTCGAGAAAGTCAAATAGATTCAGAGGTTCAACCTGCCATTTATTATTTAATTAAAGGGCGTTATTATTATTCCACTACTTTAATGAAATTTATAGCATTTGAAAAGAGATTTATTAATCAAAATCCGATTGAAGCTAGAGAACAAGCATTTTCCTTTTACAGCAATTACGCAACGATTTTAGAAGCGCATCAAGACCTTTCATGGAAACCTTTACCAGGCGAGCCCTTTATAATTAAAAATAATTTTAGCGAAACGCTTGTAAGAAAGTATAGTGCTGTTGAAGTCAAGTATAAAGATCCGTCTCAATATGACAAAGGAATCGCTATTTATATGATAGTTCAAAATCCTATTAAATATAGAAATAGAGTTGACCAGATTGGTGATCGTTTTTTAATTCACGGTATTTGGAATTTTGATTTCGAGGATATTCAAAATTTAAAAAGTGGCTTGATTAGAGAGTTTAAGTATTATATGAGTTTCAATTACAATATTGAAGGTTATGAAGAAATTGTAGATTTTTCAATTTTCAATTTTAAAAAAAATGATTTTCAAGATTTGAGAAAATTCTCTATACTTTCAACGCCATTCAATTGGCTTGTTAACTATTATTTAATTGAAAATAATTGGTATGCAAAATTAAAAAGAAATCAGATTAAAAGACAAAATCGTTTAAAAATCGAATGCATAAAGTTTAAACGAAAGGAGACTATTCAAACTAGAATACAAAAAGAGGATTTAATCAATAATGAGTTTTTAACAACATTGGACTACGATATGATTGTTCGGTCGATAGCTTCCCTTTTCAACGAAAATGGTGGGTGCATTTTTGTAGGAGTAAATAAAAAGCGTGAGATTATAGATGTTTTTAAAAGTGTTGAATTTAATGATTTCTTACTTGGAACAATAAAGCTACTACAACTGAATCATAATGAATTGATTGGAAGTACCACTTCAAGTTTTTATAAAGTTGGCGATAAAGTTGTCGTTGTTTTTGAAGTATTACCAAGTTCTAAAAAAGGAATTTTCTTAAATATAAACGACAAAAAAGTATTCTATCGCAGAAATGATTTTGGATTTTATCCTTTGCGTGATGCTGAAGAAATTCTAAGCTACTGGGTAGAAAGAAAAGCTAAACTAATCGTTATTCACGAAATTTTAGAAAGACTTTAATTGTAAGTTATGTTTTTTGCTGTAATAGATAATTTTATTTACAGAGAAAAGATGAATTAAAACGGGGTTGCATAAAAATAAGCAATATTGATAGCAGCAGAGATTAGAGTTAAAATACTGCAATAGAAAATTAATATAAAAAAAAAATTATTGATCCGAAGATTTTATTCGCTACAACGTGAAATGATGCGCTTCTCAAATATAATTAACAAACAATATAAACTAAAATTCATGTTGTCAAAAAGTCAACTCACTTCCCACGCAAAACCCTCAATTCATTATGTCGTAAGAGGAAGATTGTTTTATTCCAAAGAAACTAAATCAATGATACCTTTTGAGCAAAAATTTGAGCATTTAAGTCCTATTTTGGCAAGAGAAAAAGCGTTTTCTTTTTATAAAAATTACATGGCTATTTTAGAGGAAACTAAACAACTTTTACAAGAACCTTTGAGAGATTACTCTCTTTTTGTTAAAAACCATTTTGGTGAGCCATCGATCCAAAAGTACAGTTATGCGGAAGTTAATTATGTGCATCCTGAATCCTATGATAAAGGTATTGCTGTGTATATGGTCGTTCAAAATTCCAGAAACTCCAGCGAAAACAGTAAAGTCAAATCAAATTATTTTTTAATTCACGGAATCTGGAATTTCAATAACATAGATATCAAAAATTTTACAAATGGATTGATAAAAGAATTTAGTCATTATCGTCATTTTAATTATGATTTGGGGAATCATGTTGAGATTGTAGATTTTTCAGTTTTTGACAACCCCAACTCTTTTTCAATTATTTCGACGCCATTTAATTGGAGTTTTAATTTTTATTTGAATAAAAACAATTTAGAACTTCAAAAATCAAGAAGAATTGAAAGTGTTAAGAATCGCATTAAATCCGGGAATCTGATTCATAATGAGTTTTTGTCTGCGCTCAATCTAGAATTTATTATTCGCACAATAGCTTCCTTTTTAAATGAAAAAGGGGGTTTCCTTTTTTTAGGAGTAGATAAGTATCGTAAAAGCACTGATTTATTTACAAATACTAAAATCAGTATATTCAAGAAAGAGATTCAAATAATTTTACAAAGAGAATTTAAAATGAGTGTAAAAAAAATTAAATTAAGCGAATATAAAGTGGGAATTAATTTTGTCCTAATATTTGAAGTATTACCAAGTTATCAAAAAGGTATTTTCCTTAAAGAGAACAATCAAAAAGTGTTCTACCGTAGAAACAATAATGGTTTTTTTTCGTCTATAGATCCTGAAGCAATACTAAATTTTTGTATACGTAGAAATGAAAACTTTTTAACGATTCAAGAAATTCTTAAATGGCTTTAATGATTTTTGCGCTTGTGTGGAATAATAAATTAATTTTCAAATGCTACTAGCTATAATTAGCTATTTCTAAATTTTGCATCCATAAGAATTTTATGCAATTCTGTTCGTAATGATAGAGGTTCAATAATTTCCAATGACCACGCCCTCGATAGTAATTCCATCATAAAGTCAGGCTCTATTTTTAGATAAAAAGAGAAAAATATCCTGTTTTCTTCTTCTTTTTCTATACGTTGAGAATGATGAACAGGGAATGATTTAATGTAATTTCCATCACGTTTGTCGTAAGATATAATTATTTTTTCAGGATTGGCATCCGAGGAAAACATTGCGAAACAGTCTTCATATTTCTTTATTATTTCTGTTATTGTAGTTGTTTTTTTAAACTTCAAACCAGTTCGATTGATATTACTAATTCTATCTAACCCATAGGCTCTAATTTCGTTTGTACAAGTTGTTTTTCCAATTAAATACCAGCGTCTTTGACTTTCTTTTAAGGCGTAAGGGTATATAACTGGGTGGGTGGTAATTTCTGTATCATATTTAAAATAAGCAAATGAAACTATATCTTCATTTTTGATACAAGCCATTAAATTTGAAAAATATTGGGTTCCAGTTGATTTTCTTTTTTCGGGAATAATAAAATCTGGCATCACTCCATCATTATTCAATGAGGATAGGATTTCAAAAGACTCTAAAGCAGTTTCAATTATTGATTCATTCTGAGAATAATCCTCAATGTAATAACCTTTTTCCTTCTTATCGTAAAAAATTGGAATACTAAAAAATTTTCTAATTTGTTGAAGATCGCGTTTGAATGTTATTTCTGAAATTCCGACTTCATCTAAATTTCTATTAAATAGGTTTTTAGTAACATCATTCATGAGCGCTTCTAAAGTAGGAAAAACACCTTTTGCGTTTTCTTGTTGTATTTTCCTAATTAGTAACAGTTGTCGAGTAAAAGATGAAGCTCTAGACATGGGAATTTTTTTTATTCAAATATATAAGAATCTATTTTAGAAGAGCGGTAAATAATTATAATTACAACGTAGCAGTTATTAGAGAATGAAGGGATAGTTGTTATTGACAATCAAATAAAGGATTTTAAAACTGTTTTTTGGATGCCGGAAGTTAAGGTGTAATTATTTTCCAACTACTTGAAAATTGACAAAAAATTACAAAAATCATTCTATCAAGCAAATGGTAAAAGTAGTTGTCTCATTCTCATTTTGATGGCTCAAATAACCGCCGTGTGCCTCTATAATATTTTTTGAAAGCGTAAGTCCAATGCCCGCTCCATCTTTTCTAGTCGTGAAAAAAGGCAGGAATATTTTGTCTTTAATTTCACTTTCGATTCCTTTTCCATTATCAGAAATGGTAATATAAAAACGACTGTTCTTTGTTGTAGAAGTGATAAGGACGCTCTTTTCTTGTTGGTCTTTTAAAGCAAAAATACTATTGGTAATCAAGTTAATAATAACCTGCTCCATTTGGCTTCTGTCAATATTTATTGTTTTAAGTTTTTCGATTTCGTTGATGATGATTATATTTTCGGCTTTGAAAATAGGCGACATTATTTTAAGACAATCTGCAAATAGAGAATGAATAGGAGTTGGTCTTTTGTTTGGTGTAGGTAGCATAGCCAGTTTTCGATAATTCTCTACAAAATACTGCAAATGATCGCTTCTGTTTATAATGGTTGAAATGCTGCTTTTGATGTCTTCAAAATCTTCGGTTTCTAAATGGTCTTGATCTACAATTTGTAGTAAATTTTGCGAAAGCGATCGAATGGGCGTCAGGGAATTCATTAATTCGTGAGAGATGATTTTCATCAAATTAATCCAAGCTTCTTTTTCTTTTTTCTCAATAACACGCTGGATGCTATCAAGCAGAATAATAAAGTAGTCTTTATTAAACGATTTTGTTAACGAAGTCTGCAACAGAAACGTTTGTGTATCTTGCTGTTCGATTTTAATGTTTATGGACATTTTTAATTCGTTGAAGCCGGTATTTTCAATTTCTTGGCAAAGCGACGGCAGATAATTTTTTAGATAAATCCAATTTGTCACTTTCGGGACACTGAAAAGCGTCGAAAAGCAATCGTTCATCAGGAAAATATTCCAGTTGTCATTCTCTTTTTCTAAAATTATAACAGCGGTGTCGATATTGTTTATAATCGAGCGATATATTAATTCTTTTGAACTTAGGTCGTGTTGCTTCTCTTTCAGAATATCATACAGCAGACATAAATTTTTATAATCTCCTTCTTTATATGCAGCAGGGAAACTAGCAGAAAAGTCGTTGTTAAGTATCGAAATTATGGTTTTGTCATAAAAATTATACTTCTTTTTTATAAACGAATACATTTCGCCACCGATTAAAAGAGCAAAAACTAAAATAAGAATGCCACTATACAAATAGCTGTTTCCAAATAATAGAAGTGAAAAAGCAAGTGTTACAATGACAATAAGAACTCTTGCAAAAAGCATATTGTAAAATTTCCAGCTATTCATTAGTCGTTGTTTTTAATATCGTATTTTTCAAGTCTACGGTACAACGAAGCTCTCGATAAACCCAATTCTTCGGCGGTCTTGCTGATGTTTCCGTTATTTTTAAAAAGAGATCTTTCGATAGCATTTTTTTCTATTTCAGATAAGGGATGTTCCTCCGTTGTTAGTTCGTATTCAAAGTTGAGTAAGTCTAAATCAGTTACCGAAATCGTATTGTGATCTGACATAATCAAGGCTCTTTCAATCTTATTTTCTAATTCTCTAATGTTTCCTTTCCAAGGATAGCGTTCCATATATTCTGCGACATTGGAGTCAAAACAGACATCGTTTTGGTTGTATTTTTCGCCTAATTGTTTTAGAAGGAAGTGTGCCAGTGGTGTAATATCGTCTTTTCGCTCTCGCAAAGGCGGTAGGTTTATTTCCATGGTATTAATACGATACAACAAATCTTCTCGAAATGTTTTGTTTGCAACTTCTGCTTTGATATCGCTGTTAGTTGCTGCTATGATTCTTACATTTAATGGTCGCGGTTTGCTTTCGCCTAGTCGGGTGACTTTCTTTGTTTGTAAAACATGCAATAGTTTTGATTGCAAATGCAAAGGGATGTTACCTATTTCGTCTAGAAAAATAGTTCCATTATCGGCTATTTCAAATCGTCCCGGAGTATCGGTTTTAGCATCGGTAAAAGCACCTTTGGCATAGCCAAAAAGTTCACTTTCAAATAAGTTTTCGCTTAACGAACCCAAATCAATGTGAATGAATGGTTTGTCTTTTCGGTCTGAATGCTGATGTATATGTTCAGC
This sequence comes from Flavobacterium micromati, assembly GCF_900129585.1. Taxonomy (GTDB): domain Bacteria; phylum Bacteroidota; class Bacteroidia; order Flavobacteriales; family Flavobacteriaceae; genus Flavobacterium; species Flavobacterium micromati. Next base: position 6,476 of record NZ_FQWF01000011.1, read on the forward strand.
AAATACAAATTTACCTGTTCCGTTTTCTCCTAAAATAAGGACATTAGCATCTGTTTTTGCTACTTTTTCAGCAATGGAATACGCTTGTTTTATTTTGTAGGAACTTCCAATAAAATGTTTTTTAGGAGCGGGTTCTGAGTTTAATGTTCGATTGAGTTTTCGACTTTCAACAATGGCTTTATCTATAATGGAGAGTAATTTTTCGTTATCCCAAGGTTTTAAAATATAATCAAAAGCACCTATTTTCATGCCTTCTACTGCGGTTTCTATTTTGCCAAAAGCGGTCATCAATAGCACAACTGTTTTTGGCGACAGTGTTTTTATTTCTTTTGGCAAGTGAATGCCTTCCCGTCCATCTTCAAAACCAATGCGGTAGTTCATATCCAAGAGAACAACATCGATTTGGTTTTCACCAAGGATTGTAATTATTTTTTTTGGATCATTTGTTGTAAAAATTTCTTCAAAATGCTTCTTCAAGATCATTTTTGCCGAAAAAAGAATTTCTTCTTGATCGTCAACAATAAGTATTTTGGCTTGTTTTTTTCGCATCATTATATGTTTTTGTTCACTTTTGAACGGAGGACTGTCCGTTTTCGAACATTTTATTTTTTAGATTTTTTATAACCGTGTTGATAACCATTGTTTTAGGATTTATAAATCCTTTGGCATGCTTTTGTGTGTTGATAATCAGTAAATTATTAAAAAAAATGGACAAGGTTATTCCCCGTAAAAATAGAAAATTTAGGTACTTAACAATAGGATTTGTGAGTTTTTTAGTTCTAGGAGCAGTTGTTTATGCTTCGGTATCTAAAAAGCGAAGTTTAAATGTAAAAGCGGATGAACTATTGGTAAAAGAAGTTAGCCAAGAGTTTTTTGAAGATTTTATTATTTTTCAGGCCAAAGTGGAACCATTGAATTTGGTGTTGGTCAATATTATTGAAGGTGGTTCAGTCAAAGAAATTTTTGTTGAAAACGGAGTAATGGTGACGCAAGGACAGCCGCTAGCACGCATCTACAATCCGAATACAGAATTGCATTACTTGACGCAGGAAACAGCAATCATTGAGCAAATTAATAATTTAAATACCGGTAAACTTAATATTAGAAATCAAGAACTGAGTTTGACTAAAGATTTGGCTATAATAGAACATGATTATAACGATGCTAAGAGGGTGTATGATATGAATGCTAAATTATTTGAAAAAGATATAATAGCAAGAAATGATTGGAATTTGATAAAGGAAAGTCTGCGTTTTCAAGAAGAACGTAAAAGCAATATTCGTACGAGTATTCAAAAGGAGAAACAAACTAATCAAATACAGATTTCGCAAATTAATCGCTCGATACAAACGATGGAAATGAGCTTGGATATTCTCAGGAGTAATAAAAAAAACTTCTTGATTGCGGCACCAGTTTCAGGGAGATTAACTTCATTTGAACCTATTTTGGGAAAAACATTTCAAGCAGGAGAAAGTATCGGTAGAATTGATTCTCGCGAAGGCTACAAGTTGAGCGCGCAAGTAGATGAATTTTACTTGGAGAAAATTCGTGTGGGGTTGAAAGGCCAAATTGAATATAAGGGGAAAACAGTAGTCGTGTCTGTGGTAAAAGTGATTCCAGAGGTTAAAAGCGGTCGTTTTCAGGTGGAATTGCTTTTTGATTCCAAAGAAGATTTAGCATTGCAAGACGGATTAAGTTTTGGCGTGAAGCTTATTTTATCTGAAAAGAATAAAATTTTGGTCATTCCAAAAGGAAGTTTCAATCAGGAAACCGCTGGAAAGTGGCTATTTGTTGTCAACGGAAGCAAAGGAGTGAGAAGAAAAATAAAATTAGGTAGAGAAAATCCTTCTTATTACGAGGTTTTGGAAGGATTAAAACAAGGAGATAAAGTAATAACGTCGTCTTATGCGGACTATAAAGAAGTCGAAGAACTTAATATACAATAAAAACGGAATGCAGCTGTACTGTGTTATTTAATCAAAAACATAAAAAACTATAAAAGGATGATAACAATTCAAAACCTAACCAAGATCTTCAGAACAGAAGAGTTAGAAACTTCGGCTTTAAGCGGGATTAATTTGCAAATTAATGAGGGAGATTTTCTTTCGATTATGGGACCTTCTGGTTGCGGAAAATCGACATTACTCAATATCATCGGATTATTGGATAGTGCTTCAGACGGGAGTTATACTTTATCTAACCAAGAAATGATTGGACTAAAAGAAAAAGGACGTTCTAGTGTTCGTAAGGAAAATATCGGATTTATTTTTCAGAATTTTAACCTTATCGACGAGCTTTCGGTTTATGATAATATCGAATTACCGTTAATCTACAATAACGTAAAGGCTTCGGAAAGAAAATTAAAAGTAGAAGCAATTGCCGAAAAATTAAACATTACGCATCGATTGAAGCATTATCCCCAACAACTTTCTGGTGGGCAACAACAACGTGTGGCTGTAGCGAGAGCTTTGATAAACGATCCTAAAATTATTTTGGCTGATGAGCCTACAGGAAATTTAGACAGTAAAAACGGAAATGAAGTTATGGAATTACTAACGGATTTACATGCCAAAGGTGCAACTATATTGATGGTTACCCATTCTGATTATGATGCGTCATTTTCTCAAAGAACCATTCTTATGAAGGATGGCGTTGTTTTCTCTGAAAAAATGAATCAAAGAAATGTAGATGTTTTTAAAATATAATAATTATGATACTTATAATACTATTAATCATCGAATTCATTTTTGAATTGCTTTGTAGTACACTTCTTCAATAAAACACGATTTTAATCATCACACGAGCCAAAGTGGCGAACTGGCGAAGCAATCAAAATCATCAATCAAAAATTATGTTACACAACTGGATAAAAATATTTATTTACCACCTTAAGCAAAACAAACTGTTTTCGTTTCTCAATGTTTTGGGATTGAGTATTGGTATTGCGGGATTAATTTTTGCTTTGTTATATTGGAACGATGAGCATTCTTATGACGCGTGGAATCCCGAAAAAGAGAATGTTTACCAAGTTTTGGTTGATATGGGAGAGGGTCAAGCCTGGCCATATGTTCCGGTGACATTTGATCCATTCTTAAAGGATGATTCCAATATTGAAATGATGATGCATTGTTTGAACTGGTACGAATCACCGCTTTTTAAATACAATGGTAAAAAAATAATTATTGAAAAGTTATTTAACACTCAAAATAATTTTTTTGAGTTTTTCCCTTTTGAATTTTTACAAGGGAATCCAAAAACTGCTTTGCAAAACGAGAATAGTATTGTTTTGAATCAAAAAACGGCCATACAATTTTTTGGAAAAGCAAATCCAGTTGGAAAGCAAATTCAATTTGAAGATAAATTTCTAAAGGTAACAGGAGTATATAAAATTCCAGGAAATTCAACCATTGCACCTGATGCCGTGGTGAACAATATGAAAATAAGGATGAATGTCGATAAAGACAATTGGGGGAGTTTTAATAATGGTTGGTTCATTAAATTAAAAGATCCATCAAAAAGAGATGAATTGTCCAAAAAACTAAATTCAATTTATTTTCAAAATAAAATTGTAAAAGAGGCCAAAGAAGAAGAGATTAGTACAACGGAATATGAATTAAGATATGGACATTTTAATTTTATTTTAGAACCACTTTCTGTCTCGAGATTACATACCAAAGGCCAAGGTTCACCTGAGGGAAAAGGCAATTATCAGTTTCTATTAATTATGTCAGGATTGTCACTTTTAATTTTGATATTGTCTATTTTCAATTATGTCAATCTTGCAACGGCAAATGCCATTCGTCGGGCTAAAGAAGTGGGCGTTCGCAAAATTGTCGGTGCTTCAAAATTAGATATTATCAAACAATTTTTATTTGAAACAATTATCATTGCTAATATTTCAATTTTGCTTGCTTTGGCTATTGTAGAGTTTGCATTGCCTTATTATAATGATTTTTTAGATAAAGCATTGGTTATTTATGAGAGCCAGTTCTATTTGCAAATCCTATTTATTTTTATAATTACAGTAACCTTTGCAGGTGTTTTTCCAGCCATTTATGTGTCAAATTTTGAAACCTTAAAAGTTTTAAAAGGTAATTTCGGAAGAAATAAAAGTGGTGTGTGGTTGAGAAACGGAATGCTTATTTTACAATTTGCGATAGCCTCATTCTTTATTATTGGGTCTTATATTGTATTTGAGCAAGTGCGCTATTTGAGCAATAAAAATTTAGGTTTTTCAGGAGATCAAGTGTTAGAAATTTTCTATTATAAATCAGAAGCCATTCGAAATAGTCAAAATGCGGAGCAAATTATTTTTAACAACTACATACTTGTTAAAAATGAAATTTCAAAAATAAAAGGAGTAAAACAAGCCACGACAGGAGCATTTAAATTCGGAGGTGGTAACGATGCTTCTTCTGGATTTAGTTATAATGGAAATAATATTCAAGCACAAAATCTTGCGATTGATTTTGGTTTCCTAGAAATGATGGAGATAAAGATGAAGGAAGGTCGCTATTTTAATCCAGAAATTGCTTCGGATACCATTGATGCAATGATGATCAATGAGAGTACTTTAAAATTGATGAATGAAAAAAATTCGATTGGTAAAACGGTCGATTGGAATGGCAATAAGTTTAAAATTATAGGGGTTGTAAAAAACTTTAGTGCCTATAGTCCACAAGGAAAAGTACCTCCTATGGTTTTCTTTCACTTTAAAACAGTACCATGGTTGATAGGGAATATTCAACATCTTTATATGAAGATAGATGCAGAAAACACAGCGCAAACTCTTGCAGATATTGAAAGTTTTTGGATAAAAAATGTCGATTCTGATTATCCTTTTCAATATGATTTTGTGGATAAAAATTATCTACGAACCTATAAAACTTACGTAAAACAAAAAAACCTTTTTGCATTATTAAATGTCATCGTGATATTAATTGCACTTTTCGGATTGTTCGCTTTGGCTTCTTACTCAATAGAAAGACGAATGAAAGAAATTGCAATCAGGAAAACACTAGGTGCTGAAACCAATGTTTTGCTTACAGCACTATCTAAACAATATATCGTTTTCTGTATAATTGGGTTTTTAATAGCCGTATTTCCAGCTTACTATTCGCTGAATAAATGGCTTGAGAATTTTGCTTATCGAATAGATATTTCTATTTATCCCTTTATAATTGGATTTGTGGCTTTATTGTTCTTAACGCTTTCTGTGGTGCTTTCAAGAGCTTATTTTGCGACAAAAGTTGATGTTTTAAAATATTTAAAATACGAATAATGTTTTAAGAAAAGTGCTAATTAGACCCGTCAGCGATTCAAAGCTAGTCGGGTTTTTTTCTTGTCAAATTGTGGCTTATCGCCCCATCAATAAATCCAATCTAATTCCTTTATTTTAAGAACTTAATCTTCTATCTTTGTAATCTGAAATCAGTTTAAATAAAGATAATGTGCTGGCTTTAGATACCAGTAGAAAAAGTGGACTAAAAATGAAATTAGATAGAAAAGATATTCTAAAAGCTTTAGAAACAATTACTATAGCTGGCGAAGGAAAAAACATGGTGGAAAGTGGTGCTGTAAAAAACGTACTGATTTTTGGAAATGAGGTTACAGTTGATTTAGTGATTGCAACTCCAGCAATGCACATTAAAAAACGGGCAGAAGATGATATAAAAAAGTTAATTCACGAAAAATTCTCCTCTGATGTTATCGTGAAAGTAAACATAAAGGTGGAAGCTGTAGCAGCCGAAAATCCAAACCAAATTAAAGGAAAAGCAATTCCGGGAATTAAAAATATTATTGGTGTAGCTTCTGGAAAAGGAGGAGTAGGAAAATCTACAGTTACTGCTAATCTTGCCGTTTCATTAGTTAAAATGGGTTTCTCTGTTGGAATATTAGATGCTGATATTTACGGACCTTCAATGCCTATAATGTTTGATGTAGAAAGTGAAAAACCAATTTCAGTTTCCATTGATGGTAAATCAAAAATGAAACCGGTTGAAAGTTACGAAGTGAAAATCCTATCAATCGGCTTTTTTACATCTCCAAGTCAAGCAGTTATTTGGAGAGGACCAATGGCTTCAAAAGCGCTGAACCAAATGATATTTGACGCTGATTGGGGAGAACTTGATTTTATGTTAGTCGATTTACCTCCAGGAACTGGCGATATACATTTATCTATTGTCCAAGCATTACCTATTACTGGAGTTGTAATAGTGTCTACCCCACAAGCGGTTGCTTTGGCTGATGCCAAAAAAGGCGTTTCCATGTTCATGTCAGACGCTATAAATGTCCCAGTTTTAGGAATAATCGAAAACATGGCTTATTTCACTCCTGAAGAACTACCTGATAACAAATATTACATTTTCGGAAAAGAAGGAGCTAAAAATCTTGCAGAAGATTTAGAGGTTCCATTCCTTGGAGAAGTGCCAATTGTGCAGTCCATTCGTGAAGCGGGTGATTTTGGTCGTCCTGCAGCCATGCAAGTTGGCTCTGTTATAGAGACTGTTTTTGAAGAAATTACAAGAAACGTTGTACGAGAAGTGGTTAGCCGAAACGAAAATCTTCCAGCTACTGAAGCCGTTAAAATTACAACTATGGCAGGTTGCTCTGCAGTTAAAAAAAATTAGAAAATTAGCAAGAAATTAGAAAATCAGAAAATTGGAGAATTACAAAAAAATTAGTGAAGATGCAATTTGTATTTTATTTGAATAATGTGATTTATAATTTTAATATTTATAGATGATTAAAATTATCGTCTAATCACATTATCTAATTTTCACATTATCACATTATCAAATTTTCGTAGTATCAAAAGATATGACAACAGAAGAATTAACATTAGAAGTTCAAAAAGCACTCGAAGAAATCAGACCCTTTTTGAATTCTGATGGCGGCGATATTTCACTGATTTCCATTGAAGATGGAAAACATGTAAAAGTGCGACTCGAAGGAGCGTGTACTAATTGTAGCGTAAACCAAATGACGCTTCGAGCAGGTGTGGAGACAACTATAAAAAGATATGCGCCACAAATAGAGACAGTAGTGAATATTTTGTAACAATTAAATATTGATCTAATGGATAGTATAAAAATGGACAGGAATGTAGTGTTTATTTTTTCCTTTGAAGAAGCAGATGATCATGTTACTTTTTATAGTGATAAAACGCCATTAGAGAAATTGAATTATGCATGTTTTATAATAAATTCTATTTTTAATGTGACTCCTTTGGAGAAAGTGCACAGGAATATAACTTTTGCAAGAAAGCATGTCAAATAATATTTTTAATATTGATTTTTTAGATTTCCTAACACTTTTTTAAAAACAGAAAATCGATTTTCTTTTAGTGGGCGGTTACGCTGTAGTTTTATATGGGTATATTAGAATTTAAAGAGATATGGACTTGTGGATAGTGCGAAACAGTCAAATTATCAAAAGTTAAAGAAAGTATATGCGGAATTTGGAGCACCAATTTTTCCTGAAGAGCAATTCTCAGATGAAAATTTTAATGTTTAGGAAATTGGAAGAGAGAACCTTTGAAAATACAAATACTTACGCAGGTTGACGGATTAAAATTTAGGGATAGTTTTAAAAAACGAAATCATTTTAAAGTTGATAAATTACAAATTCCCTCTATAGATTTGACGATTTAATAATGAATAAATTAGCAACTAGTCGGTATAAAGATTAACCCGATATCGAGCCATTAAAAAAAGAAGAAAGAATAATAATGCAACAAGATATTACAATAAAAATTACCGATCGAAACGGAGTTCCTCATGAGGTATCAGCTCCAACTGACATGAACATGAACATCATGGAGTTAATTCGAATGTATGAATTAGCAGAAGAAGGAACAGTGGGAACTTGCGGTGGAATGGCGATGTGTGCCTCTTGTCAGTGTTACGTTTTAAATGAGGTGCCTTTGCCAGAAATGGGCGACGATGAAGAAGCTATGTTGTCAGAAGCGTTTTATGTCAAATCAAACAGTCGTTTAGGTTGCCAAATCCCGATTACTGAAAGTCTGGAAGGATTGGAACTAGAGATGGCCCCAGAGAATTAAATTAAAAAAGTCCTGATTTAGTGTCAGGACTTTTATAATTATATTAATTTCACATTTAGTAAAAAAGCGATACTAAGTCGCTAATAATTTTTCGGTCATTAACTGCTCTTCAATGGCATCCCAAAGTCCAATTCGTTTTTCTAAAGCTAGTTTAGAAACCTCCTCTACATCTGACCATTTTTGTGCATCTGTGCCGCATAATTCAGTGATCATTTTCATTGCCATTGGACCATGTTCATCAGCATCTAGCTCAATATGTCTTTCGAAATAATAGATTAGTTTGCTTAGATCTGTTTCAGGAAAATTAGCTTGAAAGTTTCTCAAGATTTCAGTAAACATAGCAGGAATTAAATCCTCTCTTCCAAAAGTGAAAGCTGCAGCAATTTCATGTGATTTTCCTTCTTCGATTACACGAAAAGTAAAATCTAAAAAGGCTTTTATATTAGGATGTAAATTACTTTTCTTAATCGCCACAAATATATTTTGAAGCGATGCCACATCAGTTAGAAAATTCTTAATTCCTGAAGTGTCTGCATTACAAGCCTCCATCGCTTCAATGTACATTTCATAATGACTAGATCGTCTTCCGTCCATTGTTAAATCTGATTCTTCAGCAACAACAATTTCATTTATTAAATATCTTGTCTGCGGATTAGTGGTTGCAAACCAAGGTGTACTTGTGCATGTTAATTTAGATTGTAAAGCTTTTAATAAAGACATGAAATCCCAAACAGCATAAACATGATTTTCAAGAAAGCGTTTTAGATCTTCAACTGTTTTAACATTTTTGTATAAGGAATGTTGTAACAATAGTTCTTTTTGAGGCTGAATACTATTGTTTATTGTAGCAATATTCATAAAATTTATTTTTTTTGTAAAGATAAAAAAGCTCCTTGTTTCCAAGAAGCTTTCGTAATCAATTTTATATATAGTTTAATAAACGTTTACTTCTACTTAAATGCGGAAATTCCTGTAATATCCATTCCTGTAATCAATAAGTGAATGTCATGAGTTCCTTCATAAGTAATTACTGACTCTAAGTTCATCATGTGACGCATGATTGAATATTCACCGGTGATTCCCATTCCGCCCAAAATTTGTCGGGCTTCACGTGCAATGTTTATTGCCATGTCTACATTATTTCTTTTCGCCATTGAGATTTGAGCTGTAGTTGCTCGACCTTCATTTTTTAGAACACCTAATCTCCATGTTAGTAATTGCGCTTTAGTGATTTCCGTAATCATTTCGGCTAATTTCTTTTGCTGTAATTGAGTTCCAGCAATAGGTTTGTCAAACTGGATTCTTTCTTTGGCGTAGCGCAAAGCGGTATCATAACAATCCATCGCGGCACCAATAGCGCCCCAAGCAATTCCGTAACGTGCTGAATCCAAACAGCCAAGCGGAGCTCCTAATCCTGATTTATTGGGCAGTAAATTTTCTTTTGGAACTTTTACATTATCAAAAATCAACTCGCCAGTTGATGATGCACGAAGAGACCATTTATTATGTGTTTCAGGAGTTGTAAATCCTTCCATACCGCGTTCTACAATTAAACCGTGAATTCGACCTTCTTCATTTTTAGCCCAAACAACCGCAATATCGGCAAAAGGGGCGTTTGAAATCCACATTTTGGCACCGTTCAATAAATAATGGTCACCCATATCTTTAAAGTTGGTCGTCATCCCGCCTGGATTTGAACCATGATCCGGCTCAGTTAATCCAAAACAGCCCATATATTCTCCTGTAGCTAATTTGGGTAAATATTTCAATCGTTGTTCTTCGTTTCCGTATTTCCAAATAGGATACATCACTAAAGAAGATTGCACTGATGAAGTCGAACGTACACCAGAATCTCCACGTTCAATTTCCTGCATGATTAATCCGTAGGATATGTGATCTAAACCAGCACCACCGTATTCTTGCGGTATATAAGGGCCAAAACCACCTATTTCACCTAACCCTTTAATAATTTGTTTTGGGAATTCTGCTTTTTGAGCGTATTCTTCTATAATAGGAGATACTTCGCGTTTTACCCAAGCGCGAGCGGAGTCGCGAACTAATTTGTGTTCTTCTGTTAGTAAATCGTCTAGGTTGTAGTAATCTGGAGATTGAAATAAGTCTGGTTTCATGATAGTCAATTTTAAAAGAACAAAGCTACGTAAAGAAATATAACAAATCGTTTAACAAATGTTATATTTTTAAAATACTCCTGTGTATTGCAATTTGTATTTCTAGATTTCACAGTTAAAATGAATAAAATAAATAGTCGGAATATTGATTTTTTTCAAAATTAGATTAAATTATTTTTTTAGAAAACATTTTTTTGAATGGATGATTCAAATTATTTCCCTGTACTTTTGATGAGATCTTGCCTAAAATCAAATACCTCTTTTACATAAACGACAGTATCAATTAGATTAAAATAATAAATAATTTTGTAATGTCCACAAATTAATCTTTTGTGATTTTTGTTTAGATAAACTAAAAACTCATCTTCTTGCCATTCAATCTTTTCAGTTTTTAATGTTTTGATCGAAGAAATTATTGCTGACTTTAACTTTTTTGCTTTAGCAACAGATACGTGAAAACTATAATAATCGTAAATAGATCTAATTTGTTATACTGCAAAATGAGTAACAACAACTTTTCTCATTTATAAATCATCAATGTTTATAAATTGTCCTTTTTTTATATCCTCTTCAGATTGTTCTGCCCTTTTTTTATATTCTTCAATAGAAAATGTATTAAAGACAATATTTTGTTTTTGTTTTTTTGCGAATGCAAGTAAAGATTTAATGGAGTTGATTAGGTTTTCATCATGAATCAATTCTAAATCTTTTTGAATCTTTTTTATTTCGAGTGATACATCCATGGCTTTAAATTTCAAACAAATCTACAAAATTATTCAATTTAAAAAGTACTTTGTAGAGTTTCAGCAACTTCCAATGTAATTTATGTTTCAGATTATTTCTGTTTCAATACTGCTATTTCTTCCTCAAGTTTCAAAGTGTATTTTATTATAATATCCAAAGTAGCTTTTGGCATCGAAATAATTTGAATACCTACCGTTTAATTACTAAAAGTGCAATTCTCATTTTTAGTAACAGTTGGAATTTCTTTTTTTATTTCTTTTATCGAAGTTTCTAACAAATTACCTCGTTTTATATACTTTTTCTGTGTGGGCGATTTGTAAATTTTTCAGTCATCGGCCAGTCATATTTTTCTTAAGGATCTAAAGACAGTTAATCCTTTTACATTTAGAATTAAAATTTTAAATAATAAAAACAATGCTTCATTAATACCATTTATTTTAAATTTACTGTTAAAAAGAATTGAAATTTGTCAAGTTGGGCACGTCATCATGATTGTAATGAAGCATGAAACGTTGTTTTTAAGTCGTTCGTAATCTTGACTGCGCTCGATTTGACAAAAACATAACAGTAATTTAAAAGACTATATGGTATACGATGTCGTGAAATGCTGATATTACCACTGACGATTTAAGATTAGTAGAACGTTAATATCAATTCAAAGATATATTTAGTAGACAAAGAGAAACAACATCTTCAAATAAATATCTTTAACAAAACCACTAACAGTAAATATTTAGTAATGTTTTTAGTTTGATAAACGGTATAATATTAATCACTCCGCCATCTGTTGTCGCTATAAACCGATAAGTTTGCTTCAAATTAAATGTAAAAAGCAATGTATATGGAAAATCAAAACGATGAAGGAAAGAAATTAAAAATTCAAAATAATTCGTTTCATGTTTACGATAATGGATCTGGTTATGTAAATCAATTGAGAATGTATCACGCTTATTTTAGTCAAATTCCTAATATTAAAATAATTCGAGATATTGATATAACGGCCATGCGTAATCATATTTCTGCTGAGATGAAAGAAAACATTGAGCAAGTACATTACAGTCAAACTTATCGGCCAGAAAAGAAAAAGAACTTTTATGCTGATCATTTTTTTATTCTCAAAAATAAAATTGTAATAAATCTGTCTGGCGGTATTTTTGGCGGGGCTGTTTTTGTTCTTTTTGAATCTAGTTTAGAAAAAGAAGCAAACGATTTACAAAGTAACTTATTAAAATTTCAATTAAAACCGAAAAAAACAACCCAAATAAGTTTTATTGTGAGTGATGAAAAAGGTCTCAGTACTAAGAGTATTGAAGTTAAAAAACCTAAAGTAAATCTAGATTTACATTATAATGATGATTTCAAAAACATACATCAGTTAATTGTTAAGAATTTAAAAAAAAGAGATACTAAAGGTTTGTATTTATTTTATGGATTACCTGGTACAGGAAAAAGCACCTATATAAAATACTTAATCCATCAACAAAATAAGAAGGTGATTTTTTTATCTCCTAAAATTGCGGGTAATTTAGATGACATGTCATTTACCAAGTTTATATTGGATAATCCAAATTGTGTTTTGGTTATAGAAGATGCAGAGGATTTAATACTTTCAAGAGATAATCATCATAATTCCAGACTTTCATTCTTACTGAACTTGACAGATGGTCTACTTGCAGATAGTCTAGGGATTCAAGTAATCGCTACATTTAATACTGATTTAAAAAATATAGATATGGCTTTACTTCGAAAAGGTAGACTAACTTCAATTTATAATTTTAAATTACTTGCAACAGATAAAACTAACGTGCTTTTGGAAAAGTTAGGTCATGATATTGTAGTAAAGAATTCCCTATCATTGGCGGATATATTCAATTTTAGAACGGATCTAAATTATCAATCGATAGCAAGAAAAGCTGTTGGTTTTGGGAATTGATTAGAAAGTTCAAAAAATATTACTAGTATATCATATATTTGGATAATATTAAAAAATTAAAAATTTGCTTCAAAAACTTTATTAAATAATTATATAAAAAACATCTTTATGACTAATCCAGAAAATAACAAGCAGACACACGAATCTGACTCTTCAGTACAAAGAAAAGTTGAATCAGAAGTAAAAATATATCTTCATAAGAAACATGGTTGGAACCTTTCTGCAAACAAAAGAGAATTCAGCTCAAAGTATGAATTAGATTTCTGTGATCTTGAGAACAAAATTATGGGTGAAATTTATGCTGGAATTGACAAAGTGAATCCAGCTCAAAAAAATAAAGTAAAAGCCGATCTTTTAAAACTTATTGCTGCTGAAAGGGATTTTGGAAATAAATGGGAAAAGCATTATGTATTTGTTGATAAAAATGTAGAAAAAGCTTTTATAGGTGATAGCTGGCTCGGAGATGCTATAAAATCATTTAATATTAAGTTGTCAACGGTTTCTTTATCTGATTTAAAGCCGGGTATTGAAGCGGAATTGCGTGAGGCAAAGGCAAAGCAACAAAGGGGTAATCAAACTAAGTGAAGGCCAAATCTCAGAAAAAAATGAAAGAATAATGTCTAAAAAGCAATTTATAAAACGGCACCATCTTATTATAAATAAACTGCGATCTAATCCTTGTTCGTTTAAGGATTTACTTGAGTATTTAGAAAAGCATTCTTTAGATTGCGAGGAGAATTATGTGATTTCAAAACGTACTTTTGAACGTGATGTTCAAGAGATAGGAGAAATTTACAATATTGATATTGAGTATTCCCGTTCGAGCAATGTGTATCAAATTGTACAAGATGCCAACGAAGGAAAAACAGATCGATTAATTGAGTCATTTCAAATATTTAATGCATTAAATATTTCTGATTCTCTTTCAAATCATATTATTATTGAAAAAAGAAGATCAGTAGGATCTGATAACATGCATGGTTTACTGCATGCTATAAAAAACCAATTTATAATTGATTTTACTCATGAAAAATTTTGGAAAACCAATAACGAAATAAAGATTCGTACTGTTTATCCGTTGGCTTTAAAAGAAGCTAGAAATCGTTGGTATTTGGTTGCTAAAGACCCAAAAGATAGTATTTTTAAAACTTTTGGATTAGAACGAATTACAAATATGCGCATAACAAGTAAAAAATATGAACATCCAAATGATTTTGATGCCAATGAAAAATTCAAATATTCTTTTGGAATAATTACAAATGAAATAGAACCTGAAAAAATTAAACTTTGCTTGTCACATGATCAAGCCAATTATGTTAAGACATTGCCATTGCATTATTCTCAAAAAATAGTTAAAGAAAACGATAAAGAATGTATTATCGAATTGCACTTGAGTCCAACGGTAGATTTTATCATGGAACTTTTATCTATGGGTTCTGAAATGGTAGTTCTCGAGCCAGAATCACTTAAAATAAAAATCATTGAGATACTTGAAAGAAGTTTACATAATTACAAACCTCTCTAATTCAGACTACATCTTCAAATAAAAATCCTTAACCAAAGCAATGTATTCTGGAGTATAAATATGTCTAGCGATTTCAATAACGAGTTCATCAATTTGCAAATCATAGTTTTCTTTTCGGCTCAAGGCCAATAAACTCCTCTTTATTTCGGTGGTTGTAGTTCCTTTTACACGAGTAATTTTCATTGGATAAAGTTCATATTCCTTGGCTATAGCCAAAAATCGATCTTCCCCTTTGAAAGGAATGATTACAGAGAAAATTCCGTTTTCAGATAATAATAAATCAGCAGCTTCGATTAGATCTTCAAAAGGCATCGCATCTTGAAAGCGGGCTAAATCGCGCTGCGAATTATCAGATTTATAGTCTTCAGAGTAAAAAGGCGGATTGGAAACAATTAAATCATATTGCTGCGCCAGTTCGCTATCGCTCGGGTCATCTTCTGGTTCTTCTACAAATTCATCTAAACCGGCGTGGAAACAAAAAAGTCGATCGCTCCAATGTGAGTTTTCGAAATTATCGACAGACTGTTCATAAGCTTCTTCGTCAATTTCCAAAGCGTCAATCTGCTCGGCGTTGCTTCTTTGTGCAAGCATCAAAGCTATAATTCCTGTTCCGGTTCCAATATCTAAAATGCTAAAAGGATTGTTCGTTATAGGTGTCCAAGCACCAAGTAATACGCCGTCAGTTCCAATTTTCATGGCACAACGATCTTGTTCGACAGTAAATTGTTTAAATTTAAACACTGTGATTTATGATTGAGGATTAACGATTGTGGATTTCAGATTTTTTTAACTCAACACTAAAAACTGAGTACTGATCACTTTTCTGAATGAGCAACGATTTATGATTGCAAATTTTTGAGATTCAACGCTCTTCCAGATGATTAGAAATTTGTGAGACTGAATACTGAACACTTTTTTTATAAGTACATCTCAATCAATCCCTCTGGCAAATCCATGATAACTTTTTTATTTTCCCTGTCAATTTTTACAAGGAAGTGGTCAATCATCGGGATTAGGATTTCAACTTCGCCATTTAGAACCTCAAAAAGTGGCTGTGCTGTGGAATCATTTATAGATGCAATTTTGCCGACAACGCCAAGACGTTTATCTTCAACTTCAAATCCTATTACTTCATGAAAGTAAAATTTGTTGCCAGTAAGTTTTGGCAGCATTTTTAATGGGAGGTAAATAGCATTGCCCATAATGGCATCAGCCTCTTCCTCGGTATTCATATCTTCAAAACGGATTCTGAGAAAATCGTTCTTGTGCAGTGAACTACTTGTAATAAAAAAAGGAACCAAGTGTTTGTTGCATTCAACAAACACCGATTCCAAGTTTTCGTATAACTCGGGTTCGTCTGTGTCTAAATAGGCAAGAACTTCCCCTTTGAAACTAAATTTTTTAGCGATTTTACCTAAATAGAAACAATCTTCTTTACGCATCTTCGCTTCTTAAAATTACGCTTCAGTTGTTTCGTTATTTTCTTCTTCAGTTGGAGCTTCGTCAACTTCAACTTCAGCAGCTTCCTCTTCAACAGCTGGATTTGCAGCAGCAATAGCATCTGCCTCAGCTTGTGCAGCTGCAGCTAAACGTTTTGCGTTTACATCTTGTTCTGCTTTAAAAGCTTTTGCTTTAACGTCAGCTTGTTCTTTCGTTAAACCATCTTTTTTAGCGTCAACTTTTCCAGATTTTGCATCTAACCAATCTGCTAATTTTGTATCTGCTTGTTCTTGAGTTAAAGCTCCTTTACGGATACCTCCATCAAGGTGATGTTTCAATAAAGCTCCTTTGTAAGAAAGAATTGCCTTAGCAGTATCGGTTGGTTGAGCACCATTGTGCAACCATTTTACTGCAGCGTCAAGGTTTAAGTCGATAGTTGCTGGGTTTGTGTTTGGATTGTAAGTACCAATTTTTTCTAGGTATTTACCATCTCTTTTTGAGCGTGCATCGGCAGCTACAACCCAGTAAAAAGGTTTTCCTTTTTTACCGTGTCTTTGTAATCTAATTTTTACTGACATAATCTTGTGATTAAATTTTGAGGTACTCGACCTCGATTAATTAAGGGTGCAAAGATACTTTTTTTATTGGTAACTGCAAACGCGGTTTCTGTTTTTATCAACGGCATAAAACTAAGGCATTTTATTTTTCATTTCTGGGCAGGAAATCTGTATGTGAACATTGAATATGTAATTTTGATATTTAGAAATTTGATTTCTTAAAATATAAATTTCGAATTGTCTTATTTTTATATTGTAGCATTCACTTTGAAACAGAAGTATATTTTTGGAAAAAACAGGACCAGTTATGTTTTTTAAGCTGGAAACCAAGCGGATAAAAAGCAATCTATAAACATGATTCTGACTTTGGACAAGTTGCAATCACTATCATTCAAATTATCAAGACAATCTTGAGGAGCATTAAATTTGTTGTCAAAAATACCAGTGTTATTTCTGTTTTAGATAACAACTTGAACGTTCAACAAAGCATAATTCATAAATTTACCTTTGTTAAAGTAATCTTGAATTACTTATAATTTCGGCGCATTTGTTTTAACCATATTGGTTTATTTTACAGTGCTTTAAACTAATGATATTTATATTTTAATATTTTAAAAGGGATATTTTGTTAGAAGGGGGAAATAAAATCATAAATAAGCTAATATGTAGTAGATTAGAAAAAATTTGCAGTACATTTGTGTTATTATTTAAATAAGTACATATGAATATTTTTGTTGGAAGCCTTCCATTCAGTATTGAGGAAGCAGATTTAAGAGAGTCTTTTGAGGCTTACGGGGCAGTTGATTCAGTTAAAATTATCTCAGATAAATTTACAGGAAGAAGCAAAGGATTTGGTTTTGTTGAGATGCCAAATGATGACGAAGCTCAAAAGGCTATTGACGAATTGAACGGAGCAACTGTTCAAGGACGTGCAATTGTTGTTAACAAATCTGAGCCAAAACCAGAAGGCGAAAGAAGAAGTTTTAACAATAACAGTCGTGGTGGTGAGTCACGCGGTGGTTATGGTGGTGGAAATAGCCGTGGTGGAGACAACCGTGGTGGTGGAGACAGAGGAAGATATTAATATTTTTTTCAATCATATATAAAAAGGTGTCAATGTAAATTGACACCTTTTTTGTTTCTATTATGTTTAAATAAAGGAAGCGTTTGTAAAGTTCAATACTTTGCACTATAAAATTAAAGAGTAAAACTTTTTCCGAAACAAGAAAGCTACTGGTGAGGGCGATTGGTTTTTCTACTCGTCTAGGAACGAGACTCGGAAACTCGCTAGGGTTATAAATTCATGGGAAGCAACACAACCAACGTTAAAAACCTTTAAGGGGCACAAAAGCCTTTTTTATTATGAATTGCTTTTCCCGAATATTGTTTCGTTTCTAGAAAGAGAGGGCTCGAACTCGTCTAGTTCCAAAAGACGAGATGACAGTCATTTATTCTAATTAACTGTTATTGTTTAATAATCTTTCAATAAACGCAACATCTGTAAACGCAAAAAAGCCATTCACCGAGGCGAAAAACTTTTTAGTTCGTCAAGGACGATACATCTAAACTCGTTAGAGGTTATAAATTTGCGGCAAGCAACACAAGTAACGTTAAAAATCTTTAAGGGGCACAAAAGCCTTTCCATTATGAATGGCCGTCCCGAATATTGTTTCGTTTCTAGTACTTGAACTCGTATCGTCCCAAAAAAGGAGATGACAGTCATTTATTTTAATTAACTGTTAGTGTTTATTAATCTTTCTATCGAATAACATTCCGTTTTTTCAAACGCAAACTCTGTAAAAGCAAAAAAGCTATTCACAATTAAGTGAAAAGCTTTTCATTGGTCTAACTACTAAACCCGCTACGAGTTACAAATTCGTAGCAAACAACACAACTAACGTTAAAAACCTTTGAGGGGCAAAAAAGCCTTTCTGTTACGAAAGGCTTTCCCCAATATTGCGGTCTGGACGGGACTCGAACCCGCGACCCCATGCGTGACAGGCATGTATTCTAACCAACTGAACTACCAAACCTCTGCGTTATTGCGGTGGCAAAGATACAATAGATTTCCGTTTACACAAGCGTTTTTTATAAAAATATTTGATAAACTTTGAATCGATTATCCAAAGTTTTGTTTTTCAACTAAGTATGTCATTAATATTTTTTCGAAATTTTCGTCAACACTTACTGGAATGTACTTTATTCGGTTTTGAGAGCAGGTTAAAGCTAATTTTTTAAAGTAACTTTTTGCTTGTAGTTCGTATTGTTCCTTTACATTATCAGCAAAAACGGTTATTTCCTCACCAGTTTCTACATCAATGAATTTTTTAGGTGTATTGTCAAAATCAAAATTCAACTCCGTTTTTTTATCAACAACGTGAAATAAAACCACTTTGTGCTTGTTGTGTTTTAAATGCTGAAGTGCGTTAAAAAGTGCTTCTTCGTTAGATGTGCCAGAATTATTTTGAAACATATCTGTAAATAAAATAATCATAGAACGACGATGAATCTTTTCAGCTATTTGATGTAAGAAGGTTACAGTATCTGTGGATTTTGGAACTGTATTTTTGACAAGTAAGTTTTCAAGTGAATTTAAGATCATTCGATGATGCCGATCACTGCCTTTTTCAGGCGCGTAGTACTCATATTTATTTGAAAAGACACTTAGTCCTACTGCATCGCGTTGTTTCTTTAAAAGATTCATTAAAACAGCCGATGCTAAAACAGAAAAACCAATTTTGTTTTCAAAAAAATTCTGATTTTTTTTTAGTTTTGGATAATGCATTGACGAGGAATTGTCGATAATAATGTGACACCGTAAGTTTGTTTCCTCTTCAAACCTTTTCGTAAATAATCGATCAGTTTTAGCAAATAGCTTCCAGTCGATATGTTTTGTGCTTTCGCCAGCATTAAAAACCTTATGCTCGGCAAATTCAGCCGAAAATCCATGAAACGGACTTTTATGCATTCCTGAAATAAATCCCTCCACTATTTGATTAGCTAGTAATTCCAGATGTTTAAAACTGGATATTTTCTCTATTTGCGATTCGATTTTCATTTACCAAATGTATCTAAAGATTAAAACATTTAAAAATTTTGAGATTGAAAATAATATTTAAACCGATTAGGGCATGAATTAAAAACTTTATCGATAAAAAATTGTTAAACGTATTATCTCGAAGTTTAAAGTTAAAACTCACTTATTTTTGAAGTAAATCAACAAGCAAACTGTGAAGAAACTAAAAATGCTGTATTAATCTTATTGTTTGAAAATTTGCAATTGTTAAGGTACTTCTATAAAAAAAGGCTTGACTTTTGCCAAACCTTTTCTCTGAATCAACAATGATTCTATATAAATCATAATCTACCGATTACAACAAAGCGTCTAAACTATCAGCGTAAGTTTGTTTTGGAGCAACGCCAACTTGCTTTCCTACTACTTCACCTTTGTGAAAAACTAGAACCGTAGGAATATTTCTTACACCGTATTTTGCAGCAAATTCTTGATTAGCATCAACATCCACTTTCCCTATTACAACTTTTCCCTCGTACTCGTTGCTTAATTCATCAATGATTGGTCCTACCATTCTACATGGACCACACCATGCTGCCCAGAAATCTACCATTACCGGTTTATCTGATTTCAAAACTACCTCTTCAAAAGTAGCATCTGTTATTGCTAATGCCATATTGTTTTAATTTAAAGTTAATCGCTTGAATATTTTAAAGTTTCAAACCCGACTACAAATTTAGAAATTAAAAACAAATCAAACACTATATAGAAATTAGTTTTGACTATTTATCCATTATCAATTCTTATTCGTAGTCCTGCGGAATTCGGTATTTCTTTTTTTGGAGCTATTTACTTTGTCAGTCTTCTTCGCTAGGTCCCACTGCCGCAACATCGGGACAAAAAGGGCTAAAAAAGCTTGATTGCCTTAAAATGAATTTTGCATAAAAAAAGGGATGCTTTTTCAAACATCCCTTACTTTAAAAAAAAAATTGTCTTACAAGCTGTATTTTAATCCAAGTGTTAAACCAAGACCACTAATTCCAACATAAGAACTAATATCATCAGAAGCTTTGGTGCTATCAAAACCTGCAGAGTTGGTTGATTTGTTATTAGAAGTAGTATTAATTTGCTCGACGTAATTTACATGATTTAAAGAATAAGATGCATCTGGTCGAAACGCTGTAGCTGTGTTTAATTTATCCACTCCATTTTCGTTATAAACTTCTGTTTCTTTCGACTTTCCGTGTACGGTAAAGTTGCGATATTCTAATTCTCCATAAACCGAAATGTTTTTCCCTAATTTGTAAGAGGTACCTAAAACTGCCATAAAACCGACCGTTGGATTTGGCAGCACTTTTTCTTTAGCGTACGAATTTATATTTCCTGCTGGAGTTGTGTATGTTCTATTAGTTTCAATTGTTAAATCTCCAGAAACAGGTACAATTACCCCTACTTTTGTATAAGGTTCAAAACCATTTGACTCGCCCAAAAACAATACTACAGCTGGAGCTAAATCAAATGCTGTAATTTTACCCTGAGCTCTCCCTGTTACAAAAACGGGACCTGATGCCGCTAACTTATTAACGGTTTCCACCATTGTTTTACTGCTACTTTTGAAATAATTAACTCCCATCTCAAAACCCAACCTTGAAGAAACACGGTAACCTGCAGTTAGACCCGTTCTAAAACCTTCACCAAAAGACCCATGATTAGTTTCTCTTGAAAGCAAAGTTGTTCCGTTAGTTGCATAAACATCTGTATTTGGCAATTGCCCTGAAACTACTGGAAATTCAGTAGCGGCTGTCTGCGTGAAATAAGAACCACCTAATTTAAAATACCACTTTTCCTGCGTTGCGTTTTGTCCTGTCATAATCATAGAACAAATCATAAATCCCAATAAAAATAACTTCTTTTTCATAATTTCATTTTTTATCATTTCCGCAAAAATAACGCTTTTAAAACAAAAAATATATGAATTATGTAGATTTAAAGTCAAGTGACTGCATATAGTTCATAATCAACAACTTTCAAGTTCAACTAAACAAGTGTTAAAATATAAAAATCCATTTATATTTAAGATTAGATATTTAAGTCAAATATAACTCATCAAAAATTATGGGATAAAGGCTAGTTCAGCTTAAAATTAATTTGCATTTTTTCTAATTCCTGTAATAGCTCATTTGAAATTTTGATTTTTAATTTTCTGCTTGGCATCGTCAATTTAGTGACTACCTTTATTTCTTCTACTTCTTCGACTTTTAATTTTGAGGCAACAACTATTTCTGAAATCGTATCATTATCAATATCTGAATCTTCATTTTCCTCCACAAAAACTGCATCAGTATCTTCATCAACTTCGATTTCAGCAGCAGCGACTTCCACTAATCGTTTGGTTTTTTCTATCTCCATAATCTCAAATGAAACGGTATTATCCCCTTTGTTTTCTTGAAATAGATGATTGAGTTTATGAATAAAATCTTTTTCTAAATCGGATATATTCAGCAGGAGAACCAATTTTCTAGCAAATTCGTCTAAAACATCTTGTAACTGTCTAACCTCGACAAATTGTAATCTTGGTTCTCCTTTTTTTCCGGTATCCCGATCTGCCCAGCCTTCTTTGACCAAAACTTTCATGAACGTAAAATTGTTTTGAATAAAATAATGGCGAAATTTTAAGTATTCATCACCAAATATTTTAAATTCATAACTTTCATCATATCCTTCTAACGTAAATATTGCCCAACCTTTTCCGTTCTTCGCAATTCGATGTTGCACGTTATTTATGATTCCGCCAAAAGCTAAATTCTTGTTGAGGTGCGCTTCCATATTTTTAAGTGCTTCTAATTTAGCATTACAAAAATATTTCATCTCAAATTTAAAGTCGTCCAAAGGATGCCCTGAAATATAAATCCCTACCACTTCTTTCTCTTTAGCAAGTTTTTCCATGGTAGACCAGTCTTCGCACGGCGGTACTGTAGGTTCGGCGATTTGAACATCACTGCTTTCGCCAAATAAACTTACCTGAGCTGAATTTTCATTTTCTTGATACTTAATTCCATACCGAATTGCTTTTTCATAAAACGTAATTCCGTCGCCATCATCATGAAAATATTGCGCTCTTGTTGTATCTCCAAAAGAATCAAAACCACCAGCCAAAGCAAGGTTTTCAATCGCTTTTTTATTAGCAGCACGTAAATCAATACGTTTAGCTAAATCAAAAATTGATTTGTATTTTCCATCCTTTCTGCTATTTACAATTGTTGCAACCGCTCCAGAGCCCACGCCTTTTATCGCCCCCATTCCAAAACGCACTGCGTAATCATCGTTCACGGTAAATTTATAAAACGACTCATTCACATCTGGGCCTAAAACTTGTAATCCCATGCGTTTGCATTCCTCCATAAAGAAAGAAACTTGCTTTATGTCACTCATATTATTAGACAATACCGCAGCCATATACTCAGCTGGATAATTCGCTTTTAAAAATGCAGTTTGATACGCAATCCAAGCATAACAAGTCGAGTGTGATTTATTAAAAGCATATTCTGCGAAGGCTTCCCAGTCTTTCCAAATTTTCTCCAGTTTGTCTTCAGGATGACCATTGGCAGCAGCCTGACTAATAAACTTGGGTTTCATTTTATCCAAAATATCTTTCTGCTTTTTCCCCATCGCTTTACGCAAAACATCGGCATCACCTTTAGAGAAGTCTGCTAGTTTTTGAGATAAAAGCATGACCTGTTCCTGGTAAACTGTAATTCCGTACGTATCTTTTAACAAATCCTCGCAGGCATCGAGATCATAAATAATCTCTTCTTCACCGTTTTTTCGCTTGACAAAACTCGGAATATAAGCAATTGGACCAGGTCGGTAAAGTGCATTCATCGCAATCAAATCGGGAAAAACCGTTGGTTTTAATTCCTTCATGTATTTCTGCATTCCCGGACTTTCATACTGGAAAATCCCAACGGTTTCCCCGCGCTGGAATAGCTCATACGTTTTTAGATCATCAATAGGAAAAGAATCTGGATCAAGATCAATTCCAGATCTATATTTTACTAATTTAACGGTATCTTTTATCAAAGTCAGGGTTTTCAAACCCAAAAAATCCATCTTCAACAATCCAGCACTTTCCACCACCGAATTGTCAAATTGAGTAACGTATAAATCTGAATCTTTGGCTGTAGCCACAGGAACAAAGTCTGTAATATCGCTAGGTGTAATGATCACACCACAAGCGTGAATTCCTGTATTTCTTAGATTCCCTTCTAAAACCTTGGCTTGCTGAATAGTTTCTCCACCTAAATCATCTTCACGAGCAATGCCTATTAATTCTTTTATTTTTTCATATTCCTCTGGGCGAACTGCTTTTTTGATGAGGTCTTCTTTCTCACTTAAAAAACGAGCTAAATTCCACTTAGACGGCATCATTCCAGGAATCAACTTTGCAATTTTATCTGCTTCAAACAATGGTAAATCTAATACTCGCGCCGTATCTCGAATAGCTGATTTTGTTGCCATTTTACCATAAGTAATAATTTGTGCAACTTGTTTTGAGCCGTATTTTCTGATCACATAATCCATTACACTGCTGCGTCCTTCATCATCAAAATCGATATCAATATCGGGTAGTGACACACGATCCGGATTCAAGAAACGCTCAAAAAGCAGGTTGTATTTTAGTGGATCAATATTGGTAATTTTCAAACAATAAGCCACTACTGAACCCGCTGCCGAGCCCCTTCCTGGTCCAACAGAAACACCCATGCTTCTGGCCTCAGCAATTAAATCTTGTACAATTAGGAAATATCCTGGATAACCAGAATTAGAAATCGTTAGTAATTCAAAATCGAGTCGTTCCTGAATCTCATCAGTAATTTCAGCATATCTCTTGTTTGCTCCTTCAAAAGTAAGGTGTCGCAAATAAGCGTTTTCACCTCGAACTCCACCGTCTTTTTCATCTTGTGAATTATTGAATTCAATAGGAATCTCAAATTTTGGAAGTAAAACTTCCCGAGCCAAATCATAAATTTCAATTTTATCTACAATCTCCGAAATATTCGAAATTGCTTCTGGCAAATTATTGAAAAGCTGCTTCATCTCATCTCCTGATTTGAAGTAATATTCCTGATTTGGTAAGCCGTAGCGATAGCCACGACCACGACCTATAGGTGTAGTTTGCTTTTCACCATCACGCACACATAGTAAAATATCATGTGCATTTGAATTTTCTTTGTCAATATAAAAAGTATTATTAGTGGCGACAATTTTAACATCGTGTTTCCTTGCTAACGAAATTAGAGAAGTATTTACTCGATTTTCATCTTCTTGGTTGTGACGCATCACCTCAATATAAAAATCGTCTTTGAATTCGTTTTTCCACCAGATCAGCGCATCTTCGGCTTGGTTTTCACCAATATTCAAAATCTTATTGGGAATTTCACCATAAAGATTTCCGGAGAGGACAATAATATCTTCTTTATATTGCTGAATGACTTTCCTATCGATTCTTGGAACATAATAAAATCCTTCTGTATAAGCGATGGAAGACATTTTAGCTAGATTGTGATAGCCTTTTTTGGTCTTCGCCAAAAGCACTATTTGATATCCATTATCCTTCACAGATTTGTTTTTATGGTCTTCGCACACAAAAAATTCGCAACCCACAATAGGTTTCATCGTCACTTCAGTAGGTTCTTCGCCATTATCAATAGCCGCTTTATTTTTGGCGACAGCCGTTTTATTGTAGCTTAAAATATCACGGACAAAATGAAAGGCGCCCATTAAATTGGCATGATCGGTCATGGCAACTGCTGGCATTTTTTGTTGCGCTGCTGCTTTTACCAATGCGGCAATACTTATGGTAGATTGCAAAACCGAAAACTGAGTATGATTGTGTAAATGCACAAATTGAGTGTCAACCAGCACTTTTTTATTCTCAGAAAGCTCTTTTCTTGAAACTGACGGTGCTTGTTTTTCTCCAAACTGCTGCCGAATTTTCTCCGAAGCTTCTTTGAGATTAATATGTTTTAATCCAATAAGCTTTATTTCGGCTGGATTTTTATTTTGAAAGTCTTTGAAATAAACATTCGGAACATCGAGCTCTTCTTTAGTAAAAATTTCACGTCTAATTAATTCTAAAAAACAACGAGTAGTTGCTTCAACATCAGCAGTTGCGTTGTGCGCTTCGCCAAAAGGCTTGTTAAATAAATAACTGTGTAATTCTGTAAGTGTGGGCAATTTGAATTTTCCTCCTCGACCACCGGATAATTTTAATAATGATGCAGTCACCTCAGTACAAGTATCAAGAATGGGCATCGAACTCATAGGGCTTTTTACTCCCATTCTATAGAATTCGCAACCCATGATGTTGATATCAAAACCCAAATTTTGACCAACAATATATTTAGCTTTGCCTAAAGTGATGTTGAATTTTTTCAAAACTTCGGCCAAGGATATTCCTTCTTCTTCCGCCAATTCTGTTGAAATTCCGTGAATACGTTCGGCATCATAAGGAATATTGAAACCTTCTGGTTTTACCAAATAATCTTGATGCTCGATGAGTTTCCCCATTTCGTCGTGCAACTGCCATGCTATTTGAATGCACCGTGGCCAGTTGTCCGTATCAGAAATAGGCGCGCCCCATTTCTTAGGTAATCCTGTGGTTTCAGTATCGAATATTAAGTACATATATTTTTATAAAAATCAAATTAAAAAATCCAAATTCCAAATTTTGACTAGCCGTAAAGCACTGATTATGTTATATTTATAAGCTATCGCTATGCAAAATGGTGGGATTTCAAATTTAGTCTATTTGCTAGCGAATTAAAAGGGAAGTTATTAACAAAAAGGATAATCTATATTTCTATAAGTTGTGATTTTTAACTTAAAATAAGATTAAAAAATGTTCTAAAATTGATTTTGTGATGTTAATAACCTTAAGCATAATTGATAAAAATCAAGTTAGTTTGAAATTTAGTTTGCCTTTAATTCGGAAGTATAAAGATATTTTAAATTGTTTTTTAATAAAATAGCGATAGTAGACTTTCTCAACGTAACTTTAGAAAATGAAATTTAATTTACCCAAACATTTTAGAATCTATTACAACAAGATCACTGGAAGTATTGCTTTCTACCCGGCTTTACTGGCCATAAGCTTCTTATTATTAACATGGGTCATGTTAGTTATTGACTTTTCTGAATGGGGGAAAAATATAAAAGCTAATACTAGTTGGTTAAGTTTGAAAGACGCTACCACAGCAAGATCCATTATATCCACAATCGCTGGCGCTATAATTTCGTTGACTGTTTTTAGTTTTTCGATGGTAATGATTGTGCTAAATCAAGCCGCTTCTCAAATGACAAATCGTGTTTTGAGTAGTATGATAGGTAACCGATTTCAACAGACCGTTTTAGGATTTTACATTGGAACAATTGTTTATGCACTTTTTCTTTTAAGCACTATTAGGGATATTTCTAGCGGCGTTTATGTTCCAGCACTTAGTATTTATCTGCTTATTTTGTTAACAGTAATTGATATTTTTCTATTTATTTATTTTTTAGATTACGTCACTCAAACCGTTAAATATGAAACTGTAATTACTCGCGTTCAAAAAAAAACGATGCAAAAAATGCAAGAAGAATACAATCAGGATAAGCAGCAAATAAGTTCTTGGAAAGAACTTCCATACGTAGAAATAAAAACACCAAAATCTAACAATTTTCAAGGATATAATAAAACATTTTTACTCGAAATTTGCGCAAAAGAAGATCTCTATATTGATTTTTTATACCCAAAAAGCACTTATTTATTAAGAGATATTCCATTGTTGAGAGTATTTAGTACAAATCCTATTGATCCGAAAGTTTTGCTTGATATTGCTTCGGTAATTGACTTTTACAGTGGGCAGCCCATAGATTTAAACGCTGATTATGGTTTTAAACAACTCGCTGAAATTGCTATAAAAGCGCTAAGTCCTGGTATTAATGATCCAGGCACTGCGGTTCTTGCGCTACACTCATTATCTGATTTACTTGCGTTTAGGCTTTATAATAATTGCCAAGATATAAAAACTGATACAAGTGGAATTGCTAGACTATACATTCCAAACTCTACATTTGAAGATTTATTTAAGTGTTGTATCTATCCCATTTGGAATTATGGAAAAAAAGATCAGTATATTCAGCTGGCACTTATTGAAATGATAAATCAGCTTAAAATTATAGATTTTAAAAAAAGTCAGGTCAAAATATTTGATGATTTTTGTGAAATAATGAAACTATAAAATGTCAAGAAAATACATTGAAGAAAGACAAATAAAAGATATAAATAATTCTAGTCCTGCCTAAAAAAGATAATTTTATTACTTTTGGATGTCGTAATATTTTTATCAAAAAATAAGTGTTCTTTAATTAAAAGCTTTTATAAATAATGCGAATAAATCACCTTATCACATCTTTAAATCAAAAAATTATCATTTAATATTTTCTATTAATTAACGTTCAAAACAGGATTTTAATTAGTACAAATCCCTTTAGAATAAAGCTTTACACTTTAAAATAAAAATTTAAAACTTCTATAAAAGTAGATAACAAAAACTTTATTTAGGTCTTTTTGTTGCATTGAAAATTGTCATTTATAACGTAGACAATTAATCTGGTTTTAATGCTCACAGTGCTGATCAATTCAAAATTTATTTTGGGTATCGTAGATAAGGCAATAACACAATTGAAAACTTCACGGCATTCTCTACTTTTGGTTTTCTTACACCAAATATGCGCATGAATTAATGGGCATACATAGAGAAATACACTTAAAATATTTAAAATGAATACTACATTATTTGACAAAGTATGGGATTCGCATGTTGTGCGTACAATAGAAGATGGACCCGATGTTTTTTTTATTGACCGTCATTTTATTCATGAAGTTACCAGTCCTGTTGCTTTTTTAGGTCTTAAATCAAGAAATATTAAAGTTTTATATCCAGAGCGCACTTTTGCAACCGCCGATCACAATACGCCTACTATTAATCAACACCTGCCTGTAGCTGATCCTTTATCGGCGAATCAATTAAAAGCTTTAGAAGATAACGCAGCGGAATATGGTATTTCGCATTGGGGTTTAGGACATAAGAAAAATGGGATTGTGCATGTTGTAGGGCCGGAGAATGGAATCACATTACCAGGTGCAACTATTGTTTGTGGAGATTCTCACACTTCTACTCACGGTGCATTTGGTGCAATTGCGTTTGGTATTGGTACCTCCGAAGTAGAAATGGTACTAGCTACACAATGTATCATGCAACCAAAACCAAAGAAAATGCGCATCAACGTCAATGGGGCGTTAAGTAAGGGTGTAGGTCCAAAAGATGTTGCTCTTTATATTATTTCGAAATTAACAACATCAGGTGGAACAGGATATTTTGCTGAATACGCCGGGAATGTATTTGAAGAAATGTCGATGGAAGGTCGAATGACGGTTTGTAATTTAAGTATCGAAATGGGAGCCCGGGGCGGAATGATTGCTCCTGACCAAAAAACATTCGATTTCCTTGAAGGCAGATTGTACGCACCAAAGGGTGAAGCGTGGACCAAAGCAGTTGAATACTGGAAAACTCTAAAAACCGATTCTGATGCCGTTTTTGATAAAGAGCTAAACATTGATGCTGCTGATATAGAACCTATGATTACGTACGGTACAAATCCTGGAATGGGTATAGGTATTTCAAAAAGCATTCCTAGCGCCAACCAAGTTGAAGGTGGAGCAGAAACCTATAAAAAATCACTAGCTTATATGGGTTTTGAAGAAAATGATGTAATGATAGGTAAACCTATTGATTTTGTTTTCTTAGGAAGTTGTACTAATGGTAGAATTGAAGATTTTAGAGCTTTTACAGAAATTGTAAAAGGGCGAAAAAAAGCAGATAATGTAACGGCATGGTTAGTTCCTGGTTCCCACGTTGTCGAAGCACAAATTATTGAGGAAGGATTGTTAGAAATTCTTACGGAATCAGGGTTTGTTTTGCGACAACCGGGTTGTTCGGCATGTTTAGCCATGAATGACGATAAAGTTCCTGCAGGGAAATATGCGGTAAGTACTTCCAATAGAAACTTTGAAGGACGTCAAGGACCTGGTTCAAGAACATTATTGGCTAGTCCAATTATGGCGGCAGCGGCCGCGGTTACAGGGGTTTTAACAGACCCAAGGGAATTATTAGCCCCCTAACCCCCAAAGGGGGAATTCTCGACATAGTAAATAATATTATATAAAATATCATTCGCCTCCAACAATGCCGCCTTCGGGGGCTGGGGGGCTTTATCAAAAATCAAATGGCTTACGATAAATTTAATATCCTTACAAGTAACGCAGTGCCGTTACCAATAGAAAACGTAGATACTGATCAAATAATTCCAGCTCGCTTCTTAAAAGCAACAGAGCGCGTAGGTTTTGGCGACAACCTATTTAGAGACTGGAGATATAATAGTGACGATTCTCCAAAGACTGATTTTGTTTTAAATAATCCTACTTATTCAGGAAAAATTCTTGTAGGTGGAAAAAACTTTGGTTCCGGCTCTTCTCGCGAGCATGCAGCTTGGGCAGTTTATGATTACGGTTTTCGTGTTGTGGTTTCTAGCTTTTTTGCTGATATTTTTAAGGGGAATTGCTTAAACATTGGTGTTCTACCAGTTCAAGTAAGCGCCGAATTTGCAGATAAAATCTTTACAGCAATCGAAGCTGATCCAAAAACGGAACTTGAAATTAACCTTCTAGAACAATCAATCACCATTTTAAAAACGGGTGAAAAAGACACATTTGATATCAACGGATACAAAAAGAATAATATGCTGAACGGCTTTGATGACATCGATTATCTGCAAAACATTAAAGAGGAGATAGTAACTTTTGCTGAAAAGCAACTTATTTAAAGAGCAAAATATAAGATTGAAATTTCAATTCCTTGGTATTTTAGATAGAGGTATGTTTTCTATTTTTGCCAAAAAAAAGATATGACTTTCAAAACAAGTACAATAAATGATATCGAGACGATTTTCGAGTTTTACGACATAGCTGTAAAGTATCAGAAAACCAAGTTCAACAAGCATTGGCAAGGTTTTGAAACCGAATTAATAAAAAAAGAGATAGCTGAAAACCGACAGTGGAAAATCATTATTGATGAGAAAATTGTCTGTGTTTTTGCAATCACTTTCGAAGATGAAAGCATTTGGAAAGAAAAAAACAGCGATAAGGCCGTTTACTTTCACAGAATTGTAACTCATCCAGACTGTAAAGGACAAAATTTTGTCAAGAAGATTATAGCTTGGGGAAAGCAATTTGCCAAAGAAAAAAAGCTCGATTATTTGAGGCTAGATACTTGGGGAGACAACACCGAATTAATTGATTATTATCAAAAATGCGGATTTGAATTTTTAGGAATCATAACGCCAAATTATAACGGATTACCCAAACATTACGATGGAATTACGCTTAGTTTATTTGAAATTAAATTGAATGAAGATTGTGATGAATCGCCATAATTTACCTCTAAAGCGACAATTATAAACAATGAAAAAAAGAAAAATTGAAATAATGGACACGACACTCCGTGATGGGGAACAAACCTCAGGAGTATCATTTTCTGCTGCAGAAAAATTGACCATTGCGCAATTGTTGCTAGAAGAATTAAATGTTGACCGAATCGAAATCGCCTCGGCTCGAGTTAGCGAAGGCGAATTTCAGGGTGTAAAAGGAATTATGACGTGGGCCAAAGGGAAAGGATACGTAAATAGAATTGAAGTGCTAACTTTTGTTGACAGCGGACTTTCTATCGAATGGATGAAAAGCACGGGTGCCAAAGTTCAAAATTTACTAACTAAAGGATCCTTAAATCATCTCACACATCAGTTAAAGAAAACGCCAGAGCAACATTTTGACGAGATCGC
This sequence comes from Flavobacterium micromati, assembly GCF_900129585.1. Lineage (GTDB taxonomy): Bacteria > Bacteroidota > Bacteroidia > Flavobacteriales > Flavobacteriaceae > Flavobacterium > Flavobacterium micromati. Next base: position 37,819 of record NZ_FQWF01000011.1, read on the forward strand.
GCTAACAATTGCTTTGGCGCAAGAAAATGATATTGAGACTAATGTTTATCTAGAAGACTGGAGTAACGGTATGCGTAATTCGCCAGAGTATGTATTTCAGTATTTAGATTTTTTAACTAAACAACCAGTCAAAAGAATCTTATTGCCAGATACTTTAGGGGTTCTTATTCCATCAGAAACATTTCAATTTATCTCTCAAATCACTTCAAAATATCCACATATTCATTTTGATTTTCATGCGCACAATGATTATGATTTAAGCATAGCTAATGTTATGGAAGCGGTCAAAGCGGGCATAAATGGACTTCATGTCACCGTAAATGGAATGGGGGAGCGGGCAGGAAATGCACCTTTGGAAAGCACCGTTGCTGTTATCAATGATTTTATGCCAGAAATAGAAATGAATGTAAGAGAATCGTCGTTATACTCCGTTAGTAAATTAGTGGAGACCTTTACAGGCTATCGAATTCCAGCAAACAAGCCCATCGTGGGTGATAATGTTTTTACTCAAACGGCTGGAATCCATGCTGATGGTGATAATAAAAACAATCTCTATTTCAACGATTTACTTCCGGAACGTTTTGGAAGAAAACGAAAATATGCATTAGGAAAAACATCTGGCAAAGCTAATATTGAAAAAAATCTTCAAGAAATGGGTTTGCAGCTGAATCCGGAAGATCTAAAATTAGTAACGCAACGAATTATCGAATTGGGTGATAAAAAGGAAACGGTGACTAAGGAAGATTTGCCCTATATCATTTCTGATGTTCTCGATAGTCAGACCTACTTAGAAAAAATAGTAGTTGAATCCTATATTTTATCTCATGCTAAAGGAATGCGGCCTTCAACAACCTTATCTTTAAAAATAGATGGAGAAATTATTGAAGAACACGCTCAAGGTGATGGACAATTTGATGCATTTATGAATGCACTAGCCAAAATTTATAAGAGTAAAAATTTAGAATTGCCAAAACTGATTGATTATGCCGTGAGAATTCCTCCAGGAAGTAGTTCTGATGCTTTATGTGAAACCATAATAACATGGACTAACAACGGAAAAGAATTTAAAACCAGAGGATTAGACTCAGATCAAACGGTTGCAGCCATTGTTGCAACACAGAAAATGTTGAATGTAATTCCCTCCCCTCTCTAAGCGGCGGGACTCCTCAAAGGAGTGGGAGCCTAAATGAAGTAGGTACACTAAAAATAAAACTCAAACACTAACATTATCCTTTTGTATCTCGGCTCGCTCTCCTTCAGAGGGAGTCGTGGAGAGGAATAAATCTAAAAATATGAAATATAATATTGCGCTTTTAGCTGGAGATGGAATAGGTCCAGAAGTAATTAATGAAGCTGTAAAAGTATCAGATGCTATTGCAAAAAAATTTAATCATCAAATAACTTGGACGCCTGCTTTAACTGGAGCTTGTGCAATTGATGCCGTTGGGGTTCCTTACCCTGACGATACTCACGATATTTGTATGGCTGCTGACGCCGTTTTGTTTGGAGCTATTGGTCATCCAAAATACGATAATGATCCAAGCGCAACCGTAAGACCAGAACAGGGATTACTGTTAATGCGCAAAAAATTAGGTTTGTTTGCTAATGTGCGACCTACGTTTACTTTCCCGTCACTAATTGATAATTCTCCATTAAAAAAAGAAAGAATTGAAGGAACTGATTTGGTTTTTTTACGAGAATTAACCGGTGGAATTTACTTTGGAGATAAAGGAAGGCTAGATGGAGGCGAAACTGCCTTTGACACTTGTACTTATACCAGAGCAGAAGTACAGCGTTTAGCTAAAAAAGGTTTTGAACTAGCGATGACCAGAACCAAAAAATTGTGTTGTGTTGATAAAGCTAATGTTTTAGAAACTTCTCGATTGTGGAGAGAAACAGTTCAAGCCATGGAGAAAGACTATCCAGAAGTTACTGTTTCTTATGAGTTTGTAGATGCTGTTGCAATGCGATTAGTTCAATGGCCAAATTCGTATGACGTGTTGATTACTGAGAATTTATTTGGAGACATCCTTACCGATGAAGCTTCGGTAATTTCAGGATCAATGGGATTAATGCCTTCCGCATCGGTGGGCGAACACACTTCATTGTACGAACCTATTCACGGTTCGTATCCTCAAGCAACTGGATTAAATATTGCCAATCCATTAGCAACTGTCTTATCAGCGGCGATGATGTTTGAAGACGCTTTTGGATTAAAAGCAGAAGCAGAAGCAATCAGAAATGTAGTCAATAAATCATTAGAGCACGGAATTGTAACCGAAGATTTAGTTGCAAAAGGAGCTAAGGCATATTCTACTAGCGAAGTTGGTGACTGGTTAGTTGCTAATTTATAAAGTACGAAATTCAGATTTAGATGAGAAATTGTTTTAAACCATTTGTGAAAACGAATGATTTTTACTTTTGTTGATTTTGTATCTAGATCATCGGTGTGAAATTTTATATAAAATAATAGAAATTTATTGAAATTCGGATCACACCATTTTTTCATTGTATTTACATTAATTTCAACACAAACATTTAGTAAACTAACATAGCATAAACGTAAACTACATTTAATGCATACTTTTTAAAGTTTACAAAGTTTAATACTTTATTTTTCCTACTTGTCTCATTACACGAACAATTTTAGTTTTTCTATTATTTATGTACGACGAAGAACTAGTGGCTTTATATTTTCTGGGATTTGGCAAAATTGCGGCTATTCCTGCGGCTTGAATTGGGGTTAATGAAGTTGCGTCTTTGCGGTACCAATGTTCTGTTGCAGCTTGAGCGCCGTAAACACCGTCACCCATTTCAATACTATTGAGATATACTTCCATAATGCGTTCTTTTCCCCAGATCATTTCAATTAAAACTGTAAAATAAGCTTCTAATCCTTTGCGAAAATAACTCCGACCTTGCCACAGAAATACATTTTTAGCGGTTTGCTGTGAGATAGTGCTACCCCCTTTTATTCGGCGGCCGCGCTCATTACTTTTATAAGCTTTTTGCATTGCGGTAAAATCAAAACCATTATGAGTCAAAAAGTTTCCATCTTCACTAGCTATTACTGCTTTTTGAAGATTCATTGAAATTTTATCAATAGGTTCCCAATCATGGCTAAAAAAAACTTCTTTTCCAGCAAATTTATTTTCTATTGCCCTAATCACCATCAATGGAGTAAAAACTACAGGAATAAATTTAAAGAGTACGACTAAAAACAATGAAATTCCAACGAACCACAAAATCAGTTTTAGTACAAAACGAGATATTTTATTTTTAAAAGAAGTCGGTGCTTTTTTAGCTGGTTGTCTCGTTTTTTTTGGAGTTATCTTTGTTGCCATTATACTAATTCTGCTAATTCTGTTCCTATTAAACTTCCTATTGCAACTCCCATTCCGCCTAATCGTACTCCGCAATACACGTTACTAGATAGTTGTGAAACTATAGGATTTTTGCTATTGCCCATACCCATAATGCCGCTCCAGCGATGCGCAATTTGGAAATCATAATTGGGCAAAATTACTTCTTTTAGTAATTGTTCCAATTTATTCTGGACGACAACTGTTTGTCCAAATTCAGTTGTGTTTTCTGTTTCAAAATCTAAGTTTCTTCCCCCGCCCAGCAAGATTCGGTCATCAATATTTCTAAAATAGTAATAACCTTCATCTAAATGAAAAGTGCCTTTTATGTCTAAATTTTTAATGGGCTGCGTAATCAAAACTTGCGCTCGTGCGGGTTTGACATCACCATTTGTTAAGCTATCAGCAAAACCATTTGTAGCAAATAATAGTTTTTTTGTTGTAAAATTAAAATCACCCAGCGCAACTTCTACTTCATTTTCTTTATCTGAATACGCGGTTACGGTTTGCTGATTCAAAATTAAAATATTTTCTGAAACAGCATTTTTCAGCAAAGCTTGCATCATATTTCCAGTATCAATTTGGGCTTCAAAAGGATTAAATATCAAATATTCATTGATTCCTGCAAATCCAAAACGATCTATTTGTGTGGCAAAAACATCAGCTTTAAATAATGGCTTTAGGATTTCATTAATAAAAGGTAATTTTTTTAGGCAGTGATTAAAACTGCTGTCATCTTCTTTTAAAAATAACTCGTAACCGCCATACGGTTTAAAATCTATTGCATTGTCGCCCAATCTTTTTCGCAACATTTGCAAACCCTTCCAACGATTTGAAATTAGGTTAATTACTTCTTCTTCTGAATGCGATTTTAAATCGTCTACAATTTCAGAGATACTTCCAAAACAAGCAAAACCAGCATTTTTAGTACTGGCGCCTTGGGGTAACATTCCTTTTTCTAGGATTAGAATTTTGCTATCAGGAAATCTTTCGCGCAGGTGTAAAGCAGTGTGTAAACCCACAATACCGCTGCCGACGATAGTATAATCTACATTTGTAAACCAGTTCTTCAATTCCCAGTAACTCAAATTCATAGCCAATCGTTTTTTATAAAAATAGTAATTTTTTGAATTTTATTGGAGTTGCCGTAGCTCAAAGTATAGATTTAACAAGAAGATTGAAAAATCTATTTTTTTTAGTAGACCTAATGTGCTCTTACAAACTTGCAAATAAATACCTTAAATTTTCTTTCTCATCCTCGCAACAGGAATGTCCAGCTGCTCACGGTATTTAGCGATCGTTCTACGCGCTATTGGATAGCCTTTTTCTTTTAAAATTTCAGCTAACTGATCGTCAGGAAGTGGTTTTTTCTTATCTTCTTCCTCAATCGTATCTTGTAGTATTTTCTTAATTTCTAAAGTTGAAACGTCTTCGCCTTGGTCGTTTTTCATCGATTCTGAGAAAAATTCTTTGATTAGTTTTGTTCCGTAGGGAGTTTCTACATATTTGCTGTTGGCCACACGAGAAATCGTTGAAATATCAAGATTTACCATATCGGCAATATCTTTTAAAATCATTGGTTTTAACTTGGTTTCATCGCCATCTAAGAAAAATTCTTGTTGGTAATGCATAATCGCATTCATCGTTACAAAAAGCGTTTCTTGTCGCTGACGAATGGCATCAATAAACCATTTAGCCGAGTCTAGTTTTTGCTTGATAAATTGCACTGCATCTTTTTGTTGCGCTGATTTATCGCGAGAATCCTTATACGTTTGCATCATTTCCTGATAATCTTTGGAAACGTGCAGCGAAGGAGCATTTCGACCATTTAATGTTAATTCTAGTTCTGCATCGACAATGCGAATGGCAAAATCAGGAACTACATTTTCTGTAATTTTGTTATTTCCAGTAAATGCACCACCTGGTTTGGGATTTAGTTTTTCTATTTCGTAGATCGCTTTTTTAAGTTGCTCATTCGAAACACTATACTTTTGAATCAGTTTATCATAATGTTTTTTGGTAAACGCGTCAAACTGATTTTCGATAATATCAGTAGCTAGTTCCACAGATTCTGTGGGTGTTTTATGTTTTAATTGCAACAATAAACATTCCTGTAAATCTTGCGCACCTACGCCCGAAGGTTCTAGTTCGTGAATTACCTGTAACATTTTCTCCACCATTTTTTCATCAGTGTAGATGCCTTGAGTAAATGCCATATCATCTACCATATCAGCCACACTGCGACGAATATATCCCATATCATCAATGCTTCCCACAAGAAATTCGGCAATTTCCCGCTCTTCATCATTCAAGATAAAGGTGTTTAATTGATTGATTAAATCTTGATGAAAACTTACAGGCGCTGCAAAAGGTGTTTCACGATCGTCATCATCGTCGCTATAATTGTTGGCTTGAGTTTTGTAATCGGGAGTTTCGTCGTTGCTCAGATATTCGTCAATGTTGATATCTTCGGCTTCAATACGCTCTGATTCGGCCTCATCATAATCATCGTAATCTTCGTTTTCAAACTCGTCTTTTTCGAATTCATCCTCCTCTTTACCTGCTTCAAGAGCTGGGTTTTCGTTCATTTCCTCTAATAAACGTTGTTCAAAAGCTTGCGTAGGCAATTGAATTAACTTCATCAGCTGGATTTGCTGTGGAGATAATTTCTGTGATAATTTTAGATTTAAGAATTGCTTTAGCATAATAAGGCACTAATTTTTTTGTTTGTCTTGCCACTAAGACGCAAAGACGCAAAGTTTTTGTTTGCATTATCAAGTCTTTAATTTGTTTTACTTCATTTTGCCATTTAAGCGCGAAGTTCTACATTTAGAGACTCTAATTTGTTTTTATTTTTTTGCTACCAAGGCGCAAAGTTTTTATTTTTTGAGAATTAATAATTAGTTCTCGTATGAATATATCTTTTAATTCCGTTTTTTATTAACGGAACATTAAAATTAATCAAAAATCCTAAATTTTTATCTAACATTCTCAAATGACTTATGATTTGAGCCTGCCAAACAGGATTTACTATTTCAACTGCTTTTATCTCTACAATTACACAATCTTCTACTAATAAATCAAGTCGTAAACCTTCATTAAATTCGATACCATCGTAAATAATAGGTAGGTCGATTTGTCTTTTTACTTCAAGTCCGGCTTTACTAATTTCATGAGCTAAACAAACTTCATAAACTCTTTCCAGTAAAGCTGGACCAAGCTATTTGTGGACGTTATAAGCTGAATTTACAATTATTTTAGCAATTTCTTAGGTTCTCTCGGTAATCATATTTTTTAGATGTCATTGGTTGTCTTTTTTTTAAGACTCAGAATCTTTGTAATAATTTATTTATTCAAAATAAAAACTTAGAGTTTTTGTGCCTTTGTAGCAAATCTATTAAATAAATAAACTTTGTGCCTTAGCGCCTTTGTGGCAAAGCTATTATTTATTCAAAATAAAAACATAGCGTCTTAATGCCTTTTTAGCAAACATTTAAAAAAACTTCGTGGTAAAAACTAAAACTCCGCATTCATAGGTGTTCTAGGAAAAGGAATTACATCTCTAATGTTTGTCATTCCAGTCACAAAAAGCACTAATCTTTCAAATCCAAGTCCGAAACCAGAATGAACCGCTGAACCAAATTTTCTAGTGTCTAAGTACCACCATAATTCCTCTTCATCAATTCCTATTACTTTCATTTTTTCAATCAAAACATCGTAACGTTCTTCTCGTTGTGAGCCGCCCACAATTTCTCCAATTCCTGGAAACAAAATATCCATTGCCGCAACTGTTTTTCCATCTTCGTTCAAACGCATGTAAAAAGATTTGATGTTTGCTGGATAATCATAAACAATTACTGGACATTTAAAATGTTTTTCAACCAAATAACGTTCGTGCTCACTTTGCAAATCAGCGCCCCATTCATCAATGATATAACTAAATTTCTTCTTTTTGTTAGGTGTACATTCTCTCAAAATAGCGATAGCTTCAGTGTATGAAACACGCTTAAAATTATTTTCTAAAACAAAATTTAATTTATCAAGCAAAGCTAATTCGCTTCGATCTGCTTGCGGTTTTGATTTTTCTTCCTCTAGAAGGCGGCTCTCTAAAAACTTCAAATCGGCGGGACATTTATCCAATGTATATTTGATCACATACTGAATAAAATCTTCCGCTAAATCCATGTTATCATGCAAATCATTAAATGCCACTTCGGGTTCAATCATCCAAAATTCGGCCAAATGGCGTGAAGTGTTTGAATTTTCCGCACGGAATGTTGGTCCAAAAGTATATATTTGGCCCAAAGCCATTGCAAAAGTTTCCCCTTCTAATTGTCCAGAAACAGTAAGGTTTGTCTGTTTTCCAAAGAAATCTTTTTTATAATCGATACTTCCTTCTTCATTTTTAGGTAAATCATCAAGTGGCAATGACGTTACTTGAAACATTTCACCGGCGCCTTCGGCATCAGCACCAGTAATCACTGGCGTATTCACGTAAACAAAGCCTTTTTCTTGAAAGTAACTATGCACCGCAAATGATAATACTGATCGCACTCTCATAATTGCACCAAATACATTAGTGCGGACTCTTAAATGCGCATTTTCACGCAAGAAATCAAGACTCGGTTTATTCTTAGGTTGTATTGGAAACTTCTCAGCATCTGAATCTCCAAGGATTTCCAGTTTAACAACTTGAATCTCAAATTTTTGACCTGCGCCTTTACTTTCAATTAAAGTGCCTGTTACTGATATCGCTGCTCCAGTAGTTATTCTCTTTAAGGTTTCGTCTGCCGTATTCTCAAAATCAACAACACATTGTATGTTATCAATGGTCGAACCATCGTTTAAAGCAATAAATTGATTGTTTCTAAAAGTTCTCACCCATCCTTTTGCATTAACTTCATGAAGCGTCGTGGTACTGTTTAGTAAGTCTTTAACTTTTGTATGTCTCATTTTATCTGTATAGTTGATATTTAAAATTGTTTTGTAACCGAACTGCAAATATAAATCATTTGTTTGGAAAAGTCATTGTGAGAAATGAAGCAATCTAATGAGTATTTTGTTTTTTTTGGAGCTATTTCCCGCTATCCATTACAATCTTATTGTTTTTAAAAACAAAAACAATAAGGATTTCCACTTTAATCGGGGCTCATATCTTTGACATAGTTTAAAATGGTATGAAAATGTATCTTTGATATACAACAATTAATAGGCAAAACGAAATGGCCAAATTCTGTCGGGGCGAAATACATCAGTAGATGATATTGTACACAATAGGTTAATCCATTTCGTTTTTATTACATTTCGAGTCACAATAGTACTTAAAGACCAATTTATTAATTTGGATCTTGTATAAAAAATGATCAAAGATTGATGTGATATTTTGTTTATTGATACTAAATCAAAGCGTTATGAACTTAAAGTATTCGGTTGGATTAGATGTTTCAAGCAAAAAAATTAATGCTTGTATGAGTGTTATTGATGAAAAGCAAAAGGTAGTTGTAAAATCAAGTACCATAATTTGTAACACATTAAAAGGTTTTGCAACCTTGGAAGAGTGGATTATAAAGCAAAAAAAGGAAGCTATTCCAGTAGTTGTTTGTATGGAAGCCACAGGAATTTATCACGAGAATTGTGCGTATTATTTGCATGGAAAAGATTTTAATGTTTCTATAATTTTGCCTAACAAGGCAAAGAAGTACTTGGAAGCTATCGGATTAAAGTCCAAGAATGACAGCATTGATGCCAAAGGTTTGTCTCAAATGGGAGCTGAACAATGTTTGGAGTTTTGGGAACCAATGGGAACATTTTTTTATGAATTGCGATTGCTAACTCGACAACATCAAAATGTCACAGAACTCAAAACAGTGTTAAAGAATCAATTAAGTGCTTTGAGTTATGCAATGCATCATTTAGACGCCGTAAATAATCAGTTAGAGCAGACCATAATTTTATTTGAAACGCAACTTAAAGAGCTAGATAAAGAAATAAAAGCACATTTGAAATCGAATAACGAGGTTCATGAAAAGGCTGAAAACATATTAAAAATGAAAGGATTAGGTATTTTGACATTGAGTACTGTTCTGGCAGAAACGAACGGATTTACCTTGTTTAATAACTATAAACAATTGGTGTCTTATGCAGGTTACGATGTTGTAGAAGCACAATCAGGAACACGTGTTGGTAAAACAAAAATATCAAAGCGAGGAAACTCACGAATAAGACGTGCCTTGCACATGCCATCTTTGGTAGTTATTCAATGCAAAGTCAAACCATTTAAAGACCTATACGATAGAACTTATGAAAAACATGCAATAAAAATGAAAAGTTACGTTGCAGTTCAAAAGAAACTTCTAATAATGATTTATCATTTATGGAATAAAAATGAAGTTTACGACGCAAATTATCAATTAAATATCCAAGAAGAGGAGCAAAAGTTTTCTCTCGGGCAATTGGCTTCGGAGAAGACACAATTGCAAAAAAATAGCCCCAATTTAGAAATTGAGGCTACACAAGGTAAACATCCAGTGAATTATCGCAAGAAGCTTCCTCTCGGTGCTGCAAATATATAAAAATTCACAAAAATAAATTAGGTATTAAAGATAGTACCTATGATGTATTGGAATTGCGGTCTTTTAACATTAATTTAAAACTGAAAAACACTTCCTCAAAGTTAGAAACTTTGCGGAGAGGTATAATTAAGACAAACTACTCCAATTGTCACGCTGGAAGCGTCCCAACAAACGAGCGCAATTTAATGTGGAGTTTTGAGAATGGATAGTTTAATACAATCAGTAAAAAACTAAAATTCACATCCTGAAAGTTAGAAACTTTGCGGAGCGGAGTTGTTCTCAATGCGCTTTATGGCATTTGTCACGCTGGAAGCGTCCCAACAAACAAGTGCAATTTAATGTGGAGTTTTGAGAATAGATAGTTTAATACAATCAGTTAAAAACTGAAACACATCCTCAAAATTAAAAACTTTACGGGGCGTGTCCATTTGTCACGCTGGAAGCGTCTCAATAAGCGGGCGCAATTTAATTGGTGTTTTTTAGCGAGGTAAGTTCATTGCCATCAGTAAAAAACTGAAAATCACATCCTCAAAGTTGGAAACTTTGCGGAGCGTTTCCAATTGTTACGCTGGAAGCGTCCCACATCCTCTAAGTTAGAATCTTTGCGGCGCAGGGACACTAGGGTCAGCATTTTTAAATCATCAACTTTTAATTTGTTTATTTTATTATTTTACCAAATCATTTCGTTAACTGATTGGCAAAATTAAATTGTTGCAGCGTCAATTACATAACGGTAGCGTGCTTCTTTATTCACTACCTTTTCCCACGCTTCATTGATTTTTTCAGCTTTAATTATTTGTATTTGCGGATAAATTTTATTTTTCGCACAATAATCTATTACCTCTTGTGTTTCAGGAATACCGCCGATTAGCGAACCATTAAAATTGACACGATTTGATATCATGTCAAATGTGTTAATCGTTAGTTCTCCATTTATTGGTATTCCAACTTGGGTAAAAGAACCATTAGGTTTTACACAAGAAAGATAACTTGACACATCATAAGCATAAGGAATTGTAGAAATCATGTAATCCATTTTCCCGAACCACGGCTTTAATTTTTCTGATGAATCGACAACAATTACCTCTTTAGCACCAAATCCTTTACTATCGTTTACTTTTGAAGGCGAAGTTGTAAAGGCATAAACTTCTGCACCTTTTGAAACTGCCAATTTAATAGCCAAATGCCCCAAGCCACCAATACCAACTACGCCAACTTTATCGCCCTTTTTTACTTTTATTTTCATCATTGGCGAATACGTAGTTATACCAGCACAAAGTAAAGGGGCAGCAAATTGCAAGTCCATATTTGATGGGATTTTAATGGCAAAATGCTCCGTTACTACGATATTGTTAGCATATCCTCCCTGCGTAATTCCTGTTGGGGATGATTTTTCGGGTGCGCCGTAAGTGCCAACCATTCCGGTGGTTTCGCAATGATTTTCATCACCGTTTTTACAACTATCGCATTTCATACAACTGTTGACCATGCATCCAACGCCTGCTTTATCGCCAACTTTGAACTTGCTAACATTTTTACCAACAGCGGTCACAATACCTGCAATTTCGTGACCCGGAATTTGTGGATATTGCTGTTTTGTCCAATGCCCTTTTATTGTGTGTATATCAGAATGGCAAATTCCTGAAAACTTAATTTCAATTAAGAGATCATGGTCGCCAACAGGTCTGCGTTCAAAATTCCACAAAACTAATTTTCCTTTCTCGTCTTTTCCTGCATATCCTTTTGATGGAATATTATTGCTCATGCCATTTGTATTTTGAGTAGCAAATAAGTAATTTGGGTTTAAGAGCATCAATCCAACACCACTGATTGCTGTTTGATGAATAAATTTTCTTCGAGATTGTGAGTTGTCATATTTTTTCATAATTTTTTTTGATTAATTATTAATAACTATACGCTTGCAATTACTCTTGCTGTAACGACTTTGTTGTTAAAATTTTTAATTTTGAATGAATCTGAGCAAATACTAAAAAATAAATGTAATATCAATACAATAGAAGTGAAGTTTGACAAAATTAGCTACCATAATCTATGTACACTTGCATAATTTTAATGATAAGTTACAAGATTCACACATTGTATTTAAAGTAGGAAATATGACAATAAATAAGGTTTGGTAAAATACGAGGTTTGCAGAATTGCACTAAGTGTTGATTTAATTTTACTTGTGTAATGTATTGTTTGGACGGACAATCCATTAATAGATTTTTATTTTTTTGATTGAATTATGGTTATGGTATTTAAAACTGATGTCTAATAAAAAAAAAGACAAATACTTTTTGAATTATTGATTAAACACTACTTGAAAGTCCGTATAAATTTTGATATAAACGATCGTAATATAATTCTAATAACCAAATTAGAAGACATTTAAGCAGATGTAGTAATATAGAAACATAAGAAAGAAAACTTTATTAAAACTATTAAAACTAGATTACTTCTTGAAATCATTACCAATTTTGATGAAGATTTAAGATTATTAAAAGAATTTCCTTGTAAATCGAAATTAGAGGTATAAGTTGCCTTTTTTTGTTACAAACACATGTAAAAAATTTAAAAATAACTCCTACGAAGAAAAAAATTTAAACTCAAATCTGCGTTCCAAACCGCAGCAAATTATGTTTATTCACTAAATAATTTTGCACTTACCAACTTAATATTATTTAAAAAAATTAAATAAATTCCTATATTGGGGAGCAATAAACAGATCTTTGCTGGTAAACTAATTCTCGTAAGAAATAAATTCCCAAAAAAAATGACAACTTTAAAAATTGCTTTAGATTGGACTCCAAATATAAATCACATAGGTATATTAATAGCCAAAGAACTTGGAATGTATCAACAATACGGTATCGACCTTACAATTATAAGCCCACTGACAGATAATTATGAAGTTACTCCAGGTAAAAAATTAGAGTCTGATTTAGCCGACTTTGTACTAGCTCCTTTTGAAACCGTAATAAGTCTTAATAATAAGGAAAATGAAGTTGACGCAATTGCGGTTTTTGCAATTTTGCAGGAAGATATTAGCAGTATTGCATCTCTTCAATCAACTGCATTGGCGAATCCTAAAGCATTGGATGGAAAAACGTACGCATCCTACAAAGCACGATATGAAGATAAAATAGTAAAAGAACTTGTTATAAATGATGGTGGAGAAGGGATTTTCAAGATTGTCTATCCAGACAAATTAGGGATTTGGAATACATTATTAGATGGAACTGCTGATGCAACTTGGATATTTAATAACTGGGAAGGTATAGAAGCGGAGAGTAAAAACATTGCACTAAATAAATGGTCTTTAAATGACTACGCTATTCCTTACGGCTACTCGCCAGTTATAATTACGAAACGAAAAAATTTAAAAAATAATCTCGCACTCTATTCTAATTTTATTAAAGCGACTCGCAACGGTTATTTGTTCGCAACGGAAAATAAATCTGTATCAATTGAAATTTTGAGAAGCTATTTAACCGCTTATGACAAAGAAAATATGAACCTTGAAAAAGCACTCGACGCAACGATTACTTATTTTGGAGATCATAACAATTGCGGTAGAATGAATCAAGAAAGAGTTGACACATTTTTAAATTGGCTAGTAGAAAATAATTTAGAAAAACCTAAAATTAAAAATCAGCAGTTATTCACGAATGAGCTGCTGAATTTAATTTGAGGGAAAATAAAAAAGGTGCTGAATGGTTTATAAAAAGTTCTAACTCTCAGCCCGCCTGAATTGAGTTACACGCTTTAATTATTATTATTTTTTTTTAATAAGTTCATTTTACTATTTGCGATAGAATCAATTTTTGAAGTCGATTTAGTAATCAATGAGTCGAGTTTTTTTACCCTAGCACCTTCTTTATTGATGATGGAGTCGAGTGAATTTACTTTCTTTAACTCTTTATTTACCAGCGAATCTAGCTTTTCCGTCTTAGCATTTAACTGATTAATTTTTTCTTCAGCTTGTTTGGAAATATCACCGCATGAAATAAGTACACCAGTAAACGTAATTAGAACAAAGCTACTGTAAAAATGGTTTTTCATTACTAAATTATATTAGATTAAAAATTAGAATTATTTGCTAAATAAACGATATTCTTCTTTTAATTATGCGAGGGTTAAAGTACAACATTAGGTTGAATAATAGGAGTTAATTTTGTAATGTAAAAGCAAAAACCTCACTTATTTATTTTTCTCTAAATCATCAATTTCTTCATCGCTTGGTTCAATAATATCAATTATAGGTTCGATAAAATCTTGTTTATTGGCCAGCTTTTTGTTTAAAGTTAATACTAAAGACGGAAGTAACATTAAATTAGACAACATACCAAAAGCCAATGTAATTGCAATTAATCCTCCCAAAGCAATCGTTCCGCCAAAATCTGATAACATAAATACAGAGAAACCGACAAATAATACTACTGAGGTATAAAACATACTTATACCAGATTCCCTTATTGTAGCAAAAACAGATTTTTTAATCTTCCAATTGTTATGTTTTAATTCCTGACGGTATTGAGCAAGAAAATGAATGGTGTCATCTACCGAAAGTCCAAATGCGATGCTAAATACTAAAATGGTAGACGGCTTTAACGGAATTCCAAAATATCCCATTAATCCAGCAGTAATAACCAGCGGTAACAAATTTGGAATCAATGAAACGACAACCATTTTAAAAGAGCGAAACATGAAAACCATTAATAGTGAAATTAATAGTACCGCGAAGAGTAAGGAGCTAACTAAATTGTCAAGTAAGTATTGTGTGCCTTTTTCAAATACTAAGGCCTTGCCCGTCATAATTACTGTGTATCGGTCTTTTGGAAATACTTCATTGGCTTTCGCCCAAAGTTTATCTTCAATTTTAGCCATGTTCCCAGTGCCTATATCTCGCATAAAAGTTGTAATTCTTGCGACTTGCCCTGTGCTATCAACGTAACTTTTCATCAAATTTTCGTTGTTTTTCGCAGCCACATTTTTAGCATATCCCAAAATAAAACTTTGCTCTTGCGACGTAGGTAAGTCATAATATGCAGGATTTCCATTGTAGTAAGCCTGTTTGGAATATTTCACAAGATTTAAGATCGAAATAGGTTTAGAAAGTTCTGGAATATCTTCTATAGTTTGTTGGAGTTCATCCATATTTGATAAAGTAGATAGTTTCATGACACCTTTCTTTCTTTTGGTGTCTACCGTAATTTCAAGAGGCATAATTCCTTCAAATTCTTTTTCGAAAAAGAGTATGTCTTTATAAAAACTAGTGTTCTTTGGCATGTCCTCAATCAAACTTCCAGATGTTTTGATCTTCAATGCGCCCATAATACTCACCAAAAATAAAATTAGAGTTACAATATAAACATAACGTCTGTTGTGTTTTACTGTTTTTTCGATCCACTTGATAAAAACTCTGGTGTAATTTCGGTTTAAATGTTCTAGATGTTTTTGCTTTGGGACGGGTTGAAAGCTGTAATAGATAGGAATTACAATTAAACATAAAAAGAAAAGCGAAACGATACTCAGCGAAGATATGATTCCAAACTCCTTTAATAACTGACTACTAGTAATAATAAAAGTAGCAAATCCAGCCGCTGTGGTTAAATTTGTCATTAGTGTTGCCGTTCCCACTTTAGTAATTACGCGCTGTAATGCCTTAGCTTTATTCCCATGAGCGCTGTATTCTTGCTGATATTTATTAGTTAGGAAAATACAGTTGGGAATCCCAATTACTATAACTAGCGTTGGCACTAATGCCGTTAGCACAGTAATATGATAATTAAATAATCCCAATAATCCAAAAGTCCACATCACTCCAATAATCACAATCAAAATTGCAATTAATGTTGCTCTAAAAGAACGGAAGAAAAAGAAAAATATAAGTGAGGTAAGTAATAACGATGCACCAATAAACAAACTGATTTCGCTTAAAATGCTCATTGCATTCAGAGTACGAATGTATGGCATTCCAGAAACACGCAAATCAATACCAGTTTCTTGCTCAAATGTGTTTATCTTGGGGATGAAATCATTAACAATATAATCTTTTCGCCTTGCGGTATTAACAATTTTTTTGTCCAAGTAAATAGCTGAGCGGATGCTTCCACTTTTTTTATTAAAAAGCAGACCTTCATAAAATGGCATATTTTCAAACAAATCTTTTTTGATACTGTTCAAATACTGCTTACTGCTTGTTTTATTACTATTTACAAATGGAACAAGTTCAAAACGTTCTAAACTATCATTTTTTTGAAGCTGCTTTAGATCATTTATAGAAACAACTAAGTCAACTTCTTGCTGGGCTTTAATATCTGTCATTAATTTGTTCCAAGCAGCAAAGGCTTTTGGTGTGAAAAAAGCATCATCTTTTACACCAACAACAATTAAATTTCCTTCTTCTCCAAATTTCTCTAAAAAAGTTTTATAATCACTATTAACAACATTATCATCAGGTAATAAATTAGCCTCGGTAAATGAAAACTGTATATTTTTCCATTGTAGGGCTAAGAGAACTGTGATAACAGCGATAATGGACAACATTAAAATTCTATTTCTGAGGACTATTCGAGCTATTAGCTCCCAAAACCCTACACTAAACCACTTAATCATAATTCCTATTTATCGGGTGCAAAGGTAGTTAAAACCACTATAAATCATCGGTTTTAAGGTAAAGTTTTTGTTGTCTTACAGTTGCATTTAAGGGAGCTTTTATTTTGCAATAAAATAATTTTGTGGGATATAAATTATACATCTGAATTCCTCATCTTTGTTTTTTGAGAATGGCGCCTAAATACATAGAATTAGTATATGAAGAATTATAAAAACACAGTGTTTTATTTAAGTGTTACCGGCGGTTTTATTGCATTGATGTATTGGATCATCATTAAGGGAAAAAAATTAGAGACAAGCGAAGTCATCGTAACTCCAGAAAGCGGAAAAGGATCGTGGGGTGATTTTCTAGCCTCAATGCAGCATAATTTCCAGGATCCATTAGCGATACTACTGGCACAAATTTTAACAATTATTCTGGTTGCCAGAGTTTTTGGTTGGGTATTTAAAAAAATTGGTCAGCCCTCAGTAATTGGGGAAATTATTGCAGGAATTGTTCTAGGTCCATCTTTACTAGGAATGTATTTTCCTGAATTTTCGACTGTTCTATTTCCAGTAGAATCATTGGGTAACTTAAAATTTTTAAGCCAAATAGGTTTGATTCTTTTTATGTTTGTGATAGGAATGGAACTGGATTTAAAAGTTTTGAAAAACAAGGCTAATGAAGCAGTTGTAATAAGTCACGCTAGTATTGTAATTCCATTTGCACTAGGAATTGGTTTGGCTTATTACGTTTATGATCAATTTGCTCCCGTTGGAGTAAAGTTTCTTTCGTTTGCTTTATTCATGGGAATCGCTCTCAGCATCACTGCTTTTCCAGTTCTTGCACGAATTGTACAAGAGAGAGGAATTCATAAAACTAAACTAGGTTCGATTGTTATCACGTGCGCCGCCGCTGATGACATTACTGCATGGTGTATTCTTGCAGTGGTTATTGCTATTGTAAAAGCGGGCACCTTTGTCAGTTCACTTTACATTATCATGCTCGCAGTACTTTATGTGCTTGCCATGATTTATATTGTCAAACCATTTTTAAAACGTATTGGCGACTTATATGGTTCTAAAGATAGTATTGTAAAACCTGTAGTGGCAATCTTTTTTCTAGTTCTCATTATTTCCTCGTATGCCACTGAGGTTATTGGAATTCACGCCTTATTTGGAGCATTTATGGCGGGTGCTATCATGCCTGATGTTCCCAAATTAAGGACTATATTCATAGAAAAAGTAGAGGATGTAGCGCTAATTCTGCTGCTTCCGTTGTTTTTCGTGTTTACAGGATTAAAAACTGAAATTGGTCTACTAAACGATCCATACCTCTGGAAAGTCACTGGATTTATTATTCTGGTTGCTGTTGTTGGTAAGTTTGTTGGTAGTGCCTTAGCGGCAAAATTTGTTGGTCAAACTTGGCGCGATAGCTTAACTATTGGTGCTCTTATGAACACGCGGGGTTTGATGGAGTTAATTGTGTTAAACATTGGATTAGAACTAAAAGTTTTAACTCCCGAAGTTTTTACAATGATGGTAATCATGGCGCTAGTGACTACTTTCATGACCGGACCAGCTTTAGATTTCATCAATTTTATTTTTAAAAATAAAGATGTAAGCGCTAATATTGACGGTTTAAATGATAAAAAATACCGTGTCCTAATTTCGTTTGGGAATAATGAAAAAGGCAAATCGTTACTTCGTGTAGCAAATAGTTTGATCAAGAAGCAAAAAACTCAATCAAGTGTCACTGTGATGCATTTGTCTTTAAGTGATGAGGTGCATACTTTTAATTTAGAAGATAAAGAGAAAAATAGTTTTGATCCTATTGTTGAAGAATCGCAATTGCTAAAACAAGAAATAACTACCATTTTTAAATCAACAATTGATATTGAATCTGAGATTGCTGAGGTTGCAAATGAGGGCGAATACGATTTACTATTGATAGGTTTAGGGAAATCTATTTTTGAAGGCACAATCTTAGGAAAAGTAATTGGATTTACAACTAGGATAATTAATCCAGATCGATTGATAGATAAGTTTACTGGAAAAGAAGGTTTGTTTGAGAATTCGCCGTTTGATGAAAGAACAAGACAAATTATTTCGAGAACTAAAATGCCAATGGGTATTTTAATTGACAAAGATTTGCAGCAAATTGAAAGAGTTTTTATTCCAATTTTTTCTACCGAGGATTCGTTTTTGTTGGATTATGTCCAAAAATTGATTTATAATAACAATACAAAAATTGAGTTTCTAGATAATAACGGACATCTAATCACTAATTTTATAATGAAGACGGCTTTAGATTCGCTAGAGCAGAAACATCCAAATAATATTAGTGTCATTCCAAATGATTCAACTGTTAACGAATTCCTTGATCAAAAAGATTTGATGCTAATAAGTTTAGAAAGTTGGAAAAAACTGGTAGATTCAAGAAGCATTTGGTTGAGTGAAGTGCCGTCAGTTCTAATTTTAAAACAATAACATGAATTGGATATTATTAATTATCGGTGGCCTTTTTGAAGTGGGCTTTGCAACTTGTTTGGGCAAAGCCAAGGAGAGCACTGGAATAACCGCTACATTGTGGCTAGCTGGTTTTTTAGCCTGTTTGGCAGTCAGTATGATATTGCTGTACAAAGCGACACAAACACTTCCCATAGGAACAGCGTATGCGGTTTGGACTGGAATTGGTGCAGTAGGAACCGTGCTTATTGGAATATTTGTTTTTAAAGAGCCAGCTGATTTTTGGCGAATATTTTTTATTACAACTTTAATTAGTTCTATTATTGGATTGAAATTAGTTTCGAATGCTTAGTGGAGTTTGATTATTAAAGACAATGGGTTTCCGCTTCATAAAGTTGCGAACTTCGGATAATCGTACTTTTGACTAAAATAAAAATTCTTGCGAAACGTAAACGCGAATTAACGACAAATTTGTAATTTCTCGAAATGGCTGTTGTGCGTTCGTTGTTTTACCACACAATTTCAGTTTCCGTTTCCACATCCCAGAATATTCCACTTTTAAAATCACTAATTGTAAAGTCAAATATACCTTTTGCAGATTCTTCGGTTGAAAGTCTTCCTTCTGTAATATTACTTTTCGCAATTGTTGTTCGCACCCAACCGGGATGAAGAGAAGCGACTTTTATTTTTTCGGAAAGTCTATTTGAAAGGATTTTTGTGTACATATTTAATGCCGTTTTTGACATTCGGTAAGCAACTGAATCTATTCTTTCGCATAGAGCTATTGATCCCATTTTTGAAGAAATGTTTATTATTTTTCCATCAATATTTATGTTTTCGATTAGTACTTCCGTTAAAAAAGTTGTTCCAATTACATTAACAGCAAAAGTCTGTTTGAAAGTTATTTCTTCCGGATTATTAAAATCTAAATCTGGCCCAATTCCCGCATTATTTATTAAAATATCTATTTTTCTTCCTTTCTCGTTTATTTCTTTTTTAAGAATCTCAATATTTTTAAAATCTGATAAGTCTAACTGTAAAGTTTCAAAATTTTCATTTTCAATTCCTTCAATTTTGCCCGACCTTGAAGTTCCAATTACTTTAAATCCATTTTCTAAAAACTTTTTAGCCAATGAAAATCCAATACCTTTACTTGCTCCTGTAATTAAAATAGTTTTATTCATTTCTGTTAGTTATCTGTTTTTTGGTGGTTGCTACACAATGACGCACAACTCAATTATAATGGACATTTTTGATTTTACTTAGGCATTTAGGTAAGGATGTCTATAATATGAATTTTTGATTTAGTTTTTATTTTTGTCAATAAATGCTGTGCTTCACAAATGCTACTCCGTTAACATGACAAACTAAAAGATGTATAGTCAAAGCAAATGAAACAGTGCCCGAGTAACAGAAAATTGCGTGACATTAAAAACAGTTTATTTTAATATTCGCAAAAAAAGAATCCGTTTTGCTGAAGTTTAGCAAAACGGATTCTTAGTACTTATTAAAAAATTAAACCTTCATAATTTCTGCTTCTTTCACAACTAAAAGTTCATCAATTTTACGGATAAAACTATTAGTTAAGGTTTGAACTTCTTCTTCCGCATTTTTACAAAGATCTTCTGATGTACCTTCTTTTTCAAGTTTTTTAATATCAGTATTAGCATCTTTACGAGCACTTCTTATACCTACTTTTGCATCCTCCGATTCGGCTTTAGCTTGTTTGGCGAGCTCGCGTCGACGTTCTTCGGTCAATGCTGGAACGCTTATTATAATTACATCGCCATTGTTCATTGGATTAAATCCAATATTGGCAATCATAATCGCTTTTTCAATTGGATGAAGCATGTTTTTTTCAAAAGGCTGTAGCGTGATCGTTCTAGCATCAGGTACACTAATTTTTGATACTTGTGAAAGCGGCGTTGCTGATCCATAATAATCTACAAAAACACTTCCAAGCATCGCTGGAGATGCTTTACCTGCTCGAATATTTAAAAATTCTTTTTCTAAATGCGCAATAGATCCAGTCATGGATTCTTTCGTACTGTCTAAAATAAATTCAATTTCTTCAGTCATAATTTTATTTTTTAATCCTGTTTCTAAGGATTTTACGCTTATATATTTACTACGGTTCCTACTTTTTCTCCCACACAGATTTTCAGTAAGTTTCCTGTCTTGTTCATATCAAAAACTACAATAGGCACTTTATTTTCTTGACTTAATGTAAAAGCAGTTGTGTCCATTACATTCAGTCCTTTTTTAAGAACATCATCAAAAGAAATATAATCAAATTTTACAGCAGTTGGATTTTTCTCTGGATCACAATCATAAACACCGTCAACACGAGTTCCTTTTAAGATAACATCTGCATTCATTTCAATTCCTCGTAAAACGGCAGCTGTGTCAGTGGTAAAATAAGGATTTCCTGTTCCTGCCCCAAAAATTACGATCCTTCCTTTTTCAAGGTGACGATCCGCTCTTCGCTTAATATAGGGTTCAGCTATAGATTCCATTTTTAATGCAGTTTGTAAACGGGTTTTCATCCCTTTTTCTTCTAAAGCTCCTTGTAAGGCCATTCCATTTATAACAGTTGCTAGCATTCCCATATAATCTCCTTGTACACGATCCATTCCTGCGCTCGCTCCTGCAACTCCCCTAAAAATATTTCCACCACCTATAACAATGGCTATTTCTACTCCTTTATCATGAATTTGCTTAATTTCGATAGCGTATTCCGCTAACCTTTTTGGGTCAATTCCGTACTGCAAATCACCCATTAAAGCTTCACCACTTAATTTTAGAAGAATTCTTTTATATTTCATTTTGTGTTGCGTTGATTCGTGCAAATATAGACATATTCTGATTTTTAAAAATAGTGTTGCTTAAATTTTATAGTGTTAGTTTTTCAAAAGATTCTTTTGCGGCTTCATATCCTATTTTAAAAATAGCATTCATCTTTAATTTATTGGTTTCAAAAGTTCGGTATAAACACAAATCGGTTGGTTCAATAACCCAATCGCAATTATTGAATTTATGCATGTTAGAGTTGGCCGAAAGGATGTCAAAAGCTCTAGTAGTTACTGCTTTGATTGAATTTAAATCTTTGGCTTCAATTTTTTGAATTGGACTCACATAAATTCCAATTAAAGTTTCACAATGTCCTTGCAGTAAATCGGTTGGGAAATGATTTAGAATTCCGCCATCGCTATACAATCGTCCATTAATTTCATACGGCGACATTATTCCTGGAAATGCTGACGAAGCTAAAACTGCATCAATAATTTTAGTATCTGGACTAAAAACTTTTAGTTTTCCACTTACCATGTCAGTTGCGGTAATATGAATAGGAATTTTTAATTCTGCTAAAGTAGCGTCTTTAAAAATGGCGTGGAAATAATGATTAAAAGACTCGGAATCAATTAATCCAGGCTTTTTAAAAGTAAGGTGTTTCCAATGGAAAAGATAAATAGATTTAAAAAAATCAAGAATTTCATCTGGGGTTTTCCCCCAAGAATACATTGCCCCAACGATTGATCCAGCACTTGTTCCGGCAATTCGTTTTGGCGTAATATTTTGTTCTTCTAAGAATTTGATTGCGCCAGCTTGCGCTAAACCCTTTGAACCTCCGCCAGACAGAATCAATCCAATTGATTTTGTTTTTAAGTCCATAGTATTTATTTGGATCAAATTTACACTTTTTGATGGTTTCAAGCTGATAATTGTCACAATTTGGCTCGAGTTTTATAGTAACTTTGTAAATATAAATTAGAAAACATGAAAACTACAATTGCGAAAGCTTTATTTAATAGTCATCCTTACTTAGAATACAGAAAACTTGTTTCTGATTTGTTACTGGAAAATAAATCAACAGGTCACGAGCAATCAGATGATTTAACGCACTACAGCTCTTTAAATGAAACCCGAATGAATCGTCTAGATAAAACGATTACAATAAGTGACGAGAATAAGCAGAAATTAAGTAGGTTAAAAGGAGAATATATTTGGCTTGTTATTTCTGAAGGATGGTGTGGTGATGCTGCACAACTCTTACCAATTGTCGAAAAAATGGCTATTGAATCAGGTAAAATTGAACTCAGGATTGTTTTGAGAGATGAGAATGAAGATTTTATGAAATTATTTTTAACCAACAAATCAAAGTCGATTCCAATAGTAGTTATTATTGACAAAGTTACAGGCAGTGTATTAGGTAAATGGGGTCCAAGGCCTAAGGGAGCTACTGAATTAATTGAGAATTATAAAAAAGAATTTGGCGTTATTGATGAAACGATAAAAACGAATTTGCAAATGTGGTATTTGTATGACAAAGGGGTAAGTACGCAAAACGAAATTATTGATTTGATGCAGCTATTAAATCAGTAAATATCTACGATACAATGATAGTTTTAATGCGGTAAAAATAAAAAATAATTTTTGATGTAATTTTAACTTCTACGTTCCAAAATATTTTGTAACTTAGTGATCGCCAATCAAGTCTATCATTTCAAATCTTCTTTTATGGGTTTAAATATTGTTTAACAATAAAAAAACATCATTATGAAAAGGTTATTTGAAAGGGTTTATGATTATATTTCGTATCTACTTTTTGGAGGTAAGAAAATTTCTAATTATTAACCCGTGGCTTCGGCTCTTAGCAAAAAAGGTATGCATTAAAAAGTACTTTTATTTTTATTTACAAAAAACACATCGCAAATTCATTAAAGATTTTGCCATGTGTTTTTGATTTTTTAGTATTACCAAGAATAAAACCACGTCCTATTGTATAATTTTAATTGGGAAATTTAAGGATAATATTTAGCGTATTTTTCTGATTTCGAAACGGTAAATCGGAGCGATGGAGTTTAATAAAAAATATGTCATCACCAGCACTCTTTATCTCAAAACCTATTTTTTTATATCCTCCGTCAAATTTCTGCAGCTCGGAGGGTTCTAAATTCCATATCCTAATTGTAATTTTAAGCGAGTCTCATCACCCTGTTTTAGTTTTAATTTGAAGTTAGCAAATACAGGAGTTACAACTAAATCATCAATCAACTCCCAATTTCTACTGGTAAGTATTGTAAGTTTAAATCATTTTTTATGGCATATTCCTCTACCTATTTTGGTTCTTATACCGTTTAGAGTAAAGCAATAATTTCTTTAGTATGCGTCTTGATTTTTTTACATTCCTATTAGATTACCTTTAATTCAAATAATAACATCAATTTGAAAATGAGTAGATCTTTATTTTAAGAAAAGGCGCATAGACATTTTAATAAAAATAAAATTTGAATTGTGAATCTTACTAAAGTATTAAACCTTATTTGATAAACTTTCTTCAAATTCGGTTACATCAGTGCCGTCAATTACATTGTAGTCTCCTATTTTTGTTCGGCGCAAAGCTATTAAGTGCGAGCCAGAATTCATAGCTTTTCCAAAATCAAAAGCTAGTGAGCGGATATAAGTTCCTTTACTACAAACAACTCTAAAATCGATTTCTGGAAGCGCAATTCTTATAATTTCAAACTCGTGAATCGTAGTTTTCCTAAAAGCGATTTCCACGGTTTCTCCTGCGCGCGCATGTTCATATAAGCGAACACCGTCTTTTTTTATGGCTGAATAAATAGGTGGTTTTTGATCGATCTCGCCAAGAAATTGTTTAACTGTTTCATGAATCAAAGCCTCATTTATATGTGATGTTGGAAATGTTTGGTTAATCTCAGTTTCCAAATCATACGATGGAGTAGTGGCGCCTACGTAAAAAGTTCCCGTATATTCTTTGGCTTGACCTTGAAGTTCAGTAATTCTTTTCGTAAATTTTCCTGTACAAACTAATAATAATCCAGTTGCTAATGGATCTAATGTTCCAGCATGACCAATTTTAAATTTTTTAGGAAGTCCAAGTTTATTAATTAGCGCATATTTTAATTTATTTACTGCTTGAAAGGAGGTCCAATTCAAGGGTTTGTCAATAAGCAAAATTTGTCCCTCTAGGAAATCTTCGACTGTTTTCAAAAGTTATTATTTATAGTATGAAAAATATGTTAGTAAAAACAAGCCAACAATTATGCGGTACCAACCCCAAGGTTTAAAACCGTATTTTTTAATAATCTCAATGAAGAATTTTATTGCTAATACAGCAACGATAAAAGCAACTACATTTCCAATAAGAAACAATTGAATGTTTTCGTTTGATTTTAAAATCAGTTCGTAACCTTTCATTTGGGACGACTCATATGTTTTTAGGAAAACAGAATAACAAGTTACTGCCATCATTGTAGGTACAGCAAGAAAAAAAGAAAATTCAGCTGCGACGTGACGTGTCAATCCTTGTTGCATTCCACCAATTATAGAAGCTGCGGATCTACTTGTTCCCGGCATCATTGCTAAACATTGCCAAAAACCAATTACAACTGCTTTCTTGATCGTTATATCTTCTTCTTTAACAATGGTTGGATTTTGAAAACGATTATCAATAAAAAGTAAAATTATGCCTCCTAATATCAATACAATCGCAATGGGAATAGGATCTCCCAAAACGGCTTCAATTTTATCATCAAATAACTTTCCTAAAACTAAAGCTGGGATTACAGCACATATAAGTTTAACGTAAAAATTGAATTTGGAGAAATCAAAAAACTTTTTCCAGTACAAAGCTACAACGGCCAAAATAGCTCCAAACTGAATAGAAACCTGAAAAAGTTTTACAAAATCATCTTCTTGTATCCCAAAGTATGAACTTACAAATACCATGTGCGCCGTTGATGAAACAGGAAGATATTCAGTTATTCCTTCGATAAGCGCAATTAAAAAAGCCTGCAATGTATTCATTTATGCTTTTTTTGGGTTTTTAAGAATGGCATAAATCGTAATTCCAAAACCGATTAAAACCGTGGTTGGAGCCAGTCTAATTCTTCTAAAATTAAAGATTTCCTCTTTAAACACATTTGGATCTTCGCTTCCACCGCCTGCCATTAGAATAAATCCTAAAGTTATCACTGCAATTCCAATCAATAGAATTTTGTAATTTATTTTGTCAAAAAGAAATTCTGCTTTCTGTTCGTTATTTTTCATTTATGCTGAATTATGATGTTTTTTTAGGAAATCTTAAATCTAAAAATCGTTAATCTACAATCTAAAATTAATATAAATCGTCCGTTCTTAAATTCAAGAAACGCTGCGTCGCTAAATAAGTGCTTAGCCAAGTGATTAATATTCCAATTACTAAAACTCCTGCAAGTACAATTCCAATCAGCGCTTTGTCTTCTAAAATCCCCAAGTTTGGAAAACTATTTTCAACATAAATTAATACGCCAATTAACGCAAAAACAGCTAGAATAGCACCCGCCATCCCCAGTTTGACGCTTCGCATTAAAAATGGTTTTCTAATAAACGACTTTGTAGCACCAACCATTTGCATTGTTTTTATAATAAAACGGTTTGAGTGTATCGATAAGCGCAATGAACTATTGATTAATAATACAGCAATAATGGCCAAGAAACTGCTGATTATCAAAATCCAACTACTCACTTTTTTAATATTATCATTTACTAAATTCACTAATTGCTTGTCATATACAATATCGGAGACCATTGTGTTCTTGCGTAATGCGGTTTCAATTTTTGCAATGCTATCTTTTACAACGTAATTAGCTTTTAAGTGTATGTCATAAGAATTTTGCAATGGATTTTCTCCAAGAAAGGTCATAAAATCCTCGCCTATGATGTCTGTGTGTTGTTTAGCGGCTGCATCTTTGGCTACAAAATCATAAGATTTCACGAAATAGCTTGCTTTTAATTCATTTCCAAAACCTTTTAAAATGCTATCATTAGCTTCATTTTTGAAAAAAACCGTCATGGCAATATTCTCTCTAAAATCGTTAGCTAATTTATTAGAATTTATAATAAAGAGACCAAGAAATCCCAATAGAAATAAGACTAAGAATATGCTCAGCACTACTGAAAAATAGGAAGAAATAAGGCGACGTTTTTGAAAATTGTCAAAGGAAGAACTCATAGTTTACTTAAATTATGGGGTAAAAATAATAAAGAATTTCTTTATTTGAAGTTAATAACGTCCAAAGTTTTAACTTTCGTACAATAAACGTAATTTTGCGACCAGAAATTTTGCAACCCATTCGGGGTTCAAATCCCTGAATGGGTTAAAAGTAGTAGCTAAATGGCTTTAGTGCGCGATAGCCTGACTCCGTTAAAAAACAATAAAAAAGAGAATGAAATACAATCCGAACGAAATTGAAGCCAAATGGCAAAAATATTGGTTAGAAAATGAAACTTTTAAAGCCGAAAATAACTCACAAAAGCCAAAGTATTATGTACTCGACATGTTCCCTTATCCCTCTGGAGCTGGTTTACACGTAGGACATCCGCTAGGATACATTGCATCAGATGTTTATTCTCGCTATAAAAGACATCAGGGTTTTAATGTGTTGCATCCTATGGGTTATGACAGTTTTGGATTGCCTGCTGAACAATATGCTATTCAAACGGGTCAGCGTCCAGAGGATACAACTTCGGTAAACATTGATGGTGGTGTTGATAAGGAGGGAAATAAAATCGCTGGATATAGAAAACAACTTGACAAAATTGGGTTTTCATTTGATTGGAGTAGGGAAGTACGTACTTCAAATCCGGATTACTATAAACATACTCAGTGGATCTTCATCCAATTATTCAATTCTTGGTACAATAAAAGCAATGATAAAGCAGAAGACATTTCGGCTTTAACTGCAATTTTTGAAAAAGAAGGAAATGCAAATGTAAACGCGGTTTGTGACGACAATATTAAAGGTTTTTCCTCAAGCGAATGGAACGCTTTCGCAAAAGTACAGCAAGAAAAAATCCTTTTACAATACCGATTGACATATTTAGCGGAAACGGAAGTCAACTGGTGTCCAGGATTGGGAACGGTTTTGGCTAATGACGAAATTATAAACGGTGTTTCTGAACGTGGTGGTTTTACTGTTGTTCGAAAGAAAATGACGCAATGGAGTATGCGAATTTCAGCTTACGCCGAGCGATTGTTGCAAGGATTGAACGATATTGATTGGAGTGAAAGTATTAAAGAAAGTCAACGGAATTGGATTGGGAAATCAGTTGGAGCGATGGTGGAATTCAAAATCCTCACCCCTACCCTCTCCAAAGGAGAGGGAGCCGATGCTGGATATATGACTGGTGATCCACAAACCGCAGCAATACTTTTAGACCACGCCAAAGGAATGAGAAAAGAGCCAACAGTGGAAGAAGCAATGCTGTGGGATCAGATAAGAAATAGAAAATTAAATGATAAATTCCGAAGACAACATTTGGTTGGAAAATATATTGTTGATTTTGTTTGTCTTGAAAAAAAGTTAATTATCGAAGTTGATGGAGGATACCATAGTACAAAAGAACAAATTGAGCTAGATGAGGCAAGGACTTTTGAATTAGAACAAAAACATCTTTACAAAGTAATTCGATTTACAAATGAAGAAGTGAATTCTGAAGTTAATAAAGTCATTTCAAAAATAAAACTAGAGTTAAGCAATATAGTACTGCACCATAAAGCGAATCCAGTTTCGACTCCCTCTCCTTTGGAGAGGGTCGGGGTGAGGATTTTCACAACTCGTCCCGATACCATTTTCGGCGTTACATTTATGACTTTAGCGCCAGAACACCCTTTGGTTCAAGAAATCACAACGGTTGAACAATTAGCGGCAGTCAATGCGTATATAGAAAAAACATCAAAACGTTCCGAGAGAGAACGTATGGCGGATGTAAAAACGATTTCAGGTGTTTTTACCGGAGCCTATGCTGAGCATCCATTTACTAAGGAGCCAATTCCAGTTTGGATTGGGGACTATGTTTTAGCAGGTTATGGAACAGGAGCCGTAATGGCCGTTCCTTGCGGAGATGAGAGAGATTTCGCTTTTGCGAATTTCTTTAAAGACAATCCCGAAACTTCGGGAGGAATGCCGGATATCAAGAACATATTTGCTTTGAATTCCCCTCCCGCGGAGGGGTGCCCGCAGGGCGGGGTGGATTTAGCTTTTACTGAAAAAGGTGGTTTTACATTATGCAATTCTGATTTTTTAAACGGATTGGGTTACAAAGAGGGAACTCAAAAAGTAATTGCAGCGTTAGAAGAAATCAACCAAGGAAAAGGAAAAATCAATTACCGTTTGCGTGATGCAGTTTTTTCTCGTCAAAGATACTGGGGAGAACCGTTTCCAGTGTATTATGTGAATGGTTTACCACAAATGATTGATGCAAAATATTTACCCATTATTTTGCCGGAAGTAGAAAAATATTTACCTACAGAAGATGGTTTACCGCCTTTAGGAAATGCAGCGGTTTGGGCTTGGGATAGCGTGAATAATAAAGTAGTTGATACGGCTCTTGTCAGTTCGAGTGCAGTCGAGAACCCAACTATTTTTCCTCTGGAATTAAACACCATGCCAGGCTGGGCGGGAAGTTCGTTTTACTGGATGCGTTACATGGATGCCCACAACGAAAACGAATTTGCCAGTCAAGAGGCATTAAAATACTGGGAAAGTGTAGATTTATATATTGGCGGAAGCGAACATGCAACGGGTCACTTGTTGTATTCTCGTTTTTGGAACAAATTCCTAAAAGATAAAGGCTTTGCGCCAACCGAAGAACCATTCAAAAAACTGATTAATCAGGGAATGATTTTGGGGACTAGTGCGTTTGTTTATCGATTGGAGGTTTTGTTTCATTGGAACAAACCTAATTCATTGGCAGTGTCAGGTACTGAGGGAGTAGTTTACAAAGAAATTTTTGTATCTAAAAATTTAATAGAGAAGTATAAGAAAGAACACAATGATTCTTTCTTACCCAAAGAACTCAGAGATGATATAGGAATTAAGGCTTCTTTTTTCAAAAGTAAATATAAAGATTTAAATGTTAGTTATACGTTAGATTTTCATCCAATTCACGCTGATGTTTCAATGGTAAATTCATCTGATGAGTTAGATATTGAAGCTTTCAAAAATTGGAGAGAAGATTATAAAGATGCTCAATTTATTCTAGAAAATGGAGATGTTTACGGTTCAGGCTCCCTCTCCTTTGGAGAGGGTCGGGGAGAGGATAAATACATCGTCGGTCGCGAAGTAGAAAAAATGTCAAAATCGAAATACAATGTAGTGACGCCGGATGATATTTGCAATGAATATGGAGCAGATACGTTGCGTTTGTATGAAATGTTTTTAGGACCATTGGAACAAGCAAAACCATGGAATACTGCCGGAATTTCTGGGGTTTTTGGTTTCTTAAAAAAATTATGGCGTTTGTATCATAGTGGGCCAGATGATTCTTTTTATGTTTCTGACTCCCTTCCTTCGGAGGGGTCAAGGGAGGCTTTAAAATCGTTACACAAAACTATTAAAAAAGTAGCGGAAGATATTGAGAATTTCTCTTTCAATACTTCGGTATCGCAGTTTATGATTTGTGTGAATGAATTATCGACGCAAAATTGTCATTCCCGAGCTATTCTTGAACCATTAGCAATTGTGATTTCGCCTTATGCACCGCATATCGCGGAGGAATTATGGTCGTTGTTAGGAAATAAAGGTTCAATCTCAACGGTTGCTTTTCCAGTTTTCGAACCGGCTCATTTAGTAGAAAGTGAAAAAGAATATCCTGTTTCATTTAACGGAAAAATGCGCTTTACTATCAAATTGCCATTGGACTTAACCAAGGAACAAATTGAAGAAATAGTAATGAATGACGAAAGAACTATCAATCAATTAGACGGTAAAACTCCAAATAAAGTGATTATCGTTCCAGGAAAGATTATCAATTTAGTGGGTTAGATTAAGTGTAAATGGGTAGTTGTAAATTGAAATTCCAATAATTCTATATAAAGTCCAAATATCAACAATTGTTGAGATTTGGGCTTTTTTTTAATCTTTAGTTTTTAGCTTTAGACCCATGTTTGTGTAGGTTTATTGTTTGTTGAAGAAATAATTAAAAAAAAATATACTATAATTTGTAACATTTTAATAGTTTACGTATCCAAAGTTCGGATCCGCTTAATTAACAATTTTAAAACTATCAAAAAATGAAAAAACATATCTTTTTAATTATCACATTATTAGTATCGGCGGTAAGTTTAAATGTATTTGGACAACTAAAATCATATCCATTTGAAGTCGTAAAATCAGGAAAAGGGAAACAGTCCATTGTGTTTATTCCAGGGTTTGCTAGTTCAGGAGATGTATGGAATGAAACAAAGGCTAATTTTGAAAAAGAATTTACCTGTTACACTTTGACAATGGCAGGTTTTACAGGAGTTGAACCACAAATAAATGCTACTTTTAGAAGTTGGGAAATAGAAATTGTGAATTACATAAAAGCCAATAGTATTGAAAAGCCAATTATCATTGGTCATAGTATGGGTGGCGGACTTGCATTGGCCATAGCTTCCGATTATCCAGATTTAGTTGCCAAAATTATTGTTGTAGATGCGGTTCCATGTTTGTCCGCTATGAGAAATCCAAAGTTTAAATCGGTTGAAAATAACGATTGCTCAGTACTGGTAAATCAAATGATGGCTATGTCTAATTATCAGTTTTATGAAATGCAAAAAGCAACAATGCCTAGCCTTTTGCAAGATGCTACAAAGTTAGATATGGTCGTTGATTGGAGCGTAAAATCGGATCGAAAAACATTCGCAGAAGTATTTTGTGATTTCTCAAATACCGATTTAAGAGAAAAAATTTCGGCTGTAACATGTCCTTCATTGATTTTGCTAGAATCTTATTTTGTAAATTTAAAATCTGCCATAGATGACCAATACAAAAATCTTAAAACAGCTAATTTTCAATACGCTACTAAAGGTTTGCATTTTATAATGTATGATGATAAAGAGTGGTATGTAGCGCAGCTTAACAGTTTTATAAAATCGTAACAATGGAGTTTGAAAATATTTATAAAACATATTGGGACAAGATATTTAGACTTTGTATGGGTTTTGTAAACGATTATGATATTGCTCAAGATTTGGCACAAGAAACTTTTATTATTGTCTGGCAAAAATTAGAGACTTTTAGAAACGAATCGAACATTGGAACGTGGATTTTTAGAATTGCTTCTAATAATTGCTTAAGGCAGATTGAGAAAGAGAAACGATTTCCAAAATCAGAATTGCCATTACATATCACCGAAGAAAAGCATTATTCCTTAGAGCCTCAAATCGAGTTATTATACAAGTGCATTGCTGAATTACCCGAAGCGGATCGTATTATAATTTCATTAGAATTAGAGGAAGTAAGACAAGCTGAAATTGCTAAAATCGTAGGACTTTCAGAAGCCAATATCCGTGTGAAAATTCATAGAATAAAAGAAAAGCTGACGCAAAAATTCAAAGAAAATGGAAAATAATAACAAGATAGACTTTAAGGATCTATGGAAACAACAAACTATAAGTCCGTCAAATATTGAAGATTTGCTTTCAAAACTGAAGCATTTTAAAAAAGCAAGTCTAAGAAAAATAATCGTTGTAAATATTCTGCTTATTGCAACAAGTATATTTATTGTTTTTATTTGGTACACGTATCAACCGGCGTTTATTTCAACTAAAATCGGGATTATTATGACGATTTTAGCGATGCTTGTTTATCTTCTGGTTTACAATAAATTGGCTTTATTTTATAAGAGTATCGATAGTAATCAAAGTAATAGCGAATACATAAAAAAATTAGTTGCCATTAAAACAAAACAACAATTTTTACAATCTCTTGTACTAAGTATGTATTTTATTTTGCTTGGGTCAGGGTTGAGTTTGTACATGTATGAATACACATCCCGAATGACAATCCTTTGGGCGATTATCGCTTACGGTTTGACACTAAGCTGGGTTGGTTTTAATTGGTTTTATTTAAGACCAAAAGCTATCAAAAAAGAGCAGGATAAAGTCAATGATTTGATTGCTAAATTTGAAATTGTAAATAATCAGTTGAAAGAAGATTTGTAACATATTTTTACAATTCAAGAATCCAAATTCCAATCGCTGGACTTTGGATTTTTTTATTTTTGAAATATTTAACTAATGTCAATTTGTCATTGTCAAAATTTGGTTCGTAATTTGTTTGTTAACTTTTAATTCAAAAAACAAAAGAAAGAAGTATGGGAATGGGATATTTAATTCTAGCTGGGGCAATCATGTTGTTCAGCTGGCTAGTTAGTTCAAGACTAAAAAGTAAATTTGAACATTATTCTAAGTTACAATTACAAAACGGAATGTCAGGTGCTGAAATAGCCGAAAAAATGCTGGCTGACAATGGTATTCGTGATGTAAGAGTGATTTCTACACCAGGAAGATTGACGGATCATTACAATCCAATGGATAAAACAATTAATTTAAGTGAAGCAGTTTATAATCAAAGAAATGCTGCTGCTGCTGCGGTTGCGGCTCACGAATGTGGTCATGCGGTGCAACATGCTGTAGGATATCAATGGCTGACTATGCGGTCTAAGTTGGTGCCAATTGTAAATGTGGCTTCAAGCTATATGCAATGGATTTTACTTGGTGGAATCTTATTGTTGAATACTTTTCCACAATTGTTATTGGTGGGGATTATAATTTTTGCAGCAACTACATTATTTTCAATTGTTACATTGCCTGTAGAATATGACGCAAGTAATCGAGCATTAGCTTGGTTAGAAAATAAAAGAATGTTAACGCAACAAGAACAAGCAGGTGCTAAGGATTCATTAAAATGGGCTGCTAGAACTTATGTCGTGGCTGCTTTAGGCTCAATTGCAACATTGTTGTACTATGTTTCTATTTATATGGGTGGTAGAAGAGATTAATTAGAAAATTAACTAATTACAAAATTAGAATAGTGTTTGAAAAAATAAGAGCCGTCTCATTTATATAATGAGTCGGCTCTTTTTAAATTATCTCATTTTCTAATTTATATACTTTGCCTTTAAAGCTGAATCTGCCGATCGATTTGCTGATCTAATGAAATAAAGGTTTCTGTTCGTGAAACACCTTCTATTGCTTGGATTTTAGTATTTAGTAAATGCATTAAATGCTCGTTGTCCCTACAAATAATTTTGATCAAAATCGACCAATTTCCTGTAGTGTAATGGCATTCTAAAACTTCGGGGATTTTCTTTAAATCTCTTACCGCTTCTGGATTTCGGGCTGCTTTATCTAGGTAAATACCAACAAAGGCCATTGTGTTGTAACCCAATATTTTAGTATTGACAGTAAACTTAGAACCCGAAATTACTCCTGATTGTTCTAGTTTTCGTAATCGCTGATGAATCGCCGCTCCAGAAATTCCTATTTTATTGGCGATTTGAAGAATAGGCTTTCGAGCATCGTTCATTAAATCGCGCAGGATTTCTTTATCAATACCGTCAATTTCTACTTGCAGTGAGTTGATTTTCATATCTTATTATCTTAAACTAAAAGTTGGATTTTAGTTTCATTTGCAAATCAAAAATAGGTAAAAAGAGATTAAAATTTAGAAAAACAGGAATAGAATTATAAAAAAAGCCATTCAAATTTGAATGGCTTTAATAATTTTATCTCAAAGTATTTTTATTTTCCTTTATTTGCTTCAATAATATATTTTTCCAATGCCATAGTCATAGAGGGCGTTGCAGGTGTTGGAGCTAGAATATCAACTCTTAATCCGTGATCCAATGCTTCTTTTTGTGTAGTACTACCAAAAACTGCAATTCGAGTGTTGTTTTGTTCAAAACTTGGAAAATTCATAAACAATGATTTTATTCCTGTAGGACTAAAAAAGGCCAAAACATCATAATAGACATCAGCTAGATCTGATAAATCACTCATTACAGTTTTGTAAAAAATCGCCGGGGTCCAATCTACTTTTAACGCATTTAAAGTTATTTGCGCATCAGCATTTAATTGATCAGACGCAGGGAGTAAGAATTTCTCGTCCTTATACTTTTTTATTAACGGAGATAAATCAGCAAAATCCTTTGGTCCAACATAAATTTTACGTTTTCTGTAAACTACATATTTTTGCAAGTAAAAAGCAATTGCTTCTGATTGACAAAAATATTTAAGTCCTTCCGGTACTTTAAAGCGCATTTCATCAGCAACTCTAAAAAAGTGATCAACAGAATTTTTACTTGTTAAAATAATAGCGGAATAATTGTTAAGATCCACTTTTTGAAGCCGAATCTCTTTTGCACTTACTCCTTCTACATGAATAAAAGGTCTGAAATCAATTTTTACTTTATGCTTTTGTTGAAGTTCAAAGTAAGGTGAATTTTCGACCTTAGGTTCAGGTTGTGATACCAAAATTGTTTTCACTTTCATATTTTCACTTTTTCTAAGCATTTCCCTTTATAAACCAATAATACATAAAATAATAGGGTGCTATTTCAAGAGTGCAAAGATATAAAATAAAGTAAAACAACTTACCTAATATTATTTTTTGATAATTTTTTATTGAAATAAAATAAGTTAACAAATTAGCTATCAACACTATACCTATAATTATTAGTGGTATATTTCTTGAAAATGAGTCGTAATAAAACAAAATTATATTAAAAGGTAGAATGAATAATCCGATGTAAGTTCTGTAAGTAACCTTTTGGAGATTAAATTGCTCTGTAAAATCCTCAATATTAAAAGCAGTTGCAATTATTTTTTCTATCAAATATTTGGACAAGATAAAAAACGTTAAAAACGTTAATATTTGGATATAAAGCAACCAGTCAGTTTTGGAGCCCAAGCCAAAATAGCTTAATGTTACTTGGATAAAAAAAGCAAATGAAATTAATTGCACAATAAATAAAGAAATTGTAAATGGGCTTTTTAAATTCGTGTTATCTTTATAAACTTTAATATATTTGTTAGAGTAAACGAGGTTAGCGAAATCACTAAATCGATTTTCAAAAACTGATTTAGCTATAGCAATGATGGCAAACGAGAATACGAAAAGTGCTGTTGCCCAATCTTTGCTCTCTAGTAATCTAGGTTGTAGTATTGTATCGATCATAACATTGCAAAATTACAAATTTTTATATCATTCTTTTTATTATAATTTTATTAAGATTCTAATCGCTTAAAAAGTTTATTTTTGCGCTGAAATTACCGTAAATATGAATGACTGTATTGTTATAATTCCTACCTATAACGAAATTGAAAATATCGAAAGTATCGTAAGATCTGTACTTTCTCAACACAAGCTTTTTCATGTTTTAATAATTGACGACAATTCGCCTGATCATACCAGCGAGAAAGTGATATTACTTCAGTCTGAGTTTGGAGGCCGCTTATTTTTAGAAAAAAGAGAAAAAAAATCTGGTTTGGGTACTGCTTATGTTCATGGATTTAAATGGGCTTTATCGAAAAAATATGATTTTATTTTTGAAATGGATGCCGATTTCTCTCATAATCCAAATGATTTAGAGAAATTGTATAACGCATGTCATCTAGGTGATGCTGATTTAGCCATAGGTTCTAGATATGTAACAGGTGTAAATGTCGTAAATTGGCCATTAAGTCGTGTTTTATTGTCTTATTTTGCCTCTGTTTATGTTAGAATGATTACTGGAATGAAAATTCACGATGCAACGGCTGGATTTGTTTGCTACAAAAGAAAAGTTTTAGAGGACATTAACTTAGAGAAAATAAGGTTTGTTGGTTATGCTTTTCAAATTGAAATGAAATATAGGACATTTTGTAAAAAATTCGAAATCATAGAGGTTCCAATTATTTTTACTGATAGAACAAAAGGGCAATCAAAAATGAGCAACTCTATTATAATTGAAGCTGTTTTTGGGGTTATTGCACTTAGATTAAAAAAATTAGTTAACACATTATAAGGTGAAGCGATGAATAGGATCTTAATTAAGAATGCCAAAATTGTAAATGAAGGAGTGATTTTTGAAGGCGATGTGTTGATTGAAAATGACTTAATTGTCGAAATTTCAGAGACAATTAGTGCTAAATCGAATGATTGTAAAATTATTGATGCAGAGGGTAACTTTTTGATTCCGGGAGCAATTGATGACCAAGTGCACTTTAGAGAGCCAGGATTGACGCATAAAGGCGATATTGAGTCAGAATCTAAAGCGGCAGTTGCGGGTGGAATTACTTCTTATATTGAGCAGCCAAACACTGTTCCCAATGCTATCACCCAAGAAATATTAGAACAAAAATACGAGCTCGCTGCCCAGAATTCATACGCGAATTACTCATTTATGATGGGTGGAACTAATGAAAATTTGGAAGAAATTCTGAAAACTAATCCAAGAAACGTTGCTGGCTTAAAATTATTTCTAGGTTCATCTACAGGTGACATGCTGGTGGATAGTTCAGATTCATTAGAAAAAATATTTTCATCTACCAAACTGCTAATTGCGGTGCACAGCGAAGACGAAGACACTGTAAAATCGAACCTTGAAAAATTTAAATTGGAATATGGTGATGATATTCCAGTGGAGTGCCATCCTGAAATAAGATCAGTTGAGGCTTGTTATAAATCTACTGAACGAATTGTAAAACTTGCCAAAAAAACAGGAGCAAGATTACACGTATTTCATTTATCGACAGCAAAGGAGCTTGAATTTTTCACCAATAAAATTCCGCTCGAAGATAAACTTATTACCGCTGAGGTATGTATTCACCATTTATGGTTTTCTGATGAAGATTATAAAACAAAAGGTAATTTAATTAAATGGAATCCAGCAATTAAATCTTCTGATGACCGCAAAGCATTGTGGGCAGCATTGTTAGATGGCAGAATAGATGTCATTGCAACAGATCATGCGCCACATACATTAGAAGAAAAAAAACAGTCCTATTTAAAAGCTCCGTCTGGAGGTCCATTAGTACAACACGCAGTTGTAGCAATGTTTGAGGCTTTTCATCAAGGAAAAATAAGTGTAGAAAAAATTGTGGAAAAGATGTGTCACAATCCTGCTAAAATTTTTAAAATAGAAAAGCGCGGTTTTATAAAGGAAGGCTATTATGCTGATTTAGTTATTGTAAATTCAGGATTGCCTTGGAGTGTTAAGAAAGAAAATATTTTGGCTAAGTGTGGTTGGTCTCCGTTTGAAGGTTATACTTTTAAATCTAGAATTACACATACCTTCGTGAACGGTCAGTTAGTGTACACTCCTTTTGTAGTAAAGGATATTCGTGCTGGAAAAAGATTATTATTTAATAGGTAACAGTTTTATTTATGAATAAATATTTAATTTTTATTGCTGTATTCACTTTGATTATAAGTTGCAAAGAAGAAAAAAAACCTGCTCGCTTGATTGAAAAAGATGTTATGGTTAAAATCATTTATGATTTATCAGTTTTACAAGCTATAAAATATCAGAATCCAACGTCTATTGACAGTTTTAAAATAAATGCAAGAGATTTTGTATATAAAAAATACAAAGTGGACAGCCTTCAATTTGCACAAAGTAATATTTATTATTCGTCCAATGGGGAACAATATAAAGAAATGTTCAGCCAAGTTGTGGGTCGAATTAATGCAGAAAAAACAAGTGCTGATTCCTTAATAAAAGCAGAAATCAAGAAACAAAGTAAAGGCGATAAAAAAAAGGGAAAAGAATTGATAACGGCAAAAGATTCATTAAAAAAAGCAGGGAAGAAGGTTTTTGAAAAAGATGCAGTAAAGAAAGTTTCGTTAGAAAAAGAAGCGCTACAATAAAAATTTAGCTTTCTAAAACTGAAATTTCTTTTATGTATTGATGTATATCCGTAAAGTTATAGTTTAAGGCATCTTTAATCTTTTGATTAGAATATAAGCTTTTTGAATGCGATGCTCTCGCGGTAGCTTTTGTAAATTGTCTTTTTTTCCCAAAACAAATTGCTAAAAAGGCATCAACTCGCCAAAGTATTTCCATCAATAATTGACTTGCTTCCCGAGTTGGTTTTTTTACTTTCAAAACAGTCGCAATACTGCACAATACTTCCTTGAAAGTCATGTTTTGAGCAACTAGTGTAAATCGATTATTAGAAAATTCGCTGTTCATTAAATCTGTAGTGATTTTTACTACGTCAATAACGGAAACAAATCCGCTGGTTCCCATCGTATAATAGGACAAACCATCTGCAACTTTTTGAAAAAGTAGGCCGCTTCCTTGCTCTCTAAAACCAGGGCCAATAATCACTCCTGGATTGACAATTAGCGTATTTAATCCTTCTTGTTGACCACGCCAAATCTCTATTTCGGCGCCGTATTTAGAAATAGCATAATCACTGTGGTAGTTTTCCGGATTCCATTCTGTTTGTTCTGTCACGAATTTTTCATTAGGTAATAGATCACCGAGCGTTGCTATAGAACTAACAAAACAGAGTTTTTTGACATTATTAGCGATACAAAAATTAACAATGTTGGCCGTGCCTTCAATATTAGTTTTTCTCAGTAAATTTTCATCTTTTGGATCTAAGGAAATTACAGCTGCACAATGGTAAACATAGTCAATTCCTTTAAATACTTCCGCGAGCGCAGGAACATCTATAATGTCAGCTTGTTGCCAATTGATTCGATCAAATAATTCTACTTTTTTATAAAGCTCAAATAATGATTTAGTTTTTTCGATCCTTTCAGGTTTTCGGTAAATTGCGCGAACTTGCTCTCCATTTTCAAGTAAATGTAGCAATAAATGCGCACCAACTAATCCGGTTCCTCCTGTTACTAAAATCATTTGGTAAAAGTAATAAAATCATATCCAACTTTAAAGGACTATTTTATTCTTGAAATTGATTTTACAGTTTATTGCGGATAATTTTGAATTTACCATTGCGGTCGAAATTGATATTGTCATTGAACTTGAATTACTATCTTTGCGCAAATTGATTAAAAGTGATGAGAAATTTTATTGAAGAAGTGACGTGGAGAGGAATGCTTCACGATGTTATGCCCGGCACAGAGGAACATTTGATGGAAAAAATGCGAGTGGCCTATGTGGGAATTGATCCAACTGCCGATTCATTACACATAGGCCATTTAGTAGGTGTGATGTTGTTAAAACATTTTCAATTGTCAGGACATAAGCCTCTTGCATTAATTGGAGGTGCGACAGGAATGATAGGTGATCCATCAGGAAAATCTAATGAACGAAACTTATTAGACGAAACCACTTTACGTCACAATCAAGAAGCAATAAAAAGCCAATTATCGCGGTTTTTAGACTTTACTTCTAATGGTGCAAATGCTGCCGAATTGGTAAACAATTACGACTGGATGAAGGATTTTTCTTTTCTGGATTTTATTAGAGATATTGGAAAGCATATTACGGTGAATTACATGATGTCTAAGGATTCTGTAAAAAAGCGTTTATCTTCTGAAGCCGCTGAAGGAATGTCATTTACTGAGTTTACTTACCAACTTGTTCAAGGATATGATTTTTTACATTTATATAGAAATAAAAGTTGTACACTTCAAATGGGAGGAAGTGATCAATGGGGAAATATCACCACAGGAACTGAATTAGTTCGCAGAATTGCCAGCGGAAAAGCTTACGCACTGACTTGTCCATTGATTACAAAAGCCGATGGAACAAAATTTGGTAAATCTGAAGGAGGAAATATATGGTTAGATGCAGCAAGAACTTCTCCTTATAAATTTTACCAATATTGGTTGAATACGTCAGATATTGATGCTGAGAAATACATAAAGATTTTTACTTTTTTGACGAAAGATGAAATTGAAGTGCTGACAGAAAACCATAGAGAAACTCCGCATTTGCGAATATTACAAAAACGTTTAGCTGAAGAAATAACGGTAATGGTTCATTCAGCGTCTGATTTAGAAAATGCAATAAAGGCATCAAATATATTGTTTGGAAATTCAACTTCCGATGATTTGAAGCAACTAGATGAGGCCACTTTTTTAGATGTTTTTGAAGGTGTTCCGCAGGCTGAAATAGCTAAAGCAGAGTTAGAAGCGGGTATTGATATCGTCGCTGTTTTAAACGAAAAAACAGGATTTTTCAAATCAAATGGTGAAGCAAGACGAGCATTGACAGCCAATTCGATTTCGGTAAACCGAGAAAAAGTAAAAGAGGATTTTGCGCTTTCGTCAAAAGATTTAATTAATAATCAATTTGTATTATTGCAAAGTGGGAAGAAAAATTATTTTGTAATTAGAGTGTCTTAATTTTATAACTTTACTTTCTAAAACTTAGTATTTATGGAAACTCAATTTTTGACTGACGAAAGAGGAAATAGAACAGCTGTTGTTTTATCTATAAAAAAGTATAATAAACTAATTGAAGAATTGGAAGATCTTGAAGATGTGCGTCTTTATGATGAAGCTAAACGAGAAGATGATGGTTATCGTATCTCTTTTGAAGATTATATGAAAACGCGGAAAGTGAAAAAGTTAGATGTATAAAATAGACTTTTCAAAAAAGGCTCAAAAGAAATTAGATAAATTGTCTGATGTTACAGCAGATCCAATATTATTTGCAATTGGAAGTCTCTCAAGAAACCCTCGACCAAAAGGTTATAAAAAGCTAAAGGGCCGAAAAGGATATAGAATACGTGTCGGAGATTAGAGAGTGATTTATGAAATTATTGATGATATCCTTTTAATTGATGTTATTGAGATAGGAGATCGGAAAACTTTTATGAATAAGGTTTAGATCACCATCAAATTGCAACCGCGAATATCAGAATTATCAAAACGTCCCAATACCTCGAAAGAGTTGTTGGGATATTTTTTGCCTAAATCCTGCGTGGCAATAAAAGAACATGAATTAATGTTAGCTAAATCAATAACATTAATCCCGCCTGTTTTTCCGTTAGGGATATAAGTCAAAGCATCTTCGGTATCGCGAACAAGAATTTGAATCCATGACGGGCATTCAAAAACGCCCTCGCCCAGAGAATAGGCCTGCGAGAGCAATTCCGTCATCCCATATTCAGAATGAATAGCCGAAACTCCAAATCCTTCGCAAAGTTGCTTGTGCAACTCTTCCCGAATCATTTCCTTGCGCTTTCCTTTCATGCCGCCAGTTTCCATGATTATGGTCGAGCTCTCTAACCCGCGAAGGGTGAATGAAACTGATTTTGAATATTCAATTAAATCAAGTAGCGCATAAGTAACTCCAATCAAAAGTACGTTCTTACCAACTTGATTTAATGTTGTAAGTTTAGAAATCAGGGCATCATAATCGTGTAGATAAAATCCACTTTCATCATGATTAGACATTTTAATCAAATCCTTTACCATGTAAATAAGCGATGAGCCTTCTCTTTCTAAATAAGATGGAAGTAATGCTAAAACTACATAATCTTCGATGTTGCCGTAAAATTGGGAAAATCCTTGACGGTAACTTTGTTCATATAAGGAAACGTCGGTGACTAAATGTTTACTAGTAATTGTGCCTGTTGTGCCGCTGCTGGTAAAAATTTCTTGAATTTTATTGTCATTGGAAACAACATCATGACTTTTAAAAAACTGGATTGGTAAAAAAGGAATCTGCTGTAGAGTTTTTACCTTGTGAGGATCAGTTTTTAAAAAATCACAGAATTCTCGATATACCAAATTATTTTCATGCTGAAAACGGAATACTTTTAACGCAATTTTTTCAAATTGTTTTTGAGTTGAAATAGTAAATATATCTGACGATGTGATCAAGGATTCTTTTTTGCAAAAGTAATCAAATTATTAAAAATAAACAGATCAGTAGTGATGTTAAACATTCTTGCTCTGGCAGTTTTGTAATAATTAGTCGTTGTAGGTATCAAATAAGTATTGTAGCGTTTCAGGAATACAATTAGCCTTTATTTCTGGATTTATAGTTTCAGAATTCAACCAATTGACAATTATTTTGTCAAAATGATTTCCCACTTCATAAACTACAGGCACACCCATTTTTTTCAAGGCTGCGGCATTACACTCTTGCTCGTAATGATTTTGAATTGGAATACTAAGTATTTTCTTTTTTAAATAGAGTGCTTCTGCTGGTGTTTCAAAGCCTCCACCAGTTATAATCCCGTGACATGAAATTAAACTTTCATTAAAATACGTTTGATTAACTGGATAATAAGTAACATTTCGTATTGTGGTTTTGGTAGTAATATCATTCAAAAACCAGTGAAATTCTATATCTGGAAGGTCATTGAAAGCTTTTTCTAAACAAAATCTATCAAATGAAGGTAAGTAAACAGTGATATATTTCTTATCAACTGGATCAGCTAGTTGTATTTCCTCTTTGATGATGGGAGGCCTAATAAACGAATCATAATTTTCAAAATGTAAGCCTATATTCTTTGGTGCCGAGGAAAAATGTTGAAGTACAATTTCCCCCATTAAACTTTTTTTTGCAGGTCTTGGAGTTAATTTTGATACAAAGCTTGCTTGATGTCCAAACTGAACCGAATGTACTTTTTGAAGCTTGCAAGCCAATGATGTTATCGAGTCAAAATCATTTATAACAAAATCATACTGTCTAATAGGTAATGATTGTGCTTCTTTGATGATGTTATATAAGTTGATATTCTTAGTTATTTTCCAGTAATCTAGTCCACCGCATGCACTGTAAAATAAACTGCAGCCTTTGCTGGTATATTTCACTGGTACATCTAAGTTTAAACTTGCGTTACTTCCGCTAAGAAAAAAATCAACTTCACCAAATTTTTTTAAATAGGGATACAGTTGCATCGCTCGACTAATGTGGCCATTTCCAGTGGCTTGTATTGCGTAAAAAATTTTCATATTATTTTAAGATAAAATTTTATTTACAATATCATTAATCATTTCCTCGTCAACAGACTGATTAATAGGTTGTTCGTTAAAATTTGTTTTATCATATTTGTAGATAGTCCATTTTTTTTTGTTGTATTCTAAAGCGGTTAGATTCTCAACCCAATCACCACTATTTAAATAGATTACTTTGCCGTTTTCGTTCGAAACCTCTCTCATTTGAGGTTTATGAATATGTCCGCATACAACGTAATCGTATTTTTTTTCTATTGCAATTTCTGCTGCGGTTGTTTCAAAGTTTGAAATAAAAGCTACTGCTTTTTTTACACTATCTTTAATTTTTTTTGAAAAACTTCTTTTTTCTTTCCCAAATAAAACTAAGATCCAATTTAAAAAACAGTTAACTAAGATGAGTAGATCATATCCTTTTCCTCCCAATTTAGCAATTATCTTTGCATAACCCTTTGTTGAGCGGTCAAAAACATCTCCATGAAAAATCCATATTTTTTTGTCGTTTAATTCCAAGACGAGTTTATCTACAAGTTCAATATTACCTAAAATAGTATCAGAATATTTGCGCAAAGCTTCATCG
Source organism: Flavobacterium micromati (assembly GCF_900129585.1). Taxonomy (GTDB): domain Bacteria; phylum Bacteroidota; class Bacteroidia; order Flavobacteriales; family Flavobacteriaceae; genus Flavobacterium; species Flavobacterium micromati. The sequence goes on from NZ_FQWF01000011.1 coordinate 82,103, forward strand.
TGATTTCCAGTAATATAAATGACTTTGGTACCTTGGTTTGACATTTTTAGAATTTGTCTTAGCACATTTATGTGGGAAGCTGGAAAATAACTTTTACTAAAATTCCAGATATCAATGACATCACCATTTAAAACTAGCATTTCTGGTTGAATCGATTTTAAGTAAGAGGTGAGTTCTGTAGCGTGACAGCCGTAAGTACCTAAGTGGATATCGCTTAAAACTACAAGGGGAAGTATTCTTTTCTTTGTCATTATTTGTTTTTACGAAAGTAAAAACAAACTGTTATTCAAATGTTGCCTAACCATTACGAAATCAACACGAAAAAATATAAGGGATTTATTTGATAATTAATTTACGAGTGGCAGACGCTTCTTTCTCATAAATTTTAATAATGTAGACGCCAGAGGTTAAATTAGAAACATTTAATTCTCGCGAATTTAAAACTGTTTGAAGCACTTTTTTACCTAAAACATCAAAGATGATAATTTCTTTATCAAGATCATTTTTTGTAGAAATATATACTTTTCCATTACTGATAGGATTGGGATACAAATTCAATCCTTCTATTGAAGCACTTTCCAGTACTCTTGGTTGTGTTTTAGTATCCTGAGCATTTGCTCCTATTGTAAATAAAAAAACCAAAAAAATTGTAGTATAAAAGTAGTTTTTTGCCATCAGATCAATTTGAGTAGTAAAGATACATTAAATAATTCAAAAACTAGACCAAAAAAAAACATCCTAAGTAGTTAGGATGTTTTTTCTTAAAAATTGTGAAATATGATAACTGATTAATATTTAAAAATTCTCAGTTATCTTATTTACTAATGGTTTTCCAACCTCTATTTATTGTGTCAAAAGCAGTCACTTCGTCTGGAAATTCAATATAAAATTCAGGATTGGAATTAACTGTGTAAAATTTAGTTAAATCCTCTCTTTTTATGTATTTCGTAAATAGCATTTGAGTTTTTTCCTTTAATTCAGTTGGTTCCATTTTCCAAGTTCTGAAACCTTCTTCATAAAATACAATATCGCCATTTGCAGTATATTTAATTTGACCAACAGTTGCAACTTTTTTTAATTTTAAACTAGGAGCAATTTTGGTGACTGCAAAAAATACAGTTTTGTTTATGGAATCATTATAATAAAATAGTAGGTCCATTTTTGATGCTCGTTTCAGATATTCTGAATTATAAACAGTATCAAATTTATTGTATTGGTTTGCATTTCTTGCCAAATCGTCAACATATCTTACTATCGAATACTTAAATTCAGATTGTTCTTTCGGAGTTAAAAATTGATCAGGATTACTATTTATGACATCATTTTTACAAGAAAATAAAGTAAAAAGTAAAAGTATTAAAACTATATTTTTCATTTTGAAATAAATTAAAAAAGAGCTTAATCGTCGTGATTAAGCTCTTCAAAAATACATTATTTTTAATTAGTATGCTTTTGCAATTGGGTTAAATTCAGCCCAGCCATCTGTCCAGTCCGTTGCTCCAAATGCACCAACATAAGGTGTAATAGTCAATCCTGATAATTTTGCATTTGTAAATGATGCTCCAGATGCTAATAAACCACTTGTTACCGCAAACGTAGGGTTTGCTTCGTATCCTGTATTAGATTTAACTCCAAAAAAGATATTTGTGTTCAAACCTAAAGCAGTATATCCAACAGCATTATCAGGTTCGTTACTCATAACGTTAGTTGCAGTCCAAAGTGTTGCAATATTTGCTGCAGTTGCTGTCATTCCAGATCCAACTGCATAAACTGGGTTTGATGAACTGTTACTATTTGTGTGCATCACGTTATTTAGTAAAAATCCATTAGCTGTTCCAGAATAATTATCAACAACTGATTGTTGATTAAATCTAATTCCTCTTGGGTAACCCACAAAAACTGAATTTGCAATAGTTACAGCAGTTCTTCTTCTTAAATCAAGAGAATGCTGGTAATTAGCATTTATCGATTGAGAAGCTGTTAATTTAGGCCCAATTAGTGTGAAATTAGAGAAAACACCTGTTGTCAATAAAGTAGTAACATTATCATTAGGACCATTGTCACATTCAAAAGAGTTTGAACCTGATTGATCAGCAAAACTTGGATAACGAACTTCTACACCAAATTGAACTTTTCCCGAAAATCCAAAATCAACGTCAAAACTATCATCCCAAGAAGCGAAAGAAATAAGATTTTTTCCGTTTACAGATCCACCAAACCATTCAAAACCATCATCACCACCAAAAGATACTTGAGTGTTTTCTAAAACAGTTCCACTTCCTACACCTCCTAAAGTAATTGAGTTGGTTTCATTATTTGGAGTTAATTCGATACCCGCAAATTCAACTCTTACGAATTTCAAACTACCCGAATTATCTGCGTCAACAGTTCCACCATAGGTAACTGACGGCGTTATTCCCTCAATAGCAGGACTAGCTTGGTTTACATTAGCTTTTCCTAAAATAACTAATCCACCCCAGTCACCTCTGTCTCTTGTATTTGCTGGTAAAGCCGAAGTAAATACGATAGGCTGTGTAGCAGTTCCATTAGCTATAATTTTTCCTCCTGGTGCAATGATTAATGTGCCTTTAGTTGCTTTGTCACCAAATATAATTGTACCGGCTTCAATAGTTAAAGTTTGTCCATCATTTACAAAAACTTGACCTTTTAAAAGGTATTTTGTAGTACTACTTAATGTTCTAGTCGATAACGTACCTGTTAATTCAACTGGCCCTGAAACTGGCGGAATAACAACTACTGGCGGAGTAACAACATCATCATCATTTGAGCAAGATGAAATTGAAAGCATCGTTAAAAGAACGGTTGCGAAATTTAAAAGACTTTTTTTCATGTTTAAAAAATTTAATTAATTGAGTTGTGTTTATTTATTATAATGTTAAAGATTGTAAGTTATGTTTAATGTTAATAATGTACCTCTTTTAAAAACAGAGGTTGCATTATCTTTGTTTTTCTCTATTTTTTCATTTCGATCGGAGTCTTCAAAGAATCTATATTTATCGTTTAGCAAGTTCTGTACTCCAACTTTAAAAGTTGCTTTTTTAATTTTTTTAGAAAATGTCATATCAAGGTTGTTTCTTGATAGTTCGTAGATTGAAGGGAAATTATCATCGCTTACTGAAAAAATTCTGTCACCAAAGCGATTGTAAACTAGATTTATCGAGAAGTCATTTTCATCTTGATAACCTAAAGCTCCATTAATGATATATGGGGATTGTCCTTGTAAAGCTCTTGTTCGTTGTTGTGCAACTGCTGCAGTACCTAAATCTACTTCTGAAATGATGTAAGAGCCATTTATGTTGATCGAAAAACGGTCAACAAATGTACTATTTGTCAATCCTTTAAAAGACTTTTTTAATTCCAACTCAACTCCGTAATTATTTGCCGAAGTAGCGTTATTATAAACAAATTGCGGATTCTCTCCCACAATAACTGTTGTTAATTCTATAGGGGTATCAAATTGTTTATAGAAAGCACCAAAACTTATTGTTTCGCTTTTGCTAGGATAAAATTCATATCGCATATCAAGATTGTTAATATTAGCGATTTTTAAATTGGGATTACCTTGAATATTTACATCGTTAGTGTAATCATAAAAAAGGAATGGTGCAAGTTCTCTAAACTCTGGTCTGTTTACTGTTCTGCTGTATGCAAATCTCATTAAAGATTTTTCGCTTACATTGTAACCCACATTCAAAGAAGGTAGAATTGATGTGATGGGATTATTGACATTAATAGCACGAATTGCGTCCCTTGAATCTAATGTTTGAATGTTGTTTTCAACACGGATACCTGCAGTTACATCAAATCGTTTTAAAGGAATCTCTCCTTGAATATATCCAGCGAGATAAGTATTGTCAGCTTTGTATGAATCTTCAGGTCTAGTTCCTTCACGAAGTGACCAGCCATCAGTATCATTAACATTTGTTGCATTAAATACTTCATTTAAAGGTAATCTTCTCAACTCTTCTGCTCTATCGAAAGCAACATATCCAGGTATTAAATAAGTAAAATATTTAGCGCTAAAGTCTCTGGTTCTATAACTAGCATAATAACCCGCTTTCAAAACAATATTTCCTACTTCCTCATCATTTTTAAATTGCTCTATTGTGTAAGTATAGTTAGCGCCATTATTGATGGAATATTCAGAAAGTTCACCATAATATCTTCCAGCATCAAATGGATTTGATGATGGTGGATCAATCATAATGTAAGGGTCGTTCGGGTTATTTGATTGTTTAAAGGTTCTATATCTTCTAAAATCAGGAACATTATCAGTTAAACTGTTGAACCCGACAACCCAGTCAAGATCGCTTTTAGAATTTAATTTGTGTTCGCCTTCTAATTGACCCGTGTACAAACTACGACTTTGGTATATCAAATAATAGTTTCTAAGTAAGTCGTCGCCTCTTTGTAAAAAGTTATTTCCGTTTCTAATGGTTGTTTCATTTCTACCTTTTTGATTAAAAAGGTTCTTAAATTTTATTTTGGAATGATCACCAATTTTCAATATCCAGTTGGATAAAACCGTAGCATTTATTTCGTTTTGATAAATATCATCGTTATATCGAAACCATAGTGGAGCCTCGGTTTGACCTGCATTTAAAGTAGTGTATCTAGAAAATTCTCTATTGATATATTGATAAGAATTCGAATAGGATAACGAATTAATAGCAAATAAGCTTGCATTTGAACCTAGCTTAATTTTTCTTCCCAAGCTGAAACCGATACTATTATCAAAAATAGCAGTTGAACCTGTAGGACTAAAATTATTTGGTAATCGATTCGCTACTGATGCAGGCACAACTCCTCCAACAGCGCTAAAATTGTTAGGTAAAGTTCTAAACGAATTATCAAAACCTAAAAAGTCAGTGTTTGAACCTTCACTTTGTTGATAGGTATCAAAAGTAGTTCCTGGACGGAATCCAAAACCAACGTCTAATTTAGTAAACTCTGAAGTGTTTTCAGCTGTTGTAACTGCAATAATTCCCCCAGCAAAATCTCCTGGTTTATCAGCTGAACCTGTCTTGTAAATTAACATTTTGTCTAAAGCTGACGTTGATATTAAGTCAAAAGCAAAAGTACGTTTATCAATTTCAGTGCTTGGAGCTATTGAGTTATTTAATAGTACATTATTGTAACGCTCGCTTAAGCCACGAATCATCACAAATTTACCATCTACAATAGTTATACCCGGAACACGTTGTACTGCTTCCGCTGCATTTCCATCTGTACCTTTTGAAATTTGTTCAGCAGAAATGGCGCTAACAACTTGCTTAGCCTCTTTGATTTCCATCATGATGGCGGTTTCAGTATTTCTTTTACGCACCGTTTTTATTACTACGTCTTCTAATTTATAACTACCAGACCCTAGCGCTCTATCAACGATCACAACTTCATCAGCAATTATTGTTATAGCAACTTCAATGGCTTCATATCCTACAAAACTAAGTTGTAAAACGTAATTACCTGGTTGTATTTTTAGGGTATATTTACCGTCTATGTCAGTATTTGTTCCCAAAGTTGTTCCTTTAATCAAAACATTAGCAAAAGGTAACGATTGATTATTTGATTCTTTGTCTGTTAAAGTACCTGAAACGGTTCCTTTATTTTGTGCAAAAGAAAACGACGTTATTAAAAAAGCAAAAAAGAGTAACTTGAATTTCATTATTTAAATTTTATGCAAAGTAACGCCGGATATGTAAAACGTGAGTTAATGGCTTGTTATGCTTATGTTGTGTTTAGGTTCCCAAAATATTCCCAATATTAAATTACGGTTAAGTCCTTTTCAATAGCTCATTTATTATTACATTTACATGAAAAGATTAATTTTTGACACTTTATGAAGAAAAAAAACACCAAAATCCTCTTAGTTGATGATGAGCCAGATATTTTAGAAATTGTAGGTTATAATCTTGCGCAAGAGGATTATCAAATATTTACTGCTTCAAATGGTAAGGAAGCAATTGCAGTAGCAAAAAAAATAATTCCAGATTTGATTATCATGGATGTCATGATGCCTGAAATGGACGGAATGGAGGCTTGCGAGAATATTAGAAAAATCCCCGAACTGAGTAATGTGATTATCACTTTTTTGACCGCGAGAAATGAAGATTATTCGCAAGTTGCAGGATTTGAGGCTGGAGCTGATGATTATATTACAAAACCAATTAAACCTAAATTATTAGTTAGCAAAGTAAAAGCCTTGTTGCGCCGGTTAAATGAAAAAGAACAAAATAGCGAAACCCTAAACGTAGGTGGTATCGAAATTAATCGTGAAGAGTATAAAATTGTAAAAGATAATATTGAAATTGTACTGCCTAGAAAAGAATTTGAGTTGTTTTATCTTTTAGCTTCAAAACCGGGTAAAGTTTTTAAAAGAGATGAAATTTTAGATAAAGTGTGGGGAAATGAAGTCGTTGTAGGTGGCAGAACCATTGATGTCCATATTAGAAAACTCCGTGAAAAAATAGGCGAAGAATTATTTAAAACAATAAAAGGTGTTGGTTATAAGTTTGAAGTATAAATGACTGTGAATTTTAAAAAAACATATCGATTTGCTGTAATGTCATCCCTCTACATTACATTTTTTTCTACTGGATTAATTATTATTTTAACTTTTTTATTTTTTTCTTTTTCACTGCAGTTTTGTTTGATCTTTGCTTTTTTTATTGCCTTTTTTTCCTTTGTGGTTATACAATATCGAGTAGAACGTTTTATTTATAAAAAGGTAAAAAAAATATATGATGATGTTGCTCTATTAGAATCAAGCACTTTTAGAAGTCAGCCCATTACTACAGATATGGCGACCTTGACTAGGGAAGTCAAAAAATTCGCCACTGATAAAAAACTGGAAATTGAAACGCTAAAAATTCGTGAAGAGTATAGAAGAGAATTTCTTGGCAATGTTTCTCATGAATTAAAGACACCTCTTTTTACGGTTCAAGGATACTTGTCAACCTTGCTTGATGGGGCAATGAATGATAAAGCAATTCGCAAAAAGTACTTAGAACGAGCTGAAAAAGGAGTAGAGAGACTAATCTATATTGTGCAGGATTTAGATATGATATCCAAACTTGAAATAGGAGAATTAAATTTAGAAATCGCTGAATTTGATATTGTCAAACTTGTTCAAAATGTTTTCGATTTACTCGAAATGAAAGCTTCAAAAAAAGATATACTCTTAATGTTTGATATGAAATACAATCAACCTATTATAGTAGTTGGTGATCAAGAGAAAATTCAGCAAGTAGTTATGAATCTAGTGGTAAATTCTATTAAATACGGAGAATTACAAGGTTCAACAGAAGTAAGTATCGAGGAATTAACTAAAGATAAAGTTATAATAAGAATAACCGATAACGGTGAAGGAATTATAAAAAAAAATATTCCAAGGCTTTTTGAACGTTTTTACAGAGTCGATAAAAGTGGTGCGAGGACAGAAGGTGGCTCAGGTCTAGGATTATCAATTGTGAAACATATTATAGAAGCCCACAACGAGAAAATTTACGTTGATAGCACCTTCGGTGTTGGATCCGAATTTTCTTTTACTCTTCAAAAAGTTCGCAATAAAATCAAAAATAGTGAACAGCAATCTAAATAAAAAAAACCGGTTCGTCTGAATCGGTTTTTTTATTAAAGTTTACAAAATAAGATGAAAGTAGCAAATTGCTGATTTTAATTTTTTACTGGTATTTCTTTTGTAGTTAATTCGGCGATTTTTACAATTACGTTTACTGCTTTTTGCATGCTTTCTACTGGTACATATTCATATTTTCCATGAAAATTATGACCTCCGGCAAAAATATTAGGGCAGGGTAATCCTTTATATGATAATTGCGAACCATCAGTTCCGCCTCTGATAGGTTTGATAAGCGGTTTTATGCCAATTTCTTTCATTGCTTTTTCAGCTATATCAACAATATGCTTTACAGGTAAAACCTTTTCTTTCATATTGTAATATTGATCTTTGATTTCAGTGACTACGATATTTTCACCAAATTGCTTTTCAAATTTCTTATTGATTTTTTTAGTAATTTTTTCAATTAATTCTTTGCGTTTTTCGAATTTTTTCTTGTTGTGATCGCGAATAATTAATTCTAAAACAGTTTCCTCAATTGATCCCTTTAAATGATGGACATGAAAAAACCCTTCATAACCTTTAGTTTTTTCTGGAGTTTCTTCTTGCGGTAGTTTATTGATAAAAGCATTTGCAATCAACATTGAATTGATCATTTTCCCTATCGCGTAGCCCGGATGAACGCTTTTACCTTTAAACGTTATTTTGGCGGAAGCTGCATTAAAATTTTCATATTCTAATTCTCCTACTTGGCTTCCATCCATTGTGTAGGCCCAGTCAGCACCAAATTTTTCTACGTCAAAATGGTGTGCTCCACGACCAATTTCTTCATCTGGTGTAAATCCTATTCTTATTTTTCCATGTTTGATCTCTGGATTTTTGATAAGATATTCCATTGCTGTCACAATCTCAGTAATACCAGCTTTATCATCAGCGCCTAGTAAAGTTGTTCCGTCAGTAGTTATTAAAGTTTGCCCTTTATAAAGCAGTAAATCCTTGAAATAATTTGGCGACAAAACAATATTTTTTTCGGCATTTAAAATAATATCCTTTCCATCATAATTAGGTATAATTTGAGGTTTTACACTAGCTCCGCAAAAGTCAGGTGATGTATCAAAATGAGATACAAACCCAATAGTGGGTACTTCGTGATCTACGTTACTAGGCAAAGTAGCCATGATATATGCTTTATCGTCTATGGAAACGTCATCCATTCCAATAGCTTTTAATTCTTCTACCAGTTTATTGGCAAGATTCCATTGTTTATTTGTGCTGGGAGTATTTTCTGAATTCGCGTCAGATTCCGTATCGATAATTACGTAACTGATGAAACGATCTATGATATGTTGCATTTTTTGTATTTTCTACAAATATAACCAAATTTTCAGGAGCTTTTTTTAGGTTGGTAATGAGATGCAGTAATTTACGCAAGAATTATTTAATTATCGGTTAGATAAGTCTATTTTTGCACAACACAACAACAACGCAATGTACAAACTACTTATTCGCTCGCTTCTTTTTCAATTTGATCCTGAAAAAGTGCATTATTTTACGTTTTCCTTAATTCGTTTGTTATCTAAAGTTCCGGGTGTCCCTTCGATTTTCAAAGCTTTGTATGTTGTTAATGACAAACGATTAGAAACCGAAGTTTTTGGATTGAAATTCCCAAATCCTGTTGGTTTAGCTGCTGGTTTTGATAAAGATGCGGTCTTGTATAAGGAATTATCTAATTTTGGTTTTGGATTTATAGAAATAGGAACGCTAACGCCAATAGGTCAAGATGGTAATCCTAAGAAACGATTGTTTCGATTGAAAGAAGATTCAGCTATCATTAATAGAATGGGTTTTAATAACGGAGGTGTTACTGAAGCAGTTCAACGTTTAAGTAAAAATGAAGGCGTTTTGATAGGAGGAAACATTGGTAAAAACAAACTTACGCCAAATGAAAATGCTACTGATGATTATGAAATTTGTTTCGAAGCACTTTTTGATTATGTAGATTATTTTGTGGTTAATGTAAGTTCACCAAACACTCCTAATCTTCGTGCTTTACAAGATAAAGAACCTTTAAAGCAATTGTTACAAACAATTCAAAATAAGAATTTGGCTAAGCCAAAACAAAAACCAATTTTATTAAAAATCGCGCCAGATTTGACTGATGAGCAACTTCTTGATATTATTGAAATTGTAAATGAAACTAAAATTGCAGGCGTTATTGCTACAAACACAACGCTTTCAAGAGAAAATTTACAATCCGATAATAAATCAGAAATGGGCGGATTATCTGGAAAACCTTTGACTAATCGCTCAACCCAAGTGATACGGTTTTTATCGGAAAAAAGCAATAAATCATTTCCAATTATTGGAGTAGGAGGAATTCATTCTGCTCAAGATGCTATCGAAAAACTAGACGCCGGAGCCAGTTTAGTACAATTATATACTGGTTTTATCTATGAAGGTCCAGCTTTGGTGAAAGCCATAAATAAAGAAATTTTAAAAAGAAAAGCGTAAACCTATTTGGACTAAAAGTCCAGTTAATAGTGCAATTCCAAAACTTAATAGTGTTCCGATTAAAACATATTCAGTTAACTTTCGGTCTTTGGCTTCTCTTAAATCGCCAAATCTAAAAATTGATTTTGCAGCCATTAAAAACCCAATCGCTTCAAAATGTCCAGCCATTATAAAGGCGAATACAAAAAGACGTTCTAGAATCCCAATATAGTTTCCTGCATTTTGCAATGATTCATCTTTGGATTTGCTTTCGGGAGTCCAAATAGAAATAATATTTTTAATGATTAATGATGTTGGTATTGTAAGTAATATAATAGCAGTTGCTACAAGCCAAAACGAATTCGTAAATATTGAAAAATCTACTACAATTTTACCATAAAGCGATGTAACTGCCACAATCATTATTAAATGTAAAATTTGATCGAAGGTAAACCAATTGCGTTTTGTTGATGATGTTTGAAAATACAATTTTAAAAAATCAATAAAGCCATGTGAAATTGCCAAAACTAAAGCATACCAGCCAAAATCTTGTTTGCCAACTAAAATCCAAGCCAAAATAAAGTGCAAAAAAGTATGTAAATATAAGTAAAGACTTTTGTGTTTCTTATGCTCTTTATCATTTACCCATGAAGTGGGTTGTAATAAAAAATCACCTAATAGATGTGCCAAAAGCAACTTTACAAATACAATCATACTTCAAGTGTTTTTATTTTTTCTCTGAAATAGCGTTCAACTTGTAGCAACAATTCATAATTAGAACGTTTTTGTCGTCGGCTTACAGCGGCTTGATTTATTCCTAGTTTGACTCCAATTTCTTCTTGTGAAAGTGTTGGATTTTGTATAGCAATCAATACAAATTCAGCGGCTTGTGGCAGCCAGTTGTCCATAAAAGACAAACTTAATTTTAGTATTAAGTTCATTTCTTCATCAAATATTGTGTTTCCAGAATTGATTGCTAAATTTAGTTTTTGTTTTTTTAAAGTTTCAAATGTTTCGCCAGAATGCATGAACGCTGTTCCATTACTTTCTGTAATTTTCTTAGCTTTATATGTTTTGTCCCCAAAACCAAAACTCATTCGAAGGTCTAAATTGATAGACTTAAAAAACGCTTTGAGCTGGAAAGCTATCAATAGCGTTTGTTCAGGATTTTTAATTTCTAACTGAAATTCATCACCACGATAAATTTCCCAATCATTTGGAGTTTTTCCAATTGTATTTAATATCGTTTTTAAACTATCAATCCATTTTTTAGAAGGAAGCTTTCTGGAGTTAATTATATCTGCTGTTAGTATTACAATCATCTGTTAAAAATACTACTTTATTTTACAAAAACAACGATTATTACCAAAAAGTGTAATAATCAACAATATTACCAAAAAGTGTAATAATTAACATTATTACCATAATACGTAATAATAAGCATTATTACCATAATACGTAATAATTTTTTTTACTATGATAAAAAACGATTTCGTAAGAACAAATTCTTTAGTATCTTTGACGCTCTATGGAGTCAATAAAAATTATAGAATGTCCACGCGATGCTATGCAAGGCATTAAACCATTTATTCCTACAGAGAGAAAAGTGGCTTACATTCAATCCTTGTTACGTGTGGGTTTTGATAGTATCGATTTTGGAAGTTTTGTTTCTCCAAAAGCGATTCCGCAAATGCAAGATACTGCTAAAGTTCTAGAACGACTTGATTTATCTCAAACCAGAAGTAAATTATTAGCTATAATCGCTAATACTCAAGGTGCTGAAATAGCTTCTGTGCATAAAGAAATTCAGTATTTAGGTTTCCCATTTTCTATTTCTGAGAATTTCCAAATGCGAAATACTCATAAAACCATCGCTGAAAGTTTGATCACACTTCAAGAAATTTTAAATATTGCTGCTAAAAGCAATAAAGAAGTTGTGGCTTATCTCTCAATGGGTTTCGGCAATCCTTATGGTGATCCATGGAATGTGGAAATTGTAGGCGAATGGACACGGAAATTAGCTAATATGGGGGTAAAAATCTTGTCTCTTTCAGATACAGTGGGCAGTTCTACGCCAGACGTTATTTCCTATTTGTTTTCGAATTTAATTCAAGCATACCCAGATGTAGAGTTTGGAGCGCATTTGCATACCACGCCTAATAAATGGTTTGAGAAAATTGATGCTGCTTACAAATCTGGATGCCGCAGGTTTGACGGCGCCATTCAAGGTTTTGGCGGATGTCCAATGGCTACTGATAAACTAACTGGGAATATGCCCACAGAAAAATTATTATCTTATTTTACAACACAAAAAGAACTGACTAATTTGAGTCCAATGAGTTTTGAAAGTGCATATAATGATGCTTCAAAATTATTTGGTGAGTACCATTAAACAAGGCATTTTTGTAATTTATACTCAATTCCTTAAATAATAAAATTAGTATTGGTACGTTGGTTGTAATGTCCCAGAAAACACCATTTTACTCGAAATAGTATGAAATTATTAACTATAAAAAGAATATTAGGATTGGCAGTTTTACTGCTTATTTCCATATCATGCGCGAGTGATCTCGATTTTGAACAAGTAAATACTCTCAAGTTAGAACCGGTAGTGGTTACTAACTTAGCTTATTTTGATGCAAAAGCCAGCCAATTTGTCGTTAATGGAGCAGAGCGAAATGTTATTTTTGATGCGTCAACTATCCAAATATTTGATGGTTCTTTTTTTAGACAACGATTAAAAAAAGTGGAGCTTTTCTTTGAGTTACAAAATACTATAAACAGAGCGTATTCTTTAAATGTTTTATTTTTAGATAATGATAATCAGCCTTTACATGCGCTAAACTTAGCTATTCCATCCTATACTGGCACGGAAAATAAAACGACTAAAACTGACATTTTTGAAGGCGTGCAACTTGATTTATTAAAAAGAACAACTAATATTACTTTTGAAATAGTTATGCGTCCCGGTGGTGCCTTGACTGATTCTAGTTTAGGTAGTTTAAAACTGCGTTCAAGTGTAACCGCTTATTTAGTAGTTGAATGAAAAAAATACTAATTGTTTTTAACCTGTTTTTAGCGGTAAATTGTTTTTCACAAAACAAGCAAATTCTATATAATTTCACTTCGGTTCCGCAATCATTATTGACGAATCCTGGTTCTGATTTTAAGTACGACTGGTATATTGGAGTTCCATTACTATCTGGGATTTCCGCAAATGCGGGTTCGACAGGCGTTTCTGCCTATGATTTATTTGCTAATAATGGAGTCGATTTTAATATAAAATTACGGAACGCCGTATTTTCTACCACCCGAAAAGACCATGTGGCTATAAACCAGCAATTAGAGATTTTTAATGGTGGTGTCAAGATTGAGAGACAAGATGAAGATATTTATGTTTCCTTTGGGATGTATCAAGAATTTGATGTTTTTGGTTATGCGCCAAAAGATTTAGCCATTTTAGCATTAGATGGGAATAGAGATTATTTAGGTAAAATTTTTAATTTGGGCGACCTGAATTTAAAAGCTGAATCGTTATCTGTTTTTCATCTAGGATTCCATAAAAACATTAGCAAAAACTTTATATTTGGAGCACGTGCAAAAATTTACTCTAGTATTTTTAATGTTTCTTCAACTAAAAACTCGGGCTACGTATACACCATTCCATCAAGCACAGGAATTTACGAACAGCAGATTTATTCGCAACTGCAACTTAATACTTCGGGAGTTGCTCGATATAATGATGAAAATGCCGATATTGATGTAGCAAAAGATGTAACTAATAGAGCATTTTTAGGAGGTAATTTAGGTTTAGGGTTTGATGCTGGTTTTACTTATTATCCTAAGAAAAACATACAACTTACAGCGAGTATGATAGATATCGGTTTTATCAGACATTCCAAAGAAGTTGAAAACTATTCCTTAAAAGGACTTTTTAATTATAGAGGTGTAGTTCCCAGTTTTAGTTCTGGACAATCTGTTGATAACATATTTCAAGAGTTTCAAGAAGCGATTCCGTTAGAAACTTTAAATTCAAAATATACAACTTGGCGTCCAGCAAAATTCAATAGTTCTGTCCAATTTTCATTCGATGAAGAAAGACCCGAAGACTGCGATTGCTTGAATCAAAATGCGGAAACAATTTTCAGGAGCGCATTAGGAGCTCAACTTTTTATGATGACCACACCAAGAATACCTTTAATAGCTTTTACAACTTATTACCGTCGGAAAGTTTTTAAATCCTTAGACTTGAAAGCTACCTACACTTTAGATCCCTACTCTTTTAAAAATATAGGTTTTGGTTTGTCTAGTAATTTTGGACCAATAAATTTCTACGTTCTTGCGGATAATCTTTTAGAATATAGTGATGTTACAAAAGCAAATAGTCTTTCGTTCCAACTTGGATTAAATGTCATTTTTAAGAATAGAAGAAACTAAATGTCATTTTAAATCGGATGTTTTTCGCCGTTTAAGTCCTTTGTAAATTTCAATCCAAAGCACCGAAACAAATCCAACTGTAATACTCAATCCTATTTGTATTCCAGAAACTTTTTCAAATTCGAAGAAGGTAGCAAATAGAGGAATAAATAATAAGGAAGTAGTCATTACAATAGTTGCGCTTATAATAATTAAAACTAGGTTATTTTTATAGCGTAAAGTCGTGAAAATAGAGTAATAAAAAGAACGATTTGTTAACGTCAAAAAAATATTTGCAGCAATTAAAGTTAAGAAAATCAAAGTTCTAGTGGTGTTTTCAGAACAATTTATATTAACGCAATATTGATAAATAAATAATAAGCCAATAGTTATCACTATTCCCTGAATGATACTGATTGTAATTTCATTGAGTTTAAAAAACGTATTGGTAAAAGGTCGAGGTTCAGTTTGCATTAAATTGCGTTCCATCGGTTCATTTTCATAAATTATAGAGCAGGTTGGGCCCATAATTATTTCTAAAAAGATTACATGAACGGGTGAAAATATATTAGGATAAATCCATCCCAATGCCAGCGGAATAAAGACAATTAAAATAATTGGAATATGAATCGAAATTATGTACTGAATTGCTTTTTTTAAATTGCTATAAATCTTCCGACCCATGGCAATAGCACCAATCATTTTTGAGAAATCATCATCTATTAGAATTAAATTAGCAGCTTGCTTTGCGATTTCGGTTCCTTTTTTTCCCATAGCAATTCCTATGTGAGCTGATTTTAATGCCGGGCCATCATTAACTCCATCACCAGTCATCGCTACAATTTGATTGTTGTCTTTTAATGCTTTTATAATTTTTAATTTTGCCTCTGGAAACATTCGCGTAAATATGGCTGTTTCCATCACTCTAGTTTTAAGAGTTGCATCGTCCATCGCCATTAATTCATCACCATTTAGTGTTTTATCTGCATTTCGAAAACCAACTTGTTTGGCAATCGTTGCTGTTGTTTCAGCATTATCTCCAGTAACAATTTTTATTTGAATTCCAGCATTATAAAAAGTTTCAAATGTTGCTTTTATATTTGCTTTTGGCGGATCATAAAACGCAACTAATCCTATAAAATCAAATTTAAAATCCTGTTGTTTTTCAGGATAATCATTGCCCTGGAAGTTAGCAACGCCAACACCCAGAACCCGATATCCTTCTAAAGCCATTTTTTTCATAGCCGTTAAAACTTCCTTTTTTTCATTTTCAGATAAATTAGAAGTTGCAATTAATGCCTCTGTTGCTCCTTTGGCAGCAATGATTCTTTTTCCAATTTTATTTTCAAAAACATGAGTCATCATTGGCGGTTTTCCATCTAATGGATACTCATGAACTAAACTGAAATTAGGTCTTTCATCAGCTATTTTTAATTTTGCGTAAGCTTCATGCAAGGCGATTTCCATTGCGTCAAAAGGAATAGGTTCGCTAGCCCACATAGCGATAGTCAATAATTCAATACTTGATTCAGAGGAAAAATCATTGGATACCGAATCATCAGCAAAAATATAGACCTGCGCAAGGCTCATTTTATTTTCAGTAATTGTACCTGTTTTATCAGTACAGATTACCGTAGCGCTTCCTAAAGTTTCTACTGTTTTAGTTTGTTTAACAATAATCCCCATTTTCATTAACCGCCAGGAACCTAGCGCCATAAAAGTGGTAAAAGCGACTGGAATTTCCTCAGGAATGATGCTCATTGCAAGTGTAAGCGCCTTTAATAGGCTATCTAAAACAGCTCCTGAATTATAATAATTGATAGCCCAAACAATTCCAAAAATTATTATACCAACAATTGACATTTTTTTTACAAAACTCCCTATTTGCACTTGCAAAGGTGTTTTTTCTACAGCAATTTCCTCTAAACTTTTACCTATTTTCCCTAATTGGGTTTTGTTTCCTATTGCTGTAACTTTACAAATTGCTAATCCACTAGTTACAATTGTGCCCATAAAAACAGTATTATTGGTCGCTGATTCATTTTTAAAAACAGCCATCGATTCTCCCGTTAAAATAGATTCATTAACTGCAAAATCATTAGATTGAACGATCATTGCATCGGCAGGGATAAAAGTGCCTTCCTCTGTTTGGATCAGATCGCCCATCACAATTTCCTCACTTGGGATTTCTACGGTTTTATTATTTCGAATTACTCTGCTTTTGGCTTGGGAAAGCTTTTTTAAAGCGTGAATAGCTGATCTACTTTTTGATTCTTGATAGAGCGAAATAGTCGATACTAAAATTATTGCGGCAGTCATAAAAATTCCGTTTCCATAATCGCCGATTATAAAATAAATACTAGCTGCGGCAATTAGTAATAAAAACATAGGTTCTATAATCATTTCTAAAACTGAATGTAAAAAGACATTCTTTTTTTGTTGAATTATAGAATTTTGACCAAATTTTGCTCGCGACTCCACTACTTCGTCGTCAGAAAGTCCTTTTAACTTGTTGGATTGGGTATCTTTAATCATAGAAATAGATTGGTATTATAGATTACAAACCAAGTGCTGCTGAGTTGCAAAGAATTGAGATTGAAGTGCAATTTAATTATTTTATTCGAACAACAAACTGTTTTTGTGCTTAAGATTGTCTATATTTGCACGCAATTAATCTCCAAGTACAATTGCAATGATCGCACACAACACTAAGATTATCGGTGAAGGATTAACTTACGATGATGTCCTATTAATTCCAAATTACTCTAATGTGCTTCCTCGCGAAGTGAGTATAAAATCAAAATTTTCACGAAATATAACGCTAAATGTTCCTATTGTATCTGCTGCTATGGATACAGTTACTGAGAGCGCAATGGCAATTGCTATGGCACAAGAAGGAGGAATAGGCGTTTTGCATAAAAACATGACTATCGAGCAACAAGCCGCTAAGGTTAGAAAAGTAAAACGTGCAGAATCAGGGATGATTATTGACCCTGTGACTTTGCCATTAACTTCGACGGTCGCTGATGCTAAGAATGCGATGAAGGAATATGGAATAGGCGGAATTCCAATTGTTGATCAAAACCAAATTCTAAAAGGAATTGTCACCAATAGAGATTTGCGTTTTGAAAAAAACAATTCCCGACCAATTATTGAGGTAATGACTAGCGAGAATTTAGTTACTGTTGCTGAAGGAACTTCTCTTGAACAAGCGGAAGTAGTTTTACAAGGTCACAAAATCGAAAAATTACCTGTTGTAAATAAGGACTATAAATTAGTTGGCTTAATCACCTTTAGAGATATTACTAAGCTTACGCAAAAACCCATCGCGAACAAAGATGTATTTGGTCGTTTGCGCGTTGCTGCCGCAATTGGTGTAACTGGTGATGCAGTGCAAAGAGCGGAGGCATTAGTAAATGCAGGTGTCGATGCAATAATTATAGATACAGCTCATGGACATACTCAAGGAGTTGTAAATGTATTGAAAGAAGTAAAAAGTAAATTTCCGCAAATAGATGTAATTGTAGGTAATATTGCTACTCCTGAAGCAGCTAAATTTTTAGTCGAAAATGGTGCTGATGGTGTAAAAGTGGGAATAGGACCTGGTTCAATTTGTACGACTCGTATTGTAGCAGGTGTTGGTTTCCCTCAGTTTTCAGCGGTGCTCGAAGTTGCCGCGGCAATAAAAGGATCTGGAGTTCCAGTCATTGCTGATGGTGGAATTCGTTACACGGGAGATATTCCCAAAGCAATTGCTGCAGGAGCTGACTGTGTGATGTTAGGTTCACTTTTAGCTGGAACCATGGAATCTCCTGGTGAAACTATTATTTTTGAAGGAAGAAAATTTAAGTCTTATCGCGGAATGGGTTCTGTTGAAGCGATGCAAGAAGGTTCGAAAGACCGTTATTTTCAAGATGTGGAAGATGATGTAAAAAAATTAGTTCCCGAAGGAATTGTAGGTCGAGTACCTTACAAAGGCGAATTGAATGAAAGTATGCAACAATTCATAGGCGGACTGCGTGCCGGAATGGGTTATTGTGGTTCAAAAGATATTCCAACTTTGCAAGAAACAGGTCGTTTTGTTCGTATTACTGCTAGTGGAATTAATGAAAGTCATCCGCATAATGTAACTATCACAAAAGAAGCTCCTAATTATTCTAGATAATTTGTAAAGTTAAATCATAAAAAAGGCTGTTGGGAGTTTGAAACTCTGAACAGCCTTTTTTTTATTTACAATCAGTCTCTTTTTGGTATGTTTTTCTTATCTCTTTTTTCTTCTTTCTTTTCCTTTGCTGTTTTTAAAGGCTCTTTTTTCGCAGTTTTCTTTGCGTCTTGACTTTTTGCCATGATTTAGATATTTAAAATTAGTGTTTAGTAATACGAGTAAATATAGGTTATTTTTTGATTTGTAAACAAAAAAGATTACAAATCACCGCGACACTTTTTTTGAGACGAATTTCACGAATTTCACGATTTTTTTTTATTATACAAATCAATTTCCCGAATTTAAATTAGATGGAAAAATGATTGTTATATTTTGCTAAAGCGTTTACTATTAAGAGTTATAATATAAATAAAGCTTATTATTCCAAATCGAAGTATTGAAATGCCATTTTAAAAATTTGGTATTTCTCTTGAATGTTATTGGAATTGGAAATTAAAATTTGTGATTTTTCGTTTAAACTACAGTAATTTGAATTAAAAAATCTAGAAATTTATTTACCGTAATTAGAATTTGGAATTTAAAAAATTGAATTTCTATTCTAAAAGCCTTGGAATTTGGAATTTAAAAGTTTGGAATTTCATTCCCCCTTATTTCTTCTTTAACACCTTATATTCTTCATAACAACCACTTATCGCATCCATTATTTGGAGGTCATTTGCGGTTTGTATAAATGATTCTGAATAATTGCACCGCTGTAAAATTTCGGCAATTTCACTTTTTTCAACACCTAGAAGAACAGAAATCATCTCTCTATCAAATTTTGATTCTAAAAGATTTCTAACAGTGTCGTCTTTCTTCATTTCCTTTAATTTTCTGAGTTCTTTGGGATTTTTTCCGAAGAAGTTGTAAAGTACATCTGCCGGATTAAAAATTGATCCTAGAACTCTACCAAAGGCATTTGGAGAATATTGACCAGCTTCGTAGCCTTGGGTTAACCCAGAAATACTATATCTAAAATTTTCTTTAACAGGAATGATTTTAGTGTCTACCTCAAGATAACCAGTTAAATTAAATGGGCGAATAACGACTTCCTCAAGAGCAATCGCTTTTTCAGTAAGCTGAATTTTTGTGGTTATATTTTTTATCCAGTCATTAGTAACTCTAACGCGTAAGGATTGAAAACCTAAGCTAGTTACATGTAAAGTATCATTTACTTGAACGTCTATTTCAAAATAGCCGTCTAAATCGGTCGTTGCTCCTCTAACTTTATTGACATTAATAATGTTTACGCCTACTAAAGGTTGCTTAGTAGTGTTACTGATGATAATAGCGTTTACTTTATGAGAGGGTTCTTTAACTTGAGAAATAGCAGTTGCTGAAAGGAATAAAAATAAGAAAACTACAAAATATTTCATATACTAATTTAAAACTTTAAAAGTAATAAATCAGGATTAAATATTTTGTAGTTTCTGAATATAATTATAAGAAGATTAACAATGAATGTTAATCTTTTCTTGGTCTTCTAGGTCTTGGTGAATCACCAAAGCTTTCAGAGCGTCTTGGTGCTCTATCAGACGAACCTTCTGTTCTAGGTCTGTCCGATGTAAAACCACCTTCTCGTCGTGGAGCAGCACTTCTTGAATCGCTTCTTCCACCAAATCCACCTTCTCTAGGAGCTGAACTTCTATCGCTTCTAAATCCGCCTGAACCTTCTTTTCTAGGTGCAAAACTACCTTCTCTTCTTGGAGCTGAACTTCTTCCGCCACTAAAACCTCCAGAGCTTCTTCCATTATGATCACGTCTTCCGCCACCATCATTTTTAGAAATTTCAACATTGATTCTACGTCCTTCTAGTTGTACGTTATTCAATACTTCCATTACCTTATCAGTATGTTCTGGATCAGTGTTAAAGAAAGAGAAACCTTCTTTTACATCTACTTTGAAAACGTCATCGCGACCTAAGTCTAATGTTTCTTTCAAATAATCTTTCAATGACATCCAGTCAAAATTATCTCTAGAACCTATGTTCACAAAATATCTTGTTGCACCACCATTGTTATTTTCTCTTGGAGCACCATCTCTATCATCACGATCGCGTCTTTCAGAAACTGAAGATTGACCAGAAATATCTCTAGTTTTCTTGTAATAATTGATGAAACGGTTGAATTCAACTGAAACCATTTTCTTGATTAGTTCCTCTTTTGATAAACCTTCAAGAACGCTATTAATTGCAGGTAAGTAGTTGTCAATTTCGTGATCAACTTCAGTATCTTTAATTTTGTTAGCTAAGTGTAATAATTGAATTTCGCAAATTTCAATTCCTGATGGAATGGTTTTCTCTTCAAATTTTTGCTTTATAATTCTTTCGATCGAAGAAATTTTACGCAATTCGCTTTTAGTAACAATTACAATCGAAGTTCCTAATTTTCCAGCACGACCAGTACGACCTGAGCGGTGATTATAAGTTTCAATTTCGTCAGGTAATTGGTAATTTACTACGTGAGTAATATTGTCAACGTCAATTCCACGTGCAGCAACATCAGTAGCTACAAGCATTTGGATTTGTCTTCCTCTAAAAGATTTCATTACACCGTCACGTTGCGCTTGAGATAAATCTCCGTGCAATGCAGCAGCGCTGTATCCATCTTCGATTAATTTTTCAGCAACAGCTTGCGTATCTCTTTTGGTACGACAAAAAACTACTGAGAAAATGTCTGGATTAGCATCAGCTAAACGTTTCAAAGCTTCGTAACGATCACGTGCATTTACTAAGTAAAATTCGTGAGAAACGGTAGCTGAACCTGAATTTTTAGCTCCAACTGTAATTTCAATTGGATCTTTCATGAATTGTTTTCCAATACGAGCTACTTCAGCAGGCATTGTTGCAGAAAATAACCATGTGCTCTTATCGTCTGGCGTTGTAGAAAGGATATTTACGATGTCCTCGTAAAAACCCATATTTAACATTTCGTCAGCTTCGTCAAGAATACAGTAATTAATTTGAGAGATATTTACTAAACCTCTATTAATCATATCTTGCATTCTTCCTGGAGTTGCTACAATAATTTGTGCACCTCTCTTTATGTCTCTCGCTTGGTCTGTAATGCTAGCTCCACCGTAAACTGCTACCACATTAATACCTTTTTCGTATTTAGAGTAGTTTTTAATTTCGTTGGTAATCTGCAAACAAAGTTCGCGTGTTGGAGATAAAATTAATGCTTGTGTGTTTCTGTTGTCGGCATCAATTTTCTGAATAACTGGAAAACCAAAAGCTGCCGTTTTCCCTGTCCCTGTCTGAGCCAACGCAACCATATCTGTATCTTTTTCCAATAATAGGGGAATCGCTTTCTCCTGTACTTCGGTCGGATTTTCAAATCCTAGATCTAAAATCGCCTTCAGTAACGATTCACTCAATCCTAATTGTTCAAATTTATTCATATGTATTTTTAAAATAGGGTGCAAAATTACTTTTAATAATTCATATAAACTAATGCTATTTTAAGAATTAATGATTTATTGTCTTTTGATTATCAGAAAGTTATGTTTTTAATTAATAATTTACAATTATCGTGAAATTTATTTACGCTCAATGATAAGCATTCTTTGTTGTAAATGGTTAAAAAGTTATACAATTATAAGTGATCATTCCATTTCTGTCAGATAATGAAGCAGGTCTTTTGTTGCTTTACCTCTGTGGCTTATGTCATTTTTTATTTCCAAAGACAATTCTGCAAAAGTTTCTTGATATCCCAAAGGCATAAAAATAGGATCATAGCCAAAACCTCCACTTCCTGATTTTTCTACTGTAATTTCGCCTTCAGCAATTCCTGTAAATAATTTTTGTGAACCGTTTCTATTCAACGCAATAACAGTTTTAAATTGTGCTTTTCTATTGCTTTTATCGGAAAGGGCAGTCAGTAATTTATTCATATTGTCATCGGCGCTGCGTTGCTCACCTGCATATCTGGCTGAGAAAACGCCCGGTTCGCCGTTCAAAGCAGCAACTTCTAAACCCGTATCATCAGCAAAACAATCATAACCGTATTTAGTGGTAACGTAATTTGCTTTCAAAATGGCGTTGCCTTCAATAGTATCTGCGGTTTCGGGAATTTCTTCATAACAACCTATTTCCTCTAAACTGAGAATTTTGATCGTATCAGGAAGCATACTTTGTATTTCGAATATTTTATTTTTGTTGCTGGAAGCGAAAACAATTTGCATTTTATAGGATTTAAAAATAAGAGTTCAAAGATATAGTTTTTGGGTTCAAGAACAGACGAATATTCAACCTTACAAAGCCAAAAAAATAGCTTTTTACTCGAAAACCTGAAACAATTTTATCCAGTTAATTTCAGAATCTAATTTTGGTAAACCTTTATAATTATTTATCTCTTGAAGAAGTTCTATTTTAAAATCATCTTGTTGAGCAAAAGGAACTAAATTTTCTTGTTGCAATTTTTTAGCGAGGTATTCTTGTTCAAATTGTCCCGGCGTAGGAATAAAAAAAGCTTTTTTTTGCAACTGTGTGAGATCCATAATTGTTGTATAACCTGAGCGACAAAGAATGTGTTCACTTGAATTGAAAGTGTCTTCTAGTTCTTTAGAAGTCATAAAATTGTAATAGGTTACATTTCCTAGTTGTTCTTTTATTTGGTTTTCTTCGACTACACCTTTTATAAAAACAGTTTTTCCACCATATTTCAAAACTTCTTTTTTTAGTTTTGCTTCTAAAATGCCGCGCTGTGGTTCTGGTCCAGAGAGCATAATCATTAAGTCATACTTTACTTGTAAATCCTTTTTGTGCAACCGACTCAAAGACCCAATATATTTGATATTTAAGCAAGTTTTGACCAGATGTCCAAGAGCTCCGCTTAGATTTGGATTATTCTCAACATCTGGAATCCAACATTCAGTGTATTTTTTTATAAATTGTTGGTGTATTTTACTGGTAATCCAAGTTGTATTTCCTGACATCACTTTCAATTGATGTGTAATATAGATTGACGGAACTTTGGTACTGAAAACACCTAATCTATTGTCTGAAATAATTCCGCTTATTTGATATTTCGTAATCCACTTTGCAATTATTTTTTTCTCTTCTTGAACCGCGCGGATAGTTTTTAAACTATTTTTAAATAATTTCCATTTTAGATTTTTACCATTTTTAGGATATTCAATTTGGTAGGAGGGAAGTTCAAGAGACAGTAACTTAGGAAATTCTTTTTTCAATAAATGTAAAGCACTTCCATCTGATGCAATAATTGGAGTAAAATTATTTTTTAATAAAGCATTAATAATCGGAATACAGCGTGTTGCATGACCCAAACCCCAATTTAACGGAGCAACTAAAATCGTTTTTTTATCGGAACTGATAGTCATGTTTTATTTATAGGTGATATTATTTCTTTTAAACTCCATTTCTTGTTTTGCATATCTCAAATGTATTATTTGAAATTTAGAATATCACTCCAAACTTATAAGGGGCTAAACTAATCCATTTCCTTTGCTTTCGTATCGAGCTTTGTGATTAATTAAAGTCTGAACATATTGAGTTGAAAGGAATTATTTTGGGCGTGCCCCTAACGGGTCGGGCTATCCGCTACAAGTCCTCGCTCGTTCCTCGCTGCGGGCTTTTCGCTACTATCCCTCACGTAAACGATCTATTACTTATGAAAGATATTGTTATAATGAAAATCTAAAAAATCTTTGGAGGGCAAAAACTTATCAGGTAAAATGATAGATTGGTTTTCGTGTTTTATAAAGAAATCTAAAACGGCATTTTCTTTTGAATAATCTTTAAAATAATCAGATGTTTTAATTTTAAAATTAGGAGTTATAGTAATAAACCCTCTATCAAAAGCTTTATCGTGAATAGAATTTAAACATAATCCATTATGCGGATTTAATCGATTTTTTTCATCCTTTTTCCAAGGGACAATATGACTTGCTACTAAAAAGTCAGGAATTGACAATCCAGTTATACAACATTTTGATTGTAAGAAGAGAGAATTGTACTTCTGAAAAATGATTGATTTACCCTGATTTTTATTAAAGCTTCTCTTTCTTTTCCTTGTGGTAAATTATCTAAATCAAATTCAACAGTTTCTTCAATAGTTTTATTTTGAAATTGGGCAATAAGTAATTCGCTTTCAAATCCCAATTTCTCCCAATTTCCATTAAATTCATTCCAAATTATTTCATCAAGTTTACTTCCATTTCCTAACCCAACTATTCCTTGCTTTTTTAATTCAGGGTCTAATCTTCCAAAATTTCCAACTTTCATATTTAAAGCGGAGGGGCTTCTACCAATCATGTTGGCATATTTTATAATTGTTGGGTTGGTTTTGCTGCTGCTTTTGAATGGAACTTTACAATAAACATTGAAAGCAACAATCGTTTCGTTTCTCGTCCAATTATTAATTTTCGCCATTGTTTATTTCTATTACTTCAAGATTATCAACACAATAATCTCCTAAAACTTCATTTAATAATTCTTTAGTCAAATCAGAACTTCCAACAAGAATTGTTCTGAAAATTTCAACTCTGTCATCAACTGTTAATTCATTTAACTTTTCATCATCACGGAAGAATTTCATAAAATCTTCTCTTGAAATTTGTAGATAATTTTCCATTTATTCGACTTTTTGCGTTAGGGATTGCAGAGGAAATCCTTTTTGAGAGGAACGAACAAAAAGATTGGAACGGAAAGCCCGACCCTTTTGGGGAACGCCCAAATCATTTCTAAATATAACAATATAAATTCGTTCTCTATTTTAAGCACCTCCAAAATCTTCTGCATTAATAGTTTGAGGTTCAGGAGCAAAATATCCTAAATCAATTCTCAAAATATTTAAAATCATTGCTAAAGTTTTTCCTCAGTGAAACTACGTTTTTGCTATTGTGCAAGAAATGAGTAATAACCGCTTCTTTGTTGTTTTTTGGTTCAACAAGTTTGTCTTTATATTCTTTTTCAAATACTTTTTCAAGCGATATTTTTTCTTTCAGTTTCATTATTCTTTGTCAATCAATTTTAAGTTGCTAAAGTACTAAATTTATCAGAGATGGCTTTGATTTGTAAACGGTTTTGTCTTTCGCTCAATGTTTGCAGGCAGTTCGGTAAGGTAAGGCATAACTACGCTTTAACACTATCAAAAATAAGCTCGTAGTTGTACGTTACCAGTGTGAATTGCTTGACTGGTTTCACTCTTTCGGCCTTGATAATTAAAATTAATATCTAAAAACTGGGTGATATTTTTTTGTAAAAGCAGTTTCCAAGTTAAGTTTTGTCCCGTTTGCAATCCTTCAAGCATTTGGAAACCCACGGCTGAAAATTCATTTCCGTCAAATTTATTTTGGACAAATGAAACTTCGCTGTTTATTGTGAATTTTTTATCGCTTGCATAAGAAAACGCAGATCCAAAACGACTCTGAATTAAGTTTTCCATAACGCCAATTTGGTTATTTTTATACTGATATTCGTAAAATAGATCCCAACTACTATTCTTGGAAAATAGGTAACTAATTTTGGGCGCCACTTGGTACCCATTAATATCAAAATTTTTCTCTGGAAAATTCTCCGATTGAATTGTAGTCAAAATAGTTTTCGTGAAAAATCCTAGAAGCCAATTTTTTTTATACAAATGCGCGTATTGTAACTGATGGGAATTATTAGTAGCCTCCTGTGAGCCCACGGATAACAAATTTTTTGTCTTGTTATCTAAATAGGTGTAAGTGAGAGAATGATCTTGTTTACCTCGATTGTAAAACAAACTGTTTCTTAAACTTGAATTGAGCCCTAAAACACTATTATCCGCAGTGCTAAAAGGATTTAGTTCAAAATTTGTTCCGTCGCTTTGATTTTTTCTGTCAATTATAAATGCTGTTTGATTGTAAAAATACGATAGTAATTTTTTTACGCCTTTTGCATTTTGCCATTGATTTGGGTTTAAAGTAAAAGATTGCGAGAATTTATTTTGATGTGTTTTTATAAAAATTCTATTGGGTAGAAAAACCCGAATAAACTTGGCCTGATCTAAAAAAGGGGCTATTTCAAATTCCTGCAGTTCCTGAACTCCATTGCTGTTATAATCATTCCACGTGTAAACGCCTTGTCCTGCAGCAACCTCCAAATACGTAAATTCTTGCTGCGGAATACTACCGGAATTTGTTTCATAAACGGTTGTACTTTGAATTAATTGACCTAAAAAACGGTCAGTGTAAACTATTCGAGAATTTAAAGTAGATTCTTTTTTCACATTGGATTCCTCAAAGTTTAATACTCTGTAATTAGCGTAAATGGCCAAATCACTTTTAGTATTTTGAATCAATTTTGACCGAAGTTGAAAGGAATGAGACGCATTGACCCGTTGCACAATACCGCTTTGCAAACTGTCATTACTTCGTTTTAAATATCCTAATTCAACATATACTTTAGTACTATCACCGCGTCCGGTAAAAATTCCGTATTCTGTAAATTTTTGGCTTAAAGCCGAAAACTGATTCGTCACTTTATTTTTTTCTTTATTATCTTCTAATTGTAAAGTGGAGCCAATCCAGTTTTTGCCGAAATGAAATCGGATTTGAGATTGGTTTCGCAAAAATTGCGAGGAGAAATCAGTGCTTTCACTTTTTAAGAAACTGCCTTGATTGATAAAAGTCCATTTTTTTAGTTTAAACAATCCATTTATAATTTGTCTATTTCCCGAAAAACTATCGGAGAAATCTAGTTTTTCAAATTGATATAGTAATTTGCCGTGGTTGGTACTATTAGCTTTTGGATTTAAATCCAATTGCAAGCCAGAAATAAGCAAACTTTGATTTCCAATTCCCGCTGATCCTAAATTCCAATCTCTATCAAACTCGATGGTGTATAAACGTTCAATTGGTCTAAAATCCTTTTGGATAAATTGGTAATTAGCAAATGCATCTAAATTCCATTTCTTAGATAAGAGGCGTTGTTTTGCGTTTATTTTAGAAGCTAAACCTTTATTATTTGCGTCATCTATAGCTGAGAATAAATTCCTATCATTATTACTTACTCCTATTTCAAAATCTACAGCAGTTTTTTCGGTAGGCTTGTATTTTCCCAAAAATGTAGCGACTTGAATTTTCGTGGGTGCAACAAGCGGAATAATTGGGTCGTAATTTCCTTGAGGAATTCCATTTATTGGTTCAACGTATTGAAAAACCCTTGCGATCGTTGCTGCGTTTATTACAATATAATTCCCATTATTGGCGCCCACTAAACTGAATCTGACATTAAATAATTCAGCTTGCGGATCATTAGAATATTGAAAAATTTCAACGGCGTTTACAACCGTTTTTTGATAGAGCACTTTGTTTTCAGAAAAAAAATCAGCAAAAGCCGATGGCGCAACCATCAAATTAATGTTGTCTCCAGATTGCACTAAAATTTGAGCTTGTTCTGGAGAAAGGTTTTGCTGTAAAGGTTGGTTTTTTTGATCATTTTCTGAATATAAATAACCGCCAAAACTCCATGATTTATTTTCATGAGTAGCGCCAGCGTAAGTGACAAAACGAGTGTAGTTTCTATCAGAATATTGATATTCAATTGCAATACGCATTTCAGAATTGATCGTAAACAATGGCGTAAAAACAATTTCGCCTGCGTTATAGTCTATAGTGTAATCGTTATTTTCTCCTCTTTTTAGTAATAACCCGTTAACATAAACGCGCTCTGATCCTGAAATGACTAAAACATATAACTCGCCATTTTGACCTTTTAGTTTATAGGGACCTTGATTTCCTTCTTGTCCTATGATAGTGCTTTTAGCATATTGTCCGCGAACTATTGACGCTGATGCAAAGACATTGGTTTTATTAGTTTCAGAACCAAAGTTAAAACTAGTGGATAGTCCTTGTACTTTTTTGTTGAAATTTAAGAACTGCGAATTTCTATTTTCCAAGAAAACATCTCCCGCGCGAATATTCCATTTGTCGCTAAATATTTCCATAAAAACATTGTCAAATTGATCCAGTTTTTGAGAATATCCGCCATCTTGAAGTGGAATATTACTGTCTTGAATAGAGGCTCTCAAACTTACTTTTTCAGAAATTTTTCCTGTAATTTGTAAATCTAAATTAGAATTGAGCACCGCATTTTGATTATTGCCTATTGTAATGCCACGTGTAATACTTCCTGAAGAGTTTAATCCGTCAAACGGTACGTTTGTTTTCGATTTTCGATTTTCAATTGCATATAAATCCCCTAGTTCTGATTGATTTTCAACTACGCGGCTAGCATCATAAATTCGGTATTCTTTAGTCAGCAGCTCAGGGAATTGTAGATATTGAACAGTAATTGAATCTGAACTTGTAACATCTGTAAGAAGTAAAGTCGCTTTTTTAAAATTAATTTTAAATTTCGAGTTGTCTATTTGTTGGCCATTGGCGTCAAGCAACTTGAAAAAACTAGAATTGATACTTGTTTTTTCAATATAAATAGTATCACTAGAGGGAAGAATCTTTTTTGATTTGTACAACAAATTAATTTCCTGTGCCTGCAGCCCAGAAAAACAAATTATGGTAATGTAAAAAAGTAATTTTTTAAACATAAAGAGAATAACTCAAAAGTATCAAAAGTAGTATTTATAATTGGTAATTTGATTTTTGTATTGTCAGGTAAAAGATTGTTCAAGATTAAAATAGGGGAAAAGTTTAACGGATCCAATCATAAAATGGCACAGAGATACCAAAGATGAAACGGATCAAAAACTGATTTAATTAAATTTGATTCCTGCCAATCTGCTTAAATTCGTTTAATCAGTGTGCCAATTATTTTAATGCGGCAAGAAACGGATAGCCAATAAAAATAAAATAGTAACTTTGTGGAAAACAATAGTGTTATGACAACAATTGCATTAAAAAAATATTTGATTTCAAAAATCAATTTGTTAGAAGATAATTCGGTTTTGAGCGAAATAAAAGAAATAGTTGATAAAAATGAGATTGTTTATCAACTTTCAGATTATCATTTAAAAAGAATTGAAGAATCTAGGAAACAAATTGAGGAAGGCGATTTTTTGACTCAAGAAGAGATGGATATAAAAGTAGCGGAATGGCTAAACGAAAAGTAATTTGGTCAACACATTCTTCGATGGATATGGTGGAAATTATGAACTACTACACCCACAGAAATAAAAGTAAAGACTACAGTCAAAAGCTATATAACAGTATTCAATTCAAATTGAAAACACTCGATTTTTCTGTTGCTTTACCTCAGAAAACTTCGGATAACAAATTATTTTATTTCACTATTAAACATATATTTATCGGTTTTGATTGTAATAATAATAATAATTTAAATGTTCTTCTTGTAATTGATGACAGAAGAAATCCCGAATTGATCAAAAAGATGCTCAATACAACTGCATGACATCCACAAACGACATTTTATTTTCTAGATAAAATTTTACAGTAAGTAGCATCGATAAAAATTACATGATTCAAAAGATTGTTGTGTTACTTATTGATCTCCATATCAAGTCATAACAATGCAAATTGCACTGTAATGTCCGTTGCTCAAAGCAATGAAAAAAAAATAGAAACCGTTTTGATTTCTATTTTTTAAATTTATTCTTTCGTAATTACTTGCATCGTTTCTCGGCTTAATTGTTTCAATAAAACAATTTTATTGTGCTCGACAGTTTTGGCTGCATTTTCATCAAAATGCCTGATGGTGTATAACGTTACATTTTCATTGTATTCAACTTTGAATTTTTTAGATAAAAGTGTATTTAACTCTTTAAAATTGCCGAATTTATCCTCCACACAAACAGAGAAACTAATAGCTGAATTTTGAATCAAGTTTACTTTTAGTTTGAATTGGTGAAACAAAGCAAAAATTTCACTGATGTTTTCTTCCATTATAAACGAAAAATCTATTGAAGAAAGCGAAATTAAAAGTTGGTTTCTTTTGACAATAAAACAGGGTAAATAAGGCTCTAAATCGGCTCCTCTTGACACACTAGTTCCTTTAAGTAAAGGGTTTATAAACGATTTTACGTACAGTGGAATTTCTTTTTTTTGTAATGGTTGCAAGGTTTTTGGGTGAATTACTGTTGCGCCATAAAAGGCAAGTTCAATTGCTTCACGATACGAAATTTGATTAAGTAACCTTGCTTTTTCAAAATATCGCGGGTCAGCATTCATGACGCCTGGAACATCTTTCCAGATGGTGACACTTTCAGCATTTAAGCAATATGCGAAGATTGCAGCAGTATAATCAGAGCCTTCACGACCTAAAGTGGTCGTAAAATTATTTTCATCAGAGCCCAAGAAACCTTGAGTGATATTTAAAGTTTTTCTTTTTACATTTTTTGAAATGTTTTTTTGCGTCAATTCCCAATTCACTTCTGCGTCTCTGTAATTTGCATCTGTTTTTATAAAATTACGCACATCAAGCCACTGTGTTTTTATACCCATGAAATTCATGAAGTGACTCAGTATTGTGGTTGAAATTAATTCACCAAAACTGACAATTTGATCGTAAACAAAATTATAGTTCGGAGATTTATTATGTGCCAAAAAATATTCTAAATCGGCAAACAGCAAATTAACAGCCACAAAAACTTGATTTTTTTCATCCTCAAACAAATCCATTATTATTTGGTTGTGGTATTTTTTCACTTCTTGTACAGATGAATTAAGTTCAGGAGATTTATCAAAATAATTTTTAATAACTAATTCGAGTGCATTTGTTGTTTTGCCCATTGCAGAAACTACTAACAACACATCTTCATAACCTACTTTTTGTAAAACGTCGTACACGTTTTTAATTCCTGCAGCATCTTTGACTGACGCGCCACCAAATTTAAATACTCTCATAATTATGTAAATTCCAATAATGTAAATTCCAAATTTTAAATTCCAAATTCCAACTGTCATTGGAATTTGGAACTTATTTTTTTTGGAATTTAAATTTTTAGTTTATTTTCAACAAAATTGTTTATTCCTTGCTCATCCATTTGAACTACCATCCAATCATCAAGAATTTTAGCGCCTGATTTTTTGTAAAATTCGATTGCAGGAGTATTCCAGTTTAGGACGTTCCATTCTACTCGTCGGACTTGATCTTTTTTTCCTTGCTTAATAATTTCAGAATATAAGGCGTAACCTAAACCTGTCCCGCGCATACTTTCTTTTACCACTAAATCTTCTAGGTGAATTGTTTTTCCTTTCCAAGTTGAGAAACGATAATAGTATAAAGCGATTCCGACAATTTCTTTTTCGCTAGAATCACTGTCAATTTCTGCAACTAAAACGTGGAATAGAGGATTGGTGCTAAAACCATCACGAACTAAATCAGCTTCAGTGACAAGAACGGCATCAGGCTCTTTTTCAAATTCGGCTAATTCTTGGATAAGTCCTAAAACAGCTTTCATATCTTCTGGTTTTCCTTTTCTGATATTCATAAATTCGTATTGTATTGATTATAATTGATGAATTAGACACTTTTGACCTAAAAAATCAGCAAATTGTAAAGCAAATATACAATATGGATAAACTAAGTAAATATTATTCATTTCATTTTCACAAAAAAACCGATATTTGTGACTTCAACTCAACTACATCGATTTCTTTATGGAAGAACGCAACAAAACATTAGGTGAATTTATCATTGAAAATCAGAATGCTTTTCAATATTCGTCAGGCGAATTATCCCGAATTATAAATTCCATTAGACTTGCTGCCAAGGTGGTTAATTATAAAGTTAACAAAGCTGGTTTAGTTGATATTATAGGAGCTGCTGGGGAACGAAACATACAAGGCGAAGACCAGCAAAAACTTGATGTCTATGCGAATGAAGTTTTTATCCAAACATTGATTAATAGAGAAATTGTATGTGGTATTGCTTCGGAGGAAAATGATGATTTTATTACCGTGGAAGGAAGCGATAAAAGTCACAATAATAAATACGTAGTGCTGATGGATCCACTGGATGGCTCATCAAATATTGATGTGAACGTTTCTGTCGGAACTATTTTTTCAGTATACAGAAGAATAACTCCCATAGGAACTCCAGTTACCATTGAAGATTTTTTACAGCCTGGAATCAACCAAGTGGCTGCAGGTTATGTGATTTATGGAACTTCAACTATGATTGTGTACACAACAGGACATGGAGTGAATGGATTTACTTTGAACCCTGCAATTGGTACATTTTATTTATCGCATCCAAATATGCAATTTTCTAAGGATGGTCCTATTTATTCAATTAATGAAGGGAATTATGTTCATTTTCCACAAGGTGTTAAGAATTATATTAAATATTGTCAAACGGAAGAAGAGGATAGGCCGTACACTTCTCGTTATATAGGAAGTTTAGTTTCTGATATTCACAGAAACATGATAAAAGGCGGAATTTATATTTATCCTACGAGCTCTAAAGCGCCAAAAGGCAAATTACGCTTACTTTATGAATGTAATCCAATGGCTTTTATTGTAGAGCAAGCAGGTGGAAAAGCTTCGGATGGTTTTGGAAGAATAATGGAAATCATTCCTACTGAATTGCATCAGCGTGTTCCTTTTTTCTGCGGAAGTTATAATATGGTTGAAAAAGCCGAAGAGTTTATGCTTAAAGCTGAGTTGTCTAAGTATTAGATAGAATATAGTTATAATAATTGCGTAGTTTTTACTTCATTTGCCTTGAAGGTATTAAGACTTAAATTTTAGAAGTAATCCACTGGCTTAGCATCTTCATCAAAAGCAGGAATACATTCGAATAAGATCAAGGGCAAAATATAGCTTTAGTAACTTAAATGGATTTTGGCGAAAGCAAAAATATTTATAAAAAAAAACTGCTTCAAATTTGAAGCAGTTTTTAACAACAATTAAAACCAACATTTAAATTTTTCCTTCTTTGATTTCATCTACAATTTCAGGATTTAATAAGGTTGAGGTATCTCCAAAATTAGAATAATCTCCCTCGGCAATTTTGCGTAAAATTCTACGCATGATTTTTCCAGACCTTGTTTTTGGCAAACCAGATACAAATTGAATTTTGTCTAGTTTAGCAATTGGTCCTATATGATTAGAGATTTGTTGATTGATTTCCTTGGTCAAATTTTCTCTGTCTCGATATTCTCCTGTTTCTTTTAAAATTACAAATCCGTAAAGAGCATTTCCTTTTACATCATGCGGAAATCCTACAATTGCTGATTCTGCTACTGCAGGATGTTCATTTATAGCATCCTCAATAGGAGCTGTGCCAAGATTATGTCCCGATACAATCACCACATCATCAACTCGGCCAGTAATTCTATAATAACCTACTTCATCGCGCAAAGCGCCATCGCCAGTGAAGTATTTGCCTGGAAAGGCAGAGAAATAAGTTTCCTTATACCGTTGATGATCTCCCCAAATCGTTCTTGCGATTCCGGGCCATGGAAATTTAATACATAAACTTCCAGTAACTTGGTTGCCCTCTATTTCATTTCGTTTCTCATCCATTAATACGGGTTGAATTCCAGGCAGCGGTAATGAAGCATAAGTGGGTTTTGTAGGTGTTACAAAAGCCAAAGCGGAAATTAAAAT
Source organism: Flavobacterium micromati (assembly GCF_900129585.1). Classification (GTDB taxonomy): domain Bacteria; phylum Bacteroidota; class Bacteroidia; order Flavobacteriales; family Flavobacteriaceae; genus Flavobacterium; species Flavobacterium micromati. The sequence goes on from NZ_FQWF01000011.1 coordinate 116,326, forward strand.
CCCTCCAGTTTCGGTTTGCCACCAAGTATCAACCACCGGACAACGTTTACCACCTACATGATCATTGTACCAGTGCCACGCTTCCTCATTTATGGGTTCTCCAACAGAGCCTATTACTTTTAATGAGGATAATGGATATTTTTGAACATACGCTACATTTTCTTTAGCCAAAGCGCGGATAGCTGTTGGTGCGGTATAAAACTGTGTGACTTTATGTTTTTCGATTGTTTGCCAAAAGCGACTATAATCAGGATAGGACGGAACTCCTTCAAAGATTACAGTTGTAGCACCATTCAATAACGGGCCGTATAAAATATAAGAATGTCCTGTGATCCAACCAATATCTGCGGTACACCAAAAGATATCGTTCTCTTCATAATTAAAAACATTCTTGAAAGTATAGGCCGTATAAACCATATATCCTGCTGTTGTATGTACCATGCCTTTTGGTTTTCCAGTAGATCCGGAAGTGTAAAGGATAAATAAAGGATCTTCGGCATCCATTATTTCAGCAACATTATTGTCTGATGCTTCATCTAAAAGCGGCTGCAACCATTGGTCACGGCCTTCTTTCATATTTACATTTGTATTAGTTCTTTTAACAACTAGAACTTTTTCTACACAAGGACTTTTTAATAATGCCTCATCTACAATGCTTTTCAAATCGATTGTTTTGTTGCCTCTGTAGCCACCGTCTGATGTAATTACCATTTTACATTCACTGTCGTTAATTCTTGCCGTTACTGCAGAAGCAGAAAATCCCGCAAAAACTACCGAATGTATGGCTCCAATGCGAGCGCAAGCCAAAGTAGTGATCGCTAGTTCAGGAATCATAGGCAAATAAATACAAACACGATCTCCTTTTTTTATGCCTTGTTCTATTAAAACATTAGCCATTTTACTAACTTTTTGATGCAATTCGATGTATGTAATGTGAATTGCTTCTTCGTTGGGATCATTTGGTTCAAAGATTATTGCAGTTTTATCTCCTTTTTTGGCTAAATGCCTGTCGATGCAATTTTTTGTGATATTGACTTTAGCTTCGGTAAACCATTTAATATTGGCATCTGCCATATTAAAATCTAAAACTTTGTCCCATTGCTGGTACCAAGTGAAATTTTCGGCTGCAATTTTGTCCCAAAACTTTTTCGGTTCACGGATTGATTTTTTATATTCTTTAAAGTATTCTTCTAAATTATTAATTTTATACCGACTCATGTTTTCTATATGATTTTAATTATTGTTCTTTTTATTGTAAATTCCTATGCTGTATTTTTGTAACACAGCATCGATTTCACCCACAATGCTCTCGTCGTCAATTGTTGACGGAATTTGGAATTTTTCTCCGTCAGCAATACTTCGCATAAGTTTTCTCAAGATTTTTCCAGAGCGCGTTTTTGGTAATCGTTCTACAATTACTACATTTTGCAATGAAGCCACTGCACCTATTTGCTGTCTCACTAGTTTTATGATTTCTTGTTCCAGTTGGTAATGCTCCATTTCGGCATTTAATTTGGTTACAACCAAAGCCAGAGGAATTTGGCCCTTCAAAGCATCATTGATTCCAATCACCGCGCATTCTGCAACTACTGGGTGAGAAGAAACAATCTCTTCCATTTCAGCTGTTGATAAACGATGTCCTGCCACATTAATAACGTCATCTACTCTTCCGGTGATGAAAATATAGTTGTCGTCATCCTTAAAACCGCCATCTCCAGAGAAATAATAACCTGGGAATTTATCTAGGTAACCCGCTTTAAATCGCGGATTGTCTTCCCATAAATCCAGTAAAGCGCCAGGAGGCAGAGGTAGTTTCACCACTACGTAACCTTCTTCATTAGGTGGCAATTCTGTTCCGTTTTCACTAAAAATTCTAATATCATAGCCACAAACTGCTTTTCCCACTGAACCGGGTTTAATAGGCAATTGTTCAATGCCCATCATATTGGCAATCATGGGCCAGCCTGATTCTGTTTGCCACCAATGATCGATTGCAGGAACGGGAATGTGTTTTTGATACCATTCTAACGTTGCAATATCGCATCGTTCCCCTGCTAAGAATTGTGTTTTCAATGAACTCAAATCATATTGTTTTATAAATTCGCCTTCAGGATCTTCTTTTTTAATAGCTCTGATAGCAGTAGGAGCTGTGAACATTGCATTTACTTTGTGCTCCGCGATTATTCTCCAAAATGTACTAGCATCGGGTGTTTTTATTGGTTTTCCTTCAAAAATTAAAGTTGTATTTCTATTAATTAGTGGTCCATAAACAATGAAACTGTGACCTACAACCCAACCCACATCCGAAGCAGCCCAAAAAACATCGTCTGGTTGCACATTATATATGTGTGTCATTGAAAATTTTAATGCAACAGCACAACCACCACTGTCTCTTACCACGCCTTTTGGTTTTCCAGTTGTTCCTGAGGTGTACAATATATACAACGGATGTGTTGTGTTTACAGGAACACAAGCTGTTTCTTCGGATCCGTAAACTAGTGCGTCATAATCAACATCATATTTTTTAAAGGGAACTCTTGCACCTAATTTTCTGTTAAAAACAATAACTTTTTTTGGAGTATGTGAGGCAAGCGCAATAGCTTCATCCACTAATGGTTTGTAGGCAAGCAATCGATCAACCTCAATTCCTGACGAAGCTGTGATTATCAAGCGGGGTTTGCAATCGTCAATTCTAATGGCTAATTCATGAGGCGCAAAACCCCCAAAAACTACTGAGTGCGTTACGCCAATTCGGGCACAAGCGAGCATTGCAAATGCCGCCTGCGGAATCATAGGCATATAAATAACAGCGGTGTGGCCTTTTTTTAAACCAAGCGAAAGCATGCCTCCAGCTAGTTTTGCAACTTCCGTTTTAACCTCCGAATAAGTGTATTTTTTGACGGTTTGCGTAACTGGCGAGTCGTAAATTATCGCAGTTTGATCTCCGTAACCGTCTTGTATGTGCTTGTCAAGGGCTAAATAACAAACATTTAGCTCTCCGTCTTTATACCACAGCGGATAACCATTTTCATCTTTTGATAAAATGACGTCGGGCTTGTTGTACCACTCAATTGCATCAGCCTGTTTTTTCCAAAATTTTTCGGACTGCTCGATACTTTCTGCATAAATCTCGTTATATGTCATTGTATTAATTTTTTATTGCAATAATTCATGAACCTGCTCGACTAATTTTTTAATAGAGAAAGGCTTGGTCACATATAAATTAGCTCCTAACGAAAGCCCTTTTTCAATATCTTTCTCTTTGTTTTTTGCCGATAGGAAAATCACTTTGCAGTGCTTAAGTCGTTCCTCTTTTTTGATTTGTTCTAATGTTGCGTAACCATCCACCATCGGCATCATCACATCTAGAATAATGATATCTGGAAGTTGGTTTTGTAAAATATCCAATGCTTCCTGCCCATCGCGTGCTATAAAAACCTCAAAATTGTTTTTCTTGAATGTGTATTCAAGCGACATTACAATGTTAGGTTCGTCATCTACAATTAAAATTTTTTTCATGTTTTAATTATTTTCAGTTGTGATATAATTGGGTAGAGTAAAAATGAAAGTGGCACCTTCGGTTTTGTTTATTTCTGTCCAAATGCTTCCTTTATGGTGCTCAACAATTTGTTTACAAATAGCTAAGCCTAGGCCGCTACCTATCGGTTTTTTTATGTTTTGATTTCTGGATTGGTAGAATTTATCAAAAATGGCATCAGCATCTTCTATCTTTATTGTCTTTCCGTTATTGTAAATTTTCACTTCTATATTCGTGTCATTCTCAAGGATTGAAATTGTTATTTTCCCAGCTGTTTCTGAACAGAATTTTATCGCATTAGAAAGTAAATTATGAATCACTTGAACAATTCGTTCTTCATCGTAAAAGGCTCTTATTTCTTTACTTGAATCTTTGAATTCGATCGCAATGCCTTTGTTTTTTGCAAGTTGATTAACTGATTCTATAGTTTTTTGAATGGTTTTTATGATATTGTTTTTTGACAAGTAAATTTTTTGTTTCCCTGTTTCAAATTTTTCTAAATCTAAGATTTTATCAATCAATCGATTCAATCGATCAGATTCAGATATGATATTTTGTAAAAACTGTTTGCGCAGTTCTTCAGGAATATCGTCATCATCATGAAGGATTTCACTTGCTGCGCGTATCGCAGTTATCGGAGTTCGTAATTCATGCGTCACTGTATCTAGGAATTCATCTTTTTGAATGTCTTTATTGACTAATTCCTGATTGGCATTTTTTAATTGTTCGGATATTTTTTTTAATTCATTAGAGGTATCCGTTAGTTTTCTATTGATAATAATATTTTCTTTCGATTCTTCTAATATTCGCAATACTTCGGGTAGACTAATTTTGTCTTCTTGTACTACACTTGATATTAAAATTTTGGCGGAAGCCGTACCAATGTGACCTGTTAATAAATTTTCGGCAAACTTTATAAATCGTGCGTCGGCAGTTGTAACATCTTTATCGATATTGTATTTGAGATTAAAAATAGTCAATGCACGTTTTGTTCTTTCTTCGCCCAAAAAGCGTAATAATACTTTTTGAATATCACTGATGTAAGCAGTTCCTTTCCAGATAAACGCATCTTCGTGATTTGTGATATATTTATCTATATCTACATACATTTCAGCGTAATTGCGTTCGCGATAATTTCCTTTAAAACTTACTGATATCGCAAAGTAACTCAAGAAATTAATAAGTAAACTCCAAAAAACAGCATGCGGAATTGGGTCTAAATAATCCAAACCAAATAACTGAAAAGGCTTTAATAATGCAATTTCCCAAGGCCCATTTTGAATGAATAAACTCGTGGATTTCGTTATTCCTATCGCATACGGAATTAAAAGTGTGTAAAAGCAAATAATAAAACCTAGAATAATTCCTGTTACTGCACCTTTTTTAGAACCTCTTCGCCAAAAAATAGCACCAAAAAAAGCGGGTGCAAGTTGTGCTATAACCACAAAAGATACTAAGCCAATGGAAACTAAGGAATAATCTAATATAAAAATGCGATATATAACGTACGCCAAAATTACCAATGAAAATATTCCTATTTTTCTACTATTTATAATACGTTTACTGTTTTTTTGCTGAGAGGAATTCTCGAGTGCGCCAATGAAACCATAGGGAATCAATAAATTATTGCTCAACATGGTTGCTAATGCAATAGACGAAACAATGATCATTGAAATAGCTGCCGAAAATCCACCTAGAAAAACGATAACCGTTAAGGTGTTGTTGTTAAAAAGTTGAGGTATGAGTAGGGAATAGGTGTCAGAGTTAAAATTTTTTCCTTCAAAAAGGATATTGCCTCCCCAGGCTATTGGAAATACAAATAGATTAAAAATCAATAAATAAAGTGGAAAAAGCCAGATGGCTGTATGCACATGGGATTCCTTATTGTTTTCTACAATTGCAGTATGAAATTGTCGGGGCAATAAGAAAATAGCAAACATGGATAAAATAGAAAGGAAAAACCAGTTAATTGCATTAGTAATTCCACCAATTGAGTTTTTTTTGTCAAAATCTTTCAATAGAGCCGCTTTTTGATAAATGTCATCAAAACCATCAAATACAAAATAGGTTACATAGACTCCTATGATTATGAAGAAAACTAATTTTAATATAGATTCCATAGCAACAGCAGTAACGATGCCGCGTCTTTTCTCGGATGCATCAACATATCTAGTGCCATAGTAAGAGGCGAATAAAGATAATGCGAGGCAAACATAAGTTGTAGTGTCAGCAAAAATATTATCGCTTGACTGGGTTTTAGTAACAATATGGAAGGTATCTGAAATTGATTTTAATTGTAATGAGATATATGGTAAGATGCCAATTATGCAAATAATAGTCACTAAAGCGCCTAGAAATCGACTATTTCCATATCGAAGAGAAATAAAATCAGCAATACTTGAAATTTTGTTTACTCTAGAGATTCTAATGATTTTTTTAAGAATAATCATCCACACTGGGATAATCAAAATAGGACCTACGTATATTGGTAAATATCCTAAACCAGAGTCTGCAGCCACACCTATACTTCCATAGTACGTCCAAGCGGTACAATAAACGGCCAATGAAAAGGAATAAACATAAGGATTATTTGTCCATTTAGAATGACTTTTTTTTTCAGACCAATGGGCAATATAAAATAGAATCGATAAATAGATTGCGAGAATCACTAATAGTCCAATGCTATTCATAATATTTTTTTATGATTAGGTACGAAATAGCGATTGAGAATAACCATGCTGAGAAGATATAAATATAAATTATAGGTAGTCCAAACAGTGGTTTAGAGCTGTCAAATAATAATAAAAGCGGCATATTCAACGCTATCAATAATAAGATTGAAAGGATTACTAGCTTTTGTTCGTGTCTTTTCTTCATAGTATGATTCGGCTTGCTTTTTAGCGGTCTTCATTTTGTCTTTTTTCTAACAATAGTTTATCTTGTGAAAATAGAATTAAAAATAAACAATCTCTGTAAATAAATACAGAGACTGTTTACAGTGTAAGTTTTAATTAATCATTTTTTTCGTCATAGTCACCCATTAAGGCATAATACCCAAAGGTTCCTAATCCTGCAACTATTAAAGGGGTCAATATAAAGAGGATAATGATTCCAAAAACTAAATCTTCTTGTTTGCCTGATGAGAATTTTGGTAACCCAAATACGAAAACGCAAAAATAAGCTGCCGCTATTGCTAAGGCAATCCAAACTATTCCTAATATTCTTTTTAATTGATTCATAGTGATATTTTTTATTCGTGAGCGTTTTTATCATTATTTTTAATATAAACCATTCCAACTACAAAACTGACTGCTGCAATAACAATAGGATACCATAACCCTTCCAAATAAAACTCCGGATGGCCCAAATCTTTTGCATTGGTAACAAAATAAGTTGAAATGGCAGGAAGTAAGCCTCCAAAAATTCCATTTCCAACGTGGTACGGTAATGACATTGATGTATATCTAATTTTTACCGGGAACATTTCAACTAAAAAGGCAGCTATAGGACCATATACCATCGTAACAAATATTACTTGTATAAACACTAAAAACACTAAAGCCCATTTATCACTAGAGTTAATTTTGATGGTCGTTTTTGTATCGACCTTTGGTTTACCATCGACAACAATGACTACCCCGTTCTCTAAATGTACGGTTTTTATCTCTTCTAAAGTAGTTCCATCTACGTATGCCTTTTTAGTGGTGTAGATTGAATCCATTGTCTGTTTTTTATTTTCCTTTAGCTCAGCTATCACTGTGGTTTTTTGTACTAATTCAGTTTTATTTTGTACTGATGTAGTTTCATACATTTGCTTATAAATAGGTCTGTAGAGTAATATGGCTAGTAACATTCCACCCATCATGATATATTTTCTACCTACTTTGTCACTCAGCCAACCAAAAAATACAAAGAAAGGCGTACCAATAATTAATGCAATTCCTAGCAAAGTATCTACTTGTGAAGAGTCGATAAACATCACTGTTTTAAGGAAACTCATCGCGTAAAATTGACCGGTGTACCATACAACACCTTGACCCATAGTAGCACCAAACAAAGCCAATAATACAAATTTTAAATTGTATCGATTTCCAAAACTTTCTTTTAAAGGATTCGTGCTTGTCTTTCCCTCACTTTTTGCTTTAGCAAAAACTGGAGATTCATCCATATTTTTTCTTATTAGGTAGGAAACTCCCACCATTACAATGGACAACCAAAACGGAACTCTCCATCCCCAATCATCAAATTGTTCTGGTGTAAGAACGTTTCTGGTAGCCAAAATCACCATCAAAGAGATAAATAAACCAACTGTAGCAGTAGTTTGAATCCAAGAAGTCCAATATCCGCGCTGTCCAACAGGTGCATGTTCGGCCACGTAAGTTGCAGCGCCCCCATATTCACCGCCAAGCGCAAGACCTTGAAGCATTCTTAATAATAAAACTAATAAAGGTGCTACAAAACCTATTGTTTCGTAGCTGGGAATGCAACCTATAAGAAATGTTGCGCCTCCCATCAATAGCAAAGTAACCATGAAAGTGTATTTTCTTCCAATGATATCTCCTAATCTGCCAAAGAAAAGTGCTCCAAATGGACGAACTACAAAACCAACGGCAAATGTGGCTAGTGTTGCCAAAAAAGCTGCAGTTGGATTATCTGCTGGGAAAAATTTTGTTGAAATTACAACGGCTAAACTTCCAAAAATGTAGAAGTCATACCATTCAATCATTGTGCCCATCGAGGACGCGGAAATTACTTTCCAAATTCCTTTTGTTGATTTAGTACTCATAAATTATCGTTTTAATTAGTTATAAATAAATTTGAAGTTGTACTACGAATTCTCCTAAAGATCCTGAAATTGTAGACGGAGAAGTGTAAACAGGTCTTGTTGAATATTGTGCTGTTATTTTGGCATGTTGTCCATCCAATAAAAAGTTAGTTCCAAGATCAAATTGAGTACTTGATTTTTCTAAAGCGTCAAATTTTTTATAAGTAAATGCTCCAAATGGCTGAATACGAACTTTAGGTTTGGCTACTTTGCTAGGTAATAAAATACCGGCTTGTGTGTACCAAATATTCCCTGATCCAATTGTAGGTTGTGCATTTCCAGCACCGGCTAGTGCTCTATTTCCCGTAAAGTTTGGATCAACAGAACCAACATTCATAATGCCAACGTTACGCAAATAATTTGGACCAAAATCATAATCGTATAATACACTATATCCCGTTATCGCCATTTTATTTTCTTTTTTTCCAATAGGCAAATCAACAAAAACATCGGCAGCAAAAAGATTGATATCGTGCTTGCTAATAGCGTTGTTCACGGAAGATCTAGTGGCATCAGGCGCAGTGTAAAAGCCAGCGCCAATGTTGAATACTTTTTTAGTTCCTAAATAACTACCTACTTTATAAGGCAAGACATTAGCTTCTTGATCTAAAAATTGATATTCAAAATAACCAGCTTTAGACCATTTTGTAATTCCGCTATTATCAACAGCTACAGCATTATTTACAACAGTTACATTAGCAGGCGTTAAATTTGTAGCGTAAGGCTTATTGTAACTCAATCGGTATTCTAATTTGCCAAATTTTCCTTTAGCAAATACGCCCACCTGTCTAGCAAATTGATCTGAGTTTTCTATTAGTGGCCAATTGAAAATAGGGGCATCAATGGTTAAGAAATTCAAAGTAGAAGCCATTGTTTCTCTGGATAATCCCATATAATAGTGTAATCCGCCACCGAGGGATAAACTAAAATTCTTGTCTTTTTCTGGTAAAACTACCGCGTATTCGTTCCATGCATCATGAAAAAACAGCCCCGGCTTCTTGCCAGCACCATATCCGCCAGTGCCAGAAGTTCCAGTAGCTCCTCCATTTATAAAAGTTTGATTGTTAATTCCAAAGTGTGTCACAATCATATACCTTTTAGATATTTGAGCATAAGCGAGAAAACGCAAACGCCTGTTTCCAATATCGGTTGCGGTGGAGGTAGCTTCATTTCCAATCATTGTTCCTGGATTCATTTCGGCAGAGCGAAACCAAATTTGGTTCCAAGCAATCACACGCATGAATTTAGAACCATCGTCGTTTAAGTTGAATTTCATTCCGGAGCCATAATCGGTGGAGCCTTGAGAAAATCCTTTTAGTGACAATAAGAGTGCTGCCACTAAAAAAAGTATTTTTTTCATAAATAGAATTTGGTTATTAAATGGTTTGTTAATAAAGCGCCAAATTCTATTATTTTATTTTAAAAAAAAATTATGATATATATGTGTGTAAACTGCTATAGCTAATCTTTAAAACGCTCCCATTTTATCAGCATAAATTTATCACCAAGCTCGGTGATAATCATTCCGGCACCTGATAATAATTCCTTGTTTTTTATATATTCTACAAGTTCTAAATGGTTAAAAATCCTATAGGTAGGGTGATAATTTGCATGTGATGGTTTTTTAATATTATAGGATTTAACCCAGTTGCTAACTGTAACGTGTGACACTCCAATAATTCGTTCGATTTCCCGAAAACTCAAACCTTCTAAATAAAGTTGCAACGCTTTAGTAACGTAGTAATCATTTATCTTTTTACCCATTTTGTTTACCGTAAAAAAGTAATTACATTTTTTGCACAAATACCTTTGTTTACTATTAATGACGCCGCTTTTTATAATACGATCATTTTGGCATTTTGGACAGATTAAAAGCTCCATATATATTAATTTTGCATAAATATAGCAATTTAGCAATTATCTAAAAGAGAATAATACAATTAATTCGTTTTAAATTTATGAAAGGTGCATTTTTACAGTAAAATAATTGATATTTTCCTATGTTTATCTCTTTTATGAAGTGCTCAAGGATTAAATTGATGGTTGTTGGACTGCAAGTAAGAGATAGTTTTGAGAGGTAATTATCACCGCAGGTAAAAAAGAAAGCGATCAAGAACAAGAATATCTTTTAATTCCCTTTTTTCCATTTAAAATTATCGGTGAAGGATTTAAATATCTATGTATTTGATTATCAGTACAATTTAATCGGATTCAAAAAATTTATGGTATATTTGAGTATTGCTATTTTACTTTTTTTGTTGATCCAAAATAAAGTATTTTAACATATATTATTTTGTAACAATTAAAAATATCGATATGAAAAAATTAAAAAGTATTTGGGTAATAGTTGCGGTTTGTGTGCTAAGCTTTGCACCGGTTTTTGGGCAATCGGAGGCCAAGAAAAATAAAATTATTGCTGACAGTAAAACTGCAAAGGAGGAGTTTATTAAAACTGATGGTCTTCTAAAAAAGCTCTTTGAAGATGCTTTTGGGTATGTGATTTTCCCGAACGTGGGTAAGGCTGGTTTAGGTATAGGAGGCGCTGCTGGCAACGGGGTTGTTTATGAGCGTGGTCAAATGATAGGTATGGCAAAACTTTCGCAAGTGAGCATAGGTTTTCAGGCAGGTGGTCAAGCGTATCGTGAAGTAATATTTTTTGAGTCAAATAAGGATATGGAGCGTTTTAAAAATAGTCAATTTGAGTTTTCAGCTCAAGCTTCAGCGGTAGCTGTTACGGCCGGTGCATCAACGAATGTAAAGTATGCGGATGGCGTTATGGTATTTACCATGCAAAAGGGTGGGCTAATGTATGAAGCATCAATAGGTGGGCAGAAGTTCAAATTTAATAAATTGTAAGTTATTGTTGCAGCTGATGATTAGCCAACCATTACAAGGGTTGCTATATTTTTTAAAAATGAGACATATTCACTGTTCAATTAAAAATACATTTTACTTTCCAGAAGATAAAAAATTTGAAAATTAAAAAAGGAGCTGGTCACTCCTTTTTTTATGTTGTAATTATGCCGTAGTAGATGTTGCAAGTGGATAAACTTGTAAGTTTCTGTGCAATAATTTAGGGCATAGATTTTAAAAAACGTTTACTTCTTCCAGCTTCTAAAGTAGATGAATTGTGATGATAGAAAACGCTTGACTTGTAACTTTTTACTAAATAAAATATCATTTATTGAGTGAAGGTTCAAGGTTGATTTTCTCTTTAAATTTCAGATTTACTTGTCTATGAATGTTTTTCTTAATTAGATGTCGCGCCTAAATCATTGTGCCACTGTAATTATTTACTGATATTTAGTAAAATAAAATAATTGAATTAATTGTCTTTATTTTTATCAATATATCTTTCAAAAAATTCAAATGTTCTTAACATCTGATCCATTCGTTGTCTGTTGTCACCAGTTCTTGTGATTTCGTGCGTTGCTCCCGGATGTACTACATATTCAACTGGGCATCCTAAGACTTTTAGACTGCGAAACATCATTTCGCCTTGAACGAATCCGGTGCGGCGATCATTGCCTCCATGAAAAATAATCAATGGCGTCTTTATGTTTTCAACATAGGTTGACGGTGATTCTCTTATTAGAATTTCCTTCACTTTTGGTTCCCATGGATAGCCTCCAAAATAATTAGGAACTAATCTCCATGCATTTCCTTCGCCAAAAAATGTTGGAAGATCATAAACTCCGCGTTGTGCACATGCGGCTTTAAAACGATTGTCATGACTAATAATCCATGCCGTAAGATAGCCCGCATAAGAGCCTCCTGTTATTAATAGATTTGCGGGATCAGCCCAGCCCTGTTCAACGGTTTTATCTAAAGCAGTCAGGACATCACTTGAAGGGCCTTTACCCCAATCATTGATGTTACCTCGTAAAAAGTCTAAACCATACCCACCGGATCCTCTTGGGTTGCTGTAAACTACACCGTAGCCTTTGCTACAAAAATATTGATATTCATGCCACATACTTTCTTGGCCTGGTCCCCACATAGCTGATGGTCCGCCATGAATTTCTAGCAGCAACGGATATTTTTCTCCTTCTTTGTAGTTAATTGGTTTCATTACCCAATATTCAATTGTCATTCCCAACTCATTAATAAATGTATTTTTTTCTGGAATGGATAGTTTTTTATTTAACACCCAATCGTTGAAATTACTTCCCTTTCTATGTTTTTTAAAATCAGAATTGGTAAAATATAATTCGGAGGGATTTTGTACCTCTGTTTTTGAATATACAAGTGTGTTGTTTACAATGTCATAACTTGTAATGCCAATCTCAGTGCTGGATAACGCTTCTACTTCTTTTGTGGAAATATTGACTCTGTTTAAAGTGGTTCCTCCATTGCTTTGAGCGGTAAAATATAAGTATTTGTCGTTTGTACTCCAAGTAAGATTTGATTTCTCACGATCAAAAGGGATTGTTACCATATCTTTTTCTGTTCCATTAATGGGCATTATTGCCAGTTTAGGAACTGAGACAAAAGAAGTGTTACTGGACAAAAACGCTACCAGTTTTCCAGAATGCGATAAAGATGCGTTGCTGTATCTCTTGTCTTTTTCTCCTACAATCATTTTGAAATTACCGCCATCACTGTCGGCCAAATAGATTGCGCTTTCTAAGGAGCGGTCTGGATTTTGGATACTGTCAATGGCACCAGAGAAAAGTATTTGTTTCCCATCTGGAGTGTATTCTGCATCGGTAAGATTATAAAATCCTTTCGTGAGTAAGCGAGGTAGGGAATCTTTAGTGGTATTTATGTCAAAGAAATAATTGAAATTCATTTCGGAAGAAATAGAAGACTCATTTTGGAAGTTTAATTTATTGAGAACAATTGCTTTTTTGTCAATTGCATTTTTGTCTAAATAAGCTCTTATTTCTGATAAGTCACCGTTGGGATTTGGTTTGCTGTTGTTCGGTAGCAAATGTTCGTTTTTGTTAAAGCCCGGCTTTTCCATTGTCCAAGTTGGTATGGAGTGTGGCTTATTTAAAATAGAATCTTTGATCAATTCTTGTAAAGAAATACTTGACGAAAACAGTATTTTGTTACCATCGGGAGACCATTTTGGATTTTTTGCGCCATATTTGAAACTGGTTAATTGAATTGGTTCTCCTCCGTCCATCGATAAAATAAAAATCTGAGATTTGTCTGCCACAGAGCGAGTAAAAGCAAGTTGCTTTCCATCTGGACTCCATGCAGGTTTAATAGCGTCTTCTTTGGAAGTAGTCAGTTGGACGGGAACTGCAGTTTTTACTGTTGAAGCACTATAGATTTGAGTATTATACTTGTAATCCTGTGTGTTGTTTTGATCTGCTACAATCGAGGTTACTGTGAAAGCTGCTTTTGTTCCATCTTTAGTGAGTGTTATATTGCTAATAGTCTTTATTTTCAACATGTCTGTAATAATTACAGGTTCTGTTGTGGTTTGCGCAAAGGAGGTATGTAATGTTGCAATAAAAAAAAGCAGTACTGAAAATTCTCTCATAATGTTAATTTTGAAGTTGATCTTTAATGTGATCTAAGGCTAAGAATGCGTTTTGCTTTTTTAAGTTGCTACAGTTTTTACTTTGCTTGATCGTATAAAAATCAGGTTTGGTTTTTGAGTAAATATATAAAAAAGTAAAGAATAACCCCTCTTGGTTTAATTTATTGTTTGAACACTTCTCAGTGCTGGTGGGTATTTCAAATCACTATGCGATGAAAAAATACAATCATTTTATTTATACAGGGTTCATTTGATAAACACTTCTACAATAAACTTTGATACACATTCCGACACAAAATGTTCTGCACGAGGTAAAAGAAAAATCAAATCGAAAAATATTGAGCAAAGCAATTCAATGACGTAATTTCTGCTCAAAAATTTCATATTGAATTTAAAAAAGACTCGGTGCTGCTATTGAAAATATAGATTCCTATAACGTTTAACTAAAAAGTGCGAGCTATAAAATTAGAAGCAAGCAATGATTTGAAAATCTTTTGCACTAGCATAAATAAAAATAAAAAGAATTAATAAAATTTTGCTATTTCTTTGCGGATTTGGTCAGTTTTTTATTTTCCGATGCTACACGAAAGAATTAAAAAGAATAAAATTAAATTGCCAAAACATGTAATTTCAAAGTTGTATTAGGACCGCAAAAGCTAACAAAAGAAAAGTTTTTTTATAAAAGGGTTTTCTTTAATCCATCTGCAAAACAAAGCCAAAATAAATTGAAAAATGATTTCTCTTTAATGCGTTGTACTTCAATTTCGTTTTCTAATATTTTGCCGCCAGAATCGTTCTTGAGTACTAAGTTTCCTAACCAGCTTTTTAAAACGCTTTTTTTATCTCGATTCTTTTTTTGATACCGTTCTATATTTAAGTCATGATATCGTAAAGCAAAGTTTCCTTTTGCATTATTGTCGTTACCATTATAATCAAAGTAAACTTGGTCAAAAGTCCCTTTAAATGTGGTATTTAAATATGGTTTTGTAAAAATAGCTAGTTGATTTGTTTCAAAGTTTTTAATGCTACCTTTTATGTTAAAACCATCTGATTTATCCATTACATTAAATCGCCACTTCACCATCATTGGAGATTTATTCATGAATTTACAGTTTATAGATATCAAAACATCAGGCAAATTTTTGTTTTGATATCCACTGTAAACGTTTGTTGCTTGTAAATTGAATGATCCAAACTTTAATACGCCAGCACCATTATTGAAAGTCTTTTCTTCTTCATACACTAAATTCGAATTATTTATGGTCAGTGTGTCAATTAGTAGATCAAATTTTAATTCGCGTAAAATTTTGCTGTAAAGCGGTTTAATTGAAAGGTTGTCTTTAGGAATTTTGCTTCTGTATATATTGGCGTCAGCTTTGTCAATCACAATTTGATTAGTTTTAAAAAAAAGTATTTCTTCTTTAAATCCCCAATTCATATTTTTAATTGCAATCTTACCTGCTTTTAGCGTATATAAATCGCGTTCTTTTTTAGATTGATCTACAAATTGACGTCGAGTAAGTAAGGATGTCATTGAGAAATTATCCATCTCAAGTCCCGAGTTGGTGGTGTTGATTTTAGTAGCTTTTATTTGATACGCTTTGTCAGTTTGGTAGATTAAACTGTCACAGCTCAAAGCATAACTTTTATAAGAAAACGGAATTTTGTTATCCAAAGTTTTTTTAGAAATAGCCAGATCATTTAGTTGTACAATTACTTTCTGCGCCGAAAAAAGTGTTTTGTTATTTTTAATATTAACAATAGAAAAGTTGCCATTTTCAATATTTACGTTAGCTACTTTTATAATTTGTTCAAAGGGAGCTACGATTTTAGAACTTAGGTTTTTACTAGAATTAACTATTTTATCATTGTCTTTAAAAAGTGTGATATTTGGTTTAGAAAAAGTAATGCGGTAAGCTTCTATTTTATTTTTAAGAAGTAATGGGAAAATTTTATAATCATCTACCGTAACATTTTCTATTGAGGCTAAAATTCCATTTTTACTCAGTCTATCTTTTTGTCTTTCTTTTGGAGTTATGACAATTCCTGACGCAGTAATTTTCCTCGAAAATAAAGAAATCTTAACATTCTCGTATTTTATGTTGTAGGGAGTTTCGTTTTTATCTAAAATTATTTTTGGAAGTTGGTAATTCACCCACAAGTTTACAGCAAAACTTAATGCTCCAATAAAAATGATTATTCCTAAGATAACAACTCCTATTTTTTTTACTCTTTCTTTCATAAGTAATGTGCGTGATTGCTAAAGATAGGGACAAATGAAATAGTAACTCCTTATAATTGACAGAAATTGAATATTTGATTGGAACATATTACACTAAAAAATAGGGTAAATAGGATTGTGAAGTAGTGCTTTTTTAATACTATTTAGTTTTAAAATTCTGAATATGATTTGATAAATCTATTTACGTTTCCTGAAAATTTTTTATAACCTTGAGGTATAATTGTAAAATTTGTCTACTGATTTTTTGGAAATCGTAAAAAAAATTTCATTAAAGTTTAGAGTCAACATTTCAGTAAATAAGCTGTTTTTACTTGTGACTTTTTAATGCTGAATAAAATGAAGTATGTAAATCAATTTATAAATGGCTTATTATTTTTAAAACAAAAAACCCACTAATTTCTTAGTGGGTTTTGTGGTACCTCCAGGGATCGAACCAGGGACACATGGATTTTCAGTCCATTGCTCTACCATCTGAGCTAAGGTACCGTGCTAATGCGGGTGCAAATATAGAATCATTTTTAGTATATCCAAAACATTTTTTTAAAAAAATCAATTCGTACCTTTGCCACATCAAAAAACCAAGTATGATTTTAGTTATCGATGTAGGTAATTCCAGAATTAAAGCAGCTGTTTTTGAGGATGCTATACTTTTAGAAGTTTTTGCTTTCACGAAAATAGAGCTCCAAAAAAATATTGAAAATATTTTAAATAAATTTGAAAAAGTGACCCATTTAGTGGTTGCATCAGTGGGAGATGTCGAAAAACAATCCTTTTTAGAGTTCAATTCACAGGTAAATGTCTGCTTTGTTTCCAATAATGATCCTTTTCCATTTCACAATAAATACAGCACTCCAAAAACTTTGGGAATTGACAGAATGGTGCTTGCAGCTGGAGCAGTTTTACAGTTCCCATACCAAAATCGGTTAGTTATTGATGCAGGAACATGTATAACTTATGATTTTATTGATGATCAAAATAATTATCTAGGAGGAGCAATTGCACCAGGATTACGATTACGATATGAATCATTACACCTTTATACCGCGAAACTACCAATACTTGAATTAGAAAATCCTAATACCTTGATAGGTAATTCTACGTTTGACTCTATTCATTCAGGAGTGGTAAATGGAGTGGTCTTTGAAATTGACGGATTTATCAATGAATATAAGACAAAGTATCCAAACTTTATAATAATTTTAACGGGGGGTGATACAGTTTTTTTGGCTAAACGATTAAAAAATACCATATTTGCCAATTCAAATTTTCTGCTTGAAAGTTTGAATCAAACATTTCAATATAAAAATCAACAATGATTAAACAAATTATAGTAAGCGTTTGTTTACTTGTATCTTTAGGATCTATTGCTCAGGAAGGAACAGCATCTCCATATTCTTTTTACGGAATCGGCGAAGTAAGATTTAAAGGCACACATGAATTTCGCTCTATGGGAGGAATTGCTATTGAACAGGACAGTATCCACATGAATTTACAAAATCCTGCCAGCTACGGAAATTTAAAATTATCAACTTTCAGTTTGGGTGCCACTTATGCAACTACTACCTTGAAGGCCGACAGTAAATCAGAAAATGCAAGAAGAACAACTTTAGATTATTTAGCAGTAGGATTGCCGATGGGCAAATTTGGTGTGGGTTTTGGATTGATTCCCTTTTCTTCTGTAGGATATAAAATAAGACCCACTGAATCTCTGACCGAAAACAATCAAAGTTTCAATGGTAAAGGTGGTTTGAACAAAGCTTTTCTTGGGGTGGGGTACAAAATCACGCCTCAACTTAGCGTGGGAGCTGATGTTCAATATGATTTTGGTAAAATTGAAACTAATAATTTTGAATACATAAGCGGGATCGCTATTGGAACAAGAGAACTAAATAACGCTGATTTATCTGGTGTAAATTTTAATCTTGGTATGATGTATCAGAGAAAAATTGACAAGAAATTATCATTATTTAGTAGTTTAACTTACTCTATTGAAAGTTCACTAACTTCTAAAAATACTAGAAATATCGCAACTGCGGTTTATAACGAAAATTTTGAACTAGGAATCGTCGATGTATTAGAAGAAGTAAACACAGTTGAAAAGCTAAAATTACCTAGTAAAATTTCAGCAGCAGCTGGTATAGGCGAAGCAAGAAAATGGTTAGTAGGAGTTGGGTACACTTTTCAGCAAGCAGGTGAATTAAGTAATAAGTACAACGCTTTAGATAATGTAACTTATAAGCAAAATTCAAAATTCAGTATTGGGGGTTATTATATACCTAATTATAAGTCATTTACCAGTTATCCTAAAAGAATTACATACAGAGGGGGTTTTAGATATGAACAAACAGGTTTAGTGATTAATTCGCAACCTATCAATGATCTGGCCGTAACAATGGGATTTGGATTGCCATTATCAGGTACATTTTCAAACGTAAATATTGGTGTTGAATTTGGACAAAGAGGCACAACTAAAGCCAATTTGATTCAAGAAAATTATGCTAATGTTAGCGTGGGTTTTTCGCTTAATGAACAGTGGTTTGTAAGACGTAAATTCAATTAAACAAAAATTAGTCACAAAGACTTCACAGTAGGTTAATAGTATGACTTTATTCAATAAACATAGTGTAAGATGCATTTTAGCGGGTATTGCCTTTACATTAATTTTTGGGTGTGAAAGTAATTTCAAAAATATTCAAAAAAGCAATATTTCTGAATTTTTTCCTAGTAGCGACGCCGATCTAGTTAATTTAAAATATACTGATTCTGGCCGAATTACCGCAGTGCTGGTTAGTGCAAAAATGCTTGATTATGCTAGTGTTGCATATCCTTTTACAGAATTTCCAAAAGGTATTGATGTAACGCTCTATGATAAAAATGCTAAAAAAACCTTTGTAAAATCTAATTTTGCAGTCTCGTATAAAAAAACTTCGTTAATTGATTTACAGGGAAAAGTGAAAATTTACACGGAAGACGGTCAAATATTAGAAACCGAACAGCTGTATTTTGACCAAAAAAACCAATGGTTTTTCACGGAAAGAAGGTTTAAATTAACTGGACCAAAAGGGATTTCAAATGGACAAGGAATTGATTTTAGCAAAGATTTTAAAATAATAAATTCACAAAAAATTACCGGAGAAATAGAAACAACCGAATAAAAACAACATTATGAATTATTTAAAATTTACTCAATATGTATATCTCGTTTTTGGAGCTTATTTCATTTACGATGGATTTACGAAGTTAAACAACCCAAATTTAGGAACGCCTTGGTTGAGTTTTATCATTGCTGGTGTCGCAGTTTTTATGTTTTTCTTTAGAAGAAAATTTGCTAAAAAATTTGAAGATAGAAACAAAAAATTATAAGTAATGGAAATTAGCATTATAATAGTGTGTTTAATACTAAGTGCTTTTTTTTCAGGAATGGAGATAGCCTTTGTCTCTTCCAATAAAATATATCTTGAAATTGAAAAAAAGCAAGATAATTTTGTTTCAAAAATACTGACAAAACTTACTGAAAAGCCAACGAATTTTATTGTTTCTATGTTGATAGGCAATACAATTTCGTTAGTGATTTATGGCTTTTTTATGGCCGAGGTTTTGATGCAGTGGTTGGCTGGTTTTGGTTTTGCGCTTTCAGCAGGATTTAACATAGTGATCCAAATACTTATTTCGACAATACTCATATTGATTACTGCTGAATTTTTACCAAAGGTTTTTTTTCAAATTTATGCGAATGTTTTAATCAAATTTTTCGCAGTTCCAGCTTACTTTTTTTACAAGCTTTTTTATTTCATCGCCATTTTTTTTGTAGCTATTTCTGATTTTATCTTAAAGAAGTTTTTTAGGACAGATGCTGATATCACACCTCTTTTTTTTAGTAAAATTGAGCTGGGAAATTACATCACAGAGCAAATGAGTACTGTTGAAGACAATGAAACTGTTGATTCTGAGATATTAATGTTTCAAAATGCTTTAGAATTCTCAGGTGTCAAAGCTAGAGATGTAATGACGCCTAGAATTGAAATTGTTGCCATTGACTTATTCGACTCTATTGAAGATCTTCGGACATTATTTATAGAAACTGGTTATTCTAAAATTGTGGTTTACCAAAACTCCTTTGATGACATAATAGGGTATGTTCACTCTTTTGATATGTTTAAAAAACCCAACAGCATCAAAGAAATTGTTATTTCGGTAGAATTTGTCCCACAAACCATTTTTATAAAAGATGCTATGAACTTGCTTACTAAAAAACGTAAAAGTGTAGCAGTAGTATTGGATGAATATGGAGGAACATCAGGAATTATAACAATTGAAGATATTGTAGAAGAACTATTTGGTGAAATTGAAGATGAACATGATTCTGATGAAGAATTAATTGAAAAACAACTTGGCGACGGAGTTTATCTTTTTTCAGCTCGTTTGGATGTCGAATATTTGAACCTAACTTATAAACTCCAAATCCCAGAAGAGGATTCGTATGGAACTCTTGGCGGCTTTATTGTTGATTTCACAAAAGAGATTCCGCAAAAAGGAGCATTAATTGCAATAGGAATCTATCATTTTGTGATTGAAGAAGCTACAAATAAAAAAATAGAATTAGTTAAAATGACAGTCCAAGACTGATAATTATTAAGAAAGTAAAAAATCTTTCAAAATAAAACGCTACTAGTATAATTATTAATTAGATAATTGTATTTTCGCAAACTGAATATAAAAATTAACAACAATAAAATGGCACTTTTACAAAAAATTAGACAACGTTCACTTCTTCTGATACTCGTTATTGGGTTTTGTTTATTCGCATTTATCATAGGTGATATATTCAACAGTGGTGGTTTTAACAGCACATCAAAAGATGTTGGGAGCATCGATGATAAAGATATTCCATTTGAAGACTTTAGAGTAAAAGTTAGTAATGTTGAAAAAAGTGGTCAAGGGATTACTTCAACTGAAGCTGCAAATAGAGTTTGGGAGCAAGAGGTTTCTATTGCTTTGTTAACAACGGAATTTGAAAAATTAGGACTACGAGTTGGTGAAAAACACTTATTAGAAGTTTTAAAAGCGGATCAAAATATTGGTGGAAACCCATTGTTTTTAAATGCAGCAGGCATATTTGATGTTAATAAATTTAAAGAGTACTTTAAAGCAAATCCAGAGCAAGCTCAATTTCTAAAAGACAGAGAAAAAGATGCCGACTTGAACGCAAAATTTCAGCTGTACAACACAATGGTCAAAGCTGGAGTTTATACTACTCAAAGCGAAGGTAAAATGAAGTATGAAATGGAAGCAGATAAAGTGAGCTTTGCTTATGTTGCTGGATTATATTCTACAATTAAGGATAGTGACGTAAAAGTTACCGATTCAGAAATTGTTGATTACATGAAAAAAAATGAAAAAAAATTCAAAGCTGATGAGTCTCGTGAGCTTGAATATGTTTTAATTGAAGACAAACCTTCAGCATCTGATGAGGCTGAAATCAAATCTAAAATCAATGCATTGTTAACAGGAAGCGTGGTTTACAACCAAGCAACTGGAAAAAATGATACAGTTGCTGGATTTAGAACTACAAGTAATGCCATTGATTTTGTAAATTCAAACTCTGACGTTCCTTATGACTCAACTTATATTGCCAAGAAAGATTTACCAGCTGTTGATGCTGACAAATTGTTTAGTCTTCCTGCAGGCGCGGTTTACGGGCCTTATATTTTTGGAAATTACTATTGTATTTCAAAATCTTTAGGGATGAAGTCAGGGGTGAACGCAAAGGCAAGTCATATCTTAATTAGTTATGAAGGAACTCAAGTTCCTAATAAAAAGGAAAAAAGAACAAAAGAGGAGGCTAAAGCAAAAGCAGAAAGTATTCTTGCACAGGTTAACGCTAATCCAGATAGTTTCTTAATGTTAGCTTTTACCGCTTCTGATGATTCATCTTCTCAACAAGGTGGTGATTTAGGATATTTTGGTCCAAACCAAATGGTAAAACCGTTCAACGATTATGTTTTTAATAATGGAATAGGGAATGTAGGTTTAGTAGAAACTCCTTTTGGTTTTCATATTATTAAAATTACTGATAAGCAAGATGGAATTCGCCTTGCAACTGTGGCTCAAAAAATTGAAGCTTCAGAAATCACTTCTGATAAAATGTTTACACAAGCAACTAAATTTGAAATGGAAGCTGCTGATAAAGATTTTAATAAAGTAGCAAAAGAGAGCAAACTTGCAGTGCCACCAGCAGTTTCTGTTAAAGGAATGGATGAAAACTTTGGTTCTTTAGGAAAACAGAGAAACATTGTGAGATGGGCATTTGAAGATGGAGTTAAAGAAGGATCGGTAAAAAGATTTGAAGTAGCTAATGTAGGTCATGTTATTGCAAAAGTAAAAAGCATTGATAAATCTGGTTTAGTATCCGTTTCAGTTGCAAGACCTTTTGTCGAGCAAATTCTTAAAAATAAGAAAAAAGCGGAGATGATTAAAGCAAAAATGACTGGTACATCTCTTGAAGCTATTGCTAAGGCAGTAGGTGGAACGGTGCAACAAGCAGCCGATTTAACAATGGAAAATGTAATGCTGCCAAATGTAGGTCCTGAGCCAAAGGTAGTAGGAAATGCATTTGCATTAGCTGTAAATAAAATGTCGGCACCTATTGAGGGAAATACAGGAATTTATGTGGTGAAAAACACAAGCACTGTAAAAGCTCCTGCGATCAAAGATTTCAAACCTTACATTGCGAAATTAGACGGTCAAAAAGCGGCTGAAACTAATAGAGTAATTCCAGCTTTAAAAGGAAATGCTAAAATTGAAGATAACAGACAACAGTTTAATTACTAATTCAACAAGTAATTATTATCATAAAAATCCCGATACGACTTAGTTGTATCGGGATTTTTTTGGGGTTTTCTTTTCTGATTTTTTTTGGTCGCTGTCTTACTATTGCTTTTATTACTCCCATTATTTTGTCATGCTGGAAGCATCCCAAAAAAGTTGCTCTTGCTTGGTGAGACGCTTGCATCCTGACAAACGGAGTAGATTGTGTTTGATAAATTATCACTAATCATTTACTTGTCACGCTGCAAGCATCTATTACATTGTCATGCTGGAAGCATCCCAATAAAGTTGCTCTTGCTTGGTGAGACGCTTCCAGCGTGACAAACGTAGTGGATTGTGTTTGCTAAGGTAGTACTTAATCTATTCCTTTGTCATGCTGGAAGCATCCCGATAGAGTTGCTCTCGCATGTTGAGACGCTTCCAGCGTGAAAAACGGATTGGCCTAGAAATCTATTACTTTATCACGACGCAAGCATCCCAATTAAGTTGCTCTCGCGTGGTGAGGCGCTTCCAGCGTGACAAACGGAGTAATTTGTGTTTGCTAAAGTATTACTAACTTATTACTTTGTCATGCTGGAAGCATCCCGAAAGAGTTGCTCTCGCATATTGAGACGCTTCCAGCGTGACTAACGGTGTGTATTAATCTATTAATTTGTAATGCTGGAGGCATCCCAATAAAGTTGCTCTCGTATTTTGAGACGCTTCCAGCGTGAAAAACGGATTGGCCTAGAAATCTATTACTTTATCACGACGCAAGCATCCCGATAAAGTTGCTTTCGCTTGTTGAGACGCTTCCAGCGTGACAAACGTAGTGGATTGTGTTTGCTAAGGTAGTACTTAATCTATTCCTTTGTCATGCTGGAAGCATCCCGATAGAGTTGCTCTCGCTTGTTGAGACGCTTCCAGCGTGACAAACGGAGTAGTTTGTGTTTGCTATTGTTACTAATCTATTACTTTGTCAAGCTGCAAGCATCCCAATAAAGTTGCTCTCGCTTGGCGAGACGCTTCCAGCGTGACAAAAGGAGTGGATTGTGTTTGTTAAAGTATTACGAATCTATTGCTTTGTTATGCTGTAAGCATTCCCTTAAAGTTGCTCTCCCGTGTTAAGATGCTTCCAGCGTGACAAACGTTGTGGCCTATTAATCTATTACTTTGTCATGCTGCAAGCATCCCAATACAGTTGCTCTCGCTTGGTGAAACGCTTCCAGCGTGACAAACGGAGGGGATTGAGTTTGTTAAAGTATTACTAATCTATAACTTTGTCATGCTGTAAGAATCCCAATAAAGTTGCTCTCGCGTGATGGGACGCTTCCAGCGTGACAAACGGAGTAGTTTGTGTTTGTTAAAGTATCACTAATCTATTCCTTTGTCATGCTGGAGGCATCCCAATGAAGTTGCTCTCGCGTGTTGAGACGCTTCCAGTTTGACAAACGGAGTAGTTTGTGTTTGTTAAAGTATAACTAATCTATTACTTTGTCATGCTGTAAGCATCCCAATGAAGTTGCTCTCGCGTGTTGAGACGCTTCCATTTTGACAACTGGAGTTAGCGTTACTGCAATATCATTTCATTATAAGGAATAATAGTAGCATATCCTTTTGACATAAAATAGTCTTTTGGATTTTCAGTGGCGATAACCATTACAAAATCGCCTCCCCAAGCACCAAGGCTTTTAACTGTTCCGCTGAAGTCGGGGAATGAAGTATCTTTCACTGTTGGTGTTTCCAGCATTACACTCATTTCAAATTCATGTTTTTTTACTGCTGCCGCAAATGATTGAACGTTGCTTGCAAGTAAAACTTCTTGCGTGAGGCAATCAATTGTTGCAATTGTCTCCGTAAGATTATTTTTTTTGTTTTTACGGTAAGCGGCTATAGCTGTTTTGCTGTTTTGCTTTTTATTGAGATATACAAAGTAAATATTTGACGTAAAAGCAGGATTGAAAACTACTTTTTCAACATTAGGTTTTCCGTGGTCTAACTGGTAAATAATAGGGTTGCTATTTTGCGCGCAAGCAATGTCATATCCACTGCCTCCAAAACTATTATTTAGTAAACTGTAAGCGTCAATCTCTAACCATTGTGCAATATTATTGATTAAAGTAGAGGACGTTCCTAATCCCCAATTCTTTGGAAAACTTAGTTGGGTCGTTACTTTAAAGCCATTCGATTTTGTAATAAAGGCTGAATTTAATAAATACGCTTCTCGCAAAATTCTAATTAATGTTGTTCTAACGGATTCCTCTTCAGTTTTTTCCGCTGTCGTAATTTCGCTAAATAAAATGGTGTCTTCAAACCAAATACTGCCGTCTGAATCGTAACTTTTCCATTGAAATTCTTTATTTAAACCACCCTCAACAATTAAATTTTGTCCAAATTTTGTAGGTAATGCAAATGCTTTTGCACCATCTAATACGAGATATTCTCCAGTAATTAAAAGCTTGCCGTTGCTGTAAAATGTTTTTTTCATTTACGCTGAATTTATTTCAGTATCGATTTTAACCCTTTCAGGGTTTTAAACCCTGAAAGGGTTCGGAACCTTGAAAGGGTTTTTAAAATTATTTTCTTAAACTGATGATATAGCTTTCCACCGAACTATGCGAAATAGCATTTTTCTTGAAATATTTCTGAATTAAAACTCGTTCTTCATCAGTTGCTTCAAACTGATTGATGATGTTATTCAAGTGCATTTTCATGTGACCTTCCTGAATTCCTGTTGTTGTTAAGGAACGCAGCGCGGCAAAATTTTGAGCAAGTCCAGCTACAGCTACAAACTGCATTAACTCTTTAGCTGAAGGATTTTCAAGCATTTCTAATGATAACTTTACTAAAGGATGTAGTGAGGTCAATCCTCCAACTGTTCCCAAGGCTAAAGGAATTTCGAGCCAAAAACTAAAAATACCATCCTCAATTTTAGCATGAGACAAGCTCGAATATTGTCCATTTCTAGATGCATAAGCATGAATTCCAGCTTCTACAGCTCTAAAATCATTTCCTGTGGCAAGCACTACGGCATCAACTCCGTTCATAATACCTTTATTGTGAGTAACGGCTCTGTAAGGCTCGACTTCTGCAATTTGCACAGCTTGTATAAATTTATAAGCAAACTCTTCAGGATTCGGAATTTGCTTTTCTTGCAACTCGTTTACAGCGCAAGAAACTTCAGCTCTAACAATACAATTTGGAACATAATTCGAAAGGATACTCATCACAACTTCAATTTCTTTTTCCTGTTCGTTAAATAAGTTGTAGTGGCTTGCTTCTTCTTTTAGTGTTTTTGCAAATTGTTCTAAACACGAATTAATAAAATTGGCTCCCATGCTATCTTTAGTTTCAAAGGTAGCATGCAGCTGAAAGTAATTCGGCATTAAATTAGTTTTATCATTTAAGATGATATCTAGAATGCCGCCACCTCTTTTTTGCATATTTGTGGTCAGCGATTCGGTTTCATCGTAAAATTTAGATTTTATCTGACTAAAAAAGGCATTCAATTTTGAAGCATCTCCTTTATATATAAAATGAACCTGACCTATTTTTTCGGTGTTAAGCACAGTTGCTTTAAATCCGCCACGTGTAGACCAGAAATTGGCAGCTTTTGCGGAAGCGGCTACTACTGAGCTTTCTTCAATTGCCATAGGAATAGTGCTGTATTTTCCATTTATTAGAAAATTAGGAGCTACTCCTAGCGGAATGTAGAAATTAGTTATCGTATTTTCAATGAATTCATCATGTAATTTCTGTATTTTTTCATCAGAATTCCAGTAGTTTTTCAGCAAGGCAATCGCTTCTGTAGGCGTTGAAAAATATTGATTGGCAATCCATTTTATTTTTTCCTCTTTGGATAATTTAGAAAATCCGCTAATAGCCTTATTCATTCTCAATTGATTAGGGTAAAATTAGTTGCAAATATAAGGTTTTAGGCGTTTTGAATGCAACCAAAATTTAGTAGATTTTCGCATGGCACAATTATTTATTTTTACATTTAACACAAAACACAACCGTTAATTGTATTTTTTTCACTAAAATTGACCGTTTTTATCTTTAAATAATTAGCATGTACTCAAAAAGAATTCTAGCACTATTTTTACTTCTTTGTTTTACGGTCGTAGGTCAGCAAAAAATTACAATTGATCAAATTTATAACGGTACATTTCGCGCAAAAGGAATGGATGAATTGCAATCATTAAAAAACACCAATCAATATACCGTCCTTAACGTCAATATGCAAGCAAGAAGCATGAGTGTCGATTTATATGATTTTGCAACCTTAAAAAAAGTGTCCACTTTAATTGATACTAAATCATATCCAGAATTAGCTAACGGGATTGATAGTTACACATTTGATGCATCAGAAAAAATGATTTTATTGGCTTGTAACACCAATCAAATTTTCCGTCGTTCATTCACAGCTGATTACTATTTGTATGATATTGCAACCAAAGAATTGAAAAAGCCATTTGATTTTCAAGTTCAGGAACCTACTTTTTCTCCTGACGGTAATAAAATAGCGTACGCAAAAGAAAATAATCTTTTTATTTATGATTTAAATTCTAAAAAATCAACTGCAATTACTACAGATGGTGAAAAGAATAGCATAATCAACGGAATTACAGACTGGGTTTATGAAGAGGAATTCTCATTTGTAAAAGCTTTTGACTGGAGTGCCGATAGCAAAAAAGTATCTTACATTCGTTTTGACGAAAGTCAGGTTCCTGAATTTTCGATGTCGATGTTTGGAAAAGATTTGTACCCAACGGTTCAAACTTTTAAATATCCAAAAGCAGGAGAAAAAAATGCAATCGTTTCATTGCATATTTATGACGTAAACGCTAATGCTGTAAAAAATATTGACCTTGCTCAGTATAATGATTTTTACATTCCAAGAATGAAGTGGACAAAAGACAGTAATATTTTATCAGCGCAAATATTAAATCGTCATCAAGATAATTTAGATTTGTTGTTTGTTGACGGAACTTCAGGTGCTGCGAAAGTAGTTTTGAATGAAAAAGACAAAGCATATATTGACGTGACAGATAATTTAACTTTCCTAAAAGATAACAGCTTTATTTGGACAAGTGAAAAAGATGGATTCAATCATATCTATTTATATAACAAAACTGGAAAATTGAAAAACCAAGTGACCAAAGGGAAGTGGGAAGTTACAGAGTATTACGGTTTAGATGAAAAAACGAATACACTTTTTTACCAGTCTGTAGAAAATGGTTCCATCAACAGAGATGTATATAGAATAGGTCTGGACGGGAAAAACAAAGTGCGCTTATCCCAAGGTGTTGGAACTACAAAAGCAACTTTTAGCCCAAATTTCCAGTATTACATCAGCAATTTTTCGAGTGCATCTCAGCCAACAAAATATACTTTGAACGAAGCAAAAGCAGGTAAGGAAGTTCAAGTAATTCAAGATAATGAAGCTTTGTCCGGTAAATTAAAAGGATATAATTTACCAGAAAAAGAATTTTTTGTTTTAAAAACAGAAAAAGGGAATGAATTAAATGCTTGGATAATTAAGCCAAAGGATTTTGATGCCTCAAAAAAATATCCTGTTTTTATGTATCAATATTCAGGTCCTGGATCGCAACAAGTGAACAATGACTGGAATGGAGCTGATGATTATTGGTTTATGATGTTGTCTCAACAAGGCTATATTGTGGCTTGTGTTGACGGAAGAGGAACTGGTTTTAAAGGAGCAGATTTCAAAAAAGTAACACAAAAGGAATTAGGGAAATATGAAGTAGAAGATCAAATCGATGCTGCGAAAGTGATAGGGAATTATTCATTTGTGGATAAAACGAGAATTGGTATATTTGGCTGGTCTTATGGAGGATTTATGTCGTCAAATTGTATTTTGAAAGGGAATGATATTTTTAAAATGGCAATTGCAGTAGCTCCGGTAACAAACTGGCGTTTTTATGATAGCGTTTACACAGAGCGCTATATGCAAACACCACAAGAAAATGCCAGTGGTTATGATGAAAACTCTCCAATAAATCATGTAAGTAAATTGAAAGGAAAATTTCTTTTAATTCATGGCTCAGGCGACGACAATGTGCATGTTCAAAACTCGATGCAAATGATGGAAGCATTGATTCAGGCCAACAAGCAATTTGATTCGGAAATATATCCAGACAATAATCACGGAATTTATGGAGGTAATACCAGAATTCAGTTGTATACTAAGATGACTAACTTTATTAAAGAAAATTTATAATTTATAAATATTACGTAATTCCATAAAAAACAAGATCGTAATTGAGTTATAGTTAACCTCGATTTTGATTTGGCGGTAAGTAGTTGCTCTCGATTCAAGAGTGCAAAATAGTTAATAATAAGAGTACGAATAACAATAATAAAACAAATAAAAATTAAGCAGACAAAATGAATGAAATAGCAGTAAAATCAGGACATCCTAAAGGACTTTGGGTATTATTTGGAACCGAAATGTGGGAGCGTTTCAATTTTTATGGAATGCGAGCAATTTTAACGTTGTTTTTAGTTAACTCTTTGTTAATGAAAGAGTCTGATGCATCCTTAATTTATGGAGGATTTTTGGGACTTTGCTACCTAACTCCTATGTTAGGTGGTTTTATAGCCGATCGTTTCTTTGGAAATCGAAATTGTATTATATTGGGTGGTCTTATGATGGCCTTAGGACAATTTCTACTATTTACTAGTGCCAGTATCTTTGGTACAAATATAAGTTTGGCCAATACTCTAATGTGGTCCGCACTAGGAATTATTATTTTTGGAAATGGATTCTTCAAACCAAATATCTCAAGTATGGTTGGAAGTTTGTATCCAAAACAGGAAAAAACTAAATTAGATACGGCCTTTACAATTTTCTACATGGGAATTAATTTAGGTGCTTTTTTAGGGCAAACAATCTGTCCTTATTTAGGGGATCAAGTTGTAGATGGTGTTCAAAACGTTCATGCTTTCAAATGGGGATTTTTGGCAGCTTCTATTGCAATGTTAATTGGAACGGTAGTTTTCTATGTTTTGAAAGACAAATATGTTGTTACTCCAGATGGCAAACCATTAGGAGGACTACCTTCTAAGAACGATGCAAATGACTACGAAGAAGGAGAAGCACAAAAAGCAGTTTTTTCTACCCAAGCTTTGATTGGAGCTGTGGTTTCATTTGTAATTTTATTTTTCGCTTTCCGTTATATTTTAGGGGGTGATAATTTTATTAAAACATTTATTTATCCTATTATATATGCAAGTGGTCTGACTTTAGCAGGATTGATAGTTTCAGATAGTTCGTTAACAAAGATAGAGAGAGACAGAATTTTTGTCATTTATATTGTTGCGTTCTTCATCATATTTTTTTGGGCTGCTTTCGAACAAGCAGGATCTTCTTTAACATTTATTGCGGCAAATCAAACTGATAGAACTTTTATGTTTGGATGGCAAATGCCCGCTTCAATGGTACAAGTTTTTAATGGAATTTTTGTTTTTGCTTTCGCATTACCTTTTAGTATCCTTTGGGACAAATTAAGAGAAAATGGAAAAGAACCTATTTCGCCTGTTAAACAAGCCATCGGATTGGCACTTATTGCAGTAAGTTATTTTATAATTGCATACAACGTAAAAGATCTAGGTAATACTGGACTTCTTGCTATTAAATGGTTAATTCTTTTGTATTTGATTCAAACTTTTGCTGAGTTGTGTTTATCGCCTATCGGATTATCCTTAGTAGGTAAATTGTCTCCAAAACGTTTTTCCTCTTTACTATTTGGGGTATTTTTTCTTTCTAATGCTGCTGGTTATGCTTTATCTGGTACTTTAGGATCTATTATGCCTGCAACAGGTGAGAAATTTGTCAAAGCAAAAGAATTAGGAATAGACCTGCAACCTATTTTAGATAAAACGGTAATAGCTACATCAGAGCAGCTACAAGTTTTAGAAACGAACCAAATTAGCGCAACTAACCCTATTTTCGCTGGTTTTGAAATTCATAATCTATTTGAATTTTTTATGGTTTTCGTAATTTTAACAGGTATTGCAGCCATAGTTTTATTTGCCTTAACTCCAGTTTTAAAGAAAATGATGCACGGAGTACGTTAAAAATAAATATTTCAGTACAATTACCTATCGGATTAATTCGGGTAGGTAATTTTTAATTTTAATTCCTTTTTTACCATGTGGAAAAATCATCCTAGAGCGCTACCTTTTTTATTTTTATCTGAAATGTGGGAACGTTTTGGTTACTATTTAATGATTGGAATATTTACTCTTTATCTTAAAGATGTAGAATCAGGATTTGCAATGACTGAAAAAGAAGCTTCTGATTTATATGGAACTTTTATTGCATTAGTATTTTTAACTCCATTTATTGGCGGGTTAGTTGCTGATAGATATTTGGGATATAAAAAATCTATAGTCATCGGTGGGATAATGATGGGGGCAGGGTACTTTATGATGGGTATTCATAGCTTGACCATGTTATATGTTGCAATGACGTTAGTTATTGTGGGTAATGGATTTTTTAAGCCTAATATCTCAACACTTTTAGGAAATTTCTACAACGAAGAAAAATACATTGATAAAAAAGATGAAGGGTACAACATTTTTTATATGGGAATAAATGTTGGTGCTTTTATTTGTAATTTCTTTGGTGCTGCGTTGCAAATACTGTTAGGTTGGCAATATGCATTTATGGCTGCTGGCTTGGGAATGTTTATTGGTGTTATAGTATTTCTATCAGGAACCAAACATTACGGTGATAAGACGGAGAAAAAAGGAATTCAACAAGGCGATATGCCATTCTCAAAAATTGTGTTATTTGTTTTGCTTCCGTCCGTTGTATTTGGGGTTATAGGATGGTTAATAAAAGGAGTACAAAGCGATAGTAATTTAAACAGCGCTATTTTTGGTTCGGATAGTACTGATGCCTTTATTTTTGCTTGTATTCCTGTAGTTTATTTTTATGGGAGTTTATATTTTAAGGCTAAGGTAGAGGAGAAACGACAAATAGGTGCTTTGCTGTCTATTTTTGCTGTCGTTATTTTATTTTGGGCTGTTTTTAAATTAAATGGATCTGCACTTACAACTTGGGCTGACCGTTATACAAACAGAGAAATAACTGGAACTACAAAAGCGGTTTTCAATGGTTTAAAATTAGCTAAAGAGGTTGAATATAAAAAGGATGCTACTGAGTTGTATGACCCCAGTTTTAGGCTTCAGAAAGAAAATGGAGAAATTGTAAAAACAGTCGATTATCCTATCTATTTTAGAAATGTTTCCGAAGAAAAAAAACCTGTTGAGGGTTCTAAAGTTTCTATCTGGGCAACTAATTTAAGTCAATCAATCAATCCCGGCTGGGTCATCATTTTAACTCCGTTAATAGTTGCTTTTTTTACTTTTTTAAGAAGTAGAAAAAAAGAACCATCTACGCCCACAAAGATTGCTTTTGGTTTACTAATTTCGGCATTATCAGTATTGGTGATGGTTGCTGCGGTTCATATTGGTGGTAACGGAGCTGAAAAAGTATCTGTTTGGTGGCTAGTTGCAAATTACGGAATCATAACTATTGGAGAATTATTTCTAAGTCCGATGGGTTTGTCAATTGTATCCAAATTATCGCCACAAAATATTACGGCTTTAATGATGGGCGGTTGGTTTCTGTCAACGTCCATTGGTAATAAATTATCTGGTGTTTTAGCCAGTATGTGGGATCAGTATGATGATAAAGCTAATTTTTTCTGGATTAATTTTGGTTTGCTGATGTTTGCAACGGTGCTTATGTTTGCTCTTGTAAAAAACTTAAATAAGGTAATGAAAGACCACGGAATTAATTAATTATGGAAATCAATCAATCATTAGAACAAATACAAAATTTTGAAGGGAAGTACCCCAAACAATTATGGTATTTATTTTTTAGCGAAATGTGGGAACGTTTTTGTTTCTACGGAATGCGAGGAATGTTAGTAGTTTTTATGGTAGGTCATTTAGCTATGGATGAGAAAACTGCAAATCTGCAATATGGCGCAACACAGGCGTGGGTTTATGCTTTTACATTTATAGGCGGATTATTTGCTGATAAAATTTTAGGATTACGAAAGTCGCTTTTTTGGGGTGGAATTCTTATGATTGTTGGAAGTGTAATTCTGGCAATTGATCCTGTAAATTTCTTTTTTATTGGATTGGGTTTCACAATTGTAGGAACAGGTTTTTTCAAACCAAACATTTCTTCGATGGTAGGACAATTGTATAAAATTAATGATCCAAGAAGAGACGCAGGATTTTCATTTTTTTATATGGGGGTAAATTTGGGTGCTTTAATTGGCGGTTATTT
Source organism: Flavobacterium micromati (assembly GCF_900129585.1). GTDB lineage: Bacteria > Bacteroidota > Bacteroidia > Flavobacteriales > Flavobacteriaceae > Flavobacterium > Flavobacterium micromati. Next base: position 149,565 of record NZ_FQWF01000011.1, read on the forward strand.
ATGTATTGCAGTAGCGGAAGGTTCGATGTGGCAGTCCTTAGTTCCTATAAATCTTCGCTGGAATGTTGGATTTGGACTAGCAGCTGTTGTGATGATAATTAGTTTGTTAACTTTTACACAAACTCAAAAAAGTCTAGGGACAATAGGTATTTCTCCATTACTTTCGATTGAAAAATCTAAGAAAAAATCACTTGAAATCGGAACATACATTGGTTCATTGGCAATTGTACCAATTATTATTATTATGGTTGCTAATACTGTTTACACGGATTATTTTATGATTTTTATTGGGCCAGCATCAATATTATATTTATTCTCTGAAATGAAGAATTTTACAATGGCCGAAAATAAAAAATTATTGGCAGCGTTGATTTTTATAATATTCTCTATTTTCTTTTGGGCTTTTTTTGAGCAAAGTGGTGGTTCATTAAGTTTGTTTGCAGCAAATAATTTGAACAATGAAATAGCAGGAATTCAGTTAAGTCCTAATGGGGTAAATAATTCTGCTAACTCTTTCTTTGTTATTGGTTTTGCAGCGCTGGTTGGTTTAGTTTGGTTATGGATGGCAAAAAGAAAAATAGAGCCAAATACCGTCATTAAATTTGGATTAGCATTTATATTTCTTGCAGGTGGATTTTACATTTTTTATTATACAAAATTCTTTGCGGATCCAACAACTGGAAGAACGTCTTTAGGAGTTTTTACCTTTGGGTGGTTTATTATTACTTTTGGAGAGCTATGTTTGTCGCCTATTGGAATGAGTGCAATGACCAAACTTTCTCCTCAAAAAACGCAAGCGGTTATAATGGGAATGTGGTTTTTAGCAAGCGCATACGGTCAGTATTTTGCAGGTCTACTTGGTGCAAACATTGCGGAGGCATCCGAAAACTCCACCAACTTACAGAAATTAAACGTTTATGCTGATGGATATTATCAGCTTGGAGTGTACGCTTTAGTGGCTGGTATTATTTTGATCGCTATTTCGCCTTTCATAAAAAAATTAATGCAAGAAGTGAAGTAAAAAATATTTTACGGCACTATATTTGAAAATCAAAAAAATAAAATCACAAAATGAAAAAAATCATAATTGTATTTCTATTATTGGCGGGCTCATTTGCCGTCGAAGCACAAGAGTTAGTGTGGGAAACAAATGTCAACAAGGCAATGGAAGTTTCTAAAAAAACTAAAAAACCATTATTATTGTTTTTTACGGGTAGCGATTGGTGTGGCTGGTGCATTCGTTTACAAAAAGAGGTACTCAAAACACCGGAGTTTGCTAAATGGGCTAAGGAAAATGTAGTTTTAGTTGAACTGGATTTCCCAAGAAGAAGTGAGCAGACAGCAGAAATTAAGAAACAAAACAGCGAATTACAACAAGCTTTTGGAATTCAAGGATTCCCAACTGTAGTTATTGCAAAGGCTACCAAAAAAGACGGCAAAGTTAATTTTGAAGGTCTTGGAAGCATTGGCTATGTAGCTGGTGGCCCGGCAGCATGGTTAGCTGTAACAAATGACATGTTAAAAAAGAAATAAATCCCTAATTTCCCTTTATTTGTGATTTTTGTTAAGTTATATTGTTTTTTTCTTGGGTATTATTTATTTAATTTGTTATTTTGATGCAAATCTTTTAATTACCAAATCTTATGATCAAAAAATTACTTTTATCGCTATCATTGTTATTTATAATGAGCATGCATTCTCAAGTCGTTAATTGGAATAACGATATTTCAACCGCTATCACTGCAAGTAATAAAGATAAAAAACCAATGTTAATTTTGTTTACAGATAGTAATACTAGCAAAGGTGCTTTAAATGCACAAATTCTTAATACACTGGATTTCGCTTTATGGTCAAGAGATAATGTTATTTTAGTAAAATTAGACTTAACTGACGACTCTTCAAATGAATATTTAACGCGGAATTTATCTTTAAAGAAAGCGTTTGGAGTGCAAGAATTACCAGAAATATGTTTTTCGAAAGCAGGCATTAGAAAAGAAAAAATTACATATCAGCTTATAGGTAAAACAGGATATAAACCTGGAGGTGTTAAGTCTTGGATTACAGACGCAACAGAAATTTTAAACAGACAACAAGAATAAAAAAGTTCTATTTCAAAATATAATATCCCTTTTCGGCAGTGGCATGAAAAGGGATATTGTTTTTTGCACAGCTTTTTTTCCATTTTATTCGAAAATTTTTATAATTTGACCCGTCAGCGATAACCATTTTAGGCTGCATAACTTGTAATACCCGATCTAAGTTTACCTGAGTTGATTGTGTCAAAAGGAGTATGTCAGCAGCAATATCCTCTGGATAAATCACCGTACTATCCAGTACATATATTTTTTTTCCACTAAAAAAGATGAAGTTCTGCAATTTTGTTTTTTCCACAATTTTGCTGTGATTCCCTAAACTATATGAATTTAAAATGGTGTTTCTATCAACCGATTTTAGAAGATTGTCATTAGCAATTATGATTATATTATCTCCATTCCTCTCCGCTATTAACGTGTTTTTATTGCTATTGAAAATAACAAGTTCTTTTTCTTTGTGAACATTCCATCTTATTGTAAAGTACGAAATTTGTAAAATAATTATTGAAAACATAACATAAACTAATTTATTAAAACTTGGTTTTTTGAACCAAATAATGACTGTCAATAGCAATAAATAACTACACACAAATAAGTATGAATGAAGCGGAATATCTGTAATAATAAATTGTTCAAATGAAGCTATAATGTTTACTATTTTGTTCAAATAATAAATGCTCCATTCAAGTAATTGTGAAATAAAAACGGGAATTATGTTGAATGCCGCTAAAACCATTACTAGAACTCCCAAAACCATTATAATACTCAACATAGGGATAATAATGAGATTCGAAATAAAGAACAGACCAGGAAATTGATGAAAATAATAAATACTCAATGGCAAGGTTCCTATTTGCGCTGCAAACGAAACGGTAAGAATATCCCAAGTGTATTTTGAAAATTTGGTTTTAGGAGACCAAATTGAAGCTAGAAGCGGCTGTAACCACATTATAAAAAACAACGCTATATAACTTAGTTGAAAACCAACATCAAATAAAAAAGAAGGTTCTACAAGCAAAATAAGTAAGACGGAAACTAATAAGGTATGATAGATGTTAACGCTTCTGCGGAGATGAATTCCTATTGCGACAAATGAAAACATAGTAACAGATCGAACGACTGATGGTGCTAAGCCTGCAATGATGCCAAACAGAGACAACGAAGAAATTATTACGATTAACTTAATGAACGAACCGCGTCTTGTATTTGGTATAGGTTTTAGTAGAAAGGTTAAAAAAATTAAAATAAATCCGATGTGCAAACCTGAAACTGATAATATATGAACTGCTCCTGCATATTGATAATCCCGAATAATATCTGGTGAAATTTCTTGTTGCTGTCCCATTATTAGCGCAACAGCGACATGCATTTCCGTTTTATTAAAATGATTCTTTTCTAAATTCTTAATAATACGACTTCTCAACAGTGAGGAGTAATACCAGATGTCTTTTTTAATTTCGCTTCCTATTTTTATTTGATTAGGTTCAGCATAAAGTTGCGCATAGATTTGTTTATTTTCAAGGTATTTACTGTAGTTGAATTGGTTTGGATTATTAGCCGGTTTATTTTTTGTTAAAATCCCTCTGATTAATAGATTAGTTCCAATGATTAAATTGCGGTCAATGTTGTCTTTAGAAATATTAAGTATCAATTTTCCCGTTTGTTTCTTTTTGTCAATGTGATTTAAAATAACAATGTAGCGGTCACTAAAAGCCGATTTTTTGAGTTTTTCTTTGATTGTGACGGAGATATTATGCGGTTCTTCAAATATATTTTTATTATGGATGTAATTGTTCTTTTGGAAATAATCAGTATGTATAATTGCATTTGAGATTCCAATAAGAAAGGCCAGAAAATAAGTTACGATGCCAAAGTAAACTGAGGATTTACTTTTAGTATAAAAATAAAGTGCAAAGAAAGACAGGAAAGAAAAACCAATAATTATGAAAACCACCTCAATGGGAGAAATCATAAATTTTGCAAAAAGCAATCCAAAAACAAATCCAATTGTGATCCTCGCAAGAGGGAATTGTAGTACTTTCATGACTCTAAAGTACGTATTTTCAATAAGAAACGATTTATTTTAAGTAAATTTTTACTCGAGATTGTTTAACGGTTTTTCAAAAAGAAAAAAAATTATAAAATTCGGTTGATTTGTGCAAACGTATTTTTATAATACGACTGTTTGGTTGAGGAAATTATAACGCCTTTTGAAGTTGAGGAGTGAATAAATATTATGTCGTCATCATTTACCTCAATGATAATCCCAACGTGATTTATTTTTTTGCTATTATCCGTTTTAAAAAAAATTAAATCTCCTTTTCGCACTTTTTCTTTCTTCTGATTTATTACCGTCCCAAGCTTTGACTGCTCTAAAGAACTGCGTGGAATAGTAATGTTTTCTGAATTAAAAACGGCGTACATCAAGCCAGAACAGTCAAATCCAGTTTTTGTAGTTCCACCGTACTTGTACTTTATTCCGACGTTTTTAGTAGCAACATCGATTAATTGTTCTGCTATTCGTTCCGTTTTCCTGTTTTCTGAATGAGAGACTTTTTCTTTTTTTGAACTGACAACAGGCGATGTTGACTTACAAGCCGTAAATAAGAGAGTCAAAAATAGAAGTACAACGAGATTTTTCAAGAGAGTTTCTTTATTTAGTTTTTATAATCAACGGTTAATTATTGTAGATCTTTTAAAATTAGTGCAGCTGTTTTTTCGCTTGCTCCAATGCCACCCAATTTTTCTTCTAATAAGTTGTATTTTTTAAGAAGACTGACGCGAATTTTGGGAGTTAAAATTTTGTTAAGCTCTTCTCGAATTCTTTTTGTATTGCAATCATCCTGAATTAATTCGGTTACAACTTCTTCGTCCATTATTAAGTTTACTAATGAAATGTATTTAAGTGTAATGATTCGTTTTGCAATTTGGTACGAAGCCCAGCTGCCTTTATAACAAACCACTTCAGGTACTTTAAAAAGTGCAGTTTCTAGTGTTGCCGTTCCTGAAGTTACTAATGCTGCGGTGGCATTTTGTAATAAATCATAGGTTTTATTTGAAATGAATTTTATATTGCTTTGGGAAATAAAATTCTGATACAATGAAAAATCTTGACTAGGTGCGCCAGCAATTACAAATTGGTAAGTCGGAAAATCATTAACTACACTTAACATTACTGATAGCATTTTCGTAATTTCTTGTTTTCTGCTTCCTGGCAAAATAGCAATAATAGGTTTTTCGTCTAATTGATTTTCTTTCCGGAAAAGGATTGGATCGGTAAAGGTTTGATCGTGAATCGCGTCAATTAATGGATGTCCCACAAATTTGACTGCAAATTGATGTTTGTCTTGATAAAACTTTTTTTCAAAAGGCAGAATGACAAACATTTTGTCAACATCTCGTTTAATGTCAGTAATTCTGCTTTCTTTCCAAGCCCATATTTGAGGAGATATATAGTAATGCGTTTTCATTCCTAATGCTTTTGCCCATTTAGCAATTCGAAGATTAAAACCTGGATAGTCAATAAAAATTAGGACATCAGGCTGAAATGCGAGAATGTCTTTTTTGCATATTTTGATATTTTCTAGAATAGTTTTTAAATTAAAGATAACCTCGATGAATCCCATAAAGGCGAGTTCGCGATAATGTTTTACCAATGTTCCGCCTACGTTTTTCATTAAGTCGCCACCCCAAAAACGGATTTCAGCTTTTGGATCTTTTTTATAAAGTTCTTTCATCAAATTAGAACCATGTAAATCACCCGAAGCTTCTCCTGCAATTATATAATATTTCATTTTTTATCCGATTAAGTAGTAGTGGTTTGATTTGAAAATGGAATGTTCTTGTAAATAGCAAAGATAAACGAATCCTAATTAGATAAATATTGTAAGTATCGCCAAAGCAATTACTGCTAACACAACTCCACGAGCCATCATTTCTTTATTTAAAGATAATAAAAGTCCAAAAACAGCTAGCGAGGGAATTGCTCCTAAGGTGATAACTTTACCAAGATTGCCTTGTGATTTCAGGATTTGTAATCCAGAAGCAAAAGTAAAATCAGTATAAAAGGTAATGAATAAGTATGTTCCCAGAAGTGCAGCAACAATTCCAAATATAAATCCGTATAATAAATCTATTTTATTCATTCCAATTTCTAGTATTAAGATTTTGTATTGCGTGATGTGCAGTTAAATCAAATTGTACAGGAACGACTGAGATGTAATTATTTTCTAATGCCCACTCATCAGTGTCTTCGCCCTTGTCTTGATTGATAAATTCGCCTGCTAGCCAGTAATAATCTCGTCCTTGTGGAGTTTTTCTTTTATCGAATTTTTCAGCCCAAAACGCCTTCGCTTGACGACAAATTCTAATTCCTTTTATGTCTTTTTCTTCCAATTTTGGAAAATTAACATTGAGGACAACTCCTTGCGGTAATCCGTTTTCTAAAACTTCGAGCACTATTTTTTTTATAAAAGTTTTTATCGGTTCAAAATTAGCATTCCAGTCATAATCCAATAGGGAAAAACCAATAGCAGGGATTCCTTCAATTCCTGCTTCGACAGCAGCGCTCATTGTTCCAGAGTAGATTACATTTATAGAAGAATTAGAACCATGATTAACACCAGAAACGCATAAATCAGGTTTTCGTTTCAAGATTTCATTGACCGCTAATTTTACACAATCAACAGGAGTACCAGAACAGCTATATTCAGTAAAAGAATCTCCTTCTAATGATATTTTATTTAAATACAAGGTGCTATTTGTAGTAATTGCATGACCCATAGCACTTTGAGGTGCATCTGGTGCGACAACTACAATTTCTCCTAATTCAGCCATAACTGAAATTAGGGCTCTTAGTCCTGGAGCCGAAATACCGTCGTCATTTGTAATAAGAATTAGAGGTTTATTTGTTTTCATTGGTACAGTATTAAAAAAGATATTTTCTTGTAATTTTTTTGACAAATGTAGTTACTCAAACCGCTATATTTTGAACAAAAGATAAAAATATGTTATCTTAGCGAGTTTTACTTATTATCGCAAAACATTTTTTATATCTTTAGCAACTATTTGGAGCAAGTCATGTATTTTTGGCATTGTTTTTTACCGAATCTTAGTATAAAAATTCATGAATACTATTCTTAACTTTATGAAAAGAAATTATAAAATCATCGTTGTAATCGCCTTTATTTCGGTGGCACTTTTTGCCTTTAAAATGAATGCCTCAAAGGTAAATGATCCTGAGAAAGACAAACTGCTTTTAGAACTTTTAACTTTCGTTATTGAAAAAGGCCATTATAGTCCAGCATCAATTGACGATACTTTTTCGAGAGGGATTTATAAAGATTATATTGAAGCGCTCGATCCATCGAAACGTTTCTTTTTGCAATCAGATATTAATGAATTTTCGAAATTCGAATTGCAGCTAGATGATCAATTACTTAATAAGGATTTATCCTTTTTTAATTTAACTTACAGCCGCTTGATTAAAAGAATGGAGGCTAGTGCTTCTATTTACAAGAATATTTTAGCTAAGCCTTTTAATTACAAGATTGAAGAAGACTTTAATATTGATTATGAAAAAGCACCTTATTCTAAAAATTTGGTTGAATTAAAAGAAAAGTGGCGTAAACAAATAAAGTTATCCACACTTTCGTCTCTTACTGACAAGCAGAAATTAGAACAGGATAAAAAGAAAAACGATCCAAAGTATATAATGAAGTCTTTTGATAATTTAGAAAAAGAAACCAGAGAAAGTTCGTCTAAATCGCTTGATGAATATTTTGGTTTTATAAAAGATTTAGAAAGAAACGATTGGTTTTCAGTGTACGTGAATTCTATAACTGCACGTTTTGACCCCCATACAAATTATTTTGCACCAGAAGAGAAGGAGCGCTTTGATGTAAGCATCAGCGGAAAACTGGAGGGAATTGGTGCTCGTCTTCAAAAGAAAAACGATTACACTGAAATAACCGAACTTATTTCTGGTGGTCCCGCTTGGAGAGGAAAATTGCTGGAGGCTGGCGATTTAATCATGAAGGTAGCTCAGGGAAAAAATGAAGCTGTTGAAGTTGTTGGAATGCGATTAGACGATGTCGTAAAAAAAATTAAAGGACCTAAAGGTTCAGAAGTTCGTTTAACAGTTAAAAAAGTTGATGGCACTATTAAAGTGATACCTATTATAAGAGATATAGTTGAAATAGAGGAGACTTATGCTAAATCAAGTATTGTCAATAAAAATGGGTTGAAGTACGGCGTTATTTATTTACCAAAATTCTATATTGATTTTGAAAATAAAAACGGCAGAGATGCTGGTAAAGATATTGCAATAGAGGTCGATCGCTTAAAAGAAGCAGGAGTTGATGGAATTGTACTTGATGTGCGTGATGACGGCGGTGGTTCTTTATCTACGGTGGTTGATATTGCTGGTTTATTTATTGAAGAAGGACCAATTGTTCAAATAAAATCGGCTGGAAGAAGTAAAGAAGTTTTATACGACAGAGATAGAAAAATTGAATGGGATGGACCATTAGTTATTATGGTAAATAGTTTCTCCGCAAGTGCATCTGAAATTTTGGCAGCAGCGATTCAAGATTATAAAAGAGGAATTATCGTAGGTAGTAGACAAACCTATGGTAAGGGAACTGTTCAAAATGTAATTGATTTAAACGAGTTTGTTCGCAGCAGCACAGTAGGAGATCTAGGTGCAATTAAAACAACGACGCAAAAATTTTATAGAATTAATGGTGGTTCAACTCAGTTAGAAGGCGTTCGTAGCGATGTTGTTATGCCAGATAGATACGCCTATTTAAAAATGGGCGAACGTGATATAGAAAATGCGATGCCTTGGGACAAAATTGATCAAGCGGACTACACGGTTTGGAATCAAAACGAGAATTTTAATCAGGCCATTATCAATAGTAAAAATAGAATTAGTATTAATCCTCACTTTAAACTTATTGAAGAAAATGCAAAATGGATTGATAGTAGAAGTAAAGAGAACGTTTATAGTTTAAATATTGAAAAATTTACTAAGGCTCAAGCTGAGATCGAAGAAAAAGCAAAAAAGTATAAGCCCATTATTGATTATAAGAATACATTGATTTTTAACTCTTTGCCTAACGAAATGAAAGCCATTAATGATGATGTTTCCCTAAAAGAAAAAAGAGAAAGATGGCATGAAGCTTTAGCTAAAGATATTTACGTGGAAGAGGCCTTAAATGTCTTGGATGATTTACAGTCGAAGTCGATGTCATCAAAAACTATTCCTGTGAAAATAAAAAAAGATAAACTTGCTAAGACCTAGTGATACAATAAAATATCTATTTAAAAATGCTCCAAAAAATAATTTTGGAGCATTTTTTTTACACGGAAATTAATTTGATAAATATATTGAATCATTTATTGATTTAAGATAAGTAAACTTTTCAATTTTTTTTTATGATCTGAAACTTAAGGTAGCTATCTATATCGCTGGTTGTTTCTTATGAGTATCTTCTATTCGTAGAACTTTTGATGATAATAACAGAATGAAAAAACTGTTTTAGCTAGTGGGTAGGATTAGAAAAATTAGTCCGCTAAGATCAAAGCATTGAAATCTTTCAAATGGAAAGTGTCATTCTGAGAGTAGCCGGAGGGCGGAACTTCTTTTATAAGCAACATGGAATCTCGACTGCGCTCGATTTGACAGAAAACAAAACAGTATTTTCAAAGATTAAATGGGCTAGATAGTAAATTTGGTAATGAAATATAAATAACTAAATACTTTCTTCTAGCAAAAAATTATATGTAGCTGAAAGGATTATTTGAGAATTTGTTATTCTCGTGTCAGAAAGAGTAAATCACAAATTTGTTTTTTCATAAACGAGGCAAAGATTATAACCAACGAATTAGTAACTGATGTTCATCCAAACGAAACCGTGATTGAATTATACTTTTTTTAATTTGACGGACAAATAGAAAGCAGTTTAGAAATTCGTACCGATTATAAATATAAAAGGTTCAAATTAAATATTTATGATGGAGTTTTTATAACTACCATTCATTTACTTTATTAGCATCCATTTTGATAAAGATAAATAGCAAGATTGTAAATCCCCAAAGTCCAGAACCACCGTATGAAAAAAAAGGAAGTGGAACTCCAATTGTTGGAAAAATTCCCACCACCATTGCGATATTTACGAAAAAGTGTGTAAATAATATTCCAGCAACACAATAGCCATAAACCCGACTAAATTTAGTTTTTTGCCTCTCAGCTAAATAAATTATTCTAAGAAATAAACCTGCAAAAAGTGCGATTACCGCTACTGAACCTGCAAAGCCCCATTCTTCTCCTACAGTTGTAAAAATATAATCGGTGTGTTGTTCTGGAACAAATCCACCTTTAGTTTGCGTCCCTTCAAGAAATCCTTTTCCTACCCAACCACCTGATCCTATTGCAATTTCGGATTGATTTGTATTGTATCCAATGCCTTTCATATCGACCGTTTTTCCTAAAAGTATATTGAAACGATCTCTGTGATGTTGTTTAAGCACATTGTCAAAAAGGTAATCGACAGATAATACAAAACCGGATATTAATGCAAAAAGAATAGTACTTAGAATAATATTCCTGTCCGCTAATCTCGATTTAAAATGAACAAAAATAAGGATTAGTAATCCAATAAGAATTACATATTGAGGTTCGAAAATAAGTGTTAATACAAATAAAAGTATTGTTACAAACCCAGTCCAGACATACCAAGCAGGAAGTCCTTCCCGGTATAAAACTATTATAAATATGCTATAAATTAATGCACTGCCTGGATCCGGTTGCGGCAATATCAGTAATACTGGTAAAGAAATAATTGCTAAAGCCTGCCATTGCCTTACAACATCTTTTAAGTTAATTTGGGTATCACTAAGATACTTAGCTATAGCTAAAGAAGTTGCAGTTTTTGCAAATTCAGATGGCTGTAATGTGAAGCTTCCGATAGCGTACCAGCAACGTTGCCCCGCGATTGTTTTACCAAAGAAAAACAGTCCAATTAAGGACAAAATGGAAATTATAAAAATTATACTTGCATATTTTTCATAAAATTTTCCATCAACAGCTAATATAACAATTATTAGAGGGATTGCAAGTACGATAAATATTAATTGCTTCTGGTAAGTGTCCTCCATGGAGGACAAAGAAGAAGAGTAGATATTTAACCAACCTAAAATAACTAATGCCGTATAAATTAATATACTTATCCAGTCAATATTATTTGCTACACTTTGGTTTTTCATTAGAATTAAATAACTTTTTTTACTATCGGTGTTGAATCAATTTTCGCTTTGTTGATAGGGATTTGTGTTTTCTTTTTTAATATAGAATCACTAATTCTCAGTTGTAATTTTACTGCCTCAGAAAGACCGCCTAATTTTGCATACTGAGCTTGTAAACTTGTAGTTAAAATTCTTTTTTCTAAATCAAGTCTTGTAATTTTTTGTCGAAGGTATTTTTCAATCATCAAACTTGCAATTGGTCCAGCAATTGTTGAGCCGAAACCTCCATTTTCTACCATCACAGCGATTGCAATTTTTGGATTATCTTTTGGCGCGAAAGCCACAAAAATAGAATGATCTTTCAACTGCACTCTTTTGCCTCCTATTTTGGCAAAATTTTCGGCAGTTCCTGTTTTACCACAAATATCAATACCTTCTACTTTAAGAGCGCTTGCCGTACCCATATTGTAAACATCAAACAATCCACTTATCATTGGTTTATAATATTTTTTGTCTATCGTGGTTGTGTGTTTTGTTGTAAATTTTTTATCAATTTGGTGGCCTTCAATTTTTTTGATAATATGAGGCGTAAAGTAAAAACCTTCATTTGCTACAATAGCCATCATATTGGCAAGCTGTATTGGAGTCATTAAAACTTCTCCCTGACCGATGGCATTTGATACGATTGTTGTGCTTCTCCATCCTCCGTTAGGATAAATACGCTTGTATGTTTTTGAGGTAGGAATTTTACCTTTTTTTCCCGTAGGTAAATCATAACCCATAAACTGTCCAAGGCCAAAGCTTGTCATATGATTAGCCCAAACATCAACGGCTTGTGCTGGTTTAGCGTATTTATTAATTGTTTTCATGTAGGCAGTTGCAAAATAGGAATTACAAGATTCATAAATTCCTCTATGAAGTTGTAGTGCTCCGCCTCGGCAGTGACAGCGCATAAAGCGACCTCGAGCATAGCTAAAACCATGGTTACAAAAAACTGTTGAATTTTCATCAATTACACCTTCCTGTAAAGCTACTAATCCTGTCAAAATTTTGAAAGGAGAACCGGGTGGATATTCTGCTAATAACCCTCTATCGTAAAGTGGTTTTGCAATAGAATCGTGATACAGTGCGGTGTAATTTTTAGATCGTTGTCGACCTACTAATATGCCAGGATCGTAAGAAGGAGCAGTTACAAGTGCCAAAATTTCACCTGTGCTAGGTTCTATAGCGACAATACCACCTCTCTTGTTAATCATTAATTCCTCGCCATATTTCTGTAATTCAGCATCAATTGTTAGATTAATATCCTCGCCCTGAACCGCAATGGTGTCATACTTGCCATCTTTGTACGAACCAATTTCTCTATTGTATTTGTCTTTTTGAATGTATTTGATACCTTTTATTCCTTTTAAAAGATCTTCGTAACTTTCTTCAACTCCTTGTCGGCCAATTAAATCCCCGCTATTGTAATATGGATTTTTTGCAACTAGTTTTTCATTTACTTGGGTGATGAAACCAAAAATATTAGCACCAAAAGCAACTTCATAATCCCGTAAGGATCTTTTTTGAAAATAAAAACCTTCGTATTTTCTTATTTTTTCTTGAAAAGCTGCAAATTCACTTTTGTTTAATTGCGACATAAAAACAGAGGGTAATCTGGGACTGTAAACTTTTGCCTTTTCAATTTTTTTTATAAAATCTTCCTTAGTAATATTTAAAAGCTGGCAAAATTCTAAAGTATCTGTTTTTTTTAATTCTCTAGGAATTACCATTATATCATAAGATGCCTGATTGGCAACTAATAATTTTCCATTACGATCATACATATAACCTCGCTCAGGATACTCGAACTTCTTTTTTATTGCATTGTTTTCCGACTTTAATTTTAAAGTTTCGTCGACAACTTGCAAATAAAAAATTCGAATCACAAGTAAAATAGTAGCAAGAATAATTAAAGAAGGCAATAATGCTTTTCTCATCGTCTGTTTGGCTTAATAAGATATATTATAATAATGCAAAGGATAACTGTAAAAGTAGTGCTCAATAAAGTAGTTACTAAAGTGTCTAATATATAACTCAACTGGAATGCTTCTAAAAGAAATAGCGTAAAATGATGAATAATCACAGATAGAAATATAAACGAAAATCGCTGTGGTGTTATTACATCATTTAGCTTAATCGTTTGGTATTCATAGCTCAATCCAAATGCAAATTTAAATAATAATGGTCTTAAATATGCTAATACTAAACAAGCTGTTGCATGCGTTCCTCCCGAATTACTGAATAGATCTAATATTATACCTAGCAAAAAGCTAGAGGCAATTAAACCCGACTTGTTCCCATTTACAGGATAAAGAATGATAAATAAAATATATGGAAATGGACTTATGTAGCCCAAAAAATTCATATTATTAAAAATTATAATTTGAATAGCCAATAGTAAAACAAATCGGAAAATGTTGACTAATAATGCGCTATTCATCTTTCACTTTTTTTTCTAAGTTAATGATTTCGTCGCGATCCTTACTTTTAATAATATAAACATGACCTAAATTAGTCATATCATTAAATAATTTTACATTCAAAGTAAAAAAATTAGTTTGCTCATCTCTATAAATTTTAGCTATGGTTCCTATATTAATATTTTCAGGAAAAATCACTGATTGCCCTCCTGTTACTATTGTGTCTCCAATTTTAATTAGCGCTAATCTGGGAAGGTCTGTAAGTTGCACATAACCTGTACTTTTTCCATCCCAATTTAAAGAGCCAAAATGGTCAGATTTTTTGATCTTAGCGTTAATTTGAGTTCTTTTATTTAAAACACTAATCACAGTAGAATATTTTGGCGATGTGTTTTCTATAATACCAACAATACCTAAACTATTAATGACTCCCATATCAGTTTTGACGCCGTCAAGTTCGCCGGAGTTTAATGTGAGATAATTTTCATAAACGTTATAGGAGTTGTGAATTACCTTCGACACTATAAGATCCTGCAATTTTACTCCTTTGATACTATCTAGTATTTTTGCGGTAGCGGTGTCCTTTGTATTAAAGATCATGCTGCGAAGTTTTGCATTTTCGAGTGCAAGAGCATCATTTTCAGTTTTTAAATTTAAATATTCATTAACGGTATTCACTTTTTCATAAACACCGCCACTCAAATAGTTGGCAGAACTAATAACCTTACTTCTGTGAAATGAGTGGGATTGAATGGTAAGGGATAACGATATGCCTATTAGCAGCAAAAACAGTATCCGATAACTGTTTTTAAAAATAAAATTAAATATTTGCTGCATTTTCTAAAATTGAATATTTAAGTAAATTAAAAAAAGAATTCGAAGTTTCAACCTCACGATCAAAACTCAGAATTCGTTTTTTTATTTATTTTATAAGAATACTTTTAAATTTGTTTAAATTTTTTAACGCCATTCCAGTTCCTCTTACAACAGCTCTTAATGGATCTTCCGCAATATAAACTGGCAAGTCTGTTTTTTGAGAAATTCTTTTGTCAAGTCCTCTTAGCATTGATCCTCCACCAGCAAGATAAATACCAGTGTTGTAGATGTCAGCAGCTAATTCAGGAGGGGTTTGAGAAAGCGTTTCCATAACGGCATCTTCAATTCGTTGAATGGATTTATCTAGCGCTTTTGCGATTTCTCGATAAGAAACCTCTACCTGTTTTGGTTTTCCAGTAAGTAAATCTCTACCCTGAACAGACATATCTTCTGGCGGCGTTTCTAAATCCTCTATAGAAGCACCAATTTGTATTTTGATTTTCTCAGCCGTACTTTCTCCAACAAATAGATTGTGTTGTGTACGCATGTAATAAACAATATCATTTGTAAATACATCACCAGCGATTTTAACTGATTTGTCACAAACAATTCCACCAAGAGCAATTACTGCAATTTCAGTTGTTCCTCCACCTATATCAACAATCATGTTTCCTTTGGGTTGCATGATGTCAATTCCAATACCAATTGCCGCAGCCATAGGTTCATGGATTAAATATACCTCTTTACCGTTAACTCTCTCACAAGATTCTTTTACCGCTCTCATTTCGACTTCAGTTATACCAGATGGAATGCAAACTACCATTCGTAAAGCAGGAGTGAACATTCTTTTTTTCAGCGCAGGAATGCTTTTGATAAACATACTAATCATTTTCTCTGACGCATCAAAGTCTGCAATTACACCATCTTTCAATGGTCTTATTGTCTTTATGTTTTCATGTGTTTTACCTTGCATCATGTTAGCTTCTTTTCCAACAGCGATGATTTTACCCGAAATTCTATCACGTGCAACAATAGATGGACTATCAATTACAACTTTGTCATTGTGTATGATTAAAGTATTAGCGGTACCAAGATCTATCGCAATATCCTCGGTCATGAAATCAAAAAATCCCATAAGTTTTTTTGGGGTTAAAAGTTAAACAAATAATAGGTCGCAAAGTTAAACAAATTAATGTTTGAAATGACGAGTTCCAGTAAATACCATTGCAACTTTATTTTCATTGCAATAATTAATACTCAATTCATCTTTTATGGAACCTCCGGGCTGAATTACAGCACTAATTCCTGCGTTTTTAGCTATTTCTACACAGTCAGGAAAAGGGAAAAATGCGTCACTCGCCATGGATGCTCCATGTAAATCAAATCCAAAATTCTTAGCTTTTTCAATGGCTTGTAGCAACGCGTCGACTCTTGATGTTTGTCCAGTTCCAGACGAAATCAAAGTTCCGTTTTTTGCAAAAACAATCGTATTGGATTTAGTATTTTTACATATTTTCGAAGCAAAAATTAAATCTTTTATTTCCTGCTGTGATGGCGCTGTTGTTGTAACGGTTGTTAAATCGTTTTTATTGTCGGTGATGTTATTTCTTTCTTGAATTAAAAGTCCGTTTAAGCAGCTTCTAACTTGTTTGTTAGGTAATTCGACGTCATTTTGAATTAATAAAATTCTGTTTTTCTTTTCTTGTAAAATCTTCAAGGCTTCAGGTTCATATTTTGGTGCAATGACCACTTCACAAAACAACTTGTTAATTTCTGTTGCAGTTGCAATATCAATTTTTGTATTGGAAATCAAAACCCCACCAAATGCTGATGTTGGATCGCATGCCAATGCCACATCATAAGCTTCACTGATTGTTGCTCTTGTAGCTAGTCCGCAAGCATTATTGTGTTTTAAAATTGCAAATGTTGCCCCATCATTTTTAAATTCGTTGATCAAATTTACCGCTGCGTCAACATCTAGTAAATTGTTATATGACAGTTCTTTTCCGTGTAACTTCTTGAACATTGCATCAAAATCACCAAAGAAAAACCCTTTTTGATGTGGGTTTTCTCCATATCTTAAAACTTGACCATTAGCAATACTTTCCTTATAAATGGTTTCATCAGTATTAAAATAATTAAAAATAGCTCCATCATAATGAGAAGAAACATGAAATGCTTTAGTGGCTAATAATTTTCTGTTTTCTAATGTTGTGCCACCGTTTTGTGAAGTAATTAAATCTAAAAGCAAGCTGTATTGATCCATAGAGGACACAATCACAGTGTCTTTAAAATTTTTTGCAGCAGCACGAATTAACGATATTCCACCAATATCAATTTTTTCAATGATATCTGCTTCACTTGCTCCCGAAGCTACTGTTTTTTCGAATGGGTATAGGTCAACAATAACTAAGTCAATTTGTGGAATGTCAAATTCCTGCATTTGCTGCATATCACTTTCATTATCTTGACGATTTAAAATTCCGCCAAAAACTTTTGGATGCAAAGTCTTAACTCTTCCGCCCAAAATCGAGGGGTAGGAAGTTATATCTTCGACAGGAATTACGGGAATTCCTAAATTTTTAATAAAATCCTCGGTTCCTCCTGTAGAATAAATTGTAACATTTTGACTATTTAGTTGTCTTACTATAGGTTCTAATCCCTCTTTTGAAAAAACTGAAATTAGTGCTGATTTAATCGTTTTAGTAGTGCTCATTTTGTAGTTGTATTTGTAAAATGCAAAAATAGTTTTTTAATGTCAAAACAAAGCCATTTGAAAACGAGATAATTATAATTATTAAATCAGCTCTAATGATGAACAGAAATTAGCAAATTAGTACTTTATAGGAACAATTAAAATTAGGTTTTTCATAAATATTTATGGAATTTTACTTTAACACAAAACAGGTTATATGTTAGTTTATCTTCGATTATTAAAAGAGAGTTTTGGTTTTGCAATGAATGCATTAACTAATAATAAGTTAAGAACGTTGCTTTCTTTACTAGGAGTAACCATTGGTATTTTTTCAATTATTGCAGTGTTAGCAGCTGTTGATTCGTTAGATCGAAAGATCACCAAGGATTTAAGTGGGCTTGATAAAAATACAATTTACCTAATGAAGTTTTCTTTTGGACCATCGAACATTCCACAATGGAAAAGAGAGCAATTCCCAAATGTAAAATATGATGAGTACACTTACATGAAAGGAGCTATGACTAATACTGATCAAATGGCGTATCAGATATTTACCAGAAGAGAGTCCATTAAATATGATTCAAAAACAGTAAGTGATATAAATATAGTACCCGTTTCTCAAGAATTTATTGATATTCAAGGGTTAGAATTTGAAAAAGGAAGGTTTTATAATGAATCGGAAGCTAATTCCGGAGCCTCTGTTATTGTCTTGGGAAATGAAATTGCAAATTCATTATTTGAAAATTCTGAGCCTATCGGCAAAAATGTTCGTTTATACGGTAAACGATTTACAGTAATAGGTGTCCTTAAAAAAGAAGGGTCAGGATTATTTGGCGATGGTAATGATACATCTGCTTATATTCCAGTAAATTTTGTTCGTCAATTGTTTGGAGATAACAACACTTCGCTAACTAATGTAATTATATTTAAACCAGAAAAAGGTGTCGATATGGATGCTTACAAAGGGGAAATAACGCAGAAATTGCGAAATGTAAGAGGTTTAAAAGCAGGTGAAATGGACAATTTTTTTATTAATGTATTTTCGGGATTTACGGATTTAATTGATGGGATTTTAGGTCAAATGAACGTAGTTGGATGGATTATAAGCGGTTTTTCACTTTTGGTAGGAGGTTTTGGAATTGCTAATATTATGTTTGTTTCGGTAAAAGAGCGCACTAATTTAATTGGAATTCAAAAGTCGTTGGGAGCTAAAAACCGATTTATAATGTTTCAATTTTTATTCGAAGCAATTATCTTATCTGTTTTTGGTGGTATAATAGGTCTTTTATTAGTTTGGATTATCTCAATAATATTAACTAAAGCACTAGACTTTGAATTTATTTTAGGGGTTGGTAATATCGTTTTAGGAACGGGATTAGCGGCAGCTATTGGATTAATTTCAGGAATTCTTCCCGCTATTGCTGCTTCTAAATTAGATCCTGTGGAAGCTATCAGAACTGGGATGTAAGAATACTTTGTTTTATGTTTAAAATCAAATTCTTAAAAGCAAAAAAACAGTTAGTTAGTTTTTTTCTACTATTTTTATTGGTAACGCCAGTTGCTGTAACTTACTCATGGTTGCAAATACAAAAACATGTTATTAAAAAAGAATTGAAATCGGACATGATTGCTGGAATTGAAAAAAAAGAATTAGTTTTTTTTCATTTTGCAAATAAGGAGATCAATTCAAAACTGAAATGGGAACATGCAAGTGAATTTGAGTACAATAATCAAATGTATGATGTTGTAGAAAAAAAAACAGTAAGTGATTCTACAAAATTATGGTGCTGGTGGGATCATAAAGAGACTAAACTAAATAAAAAACTACAGGATTTAGTGCTGACCGCTTTTCAACATGACGCTAAATCCAAGGAGAAGCAAAACGATCTACAAAAATTTTATCAGCTGCTGTATTTAAAATCTGAATTCTCTTGGAAACCATTTTCGGCAATTTTTATTTTTAAAACTACAATCTGGAAGAACACAATTTACAAATTGGTTACAACTCTAATCGTGCTTCCACCTCCAAAAAAATAATTAGAAAATAATATTATTTATTAACTGCAAAATGCATAATAATGACGATTGTCTATTTCTTGGCGATCTCATTATCAATTCATTTCACTTGCTGTTTGGTATAACTGCTAAAATTTAGCAAAACTATTTTATTAATTATTTTTAAAGGGCAGTCTGAATCCTTTACGATATATAATTCTGATTTCACATGAAAGAGAGTATTACGTATGTTTTACTATTGCTATCAATATATAATTTCGCACAAGCACAAAGTGATACCACAAAGCTTGCTGATGTCGTTATGATATATAATGTTCCTGTAGAACTTACATCGTTACCGTTTCAAGTTGCGATTATCGCTGCAGAGCAAATTGATTTTCAAAATTTTCAAAGCATGGCTGAAGTCTTGTCAAACTCGGGTTCCTTATTTGTTCAAAAATCGCAACAAGGTGGTGGAAGTCCTTCTATTCGGGGTTTTGAGGCTAGTAGAGTTTTGTTACTCGTGGATGGTGTGCGAATGAATAATTTAATATTTAGATCAGGGCATCTTCAAAATGTTATCACAGTTGACGAAAGTATGCTTGATAATGTGAACATTTTTTATGGTCCTACTTCTACATTGTTTGGTAGCGATGCACTTGGCGGAACCGTTGCGATGTCCACTAAAAAAGCAAAATTTTTAGGCGAAGCAAAAAATAAATTTACAGGAGCAATTAACTCGAGGTATAGTTCATCTAACATGGAGAAATCAATGGCTCTAAATTTGAACTATGCTGCCAGAAATTTTGCTGCATTGACCTTGGTTTCGTTCAATGATTTTGGAGATTTAAAAATGGGCCAGAATAAGAATCAAGACGAAGATTTTTTTGGAGAACGTCCTTTTTTTGTTGCTACAGTAAACGGAGTTGATCAATTAGTGACCAATGACGATAAATATGTTCAAAAAGAATCAGGGTTCAAGCAATGCAATGTGATGCAAAAATTAGCCTTTAAAACGGATTCTGGATTTGAACATGGTTTAAATCTACAATATTCAACTTCTACTGACGTTCCTCGCTATGATAGATTGACAGAAGGTGATTCTAAGACTGGTTTACGTCATGCAAAATGGTATTATGGGCCGCAAGAACGTGTTTTAGGTATTTATTCGTTGAGCAAAGAAAAGGCTTTTCTTGCAAGTGACTTAAAAGTTAATATTGCTTTTCAAAACGCAAAAGAAAGCAGGCACAACAGAAGATTTGGAAACTATAATTTACAAAATAGAGAAGAAAATGTTAAGATGTACTCTGTTGCAGTTGATCTAAAAAAGAAATTTATAGAAGGCGAATTATTTTACGGATTTGAGTCCTATTATGAAACTTTGAATTCTACTGCATTCTCTAATAATATAAATACGGGAGTAATTAATCCTATCAGTACAAGATATCCTAATGGTGACAACTCGATGTTGCGAAATGACATCTATGTTTCTTATAACGATAAATTATCTGATAATACGCTGTGGAATGCAGGCATACGTTTGGGATATACCTCTTTGAACAGTACAATTGCTACCGACTCATTTTTTCCTTTACCATTTACAACAGTTGCGCAGCATAACTTTACATACAGTGGATCAGTAGGAATTGTCAAAAATACGTCAGAGAATGTAGCGCTAAAAGCCAACTTATCTAGCGGATTTAGAGTCCCAAATATCGATGACTTAGCAAAGATTTTCGAATCAGTAAAGGGAACTATAATTGTGCCAAATGCAAATGTGAAACCAGAGAAAACTATAACGGCCGATCTAGGGATTATAATTCAATCAGAATCAAAAAAAGTAAAATTTGAAAATACTTATTTCTACACCAGGATGTATGACGCCATTGGAATTGACGAATTTCAATATGAAGGTCAAAGTGTGATTGTTTACGATGGGACGCCAAGCAAGGTTTTTGCAAATCAAAATAGGGGAAATGCTTTTATCACTGGATTGTCAACAAGTTTTAGTGCGATGGTATTTTCAAATATAAAGATGGATGCCAACTTTAATTATAATTTAGGGAAGGTTGTAGAAGATGGAGCGCAATCTCCTTTAGATCACATTGCACCTTATTTTGGAAAAATTGGTTTTATGTATGCAAATGCCAAAGTAAATATTGAAGCATATTTATTGTATAATGGAAAGAAAAAAAGAAAAGACTATTCAGCAAGTGGCGAAGATAATTTACAATATGCACCAGTTGACGGAATGCCAGCTTGGAAAACATATAATTTTAAAACGAGTTTCCAAGTGTATAAAGGTGCTACGCTATTTGCAGGAATGGAAAACATTTTAGACACACAATACAGAACATTTTCCTCTGGAATTAATGCTCCAGCAAGAAATATTTATGGTGGTCTTAGGTGTAACTTCTAAATCG
Source organism: Flavobacterium micromati (assembly GCF_900129585.1). Taxonomy (GTDB): domain Bacteria; phylum Bacteroidota; class Bacteroidia; order Flavobacteriales; family Flavobacteriaceae; genus Flavobacterium; species Flavobacterium micromati. Next base: position 171,295 of record NZ_FQWF01000011.1, read on the forward strand.
ATTAGCTTTAAAAATTAAATCCTGTTTGCAAACACAAACAGGATTTTTTTATTTTAAATAACAATAAATTTATCTAATGGTATTGTTCTGAATTAAATCAATGTATAAGTTAATCTTGTCTTTCAATTCTTTTCTAGGTGTGATAAAGTCTAAAAAACCATGTTCTAATAAGAATTCAGCAGTTTGAAAACCTTCTGGTAAATCTTTACCAGTAGTGTCTCTTACCACCCGAGGTCCAGCAAATCCAATTAAAGCTCCTGGTTCAGAAATGTTGATATCGCCAAGCATAGCGTATGAAGCTGTGGTTCCGCCAGTTGTAGGATCGGTACATAAAGAAATATAAGGAAGTTTTGCTTCTGCTAATTGTGCTAGTTTAACTGATGTTTTGGCTAATTGCATCAACGAATAAGCTGCTTCCATCATACGTGCTCCACCTGATTTAGAAATCATAACAAATGGTAACTTCTTTTTGATGGCATGATCAATTCCTCTTGCAATTTTCTCTCCAACTACAGCACCCATAGATCCCCCAATAAAGGCAAAATCCATACAACATATAACTACATCTTTTCCTTTAGATTTACCTACAGCAGTTCGCACTGCATCTTTCAACTTGGTTTTTTCCATTACATCTTTTAATCGATCTGCATATTTTTTTGTATCAACAAAATGCAAAGGATCTTTAGAAGTCATGTTTTTGTCCAATTCGACAAATTCATTGTTGTCAAATAAAATTTGGAAATACTCTGCGCTTCCTATTCGTACGTGAAAACCATCTTCAGGGCTTACAAATAAATTACGCGCAAGTTCATCAGCATCGATGATTTTTCCGGTAGGAGATTTATACCAAAGTCCTTTTGGAATATCCATCTTATCCTCAGTAGCAGTCGTAATTCCTTTTTCTTTTCTTTTAAACCAAGCCATTTTTTACAGTATTCAGAGTTCAATAATCAAATAATCAGTAATTAAATGTTCAGTGTTTAGTTTTTAGTATTCAATAGCCAATTTGTATAACTGAATACTCAACACTGAACAATGCATACTATTTTTATAGTGTATTTACATTGTTTAAGTCAGCAAATGCCTGCTCAAGTCTAGCATTGAAAGTCATTTCGCTTTCACGAAGCCATTTTCTTGGATCGTAATATTTTTTGTTAGGAATATCCGCGCCTTCTGGACATCCAATTTGAGTTTTCAAGTAATCAATATTTTTTATCATATAATCACGAATGCCTTCAGTAAATGCAAACTGCAAATCAGTATCAATATTCATTTTAATCACTCCGTAGCTTATTCCCTCTCTGATTTCTTCTAATGTAGAACCTGAACCACCATGGAAAACAAAATCAATTGGGTTGTGTCCTGTCTTAAATTTATTTTGCACAAAATCCTGAGAATTTTTTAAGATTTTTGGTGTCAATTTTACATTTCCTGGTTTGTAAACTCCATGTACATTTCCAAAAGCTGCCGCAATTGTAAATCTTGGACTTACCTTAAGAAGTTCCTCGTAAGCGTAAGCAACTTCTTCTGGTTGCGTGTATAATTTAGAGCTATCAACATCAGAATTATCAACACCATCTTCCTCGCCACCTGTAATTCCAAGTTCTATTTCAAGTGTCATGCCCATTTTGCTCATTCTCTCTAAATAACCTTTACATATTTCGATATTTTCTTCGATTGGCTCTTCAGATAAATCAATCATGTGAGAAGAAAATAATGGCTTTCCAGTTTTAGCAAAATGAATTTCAGATGCATCAAGCAAACCATCAATCCATGGTAATAGTTTTTTAGCACAGTGATCAGTATGCAATATTACAGTTGCTCCGTAGGCTTCCGCCAAGGTATGAATATGCAATGCACCAGCAACTCCACCTGCAATAGCTGCTTTTTCACTAGCATTAGAAAGTCCTTTTCCCGCATTAAAATGTGCGCCACCATTAGAAAATTGAATGATAACTGGAGCATTTAACTTAGCAGCAGTTTCAAGTACACTGTTTATCGTATTACTTCCTGTAACGTTTACCGCTGGTAAGGCGAATCCCTTTTCTTTTGCATAATTAAAAATCTCTTGAACTTGGTCGCCCGTCGCTACGCCTGGTTTTATGTTGTGTGCCATTGTATTTGTTTTAATTTTTGTTTAGTTTTTAGTCTTGCAAAAATAAGAATTAATTAGGATTAGAACGGATAATTTATTCCAAAATTTAAAACAGAGTTAGAAAAGTTGTATTCTTTAAACCATCTTCTGCCGATTTCATTGGCTGGATTATAAGTTTTAAACCCTAAATCAAAACGTATAACAAAAAAACTTAAATCATATCGCAATCCAAATCCGGAACCTAATGCTATATCTTTTAAATCGCTTAAACTGGTAAAAGTTGATCGTTCATCAATTACATTATCCAAAACATTCCAAATATTTCCGGCATCTGCGAAAAGAGCCCCTTTTAGACTGCCAGCAATTTTAAACCGAAATTCCCCACTCACGGCAATTTTCATGTTGGCTTCATTAAAGTCATCTACAGCTCCGCTGCTTCCTGGGCCAAGACCGTAGGGTTGCCATGCTCTGTTATCATTTGAACCACCTGAAAAGTAACTTCTGGAAAAAGGAATATAATCTGAATTCCCAAAAGGAATTGCAATTCCGAAAAAAGTTCTAAAAGCTACAATTTTTTCTTTGGATAAATCCCAATGTTTAATATAGTCAAATTCTGTTTTTACGTATTCGGCATATTCCAAATTGAATATTTCATAATTCCCACCAGAATTTTGTTTTTGATTTGTTGATTCTGCAAAAGCGGTTAGTATCGTTCCCGCTGATTCAATTTTAGTTTTAAAAAGATAGAATGTATTATCTGTCATATCTTTCTTGGTTGTTTTTGAAAATGTAAAACTAGTAGCTAAAATAAAATCATTTGCTGTAAGTCGCAGTCTTCTTTCCTCAATACTTCTTATCGATTCAAAGTCAGCTGTTGTTATTGGTTGTAAAAAAGTACTGCTACCACTAAGCACATCTCTTATAAAACCCGCTGTTCCTTCTTCGACAATTAGATTTTTATCAATCGGATTATCAAAATAAGTTAGGTTTGAATTATAAGTTTTACTAAAGTTATTTAAAGCATTGTAGGAAGAGCCATAAACATTAAAATAGTTTCGAGGATTTAAATTTCGAACAAATTGCGTGTTGAAGAGATCAAATCGGGCAGTGCGATTAACCTTTGGAGTCCAATTGTAAGATACTCCGCCTGTAAAATTTTCTTTGTCTAATCCAATATTTTGCTGTTTGGCAAAACCAATTGTTATTAAAGTTGACGGGATCATGCTTTTTGGAATAATTCTATCTGTGTTGAAGGGCATTAAAATTCTCGGAATATTTAGTTTGACATCAAGACCATATTCTGAGACATTAAAAAAATTATTTCTTGGATTAGCTAAATCTTGGGATGACCCTATGTTACCACGCGCGGCAATTTCAAGTGTTTCAGCGCCATTAAAGACATTTCTAATGGTTTCAGAGATACTTAAACCTATTCCAAAGTCTTGAATATTTGAGTGCGTAACATCTACGTTTAATCCAAAACTATATTTTTTTCTAGGTATTAAATAGACTTTGGCAATTAAAGATTGTGCGGTACTGTCTCTTTTATCTATTTCGTATTGTATAGATGGGTAATTAAAAATTTTTAGATTGTTCAAATAACGGGTAGTTAGAACTGTTTTATAGTCAGCATAATAGCCGTCTTTTGTAATAAATACTGCGTCAGTAATAGATTTTGGTTTGTATTTTAATTTTTTCTGGCTAAATAAATTAAAGTTTTTATAAACGGTGCTATCGGTAAAATTTAGTGCCTCTTTACTTGAGGAGTAATCAGTATAAATATTTACGTCACTTATTTTATAAAGTTTAAAAGGTTCTGTTTTTGTTGAATCAGCTTCTTGGTAGGAATAATTATTGATCAATAAAGTGACATTAGCTTTATTCACTTTATTAATTGTATCAATATTAAACGTTATATAATTTGGTTGAAAGTAATAGGCACCATTATTTCTAAAATTAGTGGTAATTCTGTTTCTTTCATTCTCGAAATCTTCTGTTTTATATTGTAATCCTGGTTTTATAAAGGTGCTGGCTTTATTTCTAGCGTACAAAGAGTCTAGAGCTGGTGTTAAAATAGATGTTTGAACAGAGTCTATAAAAAAAGCATTTCCTGGAAATATATCATATTTTACGATACCTTTTTTAAAGTTCAAAGTATCTATTTTGTAAATTGCACTAACGTTAAAATAACCATTAATAAAATAGTAATATTTTAATCGCAATATTGATTTCGTTGTTCTATCTTGATCAATAACTACAGGAGGTTCGCCAGTAGTTTTCAGAAAATTATGAATGCCATTATAAAAAAAAGACTGCCCAAGACGATCAACTTGTTTTGCTGATAACCACTTTGACTTTCTGTTATATTTTTCAGGATCATTTACAAACTTGGCTTGATAAGTAGAGTCCGGATTTAAATTTGCTAAATTATAGAGATTTAAGCGCAGGCGGTAACCGAGTAAAGTTGTATTTGGCTGTTGGTACAATTGATTAGACAATTTTTCTTCCTTAATGATCTTACCATCAACTCTAATTTCGTTTTTTGTTAGCAGTAATTGTCCATCTGGAACTCTTTTTACGGCGTTACATGCGCAAATTAATATTGAAATTACAATAAATGCAGTTATTTTTGTGGAAATTTTTTTCAAGTGTTCTAAAATATTTAAATCAAAAGTACATTATTTTATGGTTAGTAAAAACCAATTAAAACTTATAACGAGTTTGCAGCAGAAAAAATATCGGAATGCCAATAAATTATTTTTTGCCGAAGGCGTAAAAGGAATTCAAGAATTATTAGACTCAAATTTCGAGTTAGAACATCTCTACAGCACTAAAAATGACTTTAGTAAAGTTAGCAAAGAACTAAAAACGATAATATCAGATGATGACTTAAAAAAAATCAGTGCTTTAGCAACTGCTAATTCTTGTTTGGGAGTTTTTAAAATGCCAGCCGAAAAACCCATTGTTGAAACTGGATTAATTCTAGCTTTGGATTCTATTAGAGATCCAGGGAATTTAGGTACTATTCTGCGGTTGTGCGACTGGTTTGGTGTTGAACAGATAATTTGTTCAAAGGAAACAGTTGATCTTTTTAATCCAAAAGTAATTCAAGCAACCATGGGATCTATTTCACGAGTCAATGTCAATTATATTGATTTAAAAGCTTTTCTAGTTGAAACAAATCTACCAATTTTTGGAACATTTATGAACGGGGAGAATATTTATAAATCAAAGTTGCCGAAAAAAGGAATAATTGTTTTGGGCAATGAAGCGAACGGTATATCAAATGAAATAGAGGAGTTAATTCAAAACAAGGTCACTATTCCACGCTTTGGCGTTGCACAAAAAACAGAAAGTTTGAACGTAGCGACAGCCACGGCAATTGTTTTAAGCGAGTTTCATCGTGTTTCGTAAATACAACTATAAATAATCTAATGAAAAGTAAAATTGATAAATATAGCTCTAGACTTTAATGATTCGATGTTTCCAGTCCAAGGGCTATTGGGGTCATTATCCCTAATTAATTCATCATTAATTCCAAAAACCCCTCTTATTGATGGAGAAAATATAAAATATTCCGAAAAAATGTCAATGCCAAAACCTAGTTCATAATTAGGTGTCCATGATTTTACCCGAAATCGCTGTTGCAGATTATCATCTACAAGTTTTGCATTACTTGATAAATTTAAAGTAGCCGACACCCCGCCTACCAAATACGGACGAAGATTACCCGTTCTTAATGATGAAAGCTTTAATAGTAAAGGAAAATGGATGTATGTGCTGTTAACCTCTCTAAACGCAGCAGTTCTATTCGCAAAATCCGGGTTGCTTGGAAACGTTAAATCCCTTTTCGTATAATATAAACCTGGCTCAAATCTCAGATTAATGTATTCATGTAATCTTAAATCTCCAACGATTCCAACATTAAAACCTGTAGTTTTTTGAACTAAAATATCAGTTGTGACCGACTTATAATCAATTTTAAAATCGTAAGAATTAAAACCTAAATAGAAACCATAATGTACTCTGCTCTTTTGAAAATTCTCCAAATTAATGATTGGATCTTTACTAAAAATATTTTTCGACCCTTGGGCGCTCAAGCATAAAAAGGTTACACAAAACAGTAAGACAAATATTTTTTTCATATTATTTTTTAGAAGCTGAATAAATGGTTGCAACTCCAAAAGTTTGAGGAAAGGAGACTACATCTATAAACCCAATTTTTCTCAAAATATTGTTTAAAACTTCTCCATAAGGAAAAGCTGCAGCTGATTCGGAGAGATAACCATACGCAACGTTGTCTTTTGAAAATAATTTTCCAATTAATGGTAATATATTTTTACTATAGAAATTGTAACCTTGTTTAAAAGGAGTTTTCTCGGGAACTGATGTTTCTAAAATCACAAAAACTCCATTTGGTTTTAATACCCGCAATATTTCCTCCAATCCTTTTTCTAAAGTTTCAAAATTACGAACTCCAAAAGCAACAGTTATTGCATCAAAGTAGTCGTCTTCAAATGGCATTTTTTCTGAATCTCCCAAAATCATTTCAATAGTGTTAGAAAGATTTTTAGTCGCAATTTTCTTCTTTCCAATATCTAGCATTCCAGCAGAAATATCTAAGCCAATTATTTTTTCAGCTTTAGTTTGTGCCATTAAAATAGCTAAATCTCCTGTTCCTGTCGCAATATCCAAAATAATCTTTGGATTAGATTTAGAAACCATTTGGAGGACTTTTTTACGCCATTTTAAGTCGATACCAAAAGAAATGACGCGATTTAAGTTGTCATAATTTCCTGAGATAGCATCAAACATTTGTGCAACTTGTTCTTTTTTGCTTAAAGTAGAATCTTTATAAGGAGTTATTTTCTGGGACATTTTTTTATTTTGTACAAATATAGAATAAACTTTATAAAGTTGAATTGAGTTTTAAAATAGACTTGACATTTATTAATCTTGCTCACATTTGATTTTTAATAAATGTTAGACAAAGACAAATATATTTTAAAATTGAAATATCACTAAAAGTGGGTATTGTATGAACAATTTTATTTATTCACTTTTGTAATGAAAATAAGTAACCAGTAAATGATTAAAAAAGAGTGGGTAAGCCAATTCAAATGGATAATTTTAGCGTTAATTATCTCGTTTGTTCTTGTTAGTATGTTTGAAAACGCCGTTTTTTTTGATGGCGTTATAATGCAAACGCAACATACGTTCTTAGGATTAAATTTGTATTTGGAAATTTTAATTTTTTTCGTCTTTAGTACCTTTGTGGTATTTGGTATTAAAGGCTTTTTTGAGATGTATTCTCAAAAAATCGCAAATATTATTCTCTCCTTTTCTGGAGTGTTATTATTATTTGTAATTTTTATTTTATGTTATCAAATATTCTTTCAAGACAGGTTGTTGCTCTAATTACTGGTAAAAAAAAACATCCCTTAATTGGGATGTTTTTAATTTAAATCTTTATGAAAGTCTCGTAAGAGTAGTCATATTTGTGATTTTGATCTTTAGCATTAAATTCTGTCGCGTCAATCTTCCATTGATCCATATTGATTTCAGGAAAATAGGCATCAGCATCAAAACTTTCATGAACTCTTGTGATTTCTAATTTATCAGCATAGGGCATTCCTAAACTGTAAATTTCTCCACCACCTATAATAAACGAATCTTCCTCTTTAGGACAGGCAGCAAGAGCTTTCTCTATACTTTCAACAATTATACAGCCATCAGCTTTATAGTTTTGCTGTCTCGTGATAATAATATGTGTTCTATTAGGTAGCGGTTTTTCAAAGCTTTCAAATGTTTTTCGACCCATTATTATGTGATGTCCTGATGTTAACAATTTGAACCTTTTAAAATCATTTGGTAAATGCCACACTATTTTATTATCTTTTCCCAACGCGTTATTCTCCGCTGCTGCTGCAATCATTATGATCATAATTTTACGTTATTATTTGGTTCATAATTTGCTATTTTTGATTGAAGCTGTTCTATTTTTTTTTGTTGCTTAATGACCAGCCTGTCAATTTGTTCTCTTTCCCAATCTTTATTCATAAATCGGTCAGTAATAAAAATTTTTATAAAATGTAATATAAATAGAAACAACCATGTCGTGATGATCCATAAATACCATTGAGTCACAAACGAACTATCTAAGATATTGTGACTTACAAACAATAATAAACTCCCTAATACAAATACAACAAAATGAAAATACAAACGCTTTTTTTGCTTGATCCGTCTTCTAGCGTATTCATATTGTTCATGTAATTGCTTTTCCATCTTTTTAATTTTAGTTCATAAAGGTAAATTTTTTTTTCTAAAAATGCGAAGTAGGTCAACACTTATTAATCGATGAGAGGTCGTAATAATTTTCATTTTATTTTATTGAACTACTTAAATTTATATTTAAAATTTTATTTTAACATATTTTTAAGCGTTTTGTCAATTCTTTCTCGTTGGGTTAACAATGTTAAAGGAATTCATTTACTTTGATACTTGTAATCATAAAAAAAAATAGTTATGGCAATTAAAAAACAATACATTAAATCAAAACCAGTTTGTAAAGTTACTTTTTTAGTTGAGGCAAAAGAGGCACAAGATATCTCAGTTGTTGGAGACTTTAATAATTGGGATGTTAGCGATGGAGTTTTAAGCAAATTGAAGAATGGGAATTTTAAGGGAATTTTTGATTTAGATAAAGATGCATCATACGAATTTAAATACGTGATAGATGGCACCTTTATTAATGAACCAGAATCCGATTTCTTTAAATGGAATGAATTTGCTGGAAATGAAAATGGTGTTTTAGAAATTTAACTAAAGTAACATTTTTCATCATTTTTATACGGACACATTACCTTTTATTGCAGGGTGCGGATCATAGCCTTCAAGTTTAAAATCCTCAAAAGTAAAATCAAAGATGTTTTTTACATTAGGATTTAAAATCATTGTTGGCAAAGGTCTTGCTTCACGTGTTAATTGTAATTCAAGTTGTTCAAAATGATTATTGTAAATATGTGCATCGCCAAAAGTGTGAATAAATTCGCCAAGTTTTAATTCGCAAACTTGAGCTATCATCATAGTTAATAGAGCATAAGATGCAATGTTGAATGGAACTCCGAGAAAAACATCAGCACTTCGTTGGTACAATTGACAGGATAACTTTCCATCAGATACATAAAACTGAAAAAACGCATGACAAGGTGGTAATGCTGCTTTATTATTGGCTACGTTTTCTTCAAAGTGCTTGGTCGTATCTGGCAAAACAGAGGGATTCCAAGCCGAAACTAACATTCTGCGGCTGTTTGGATTAGTTTTTAATTCCGAGATAAGATCTGCGATTTGATCAATTTCTTCACTGTTCCAATTGCGCCATTGATGGCCGTAAACAGGACCTAAATCTCCGTTGGAATCAGCCCAAGCATCCCAAATTTTTACGCCATTTTGCTGCAGGTACTCTATGTTTGTATCTCCTTTCAAAAACCAAAGTAATTCAAAAATAATTGATTTTAAATGTAGTTTTTTTGTAGTAACCATTGGGAAACCATCATTTAAATCAAAACGCATTTGGTAACCAAAAACGCTTTTTGTTCCTGTTCCAGTTCGATCTCCTTTCTGGCAACCGTTGTTCAATACGTGTTGTACTAAGTCTATATATTGCTTCATTTTATGTTATTCTGTGTGATATGTGAATTTTAGTTTATTTTTATTTTTTAAGTATTACAGATACCTTTATTTTTCTAAAATTATAAACTTATTTAAAAGCTTGTTTCTCTACGATAAACCTTTTGAAATAATATTATTCTCGTTATCTAAATATTTTGACATATGACTTTTAGCGTCATGATCTCCTATTATGTGTATGTGGAGATCAATAAGACCCGGTAAAACATACTTATTTTTGAGGTCAATTTCAAATTCTTCTATCTTGGATTTTGGAGTAAATCCATCTTGTATTTTTATAGTTTTGTTTTTAGAAACCATTATAGTCTGGTTATCAGTTTCTTTTCCCGACTGTGTATTTAGAATTTTTCTGCAGTGTATATAATAATCTTGCGAAAATGATGCTGCAGTAAAAAAAAGACTTGTTGCAACTAAAAGCAATGCTGATTTCATATAATGGTTTTACAATAAGGTTTCTGTAAAAATAAGCAACAAATATAGAATCTGCTTTATTTACATTATTTTTTATCAAAATGGATTTAGTAAACCAAAATGTAGATGCTATCTTTTAGAAATCTCATCTCTAATTTTTGCAGCTTTCTCGTAGTCTTCTTGGGATACAGCCTGATCTAAAAGTTCGTTCAATTCTTGTAGTGTATGTTTAGAATAAGTCGCTCCCGACTGGTTGCTCTCTTCTGTACGACCAAAAGTTTCCGGATTTGAAAGTACATCATCAATTTCTTGTGAATCCTTATCAACATCTGACGGATTTGTTTTTAAATAAATTCCAGCTTTGTCTAAAATATTTTTGTAAGTAAAAATAGGAGCATTAAAACGTAAAGCTAGCGCGATTGCATCAGATGTTCTAGCATCGATAATTTCTTCAATTTTATCTCTTTCGCAAATGATACTCGAGTAGAAAACTCCATCCACTAATTTGTGAATAATTACTTGCTTCACAACTATATCAAAGCGCTCTGCAAAGTTTTTAAACAAATCATGAGTCAGTGGACGTGGGGGTTTGATTTCTTTTTCCAAGGCAATAGCAATTGATTGTGCTTCAAAAGCGCCGATGACAATTGGTAATTTACGCTCGCCATCAACCTCATTCAAAATTAAAGCATAAGCTCCGTTTTGAGTTTGACTGTAAGAAATTCCTTTTATGGATAATTTAACTAAGCTCATAATTATTATAATGAATAGGATCTAATTCTATAAATAGTAAAAAAGTTCGCATAAAAAAATGCTATCTAAAGGCAAAGATACAAATATCTTATTTTTAGATAGCATTATAATTTAGATTAATGTGAAGTGTTAACTCTGTGCTTTAAATGCTTTGAATTTTTCAATCAATTGAGGTATAATTTCAAATGCATCACCTACAATGCCATAATCAGCAACTTTAAAAAATGGCGCTTCAGGATCACTATTGATAACTACCTTTACTTTTGAGGAATTAACTCCTGCTATATGTTGAATTGCGCCTGAAATTCCAATAGCAATATAAAGGTTTGTAGCGACCGGCTTTCCTGTTTGACCTACGTGTTCTCCGTGTGGTCTCCATCCCAAATCAGAAACTGGTTTTGAACAAGCGGTTGCAGCCCCAAGAACTGAAGCTAAATCTTCAACCATTCCCCAGTTTTCAGGACCTTTAAGTCCACGACCAGCAGAAACAACTATGTCGGCATCAGCAATAGATACTTTACCGTTTCCTTTTTCTACTGATTCTACTTTCACGCCAAAATCATTTTCTCCAATTGTTGGATCAAAATCTTCTTCTGTAAGTGTAGATGGAGTTTCGAAAATCCCATAAGAGTTTTTAGCTAATCCTAAAACTTTTATTTCTGTTTCAATTTCAGTTGTATTGAAGGCTTTGTTCGAAAAAGCATTTCTTTTTACCAAGAAAGGCGTGGTTGAAATAGGAAGTCCTACTACATTAGACGCGTATCCAGCCTCTAAAGCAACTGCAACAAGAGAAGATAAATAAACACTATCCGTTGTTGAAGAGAGTAAAACTAATTTTACGTTTTCCTTTACCGCAGCTTGCTTAATTACATCAGCATAAGCTTTTGCAGTAAAACCCGATAATTTATCGTTGTTTACCTTCAATACTTTATCAACTCCATATTTAGCTAATTCTGAAACGTCTCCTGCATTTACAGTTACTGCTGTCACAGTTGTTCCCAACGTTTCAGCTACTTTTTTAGCATAAGAAGCTAACTCAAATGCTACTTTCTTAAATTTTCCTTCAGCGTACTCCGCGTATATTAATATTGACATAATTATTATGATTTTATATTTTAGACTTCTGATTTTAGATTTTAGAACTTAGACTTAAGATTTTAGATTCTTTTTGCCATCAGCAATCAAAAATCGTTAATCCTCAATCAACAATCCAATTCTTAAATCACCTTTGCTTCGTTGTGTAATAAATTAATTAACTCATCTAAATTATCGGCGGCGATTAATTTCACTGCAGATCTTGGTGCTGGTTTTTCAAACTTAAGTGCTTTCGTATTTATAGCAGCATCAACTGGCTCTAAAACCGTCAATGTTTTTGTTCTGGCAGTCATAATTCCTCTCATGTTAGGAATACGTAAGTCTTTTTCTTCCACCAATCCTTTTTGTCCACCTATAATTAACGGCAATGATGTACTAACAGTCTCTTTACCACCATCAATTTCACGTACGGCTTTTACATTGTTACCATCAACAGTAAGCTCAGTGCAAGAATTTAAGAAATTATATCCTAAAATACCGGCAATCATACCTGGAACCATTCCACCATTATAATCTAAAGATTCTTTTCCAGCAATAATAACGTCGTACCCGCCATTCTTAATTACTTCGGCTAATTGTTTAGCAACAAAAAATCCGTCAGTCGCAGCGGCATTTACACGAATCGCTTCATTTGCACCTATTGCTAATGCTTTTCTTAAAGTTGGTTCTGTCTCTGGACCTCCAACATTAACAACAGTTACAGTTGCACCTTGTTGTTCTTGAAACCAAATAGCACGTGTTAAACCAAATTCGTCATTTGGATTAATTACATATTGAACGCCATTTGTGTCAAATTCAGAATCACCATTGACAAAGTTAATTTTTGAAGTAGTATCAGGAACGTGACTGATGCAAACTAATATTTTCATGAGTATATTTTTAGTTATTCTTAATTTCTTTTACAAATTTAAAATATTAAATTGAATAATATACTATGCATGCATAATATTTTTTGTTAAACTATTACGATTTCGCGATCTGGTTTGTTACTATAACTCTTTCTATTTCTTTCAAGTAAAATGGGTATGGTGTGTAAAAAGACCTGTGGGTATTTAAAAGTTATGGTTGGCACTTTGCTATATTGCTAAACTTTTGATGATAAAGGCAGCAATTAATTTAGGTAATTTTATGCATTAAAGTAATATAAAATATTTATTTTTGCAGTTCGAAAAATTAGACATACAACATATTAATATGAGAACGATACAATTTAGAGAGGCTATTTGCGAAGCGATGAGTGAGGAAATGCGTCATGACGAATCCATATACTTAATGGGTGAAGAAGTTGCAGAATATAATGGTGCCTATAAAGCATCTAAAGGAATGCTTGCTGAATTTGGCGAAAAAAGAGTAATTGACACTCCAATTGCTGAACTTGGATTTACTGGTATTGCTGTTGGATCAGCCATGAACGGTTGTCGTCCTATTGTAGAATATATGACGTTTAATTTCTGTTTAGTAGGAATTGACCAAATTATAAATAATGCTGCCAAAATGCGCCAAATGACAGGTGGACAATTTAATGTCCCTATTGTTTTTCGTGGACCAACGGCATCGGCAGGACAATTAGGAGCAACACACTCACAAGCACTAGAAAATTGGTTTGCTAATACTCCGGGTCTCAAAGTGGTAGTTCCATCTACTGTTTATGATGCAAAAGGATTATTGAAGGCCGCAATACGTGATAATGATCCTGTAATTTTTATGGAATCAGAGCAAATGTATGGTGACAAAGGGGAAGTGCCAGATGGCGAATATATTATTCCACTTGGTGTAGCCGACATCAAACGTGCAGGTACAGACGTAACCATCGTCTCTTTTGGTAAAATTATAAAAGAAGCTCATATTGCAGCTGATGAATTAGCTAAAGAGGGAATTTCGTGCGAAATTATAGATTTAAGAACGGTACGACCTATGGATTACGATGCGATTTTAACCTCTGTTAGAAAAACAAATCGTTTAGTAGTGCTTGAAGAAGCTTGGCCTTTTGCAAGTGTTGCTTCAGAGATAACTTATATTGTACAAGAACGTGCTTTTGATTTTCTTGATGCTCCTATACAACGTATCACAACAGCAGACACTCCCGCTCCTTACTCGCCGGTTTTGTTGAAAGAATGGTTGCCTAACTCAGCTGATGTGATAAAAGCCGTTAAAAAAGTAATGTATAAAAACTAACCGTTTATAATTATTTTTTGCAATGAAAATTAACAATTTCATTTAGTAACAACTATTATTTCAACATAGAGAATAACTATATTTGAAACTTCATCAATTATTATTTGATGAAGTTTTTTTTTGAATGATTATGAAAAAGAAATTTTTGTTTTTAACGCTTTTTGTTTTAATGTCAACTTTAACAATATGCTCACAAACTAAAGTAAGCGGTGTTGTAGTAGATAAACAAAGTCAGCCAATTCCATTTGCTAATATTGTTTTTAAAAATTCAAGTGAAGGAATTGTAGCTAATGAAGATGGTTTGTTTTATCTCGAATCTGCAAAAAATTACAACTTAATTTTAATTTCATCTGTAGGTTTTTCGGAAAAAGAAATTACTTTGGAAAAACCAGTTACTTATAACATGAAAATTCAATTAAATGGAGCCGAAAGTTTAAATGAAGTAGTGATTTACACCGGTAAAACGTCCAAAAAAAATAACCCAGCGTTAGATATTCTGCGAAAAATTTGGGAGAAAAAACGTAAAAACGGACTTTATCTTTTTAATCAATACCAACTAGAGAAGTACGAAAAAGTAGAATTCGATGTAAATTCTATAGACAGTGCTTTTATGAAAAATAGGTTGTTTAAAGGGATGGAATTTATTTTCAACCAAATGGATACGTCCAAAGTTACTGGTAAAACATATCTGCCCATTTTTGTTAACGAAGCTTTGGCTGATGTCTACGGAGATCTGAAGCTAAAGAAAGTGAAAGAGAAAATTAAAGCGAATAAAACTTCTGGCTTTAATGGTAATCAACAAATTTTAAGTTTTGTAAAAGACCTTTATTCGAACTATGATATTTATAATAATTACTTAACTTTTTTTGACAAAAGTTTTACCAGCCCACTTTCTAAGACAGGAGTTGATGTTTATAATTATATCTTGAGAGATAGTGCTTATATTGATGATAAGTGGTGTTATAATATAGTATTTTATCCAAGACGTAAAAATGAACTGACTTTTAAAGGAGATTTTTGGGTTAATGACTCGACTTTTGCAATAAAAAAAATTAACATGGCGGTTACTAAAAGCGCTAATATTAATTGGGTTAAAGATATTTACTTGGAGCAGGAATTCGAAGTGGTAAGCGACTCTGTATTTTTATTAACAAAGGATTATTTAATGTCTGATTTTGCTTTAAATAAGAAAGAGAATTCTAAAGGCGTTTATGGTAAAAGAACCACTTTTTTTAGAAATCACAAATTCAATATTGAAAAGCCACCTGCATTTTATAAAGATGAGGTTAACTATTTGGATCCCGATGTATATGGTAAATCAGATGAATATTGGGAAGAAAACCGTTTTGAAAATTTATCTAAGGACGAGCTGGGCGTATATAAAATGTTAGACACATTGCAAACAGTAAAGCGATTCAAGCAGATCTACAGTACGGTTCAAATTTTAGGTAGTGGTTTTGTGCAGTTTGGTAACTTTGATTATGGTCCTATTTTTTCCACATTTGGTTATAACGAAGTGGAAGGCGTACGATTAAGAACGGGAGGAAGAACTTATTTTGGTGTAAATGATACATGGCGACTGCAAGGTTACACCGCCTATGGCTTTAATGATGATAAATTTAAATATGGATTATCTGGCAAATGGATGCTAGATAAGAAAAACCGACTTATTATTTCAGGTGGGAATCGACGCGATATTGAACAAATTGGTGCAAGCCTAACTACAACCTATGATGTTTTGGGCCGAAGTTTTGCATCTTCAGCAGTTTTTGCATCAGGCAACAACGGAAAATTGACTAGTATCAATTTGAGTAATATTGCAATAGAAATAGAACCGGTTAAAAATTTAACTTTCCAAAGCGGAATTTCTTATCGCACACTCGAATCTGCTTCCAATACATTTAGTTTAGATTATTTTATAGATAATGTAAATGGAATTACGAAAAGTGATGTAAAGCAGTCTGAAATTAATTTGCAAGTAGAATACACTCCTAAAAGAAAAACGATCGGATTTGCCGTTGAGCGGGAGAATGTTGACAGTCCGTATAGTCGCTTTTTTGTAAATTACAGCCACGGTTTTAAAGGATTATTAGATAGTGATTTTCAGTATGACAAAATTCAGTTGTATTACAAGCAACCTTTTATTATTGGTCCACTTGGTCGTACCAATTTTATAATTGAACTCGGAAAAACATTTGGAACAGTTCCTCTTGGACTAATGAGCGTTATTCCAGGGAATCAAACTTTTTTCACGGTAGAAAATGCTTTCAACAATCTTAATTTTTATGAGTTTGTTTCAGATCAGTACGCAACTTTTCAATGGAATCACAATTTCAATGGTCGATTATTTTCTAGAATTCCATTTATGCGTAAACTCAACTGGAGAGAAGTTGTATCTGTAAAAGGAGTTTATGGAAACATCTCTGATGCAAATCGAGCCATAAATGCATCTGGTTTAATTTACACCGCGCCCGAGAAGGGATATTGGGAATATAGCGCCGGAATTGGAAATATTTTTAAATTACTTCGCGTAGATTTTACCTGGAGAGGTAACTATCTCAATGTGCCGGATACGAATCGCTTTACTATTAAAGGTTCATTTGGTTTTAATTTTTAAGGACATTTTCTGCAATTTTAAACTTAACTGTCATGCAAGAAGCCTTCGATTATCTTAAAGAAAAAGACACTGTATTTAAAATAATTATAGAAAAGTATGGACTTCCCATTATACCAGTTCGTCCACAGGGTTTTGAGACATTAGTTTTGCTAATTTTGGAACAGCAAGTTTCGATCGATTCTGCTAAAGCTACTTTCCTAAAAATAAAAGGTGGCGTAGATAGTATAGAGCCAGATGTTCTTATTCATTTATCGGATGAAGAATTTAGGAATTTTGGCGTAAGCCGCCAAAAAATATCTTATATCAAAGCTTTGGCAACAGCGCTCATCAATGAAAACCTTAATTTAGAAAGTCTATCTACTAAAACTGCAGCCGAAGTACGCGCTGAGCTAATTAAAATTAAAGGAATAGGAAACTGGACAATTGATATTTACTTGATGTTTTGTTTACAAGCTCCAGATTTATTACCTCTAGGTGATATTGCAGTGGTAACTACGATCAAAGAACTGCTTGGAATAAATGATAAAGAAGCGATAGAAAGTCACGCTCAAAAATGGAGTCCGTACCGCTCATTTGCTACTTATATTTTGTGGCATTACTATTTAAAAAAACGCAATAGAACGGTGTCATATTAAATAGGTCTTGTTGCAATAGAACGTCTAATGTGTATCTTTGTCAGCTAAAAAAAAGAATTTTAATCAGGATCAAGAATAAAGCTGTGCGAAATAACACGGATTTTTTAGAACAGACTCTTAAATTTTTTTAAAGACTGTCTATATAATATGTTTTTATAAATGATTCGGATATTACAATTTGCAAATTAAATAGATTAACCTTAAAAAACAAATATGAATTTACTGATTAAAATAGTGGTCACAGCAGTCTTAGTTCTATTGATTGCGAATCTCATGCCCGGGGTGCACGTCGCCACTTTTACAACTGCTTTTTATGTTGCAATAGTGCTTGGATTACTAAATATTTTTATAAAACCAATATTAGTAATTTTTACATTGCCGGTCACAATTCTCACTTTAGGTTTTTTTTTACTAGTAATCAATGCACTTTTAATTTTGTTGTGTACTAAAATTGTAGGCGGTTTTGGAGTTGACTCGTTTTGGACTGCGTTAATTTTTAGCATTATATTGTCATTATCACAGTCAATTATGAATGCTATTTTAGGTGTGAATAAGTAAATAGATGATTCCGTTATTGGCTTTCTTTATATGTGGGAGATGACTAAAATTGCCAAAATTTATTTTGGGTAATTATTTGAAGCGGAAAAAAAATATTTCTAAATTTTTTCCAGATAATTATTAGAATAAAATTTAAGATAAATGCATGATTATCCAGTAAATAAGGTATTTCACGTTTAAATGTGCTAATTTAGAGAAATTAAAAAATTATATTTTTATCTTGAAAAAGTGTTGTACCAATTAACCTTAAAATTAATAATGATGAATAACATAAAAAATGCTTTAATGACAATGATTATATTGTTGTCAATTACTAATGCTGATGCAGCAATTGTTAACAAATCGCCGGAGAAAATCAATAATGAAGAGATTATTTCAAAGTCTCCAAATAAATTGAATTTTAGTGATAAAAAATTGAACGTTGTTTTCACTAATTATTTTTTATTAAAAGATGAATTAGTTAGTACAAATGGCCCATCGGCTGCTGCCAAAGCTAAATTATTAGTCGCTGCTTTGACTAATGTAAAAATGAAAGAACTTTCAAACGAGGTTCACACAGTTTGGATGAAAGTAATGAAAAATGTAACGGCTGATTCCAAAGCTATTGCTGGAACTTCGGATATCAAAACACAAAGAATACATTTTACTTCATTATCAAAAAAAATGTACGATTTGATGAAAGTAGCGAAGTTTGAATCACCAGTTTATTATCAATTTTGTCCAATGGCAAATGATGGAAAAGGAGCGCATTGGCTAAGTAAAGAAAAGGCCATTAAGAATCCATATTATGGTTCTAAAATGCTAAAATGTGGTGAAGTAGTGGAGACTATAAAATAAAAATGAAAATTTATATTAAAAACATGGTTTGCAACCGATGTATTATGGTAGTAAAGTCCGAATTAGAAAAGTTTGGACTTAATACCATTTCAGTAGAATTGGGAATTGCAACCATATCTGAAAATTTAGATAAGGAACAACAAATGCTGCTTAATGTAAATTTTGTGGCTTTGGGTTTCGAAATCATTGATGATAAAAAAAGTCGTGTAGTAGAAAAGATTAAAAATTTAATTACTGACTTGGTCTATTTTAAAGACAATGATTCTAAAATTAGTTTGTCTGAGTACATAGGAACTGCCATAGGACAAGATTACAGTTATATCAGCAATCTGTTTTCACTGCAGGAAAAAAACACTATCGAACACTATTTTATACTTCAAAAAATAGAAAGGGTTAAGGAATTAATCGTTTATGATGAATTGAATTTAAACCAAATTGCATTTCAGCTGAATTACAGCAGTCCTTCTCATTTAAGCAAACAGTTTAAAAAAGTTACTGGTGTTACGCCAACATCTTTTAAAAATGGCAAAGAACATACAAGACAGCTTATTGAAAATCTATAAATGATACAGAAGAGATCCAGAATTGTATAAGTGTCTTTACTATTGTTAATGGTATTTTTGTTTTTAAATTAATACTATACTTCAATGACGTTCAAATATACTATAATTGGGATGTTTTGCGATGGTTGCCGCACCAAAGTTGAAAAAGCTTTAAATGATTTGGAAGGAATAGAAGCTACTGTTACCTTAGAGCCGCCAATTGCTACTATTACGATGCAAAAACCAGTTCAAACTGATCAATTCCAAGAGGCACTTTCCAAAGCTGGAAGTTATTCAATAAAGGCCTTTAATCCCAATGATTTACATTTACCAGTTGAACAAGTAGTCGTAGAACATCCTAAAAATGCTGCGGGAAAATATTACTGTCCCATGTTTTGTGAAGGTGAAAAAGTCTATGATGATGCAGGCGATTGTCCGGTCTGCGGAATGGATTTAGTAAAAGCACCCGATTTAGCTGCCGTTAAAATAGAGTTTACTTGTCCTATGCACCCAGAAATTATACAAGATCATCCTGGTTCTTGTTCTATTTGCGGTATGGATTTAGTTCCACTTGAACCAAAGGATAGTGAAGAAAACAAGGTATATCTAGATTTATGGAGCAAAATGAAAATAGCACTATTTTTTACAGTGCCTATTTTTATAATTTCCATGTCTGATATGATTCCTAATAATCCACTACTTAAAGTCTTGGATACACAAACATGGAATTGGGCACAACTAATTTTATCGCTACCAGTTGTTTTCTATGCATGTTGGATATTTTTTGTTCGGGCGTGGAAATCTATTTTAACATGGAATCTAAATATGTTTACACTAATAGGTATTGGATCTGGTGTGGCTTTTTTATTTAGTTTGGTTGGTTTATTTTCCCCAGATATTTTTCCTAACGAGTTTAAAACGCATCACGGCACAGTTCACCTTTATTTTGAAGCCACAACGGTTATATTAACCTTAGTATTATTAGGTCAGTTATTAGAAGCCAAAGCCCACAGTAGAACCAGTGGAGCAATAAAAGAATTATTGAAATTAGCACCAACCGAAGCTACTCTTGTTAGTAATGGCGTAGATAAGTTGATTGCTATCCATGATATTAAAAAAGGAGATTCCTTGCGTGTAAAGCCGGGAGATAAAATTCCTGTTGACGGAAAAATCACAAATGGAGAAAGTACAATTGATGAATCAATGATTTCAGGTGAGCCCATTCCGGTTGATAAAAACATAAATGATACCGTTATTGCAGGAACTTTAAACGGAAATAAATCTTTTGTGATGGTTGCTGAAAAAGTGGGATCTGAAACGATGCTTTCGCAAATTGTACAAATGGTAAATTCTGCCAGTCGTTCCAGAGCTCCTATTCAAAAAGTAGCAGATAGAATTGCAAAGTATTTTGTGCCAACAGTTGTTCTTGCATCAATAATCACTTTTATAGTTTGGGCTACTTTTGGTCCAGAACCAGCGATGGTTTATGGATTTATAAATGCTATTGCTGTTTTGATTATTGCTTGCCCTTGCGCGTTAGGTTTAGCAACGCCCATGTCAGTAATGGTTGGTGTTGGAAAAGGAGCACAGTCTGGGGTTTTGATAAAAAATGCTGAAGCTTTAGAAAACATGAACAAAGTTAATGTATTGATAACCGATAAAACCGGCACAATTACCGAAGGAAAGCCATCTGTCGAAAAAGTATTTGCAATAGAAAATAATGAAAACGAATTATTGCAAAATTGCGCTTCTTTAAATCAGTATAGCGAACATCCTTTGGCGGAAGCCGTCATCAAGTTTGCCAAATTAAAACAAATTTCATTGATTGAAGTGAATGATTTTGAAGCTATAGCTGGAAAAGGAGTAATTGGAACTGTTGCAAATAAAAAAGTGGCTTTTGGAAATAGAAGTTTGATGGAACAAATAGAAGCAAAAGTGACAGAAGATTTGGAATATAAAATTAGTGCTGAACAAAAACTGGGAAAAACGGTATCATATATAGCTGTTGAGGGCGTTGCCTTGGGTTTCATTTCTATTAGTGATGCAATAAAGGAAACGAGCAAAACATCGATACAAGAATTAATACGACAGGGCGTTGAGGTGATTATGCTTACAGGGGATAATGAAAATACAGCAAAAGCAGTTGCTAAAGAATTGAATTTAACCTCTTTTAAAGCAGGTTGTTCGCCAGAAGACAAATTAAATGAAATTAAACGTTTACAGGCCGAAGGTAAAATTGTGGCGATGGCAGGTGACGGTATCAACGATGCTCCAGCTTTGGCACAAGCCGACATTGGAATTGCTATGGGAACTGGAACTGACGTAGCTATCGAAAGTGCTAAAATAACTTTAGTAAAAGGCGATTTACAAGGAATTGTAAAAGCTAAAAACCTAAGTCATGCAGTGATGAAAAATATCAATCAGAACCTATTTTTTGCCTTTTTTTACAATGTACTTGGGATTCCAATAGCGGCTGGAGTTTTATATCCGTTTTTTGGGGTTTTACTTTCGCCAATGATTGCTGCCTTAGCAATGAGCTTTAGTTCAGTATCGGTAATTGCAAATGCATTGCGATTACGGAATAGTAAGCTCTAAGGTGTAATTTTGAAAATTGCTTTTAGAGAAGAAATGTTCTCAAGTTCGCGATGACAAAAAGTTCTTATCCCATGCACAACCCACGGTTTCAACCGTGGCATTTTCATCTACCTATCGTCGATGATAGCTATAATATTTTCATTTATCCTTTCCCACCCATACCCCACGGTTTCAACCGTGGGATTTCAAACGCGATGATTAAAGTTTAAATCCTCTGTAGCTTCTTCGCGTTATCCGTTTCAATCTCTCGCTTATTTGCCTTTTTTTTCTATCCTTATAAAAGGAGCTTCTTTTAGTCGCTCTTTTACAGGCAAGAAAAAATGGGCAAATACGCTCGAGGATTTCCACTACTACCGCGGCTAGGGCAGGGGAGTGAAAAACAGAACTTGGTTTTCAAAAAAAACAAATGGCAACACACACAACACCAACGCATTAAAAAAAACATTTAAAATAATCAAATAAAAAGCTTGTAGAAGCCAATAAACGCACTACTTTTGCACCCGCAACAACGCAGACGTTCTTACTACATTATTGAAAAGCGAAACTAAATTAGGTTGAAAGATTTAAAAAAAGATTTGCCAGATATAAAAGAAGTAATTACCTTTGCCACCCGCTTTGCTGGGGCAAGTTCTTAGACAAAT
>NZ_FQWF01000035.1 GCF_900129585.1 Flavobacterium micromati
GTTGCAGTTGCCGTTGGCGCAGCAGGCGTTGCTGGTTGAGCGTCAATAGTTACATTAGTAGGCAATGAAGTACATCCTGCAGCAGATCTCACAGTTACAGCGTAAGTAGCTGCAGCTAAGTTTGTAAATATTCCAGTCGTGTTAGTATAATTAGTACCATTGATACTATAGGTTATTCCTGTTCCGGTTGGGGCAGAAACGGTAATAGTTCCTGTTGCTACAGTACAAGTTGGTTGTAAAGTTGCAGTGGCCGTTGGCGCAGCAGGCGTTGCTGGTTGAGCGTCAATAGTGACACTAGTTGGCAATGAGGTACATCCCGCAGCAGATCTCACAGTAATAGCGTAAGTTGCTGCAGTTACGTTTGTAAATATTCCAGTCGTGTTAGTATAATCAGTACCATTGATACTGTAGGTTATTCCACTTCCCATTATGGCAGAAATGGTAATAGTTCCTGTTGCTACAGTACAAGTTGGTTGTAAAGTTGCAGTGGCCGTTGGCGCAGCAGGCGTTGCTGGTTGAGCGTCAATAGTGACACTAGTTGGCAATGAGGTACATCCCGCAGCAGATCTCACAGTAATAGCGTAAGTTGCTGCAGTTACGTTTGTAAATATTCCAGTAGTATTAGTATAATCAGTACCATTGATACTGTAGGTTATTCCACTTCCCATTGGGGCAGAAACGGTAATAGTTCCTGTTGCTACAGTACAAGTTGGTTGTAAAGTTGCAGTTGCCGTTGGCGCAGCAGGCGTTGCTGGTTGAGCGTCAATAGTGACATTAATTGGAAATGATGTACATCCCGCAGCAGATCTTACAGTTACAGCGTAAGTTGCTGCAGCTACGTTTGTAAATATTCCAGTAGTATTAGTATAATTAGTACCATCGATACTATAGGTTATTCCTGTTCCGGTTGGGGCAGAAACGGTAATAGTTCCTGTTGCTACAGTACAAGTTGGTTGTAAAGTTGCAGTTGCCGTTGGCGCAGCAGGCGTTGCTGGTTGAGCGTCAACAGTGACACTAGTTGGCGATGAAGTACATCCCGCAGCAGATCTCACAGTTACAGCGTAAGTTGCTGCAGCTACGTTTGTAAATATTCCAGTAGTATTAGTATAATTAGTACCATCGATACTGTAGGTTATTCCACTTCCCATTGGGGCAGAAACGGTAATAGTTCCTGTTGCTACAGAACAAGTTGGTTGTAAAGTTGCAGTGGCCGTTGGCGCAGCAGGTGTTGCTGGTTGAGCGTCAATAGTGACAC
>NZ_FQWF01000022.1 GCF_900129585.1 Flavobacterium micromati
ATCTTATAATTTACAAAACATCGGTCTTTTTTCCTAATATAATGTCGTTTATTTTACTGGTAATCAGTAAAATATATTTTTGTCATGTACTAAAATAAAACGTTTATAAACTTCTTTTCTAAACGTATATAAAATTTGCCTAGTTTTCAATTTTTAGTCAAAGTGTTTTACTAAATTAAGAACCAAGTATCGCTTTTATATTTACACAGAGTATAGATTTCATTAATTTTACAGTGAACTTTGATGGCACTACCTAGTTTTCCGATACGAAATTGATTCTTACTTTTAAAAAAATATTGATCAATCAATTAATGGTAACCGTTTTAATTATATTTGTTTTGTGTCTTAAAACTTTTTTATTGCGGTTTTTTTCCTGTTTAATGGATCATAGAAATTTATGTTTTCACTAAACAAAAAAGATTAAGGAATAAAATTATCATATTCGTGATTTGTTCCATCTAAAATACCAATTTGATAATTCAATTCTTCTGATAAAAACTTAGTTACGACCTATTTCGATTTGCGAAATCGTTTTATTACCTTTGTGGACATTTTGAAAAACAAGAATTATATTTACCAATACATTATGACAAAAATTAAAGTAGTCAATCCAATAGTTGAATTGGATGGCGATGAAATGACACGAATTATCTGGTCTTTTATTAAAGATAAATTAATTCTTCCTTATTTAGATTTAGATATTAAATATTACGATTTGGGAATGGAAAGTAGAGATGCTACTAATGACCAAATCACGATTGACTCTGCTGAAGCCATCAAAAAATACAATGTTGGAATAAAATGCGCTACTATTACTCCTGATGAAGATCGCGTAAAAGAATTTGGATTAAAAAAAATGTGGAAATCTCCAAACGGAACAATCCGTAATATTGTAGGTGGAACTGTTTTCCGTGAACCTATCATAATGAAAAATGTACCTCGTTATGTACAAGGTTGGACAAAACCTATTGTTATTGGTCGTCACGCTTTTGGAGATCAATATAAAGCTACTGATACGGTAATCAAAGGAAAAGGAAAGTTAACAATGACTTTTGTTCCCGAGGAAGGAGAAACTCAAACATGGGAAGTTTACGATTATAAAGGTGACGGTGTTGCGATGTCAATGTATAATACTGACGAAAGTATTTACGGATTTGCTCATTCGTCGTTCCAAATGGCATTAACAAAAAAATGGCCTTTGTATCTTTCGACAAAAAACACAATCTTAAAGGCTTATGACGGTCGTTTTAAAGATATTTTTGAAGAAGTATTTCAAGCTAATTACAAAACTCAGTTTGAAGAAGCTGGAATTACTTACGAACACCGATTAATTGATGACATGGTTGCGTCAGTGATGAAATGGAGCGGTGGATTTGTTTGGGCATGTAAAAACTATGATGGTGATGTACAATCAGATACTGTGGCACAAGGTTTTGGTTCTTTGGGATTAATGACTTCTGTATTAGTAACTCCTGATGGAAAAACTGTTGAGGCCGAAGCTGCTCACGGAACTGTCACAAGGCACTTTAGACAACACCAACAAGGAAAAGCGACTTCTACAAATCCAATTGCATCTATTTTTGCATGGACCAGAGGACTTGAACATAGAGGAAAACTAGACGAAAATCAAGCACTAATTGAGTTCTGTCATACTTTAGAACAAGTGTGTATCGATACTGTTGAAAGCGGAAAAATGACTAAAGATTTAGCTATGCTAGTTAAACCAGTTGGATTAACTGCAGCTGACTATTTGACTACTGAGGATTTCTTAGCAGCTATAAAAGAAAATTTAGATGCTAAATTAGCCTAATTCTCTTTAAAAAGTAATGAAAAAGACAACTGGAAACAGTTGTCTTTTTTTTTCTCAATATTACATTAACGTTCGTTGAACAGTAATTTTCTCATTTTTTTTGTTCAAATTTGCAACTCAAAATCCTAAAAATGATTGCAAGAAAGATTATCGCCCTTTTACTTTTTATCATCTATTCCACCACTTCCTTTTCACAAGATAAATTCACGCTAAGCGGAACTTTAATGGACGCTAGTACCAATGAAACATTGATTGGTGTGAATATTATGATTCCAGCATTAAAGATTGGAGTTACAACAAATGAATATGGATTTTATTCGATAAAGCTACCAGAGGGAACTCACACTTTAGAGATTAGTTCTATAGGATTTCAGACTGTAGAGGAAACAATCACTGTGAGCCAAAATAGCAAGCGAAATTTTAATCTTTATAGTAATGAAACTGTTTTAAAAGAAGTCGTTATAAGCAATAATAGTACAAAAAGCGACATAAAGCGACCAGAAATGAGCGTTAACAAACTCTCTATTTCTGCGATTAAAAAAATGCCTGTTGTTCTTGGAGAAGTAGATATTATCAAATCACTTTTATTGTTGCCCGGGGTTACTAATGCGGGTGAAGGAGCCTCTGGATTCAATGTTCGTGGTGGTGGTGCAGATCAAAATTTAATTTTATTAGATGAAGCTGTGATTTTTAATTCATCTCATGTTTTTGGATTTTTCTCGGTTTTCAATCCTGATGCGATCAAAGATTTAAAATTGTATAAAGGCGGAATCCCCGCGAGATATGGCGGAAGAGCTGCTTCAGTTTTAGATATCTATCAAAAAGACGGCAGCAGTAAGGGATTTCAAGTAAATGGAGGAATAGGCCTTATCTCAAGTAGAGTTTTAATAGAAGGACCAATAGTTAAAGACAAAGGATCATTCCTCATTGGAGGTAGAAGTTCTTACGCACATTTATTTTTAAAACTATCAGAAAAACAAAAAAATAATGCAGCGTATTTTTATGACTTAAATACAAAATTAAGCTACAAACTAACTGCAAATAATAGTTTGTACTTATCCGGATATTTTGGTAGAGATGTTTTTTCGTTAAACGAAAGTTTCACTAACATTTATGGAAATTCCACTTTAAATTTGCGTTGGAATCATTTATTTTCTGATAAGTTATTCTCCAATTTATCACTTATTTACAGTGATTATTATTACGGACTAGACTTAGATTTTATTGGATTTAAATGGGATTCTGGTATAAAAAATTATAATATCAAATATGACTTTAAAGACTTTATTTCTGATAGTTTTAAATTAAATTATGGTGTAAATGCAATTTATTACGAATTTAATCCGGGAACTATAAGACCAATAGATGATAACTCAGGAATTAATTTTGCACAGTTAGATAAGAAATTTGCCTTTGAACCCGCTTTTTACATCAGCGCTGATCATGAACTTTCTGATAAAATAGCTGTAACTTATGGACTTCGATACAGTATGTTTTACCGATTAGGACAGTCGAATGCCAATATATATGAAAACAACAATCCAGTGCTTTTCAATTCAGATCTACAGATTTATGAAAAAGCAATACCAATAGGAACCAAATCATTTGGAAAAAATGAATCCTTAAAATCATATAATAATTTAGAACCTCGATTTTCTATTGCCTATCAGCTCAACGAAAATCAATCTGTAAAAACGAGTTATAATAGAATGGTTCAGTACTTACAGTTGGTTTCAAACACATCTTCGCCTACGCCGCTAGACATTTGGACACCTAGCGACGAATTTATAAAACCTCAAATCGCAGATCAAGTAGCCGTGGGCTATTTTAAAAATTTCCTTGACGGTGATTATTCCTTGGAAGTTGAAACCTACTATAAAATTGTAAAAAACAGATTGGATTACATAGATGGTGCAAACTTAATTGCTAACGAAGCGATTGAACAAGTGATTCTAAACGGAGAATTGCAGTCCTACGGTCTTGAGTTGATGTTCAAGAAAAACGAAGGACGACTGAACGGTTGGATATCCTATACATTAGCCAAATCACAACAGCGCACTCCAGGAAGAACGGCTGCTGAGACCGGAATAAATAATGGAGCTTGGTACAATTCTGTTTTTGATAAATTACATAATATTGCTGTTACCAGCGCATACAATCTAAACGAAAAATGGTCTTTTGGAGCTAATTTTGCATTTCAAACTGGTCAACCTGTTACTTATCCAAATGGTCAGTATCAGTATTTAGGCATTACTGTTCCTAGTTATGGCTTGCGAAATGAGAACAGGCTTCCTTCATATCACCACTTAGATATAGCAGCGACTTTGACTCCCACAAAAAATAAAAATCGCAACTGGAAAGGCGAATGGGTTTTTAGTATTTATAACTTGTACAATAGAAAGAATGCTGCTGCAATCAATTTTAGACAAAATGCCGATACAGGCAATAATGAAGCAATAAAAACTTCAATTTTTGGAATGGTACCGGCAGTTAGTTATAACTTTAAATTTTAATTATTAATAAATTTATACAGATGAAAAATTTATCAATATTGTTAGTAATCTTAACTGCGTTTTTCACCACTGGTTGTGAAGACGTAATTGACTTAGAATTAGATACTGCTCCGCCAAAACTGGTCATAACAGCATCAATAAATTGGAAAAAAGGAACAGCTGGAAATCAGCAAAAAATAACTTTATCAACCACTACCAGTTTTTATAGTCTAGAAATTCCTAAGGTTTCTAAAGCAGTAATTTTTATAACAAATAGTGCAAATAACACCTTTAACTTTGTCGAGTCGTCAGTAAAAGGAGACTACAACTGTACTAATTTTGTTCCTGTAATCGATGAAACTTACACGTTAACAGTAATAAGTAATGGCGCAACTTACACATCCACAGAAACATTAAAAGCTGTTGCTCCAATAACTGAAATTATTCAAAATAATCAAGGAGGATTTACTAGAGATCGGAAAGAAATAAAAACTTTTTACGTTGATCCCGCCAGTAAACCTAATTTTTATCTCTATAAATACACTTATTCTACTCCAGTAAAAGCTAATTATTATGTTGATGAAGATGCCTTTTTCGACGGAAATAAATTCTTTAGCATTTCTCAAAATGATGACTTAAAAACAGGGGATAATATCGAAGTGACACATTTTGGAATTTCTAAGGAATATTATAATTATATGAGTGTTTTAGTAAGTATAGCTAGTAATAGCGGTGGCGGTCCGTTTCAATCTCCTCCCGCAACGGTAAAAGGCAATATTAAAAATACCACTAAATTTGAAGATTTTCCGTTGGGTTATTTCTCATTAAGCGAAATTGATACTAGAAAATACGTTATTGAATAAATGATTTTTTTTTGAAGCTGAATCCGGCTTTCCATTGCAAGTTCTCTAGTAAAAAAGATTTTTATAATAATCTGGCAAGAGCTTCTTCTAGTCGCTTTGCAAGATTATAAAAAATACTTTTTTACTTCTAGAAGCTTTCCATTTCAGTCCGGGCTAAAAAACGAATACGGTTTTAATTCACTTTAAGTCTAACTTTAAAGTTTTTGAAACCGCAATTACTTCCTATCTTGCTCACAATAGTTAACAAAAATTCTTAAATCTAAATAGTAATGTCATCACACCATATTGTTCGCGACGATCAAGAACCTGCTTTAATAATTGCGAATGGTGCAGCGTGCAATGCTGAATTATTGGGACAATTGCTAGAATGGTCGCCTTTAGTTATTGTGCTAGATGCAGCAATGGAAAGGGTAATAAAATTAGACGTAAAAGTAGATGTGCTTTTAGGCGATTTCGATCGCGGTTTTGATCCAGAACACTATCAAACGGCACAATATCCTATAAAAATTATTCATACACCAGACCAAAATAAAACAGATCTAGAAAAAGCATTTGATTATTTAATAGAACGAAAAATTCCTGCGGTAAATGTTGTTTGGGCCACAGGCAGAAGAGCCGATCACACTATTACAAATATTACAAACATTATAAGATATAGAGATACGCTAAAAATCGTAATTCTTGATGATCATTCTAAAGTCTTTTTACTACCTAAGATATTTAAAAAATGGTACACTGCAAATACGCCTATTTCGTTAATTCCTGTTGGTAATGTCACTGGAATTCATTCTGATAATTTATTTTATCCACTAAAGGATGATACATTAACCATTGGCGTCAGAACAGGAAGTAGCAATCATGTTACTGCTGACGGTATTGTTACTATTGAGCATCAAGAAGGAGATTTACTTATGATGGAATGCATGGATTAGCTTTTTACTTTATGTTCAGCAAAGCATCTCTCACAATTTTATAATGGCTCCAAGGGATAAAGTGGTTTGCCTTTTCAATGGTGATCGTATCCACTGATTTCGCATTAACAAAACTTTTTGTCATAAAAGCAACGTTGCTGTAGGGCACGAGAACATCTTTTGTACCGTGAATAATGGTGACATCGCTACTGATTTTTTTAAGCTCAGGTTCTAAGTCAACTAAATCCTGCTTCAACCACCACAATTCGTCATTAGATGGTCGTAAAGCTCCGGGTATTAAATACCGTATTGGTGATACTTTAATTACCTTCCTCCATTTTTCAGGATTTTCAGCTTTTGGGTCTAAT
Organism: Flavobacterium micromati; assembly: GCF_900129585.1. Lineage (GTDB taxonomy): Bacteria > Bacteroidota > Bacteroidia > Flavobacteriales > Flavobacteriaceae > Flavobacterium > Flavobacterium micromati. The sequence continues at coordinate 6,445 of NZ_FQWF01000022.1, forward strand.
GATCCTGCTAATATGACAATTCGGGAATACCACTCAGGATGATCTACTGCTAATTTTGCTACAACTGGACCGCCAACGGAATGCCCAACTAAGATCAGAGCTTTTTTGTTATCTATATTTTTTATAAATTCCGATATTCTTTGAGATTGAACGCTCAAATTTTCAGCTTCACTAAAATTGCTGTATCCAAAACCCGGTCGGTCAATTGCAATCATACGATATTTATTTAATAATAAAGTATCTGAAAGATATTCCTTGAAAGCATTCCAACTTCCGGGCGAACCGTGAATAAATAAAAGAGTGGGCTTTTGAACGTTGCCAGTTACTATATAATGAATGTTATAGTCATCAAACCTTATTGTTGTATCATGAAAAGTTGTAGTAGTTTTGTCAAAATATTTTTGTGTTTGTTTGTCTGTAAAACGCATTTTTACACAGGATTGACATAATATAATATAAGTAATCAATAAAACAACGGCTATATATCTCTTCTTAAATTGAAATTGGCTGAAATCTAAAGTCATAATTCTTTAATTTTATCTGTTAAGTGCAATTTTTTATTTTTTTATTTTTTCCATTTTTTACACTAACTCATCGAAATACTTTTATTTTATTTTACTAAACACTCGCTTCAAGATTTATATCCTAATTCTTTTTATTACTTTAAGCCAAATTTTCTACTACTACTTATTTTTCGAAGTATAGCTACTAAATTGATATTATATAAAAGTATCCGTTTTTAATTTAGAAAGTACTTTTAAAAAATATTTTGTGAAATATTATTCTTTGTTTAAGTGTATTAAACAGTTCAATTCTTTTACAAAATACTTATGAGTACATTTGCAACGAAATATATGAAATGAAAGCGAAAAACACTCCTGAAAAAACCAATCTTCATCCGAGAAATCAAGATCGATTTGGATATAATTTTACCGAATTAATAAAAAATTTACCCAACTTACAACAATTTGTTACTACTAACGAAAACCAAATTGAAACAATTGACTTTAGCAACCCTGATGCCGTAAAAGCGCTCAATAAAGCTTTATTGATTGACCACTTCGACATTCAGAATTGGGATATTCCGCAGGATTATCTCTGCCCTCCTATTCCTGGCAGAGCTGATTATATTCATTATATTGCTGATTTATTAGCTACAGCTAATAATGGAATCATCCCGGAAGGAGACGCTGTTCAAGGACTAGATATTGGTGTTGGTGCAAACTGTATTTATCCTATAATTGGGAACTCTACTTATGGTTGGAGTTTTGTGGCAACAGATATTGACGAAAACGCTATTCAAAACTGTAAAAAAATTATTGCTGCAAATCCAAACCTGATAGATGCCATTAGTTTACAAATGCAAACTGAATCACGGTTTATATTCAAAAATATAATTACGCCCGAAGATCGATTTACATTCACGATTTGTAATCCACCTTTTCATGGTTCACAAGAGGACGCCTCAAAAAGTGCACTGCGTAAAGTAAATAATTTGGAAACCCGAAACCTTGAAAATAAATCTGCTAAACCTATTCTGAATTTTGGTGGTCAAAACACAGAATTATGGTACAAAGGTGGAGAGTTAGGTTTCATCGTACAAATGATTTATGAAAGTGCAAAATATCCATTACAATGTTTATGGTTTACGACTTTGGTTTCTAAGAAAGAAAATCTTTCAAGTATTTACAAAACTTTGGATAAAGTAAATGCCGTTGAAATTAAAACTATTGATATGGCTCAAGGCCAAAAAACAAGCCGCATTGTTGCTTGGACCTTCATGACAATAGCACAACAAAAAGATTGGAGTTTTGAGAATTAAAAAAGTAGTAATTAGTTCAATACACTTTTGAGAAAATAAAGCGACAATTAACTGTTCAATTAACATTATAATTTAGAATTTGTAGCCGTTTTTGGAACATAATCAGAATCCAACGCCATTTTACCAGGCGTAACAATAATTGTCAAAGGGTCAAAAAAAGGAACTACATCAGATTTTGACGGAAAGTATTCAATTAGCGCAAATTTGGGCGATGTTTTGCAATTTTCCTTTATAGGAATGGAAACAAAATCAGTTACAGTAAAAGGAGCTACTGTAGATGTCACGATGGCTACCAGCGGAGAATCCTTAGAGAACGTGATGGTAATTGGTTCGCGTAGTCGCAATAGAACTGTTACCGAATCGGCTGTTCCAATTGATATCATTTCTATGAAAGAAATCACTTCTCAAGGAGCACAAACTAATTTAAATCAGATTTTAAATATGGTTGCACCCTCTTTTACTTCGAATACCACAACAGTTGCCGATGGAACAGACCACATTGATCCTGCACAACTTAGAGGCTTGGGACCTGACCAAGTTCTAGTTTTATTAAATGGTAAGAGACGTCATACATCATCACTGGTAAATATAAATGGATCTCCAGGTAGAGGCGCTGTGGGAACTGATTTAAACTCTTTACCTGCTTTTGCGATAGAGAATATTGAAGTTTTAAGAGATGGAGCTGCGGCCCAATATGGATCTGATGCGATTGCTGGTGTAATCAACATCAATATGAAAAAAGATACTAAGAAATTAGAAATAAATGTTTTTGGTGGTAGTCATTTTTCTAAAAACGCCAATGATCACACGGGAAGAAACGATGGAAATAACGTCCAAATTGACTTAAATTATGGAACTAATTTAGGAAAAGCAAAAAGCTTTATAAATATTACTGCAAGTGGTCAACTAAGAGGGGAAACAAGCCGAGCCAAAGAAGTTACAGGTAATTTATTCAATAGATACAATGCCGTTGAAGAAAGAGCTAGATTAGCAGGTGTAAATATTAATAATTTGTACGGGAACACTTTAAACACCACTCCTGGTTTTTATAGTGGTTTATTAAATACGATAAACACCTACGCTCAAGGGGTTAGTTATTTTGATGCAACAACGAAAGCTGGTATTCAAACTGCGGCTACGGCAGGAAATTTAGGAGGAATGAGAACTTTGTTAGCAGCTGATGCAACTGCAGACGAACTTGCTTTCAGAGGTTTAGTACGTAATGATTTTAATATGAGAGTCGGGCAATCGGCACTTCAAAGCGGTCAACTTTTTGTAAATGCTGCTTATCCCATTTCTGATAAATTAGAAGTATACGCTTTTGGTGGCAACAGTTATAGAACTGGAGACGCTGCAGGATTTTATAGACGAGCAAATCAATCAAGAGGCTATTCTGGTTTGTATCCAAATGGTTTTTTACCCGAAATTCACTCTACAATTAATGATATTTCAGTTGCTGCGGGATTACGAGGTACTATTTTTGGCAATTGGAATTTCGATTTGAGCAATACTTATGGTAGAAATAGTTTTGATTACGGAGTTGAAAATACAGTTAATTCATCGCTACGAGAGAATTCTCCAACTACTTTTGACGCTGGAGGATTGGCGTTTAGCCAAAATACTATCAACTTTGATATGAATCAAAAATTTGGAGATCTTAACGTGGCTTTTGGAGCAGAATACCGAAATGAAAATTATAGTATTGGCGCAGGCCAACCAGAATCATATAATTTGTATGATATAAATGGAAATGTTGCACTGCCAGGAGCACCTGCTAATTTAATCGTAACCGACTTCTTTGGAGCATTACGAGCACCTGGTTCGCAAGTTTTTCCAGGATTCAGACCTGCAAATGCTGTTGATAAAGGACGTAATAGTGTCGCTCTTTATGGTGACCTTGAATATGATATAACTGAAAAATGGTTAGTAAATGGAGCAATTCGTTTTGAAAATTATTCTGATTTTGGAAACACTACAAATTTTAAGGTAGCCAGTCGTTATAAATTGACAGATAATATTAATTTGCGTGGAGCCGTTTCAACAGGTTTCCGTGCTCCTTCGCTGCACCAAATAAATTTTAATGCAACAGCTACGCAATTTGTTGGCGGTGTACCATTTGAGGTGAGTACATTTAACAATGATTCGCAAGCGGCAAAAGCACTTGGAATTCCACAATTAAAAGAAGAAGAATCTCAAAGCGCAAGTATTGGATTTACAGCCAAAATTCCAGAAGCTGACATAACTTTTACTGCCGATGCATATATTGTTAGAATAGATGATAGAGTAACTTTGACAGATCAATTTTCAAGACCAGTAAATACTGCAATTCCAGCTTCAGATCCTAATAGATTTTTTCCTGTTGGAACTCCTCAAAGAGAGCTTCAAGATCAATTTGATTTGGCAGGTGCAAATGCAGCTACATTTTTTGCTAATGCAATTAGTACTGAATCAAAAGGAATTGATGTCATTATAACACACAAGGTTGATTTAGGTGCTATTGTACTAAAAACTGACTTTGCTGCTACTTTTTCTCAAACAAGACAAGTGGGCGCTATTAAAGGATCACCAACTTTAGTGGCAAACGGTCAAATAAACCGTTACTTTTCTGAGATGAGTAGAATTTATTTGGAAGAAGCAATCCCAAGAGTTAAAGGAAATTTAACCAACTCATTTGCTTACAAAAAATTTGATTTCTTTGTGAGGAATGTATATTTTGGCCAAGTAACTGATCCAAATACAGCTGATGTAAATGGGGATGGAAGAGTTGAAGGTGCTATAATCAACGGTCAAGCAGTAGAAATTGAACACCCTGTTTGGGGTGCAAAAATAATTACTGATTTATCTATAGGTTTTAAAATAACTGAAGTTACAAAAATTGTAATTGGAGCGAATAATATTTTTGATATTTATCCAGATGCAAATCTTGGACCACAATCAGTAATTAGACCTCGTTTAGTATCTGGAGCTATTGCTTACACAGCTGCACCATCTACAATCAATTTATCAAATGAAAATCAATTTTCATATTCAAGAAACGTATCTCAATTTGGTATGAATGGACGATTTCTTTTCGCTAGATTAAGTTTTAGTTTTTAAATAAAATTCTTTAGTTTGAAAAACCATCATGTTCGCCATGATGGTTTTTTTTGGCCTAAACTTTAGTGAAAATAAAATACAATCTTTGTACCTTTGCAATTCTAAAATTTTCTGCGTAAATACATGAATTTCCAAGTAGTATCTGATTATTTGCCGAAAGGCGACCAACCGCAAGCGATTGAAAAATTAGCTCAAGGAATTATTGATGGCGACCCATTTCAAACACTTTTAGGAGTCACCGGATCCGGAAAAACCTTTACGGTAGCTAATGTCATTCAAGAAGTGCAAAGACCTACTTTAGTTTTGGCACACAACAAAACTTTAGCGGCGCAATTGTATTCTGAATTCAAGCAATTTTTTCCAAATAATGCGGTGGAATATTTTGTTTCCTACTATGATTACTATCAACCCGAGGCTTTTATGCCCGTTACAGGAGTTTTCATCGAAAAGGATTTATCTATCAATGAAGAATTAGAAAAAATGAGAATGTCAACAACGGCTTCGCTCCTTTCTGGAAGAAGAGATATTCTTGTTGTCGCATCGGTTTCTTGTTTGTACGGTATTGGAAATCCAGTAGAATTTCAGAAAAATTTAATTCCAATTGAGAAAGGCCAAATCATTTCAAGAACTAAATTGTTACACCAATTGGTGCAAAGTTTATACTCTAGAACTGAAGCTGATTTTACACCAGGAAATTTTAGAATAAAAGGCGATACAGTAGATGTTTATCCAAGCTATGCAGATGAAGCATATAGAATTCATTTCTTTGGAGATGAAATAGAGGAAATTGAAAGTTTTGATACTAAGGATTCGAAAGTCATTGAGAAATTTGAGAGATTGACGATTTATCCAGCAAATATGTTTGTGACTTCGCCAGATGTCCTGCAAGCTGCGATTTGGGAAATTCAGCAAGATTTAGTAAAACAAGTTGATTATTTTAAGGAAATTGGAAAGCATCTGGAAGCAAAACGATTAGAAGAACGAACTAATTTTGATTTAGAAATGATACGAGAGCTTGGATATTGCTCTGGAATTGAAAATTATTCTCGTTATCTCGATGGACGCTTGCCCGGAACAAGACCTTTCTGCTTGTTAGATTATTTCCCAAAAGATTATTTGATGATAGTAGATGAAAGTCATGTCACGCTTTCCCAAGTTAGCGCAATGTACGGAGGAGATAGAAGCAGAAAAGAAAATCTGGTAGAATATGGTTTCCGACTCCCAGCAGCAATGGATAATCGCCCTTTGAAATTTGAAGAATTTGAAGCAATGCAAAACCAAGTAATTTATGTTTCAGCAACGCCAGCTGATTATGAACTGCAAAAGACGGAGGGTGTTGTTGTAGAACAAGTGATTCGTCCAACGGGACTTTTGGATCCAATAATCGAAATCCGCCCAAGTTTAAATCAAATTGATGATCTAATAGAAGAAATTCAAGTGCGAGCAGAAATCGATGAGCGCGTTTTAGTAACTACTTTAACGAAAAGAATGGCAGAAGAACTTGCCAAATATTTAACAAAAGTAAATGTACGCTGTCGGTACATTCATTCTGAAATAGATACTTTAGAGCGTATCGAAATCATGCAAGATTTACGAAAAGGAATTTTTGATGTACTGATAGGTGTAAACTTACTTCGTGAAGGATTGGATTTACCAGAAGTTTCTTTAGTTGCTATTCTTGATGCGGACAAAGAAGGATTTTTACGAAGTCACCGCTCGCTTACGCAAACTATTGGTAGAGCTGCTAGAAACTTAAATGGCAAGGCAATTATGTATGCCGATAAAATTACGAACAGTATGCAGAAAACGATAGATGAAACCAATTATCGAAGAACAAAACAAATTAATTACAATACAGCAAACAATCTGATTCCGATGGCGCTTAACAAAAAAATTGAAAGCGCTTTTACTAAAAATTCTTTAGTAAATTATGAATTAGGTTTGACAATAGATAATGCTGCTGAAACAGAAACTGCTTATTTGGCAAAACCTGAGATTGAAAAATTAATACGAGAAAAACGTAAATCGATGGAGAAAGCAGCTAAAGAATTAGATTTTTTGCAAGCAGCAAAATTACGAGATGATATTAAAAGGCTACAAGGGCAATTATCATAAATTGTACAACCACACTGAAATAAATTCAATACTAAGACAAGATTATCCATAATTATCCATGCATCAACTACACAATTGCCCTATTTGCAACTCTACCTCTATCGGTTCCTTTATCAAAACAACAGCTCAGATGCATTCAAATGAGGAGATGTTTAATTTTGACCAATGTGCAGATTGCCAACTGGTTTTTCTAAATCCGAGAGTTGATTTAGAAGAATTAAAAAACTACTATACTTCACATTACTTGCCTTACAGGGGCTCAGAAGCGTGGGGTAAATTTGAGAAATTAGTTGGCGGAAGTCAACGAAAGTTAGATTCAAAGCGAGTAAAACTTGTAAAAGAAACTCAGATTATAACAGCAGAATCTTTAATTTTGGATGTTGGATGTGGCAAACCAAGTTTCTTAAAAGCTTGTCAGCAAAAGTTAAACTGCCGAACGATGGGAATTGATTTTAGCGATGAGGGATGGAAAGATCAACCCACAGGTTTTGAAGGTCTAGATTTACAAGTAGCAGAAATTAAGGATTTACCAGGCAATTTGCAGCCTGATGTTATAACGATGTGGCATTATTTAGAACATGATTATACGCCATTAGAAAATCTTAGTTATCTAAGAACGATTTCAAAACCAGCGACTAAAATCATTATTGAAATCCCAAATTTCGATTCTACAAGTAGAAAAAAATACGGCGAAAACTGGGCTGGTTGGCATACTCCGCGGCATATATCGTTGTTTTCGCCAAACAATATAGAACTTTTACTTAATAAAAGCGGTTGGAAAGTATCGAAAGTACTTACTTATGGTACTATGAATCCATATTTACTATATTGGATGAGCGCAATGGAACAAAAAGGGATTCAGTGGGATAAGAATATGGAAGACGAATTTTTAGGTTTCATAGTTGAAATGGTTAAATTTCTACCAAAGAAATGGAAGGAAAAAAAATCTTCTCTTGGCATTATGACCGTAATTGCAACGCCACTGTAAGATCTTAAAAAATTAAAAGATCTCTGCCTTCCCAAGTTCCAATAGATTTATAGGGTTGAAATCTAGAGAAGAGTTCTTCTGAGTACCATTCGTATTTGCGCGTTTTCTTGATGGCCTCTTGATGTTGCTTGCTTTTGTAGGCAAACTGTTTTACGGATTCAAAATCTTTCCATAAGCTGAAAGTGGCCATTTGAATTATAGGCACCTCGCCTACTCCTTTAGTGTAAATTAGACCATCATTTCCCTCTAATCCTTCTTCGGAAGTAGGCACATACTTCCAAAATTTAAGAAGCCAATTCCACTTTATCGTTGCTCTAGTAATAACAGCAATAGGTAAATTGGGATCCAAATCGGCTGCTTTTTCAAATGGGTTTTTTCCAACCCAAGTTCCACCAGCCGAAATATTTTTCATGTAAAGAGTAAATAGCTCGTCTGTGTGGTTATTGTAGCGCCTTATCAAATCAGAAGAAGTAAAAAAAATGTTGGCTGCCTCTTCTGATTCCCAAACTTGAAGTAAACAATATATAGACCAATCAGGCATTGGATTAAAACCTCTCCCTTTGCCGCTGCCCATAAGCCGATAAAATGATAAACCGTCAACCTTGCGTAAATCTTTGTTAGCAAACTGCATCATTTTAAATCCCCAAGCCTTATTACTTAGCGAAGTATATTTAAAAAAGGAAATAGTCGTAATTTGCTTACTCATGTTTTATAATACTGTAAATTAATCTTTTTAATAATGTTCAATCTTGTGTTAAACCTAAAATTTGGATGTCTAATTTACCTTTAAGTGATAAAAATATATAATACACCGAAAAAAATAAATTGAGCGATGACAATAGCAAAGCTAATTTTTGCATTTATTTTCGATTGAAACAGGTAAATTATAGCGTGGATAATAGCACTAGTTGCTAGCCACATCATGTAGTTTTGAAAGGGGATTACACTATTTTCCCAATCCCAAAACCCTAATTTCATAGCGACTGGTTCAATAAAAAAGTCTAGGCCCGTCATTAATAAGGCAGGAATGACAATCAAAAATAGTGGTTTTTTTGTAAAATACTGCACAACTCCATGAGTACTTAATGATAAAAATAACCAATTGACGCCAATAAGCAACGGCGTTTCAAAAACTTTAAATCCAAATAAATGTCCATACCAATAACTTCCAAATAGAACGCCTGTTGCCACGCCAATGGCTTCCACGGAATATCCAATAATGAAAATAATCAACGAAAGGACTAAAAATCGTTTGCTAAAATCGTTGTTTACTTTGTAAAAAACAAATAGCGTTAGCAATAAATTCAACGGAGTAAGTGGCAAAAAGAAATCTCTGTATTCCACAAAGGCTATTCCTAGTGTTCCAAAAAAATAGAACGATAGCAAAAGCCCAATCCATCGATTTTCTGTAGATATACTTTTTAGCATTGTATTAGTTTCTCAATAATTTTTGCCGAGGAAAGTGCCAAGGGAATTCCTCCTCCAGGATGAACACTCCCTCCACAGAAATACAGGTTTGTATATTGAGACGAAAAATTCTTGTGACGAAAAAAAGCCGCAAACCTACTATTGCTAGAAGTTCCATATAACGACCCTTTGAACGAATAGGTTTTATCTTGTATCAGTTGAGGCGTTAATTGTTCTTCAAATACAATCAGTTTTTCAATATCTTCACCCAAAATTCTTGAAATCTTCATCAAAATATTTTTTCTTGCTTGTGTAATCATACTATCCCAATCTTGACCATAAACCGACGGCACGTTAATCATCACAAACCAATTTTCTTTTCCCGTAGGAGCATCTTCTTTAATTTTTTTACTCGTGATGTTGATATAAACAGTTGGATCTTCGTAGATTGTTTTCGAATCAAAAATATGATCAAATTCTGTTTTGTAATCCTCGGTAAACATGATGTTATGTACGTCTAATTCCTGAAATTCTTTATCAATTCCCCAATAAAAAATAAGTGCTGAACTTGATCGCTCTTCTTTATCTACTTCTTTTAACTTTTTTGCCGACGGCAATAATTTATCATATACGGTATGAATGTCTGCATTACAAACCAAAATATCGGCAAAATATTTGTCTAAATTTGTTGTTACACTTTTAACTAAATTGTTTTCTGTTTGAATCGATATTACTTCTTGATTAAAATGAAATTCAACTCCTATTTCTTTAGCTAATTTAACTAAACTATTCGTAATCTCATGCATTCCACCTTTTGGTAGGTAAGCACCTAAGCCGAACTCTAAATGCGGAATAATATTCAAAATACCTGGAGCTTTATAGGGATTAGAACCGTTGTAAGTAGCATATCTATTGAATAAACGAATCGTTTTAGAGTCGGAAAACGCTTTTTCGTTCACCTGATTCATCGAGCTGAAAATATTCAAAAATGGCAACTTGAAAACAGAGACTAATGTAGCAACAGAAAAAAAAGAGTCAATTTTATGAAGCGATTTACGTAAGAACTGCTCTTCTGTAACTCCGTATATAAATTTACTTTTATTCAAGTGTTTTTTTACCTTAGCGGCAGAATCTGTCGTTTTTTTCTCAATTTCGTCAGCAAAGGTATCTATATTTGAGCTAGCTGAAATTTGGGTTCCATCTTCATAAAAGTAATTACACAAGACATCCAATTGATCATAATTAAAATAATCAGATGTTTTTTTTCCAGAGATTTCAAAAAGTTCAGTAACTAAATTAGGCATTGTAAAAAGTGAAGGACCTGCATCAAACCTAAAACCTTTTCCGTTAAGCTGCGTCAGTTTTCCACCTGGGTAGGAGTTTTTCTCAAGAACTTGCACGCTATAACCTTTGTTTTGCAATCGAATCGCAGAGGCAATTCCCGCAATTCCAGAGCCTACAATTACTGCCTTCTTCATAAATAATTTGATATTAAAAAAAATGTCAATTTTAAAGTATTTGTTGACGCTCAAATTGGTGTAAAATAATCGATTTTATAACCGAAATATTAAAATTAGGACACTGACCATTACGCAAATTTTATTATTTAAAGTTTCTTAATGAGGATAACAAAACTTTATGCCTTAATTTGTTTGAGCTCTTGTCGTAAAAATTTCCATGGAACAATCAGCATTCCAAAACATTCACCTTTTTCTTTATCCCTATGTTTGTGGTGAACTTTATGTGCTCTACGGATCGCTCTTAAATAAACATTGTTACTATTTCTGAACCATTTTAACCTTTGATGAATAAATACTTCGTGAACCAAAAAGTAAGCAATTCCATAAGCTAATATACCAAAACCAATATACATAACTGTCCACGCGGCAAACATAGAGCCTAACATAATACACAACCATGAAGGGATAGCATAGATTAAGAAAAAGGCATCGTTTTTTTCGAAAAACACTTCTTTATTGGGTGTGTGATGATCAAAATGTAAATTCCATAAAAAACCATGCATAACATACTTGTGAGTAAGCCATGCCATGAATTCCATTCCCCAAAAAGTTAAAAAAATAACTAAAAACCCCATATCTATTGTATTTAAAATTCAAATTAACAGTAAATTCACAACATTAAAAAAAATAGCAACAACCTAGAAATATTTGTTTCTTTATTTATTCTTTTGAGTGTGCCAAAATTTCAAGTATTATCTTTTTAAGATCAGACAATATTGCAAAATAAATCCAACTCTGACAAAAATCATAATTTAATAAAGTTTGTCTTGTCGCATGTAAAAATAAGAAATTAATAGTGAATAGGATATTTTTTAGTTGATTTATTTATCAGCTTAATTCAAATAATAATTCAGAAATCCTACTTATTGTCTAACAATAGATAACTAGTTTCGTTAGGAAAATAAATTTTCTAATTTTTTCAATGTGTAATAATTAACAACTTGACCACGGTTAATATGTATATATTTAAAAGAAAATTGTGAAGATAAATTTTAATCTCCTTTGATTACAAATGCTATACTTCACTTGCTTTTTATAACACGCGCTAGGAAACAGTCAATTAAAATTTCAGGTCATAAAAACTTGAACTACTACCTAAATGAATCTTATGTTTGATACAGATTTTAAAATTGATCCATTTTCAAAAAAGCAGTCAGTTCACGATCGCTATTGGAGATCTCAGATAACTGCACAAAATCAACATTAAATGAAGGGTTTTTCAAAGTCCTAAAATAAAATCAGGATGAATAGCGACTCCCGATAGCTATCGTGGCTCCTACATCACTGCATAAAACAAAAAAACCCTCATCGTTAGATGAAGGGTTTTTCAAAAAAAGGCGACGACATACTCTCCCACATAACTGCAGTACCATCTGCGCAGGCGGGCTTAACTACTCTGTTCGGGATGGGAAGAGGTGAGCCCCGCCG
>NZ_FQWF01000013.1 GCF_900129585.1 Flavobacterium micromati
TATTTTCAGGATAATTTTTTAAAAACAACCTGTATATAGGCAATGCCGACTGATATTTAAGGTTTTCTTAAAACTTTCGGATAGCAATGAAAAAAACTGTTTCATATTTATAGTATTAATAATATTTTTTAGCAAACACTCACACCACAATTTGTCACGCTGGAAGCGTCTCAAGGCTCGAGAGCAAATCACATTACATTATTTTCTTATAAAAGATCTGAAAAAAGGCTGTCTCAATCAACCATTAAATTTACTAAAACCATTAAGAAAATTAAGTAACATTAAGTTGAATTAAACCTTAAATTAACTTAACTCTCTTAATGGTTTAAAAAAAACTGTTTAATGTTTGTACTTTTTTTATAATATATTTTGCCAAACACTCACGCCACAATTTGTCACGCTGGAAGAGTCTCGAAGCTCAAGAGCATATCACAAAAAAAGCGGTTAAATAAATCGAAATTTATTTAACCGCTTTTTATAGATTTAAAGTTGTTAAAAAGTTATTACTCTAAAACTTCATACTTTTTGCATTAATTAAGTTCCAGGAAATAATGGCAACAATACTCTGTCAAGTACATGAATTACTCCATTAGCACATTGAACATCAGTTGCTACAATGTTGGTAACTCTAGCTCTTGCATCTCTAATTTTGGCACCACCAGCTAATAAAACTGTAAATGTTTGAGTTGGAGTTAAAATGGGAGTTACTACTTGTCCTTCGGTTAAAGTTGCAGCTAAAACGTTACCGTTTGCAACGTGATATTGCAATACTCTAGTTAAGTTTGCTGATGAAACACTTGCAATTCCACCAGGTGCTAATTCAGTGTTTAAGGCTGTAAAAGCTGCATTTGTAGGCGCAAAAACTGTGAAAGGTCCTGGTCCAGCTAAAATTGTCGTGAATGCAGGTTGTCCAGCACCTGTCAAGGCTCCTACAAGAGAAGTGAAGTTTGGATTTGCAGTTGCATGTGTAACAATTGTGGGTAAGCCAATCACCGCATCTACAACATGAATGACTCCATTAGAAGCCATTACATCCGGAGTTGTTACGCTAGAAACACCATTTAATCTAACTGTTGCACCGGATACACTTACATACATACTTAATGTATTCGTTGCAGATGCAGTTCCTTTACCCAAAGTTTTAATGTATGAAGTTGTTAAACTTGCTGCTTTTGCTTCGCCATTTACTACATGGTTCAACAAAATTTCTTTCAGAGCTGCAACTGGTACGGCATTAATGTCGGCAAAATTATTAGCTCTTAAAAATGTGGTAAAAGCGGCATCTGTTGGGGCAAAAACTGTAAATTTACCTGCTGTTTTTAGAGTGGCGGCTAACTCAGCGCGAGTTAACGCCTGAACTAAAATTTTTAAATTTGGATTACCAACTGCAACTCCTGTGATCGTATTGTCAACAGGTTTTGGTTCGTCGTCATCATTGTCACAAGAGATGAATACTGCAGCAAGAAGAGCCAGAGCGAGTACTTTAAATTTGAATACTTTTTTCATAATGTTTGTTTTAAAAATGATTATAAATAAAAATGTTTCTTGATTGTTTATAAAAGTATTGATAAAGTTAAACAAATAGTAAATTTTTGTGAGTACTTTTACTTTTGTTTAAGTGCTGACTGTGAGTTAATTAACATATAAGTGTTTGTAGACATATTATTTACTGAACTTTTATTTTTAATGATTATTTTTAATGATTAAACATTATCAAAAAAAATTTAATAGGATTATTGTAGTTTCTAGTGATTCTTGTTTGCATTTCTGCGAGAATAAACGAATCCAAAATTAATAAAAGATCATTTTTGTAATAAAAGTGAATTAAAAAAGTTTTTAAACAATAAATGGTACATATTATGAAATTGAAGCGTATAAATACAATAAGCTTATGCTTACTAACATTATTATTACTAATTCCTTTCGTCAGCCACACGCAAACTGATTATAATAAATTGGATAGTAACGGTAAAAAGCATGGATTATGGAAAGGACTATACACCGAGTCCAAAAGGCCTAAGTATGAAGGGACTTTTGAACATGGTAAAGAAAATGGAATATTTAATTTTTTCGATGATACCAAAGCTAAAACAATAATTGCCACAAGAGAATTTAATCCTAAAGATAATTCAGCTTATACTATATTTTACGATCAAAACAGTAATAAAGTGAGCGAAGGGAAACTACTTAACAAACTATTTGAAGGCGAATGGAAGTATTACCATCAGGATTCTAAAACTACAATGACTATCGAAAATTATAATAAAGGAAAATTGCAAGGTTTGCGAACTGTATTTTACGTTAATGGTAAAGTTGCCGAGGAGATTTTTTATAAAAATAATTTAAAAGAGGGTCTTTATAAAAAGTTTACGGAGAAAGGAATTTTATTAGAGGAATCCAATTTCAAGAACGATCTCTATAACGGCACTGCAGTTTTTAGAGACTCAAATGGCGACATTGCATCACAAGGCGAGTTTAGTAAAGGAAAAAAAGTTGAGATTTGGCAGTTTTATCGAAAAGGTAAGTTGGTGAAAGAAGTGAACATGAGTTTGCCCGAGAATTTTTCAAAAAGTAAAATCTGATATTTATTCGCGTTTATAAAATTTGATCGGAGCATAAAGATTTCTCGACAAAGTAATGAGGATAATAAATAGAAAACCTTGTCCAAGATTTGTGAACAAGGTTTTGGAGATAAAAGATAATGAAACAAGTTCGAATGTTGCGAAAGAGCATTAAATATAAAGGGAAACCTTTTAAATTAAACTCTCTGCTTTTGATGATTAAAAATATAGGTTACAAAAGAACTTATTACTTGAAAATTAAATTAGGTTTTACATTTTTTATTTTGGTAAAATTTAATAGTTATTTGCGCTGTTTTAATACCATTGCCCCATTCACCACCGTTTTATTATTCCCCCAATTTGCGTAAACATAAGTAAAAGCACCGGCAATTTGTTGATCACTTAATGCTTGAGAAGGCATAACTCCGTTGTACGTTTTACCATTTACAATAATAGTTCCTTTAAGACCTTTTACAACCCCTTTTATTGCTCTATTTACGTCTTTATTGAGATAATCTGATTTAGCTAAAGGCGGAAACGCGCCAGGAATTCCCAAACCGGTTGGCTGATGGCAAGCAATGCAAACTTGACTGTAAATTTTCTTTCCTTTGTCAGTGTTCTGACTAAAACCGTGAATAGCAACAGCAATCATCGCTATTGAAAAAACAAACTTTTTCATTTTATATACTGTTTTAATTAAATTCATTCGATTTAATATTTAATTACAAATTTGATTTAAAATTAAATCGACGAGTAAAATTAGAGAATACATAAAAGATCGGATGTGATATTTATCATATTTTCATCTAATTAAAAGTGATTTTTATTAAGATTGGATCAGAAGTTTGTTAAGCAAATTATACATTTTTCATACTTATTTTAACATCTTTGGTCGCACTTTTTCCTCGACAAATATTTGTAACTTTACAGCCTTATTAAATTATAATATTTTGAAGATGAAGCGTGTTGTTGTAGGACTTTCAGGAGGTGTAGATTCAAGTGTTGCGGCGTATATGTTGCAGCAGCAAGGATATGAAGTTATTGGTCTTTTTATGAAGAATTGGCATGACGATACAGTAACAATTTCCAATGAATGTCCATGGTTAGAAGATAGTAATGACGCTTTATTAGTCGCGGAAAAATTAGGAATTCCTTTCCAGACTGTCGATTTAAGCGAGGAATATAAAGAAAAAATCGTTGATTACATGTTCAACGAATATGAAAAAGGACGAACGCCAAATCCTGATGTTCTTTGTAATCGGGAAATTAAATTTGATGTTTTCATGAAAATTGCGTTAAGTCTTGGAGCTGATTATGTTGCAACGGGACATTATTGCCGAAAAACTGAAATTAATGTTAACGGTGAAACTGTTTATCAACTCAAAGCGGGTGCCGATACTAACAAAGATCAATCTTATTTTTTGTGTCAATTGTCACAAGAACAACTAGCTAAATCTTTGTTTCCCATAGGTGAACTGACAAAGCCAGAAGTACGTGAAATTGCAGCTCAGATGGATTTAATTACAGCCGATAAGAAAGATTCTCAAGGGTTGTGCTTTATTGGAAAAGTGCGTTTACCAGAATTTTTACAGCAAAAATTACAACCAAAAGAAGGGGTAATTATCCAAATTGATAAAAACGATCCAATTTATACTATTCAAAAACAGGATGATCTAGCTTTAGAGGAAGCTTTACAAGCAGAATCACAAAAAATGCCGTATAGTCCAAATATGGGGAAAGTGGTAGGAAAGCATCAAGGCGCACATTATTTTACTACTGGTCAACGAAAAGGATTGAATGTAGGAGGCACAACTGATCCTTTATTTATCATTGCGACTAATGTGGAAACTAACACGATCTACACGGGATTGACAAGTCAGCACCCTGGACTATTCAAAAAAGCGCTCAAAATTGAAAATGAAGAACTGCACTGGATTCGGAAGGATTTGGCCTTAGCCAATGGAGAAAGCGTTAATTACATGGTCAGAATTAGATACAGACAACCTTTGCAAAGAGCGACTTTACATCAATTTGAAAATGCACTGTACATCGCTTTTGATGAACCTCAATCAGCAATTACAGAAGGACAATTTGCAGCATGGTATTTAAAAGATGAATTGATCGGATCTGGAGTGATTTCTTAAAAATAAGTAATTTTCGATTTATTTTCTTTAATTAATAATAACTCACAAAAAAAACAGGTAGTTTATGAAAAAACAGTACTTCATCTTATTATTAGTTTCCTCGCTAGGATTTGCTCAGCAAGATGCGTGGGTGTACTTCAATGCAAAACCGAGCTCTCAATTGTATTTTAACTCCCCGCTGCAAATGCTTTCGCAAAGAGCACTAGACCGAAGGAGCAATCAAAGTATCGCATTAGATACCAAAGATATTCCTATTGAACCATCATATATTAGTCAGATAAAAGCAAAAACAGGAATTACCGTGTTAGCCAAATCAAAATGGCTTAATGCCATTCATGTCAGAGGCAGCCAACCTAATTTAAATACATTAAAGACACTACCTTTTGTAAGTAAAATTGATTTTGCCGATAAATCTTTAAATCAGTCTGGTAGAATTTCAAAATCTGTTAAGATTAAGCGAGTGAGAAAATCGGAAAATACAAAAATTGACTTTGCTTACGGTAACTCTACAAACCAAATCCTAATGCTAAATGGGCAAGTTTTACACCAGCAAAATTTCATTGGCTCTGGAAAAATTATCGCTGTAATGGATTCTGGATTTCCTGGAGTAGATGTCGCACAACCTTTTCAAAGATTAAGAGATAACAATAAAATATTAGGAGGTTACAATTTTGTGTTGCGAAATTCCAATTTTTATTCCGGAGATTCTCACGGCACATTGGTACTTTCAACTATGGGCGGCTACAAAGAAAATTCATTGATTGGAACCGCTCCAGATGCTTCATACTATCTATTCGTTACCGAAGATGATAATTCCGAAAATCCTATCGAAGAATCCCTTTGGGTTGAGGCAGCGGAAAAAGCGGATAGCCTTGGAGTAGATGTAATTAATACGTCATTAGGCTATTTTGATTTTGATAATTCGTCTTACGATCATACCTACAGTGACATGAATGGCGCCACCACATTTATGTCTCGTGCTGCTGAAATTGCTTTCAGTCGCGGGATGATTGTCGTTGCCTCGGCAGGTAATTCGGGTGCTTCAAGCTCTAATCCTCATATCGCCGTTCCCGCCGATGCCGTTTCGGTAATTGCTGTTGGTGCCGTTAATGCTGCTAAAAACAGAGTTTCTTTTAGCTCAATAGGACCTTCATTTGATCAAAGAATAAAACCCGAAATTATGGCTCAAGGCCAATCAGCGGTTGTTTCTGATCAAGCAGGAAATATTGGACTCGCTAATGGAACTTCTTTTTCTGCACCTATTATGGCGGGAATGATAGCGAGCTTGTGGCAAGCGCTTCCGCAAAAGACAAACCGGCAAATTCGCGATATCGTACTAAAATCTGCAGATAAATTTGCAAATCCTAACAATCAATTTGGATATGGCATTCCTAATTTTGCTCTGGCACTGAACAATAATTTATCTTCAAATTCATTAATCGTCGATGAATTTATCATCTATCCCAATCCAACGGCTGATTTTATTTCAGTGTTGCTGCCACCGCAATTTAAAACGGGTACATTATTTATTTATAATACAAATGGTCAGAAAATGATGGAGCAAACTGTTATTTCAAACTTACCAACAATTTCTCTAAAATCATTAGACAAAGGACTGTATTTTTACAAAATGGAATCCGACAATTTTTCTAAATCAGGAAAAATTATAAAGCAATAAGCATACATTTAAATGAATAAAATTACTGAACTTTTTAAAATAAAATATCCAATTATTCAGGGAGGAATGATTTGGAATAGTGGTTATAAATTAGCAAGTGCCGTGAGTAACGCTGGCGGATTAGGATTGATTGGCGCAGGTTCAATGTATCCCGAAGTTTTGCGAGAACACATTCAAAAATGTAAAAAAGCAACTTCAAAACCTTTTGGTGTAAACGTGCCAATGCTCTATCCCAACATCGAGGAAATAATGAAAATCATTGTCGATGAAGGGGTGAAAATTGTTTTCACATCTGCTGGGAATCCAAAAACATGGACGTCATTTTTAAAAGAAAATGGAATAACGGTTGTGCACGTGGTCAGCAGTTCAACTTTTGCTTTAAAAGCCCAAAACGCAGGAGTTGATGCAATTGTTGCCGAAGGCTTTGAAGCTGGCGGTCATAATGGTAGAGAAGAAACCACAACATTTACGCTGATTCCCATGGTACGAGAAAAAATCACAATTCCGTTAATTGCCGCGGGCGGAATTGCAACGGGCAGAGGGATGCTCGCTGCCATGATCCTTGGTGCCAATGGCGTACAAGTAGGAAGTAGATTTGCCGCATCAATTGAATCATCAGCTCACGATAATTTTAAGGAAACAATTGTAAGTGTAAATGAGGGAGACACGCAACTTACTTTGAAAGAACTGGCCCCGGTTCGATTAATTAAAAATAAATTTTATCAAGATATTCAAGATTTATATCAACGAAATCCAACAAAAGACGAACTTCTTGCGTTACTAGGAAGAGCGAGAGCAAAGCGAGGTATGTTTGAAGGCGATTTAATCGAGGGCGAACTTGAGATAGGACAAATTGCTGGAATTATTGATAAAATACAACCAGCCGCAACAATCATTGAAGAAATGATAACCGATTTTAATATCGCAAAAAAAGACACAATCACATTTGAATTTTAAATAATGACGAGAATTAAACAATTTATTTTACTACTTTTTTTAAGTTTAGGTTTTCAATATTCATTTGCACAATCATACAAGTTTAAAACATCGGGTTTTAGCGTTTTAGAAAAAAACGAACAAGGGAAGTGGGGAAAATGGTCGGATTTGAGTTTGGTTAATATTCTAGTTACATTGGATACAGACAAAAGCCGAATCGTAGTGTACTCTCAAATTATCCAACTATTTGAAATTGTCACTTATCAACCCATTGAGGAAAATGATGCTGATATCGTCTATTCCTTTACATGCATCGACAACGAAGGCGTAAATTGTACTGTTTCAATTGTTACTAGAAAAAAACAAGATAATAGGAAACAACTGTACATAAATTACGGCAACCGAATCATAAATTACAATATTTTCAATATGCCGTAACAACTCTGCTATTAAAATGGAACCGTTTTTACAGCAACTGACAAATGTAAAATGATGTGAAGCTGGAAATTTTCTCTTGAAAGTTCTGTAAAAGTATTTGGGCATTTTCGCCGCGGCGAATTGGGCTTTTCGTTTCAACCTTTTTGTTTTTTCCTCTCAAAAAGGATTTCCACTTCAAATGAAATTCATCGAATTCCTATGGATAATAGTAACTAATGAGATAATCCCTAACGCAAATATCGTGTTGAGAAGAAAATATTAAAATCAAGGACATCTGGCCATTTATTTAGAAATTCCAAAATAATAAAACCGGTAAAGCAGAGGATAATTCAGAAGTTTTTATAGTGTAAATCACAACAATTACACTTCAATATCCTTTATAAAAGAATCATACTCGGAATAAAAAGCCTCTAATGCATTCATTTTTTCATTGTAAAATTCAAAAATCTTATCCCAGTTATTCCGGTTGCTTACGCCAACACCTAGTTTTTCAACCCAAATCCGACTGATGTTTTTGCCGCTTTCTAGTGTGTGTTCTTTTTCAAAAACTAAGTCTTTTACAAATTCTTCTTCAAGAATGTTTTTAAGTGCTTCGAGTTTTTCAAAGTAAGCAATTCTTTTTTCATCACTGCGATGTTCAATGTCTATTAAAACTTGAGCCTTTTTATTATCGACATAAAATTTAAAGGAGAAATCTTTAATCTTAGTATCGTATAAAAGCCATTTGCGCGGAAATTTTTGAGCAAATTCCACCCAAAATTCGCGTTTTAATCGTTGAGTTTCTTCTTTACTATACATTCGTGATATATTTTAGTGCAAGAAAATAGGCTAAATTGTATTTTCTACCTACTTTTAGATTTAAATAATAGTTCGCAAAAATAGACTTTGAATATGGATTTTCAAGAATTTTTACAATTTGTTCCTAAAATAATTGATGTCACCCTTCCCGCATTTCACGCTCATATCAAAATGGCACCCATTCATCGAATGGAAGATTTGGCCAATATGGATTTGAGTAAAAAAAAACCTAGAATTGCCGCTGTATTAATGCTATTTTATCCTAAAAATGAACAAACGCATTTAGTTTTAATACTTCGGAACGCGTATGAAGGAATTCATTCTGCTCAGGTAGGTTTTCCTGGAGGAAAATACGAACAAGAAGATGAAGATTTGATTTTTACGGCATTGAGAGAAGCGCACGAAGAAATAGGAATTAATCCTAAAACAATTGAAATTGTCAAGTCCTTTAGCGAATTGTATATACCACCAAGTAATTTTTTAGTTCACCCTTTTTTGGGAATTTGCAAAAGTGAACTTGTTTTTGTCCCTGATCCAGTTGAGGTTGCAGCTATTATTGAGTTGCCACTTTCTGTTTTTTTAAGTAAAAATACAGTCGTAAAAAGTGATGTAAAAACCTCTTATTCAAATAGTAGTGCCGTGCCGGCTTTTAAAATTGAAAACCACATTGTTTGGGGCGCAACTGCAATGATTTTGAGCGAACTTAAAGAGGTTTTAAAAGAGGTTTTGCCCACTTAAAACAAGTTATACTTAAAGCAGTAAAATCTTCACCGATTATTTTCGTAAGTTTGAAAATTAAATATTTTAAAAAATAAATTAATTATGGGATTGTTGAAACGAAATCCTTTTGGGCACATACTCTTTCTGAAAAAATCGTTAATTCGGATTTTTGGTGTGGTTACGCATCGAAGATATCGAGGATTTAACGAATTACAAATCGAAGGATCAGAAATTATAAGAAATTTACCGGAGCGAAATGTGCTTTTTATTTCAAATCACCAAACTTATTTTGCTGATGTTGTGGCAATGTTTCATGTTTTTAATGCTAGTCTAAGTGGACGAGAGGACAATATAAAAAACGTTGGTTATTTGTGGCAACCTAAAATGAATATTTATTATGTAGCTGCCAAAGAAACGATGCAAGCAGGCTTATTAACCCGTATTATGGCTTACGCTGGAGCAATTTCAGTAGAGCGAACTTGGCGCGCTAAAGGTGTAGATGTAAAAGATAAAAAAGACATCAACCCAGATGATACCGAAAACATCAAAATTGCGCTCAATGACGGCTGGGTAATTACGTTTCCACAAGGAACAACTAAATCATTCAAACCCGTCCGAAAAGGTACAGCTCACATTATAAAACAACATCGCCCTATTGTAGTTCCTATTGTTATTGATGGTTTTCGTCGCTCATTTGATAAAAAAGGACTTCGTATGAAAAAGAAAGGAATTCTTCAATCCTTCATCATTAAAGAACCCCTAGATATTGATTATGACAATGATTCTATTGATGAAATTGTTGAAAAAGTAGAATACGCGATCGAGCAACATTGTTCGTTTCTAAAAGTGATACCAGCTGAAATCATCAAAGAACAAGAGGAATTAGACAAAACACGTAGATGGGAATATTGAAAATTGCAAATATTGGTCTGAGCTTATCTAACTACGTTCATTCGTGATAAAAAATCATTTATAAAATTAACTAAACCATTTACTCTGAGCTTGTCGAAGAGCTCCAACTTCTCATAAAAAAAATGCAGTTATCCGTCATTATTCTCAATTATAACGTTCGCTATTTTTTAGAGCTTTGCATTCTAAGTGTTCAAAATGCACTTCTAGAAATAGACAGCGAAATAATTGTTATCGATAACAATTCACAAGATGATAGTTGTGAAATGATGAAAACGCGCTTTTCACACGTAAAACTCATTCAAAATAGTGATAATTTTGGTTTCTCAAAAGGCAATAATATTGCTGTGGATCAGGCAAAAGGCGAGTACATTTGTATCCTCAATCCTGACACTGTTGTTGCCGAAGATACTTTTATTAAAATTTTGGCTTTCGCCCAAAGGCAAAAAAAATTAGGAATTATAGGTTGTAAGCTTATAGATGGATCTGGAAAATTTTTGCCCGAAAGTAAGCGCGGTGTTCCAACTCCCTGGGTTGCTTTTACTAAAATAGCGGGGATTTATAAATTGTTTCCCAAATCAAAACTTTTTGATCAATACTACGCAGGCCATTTAAATGAAAATCAAACTGGCAAAGTGGATATTCTGGTTGGTGCATTTATGTTGATGAAACGAGATTTATATCTTGAAGTAGGAGGTTTTGATGAAGACTGCTTTATGTATTCTGATGATATAGATTTGTCTTATGTTGTTTCTAAGAAAGGAAATTATAATTATTATTTTCATGAAACAACAGTCATACATTTTAAAGGCGAGAGTACAATAAAAGACGGAACCTACATGAAGCGATTTCAAGAATCGATGAATTTCTTTTATAAAAAGCATCTAAAATCAAATGGTCTAGGATCAGTTTTTTTTGCTGTTTTTATGAAAATTGGTATTGTGTTTTTTTCCTTTGTTCGAAAACTGCGACATCAAAGTCAACAGAAAGTAGACCCCGTTACGTACCACCTATATTCAACTTCTACAGAATTGCAAAATAAATTAGTTTTACTTTTGCAAAAAAAAGTCACTTTACATAATTTAAAAACTGAAAAAGGATTAATTTCGTCTTTAAGTACAAATAATCAAAGTAGCGAAATAATTCTTGATAATGAATTTATTTCTTTTAAAGAATGTATATTATTTCTTGAATTTGCAAAGAATAGTGGATTTACATTTAAGATTAAGCCTAAAAATGCTAATTTTTTAATAGGAAGTAACAATAGTAACGATAGAGGTGAGGTTATTAAAATCGAGTAAAAAAATACATTTAATGTAATTTATATTTGAAATATTTAGTAATTTCGCAAACTGAAAATCAATATCACCTTTTAGGTTAACAATATGGCAAGATTTGAATTAAAACTTCCTAAAATGGGAGAAAGCGTCGCAGAAGCTACCATTACAAACTGGTTGAAACAAGTTGGAGACAAAATCGAAGTTGACGAAGCAGTTCTCGAAATTGCCACCGATAAGGTGGATAGCGAGGTTCCAAGTGAAGTTTCGGGTGTTTTAGTAGAACAATTGTTTGGGAAAGACGATTTAGTTCAAGTAGGTCAAACCATTGCGATTATAGAAACTGAAGGTGGAGAAGTGTCATCAACTGTGGAAGAGTCAGTGTCTACTGAGGTTGTTACTGAATTAACAAAAATGATATCTCCTGAAAGTACAACTGTCAAAGAAAACGCCACATCTAATGACTATTCAGCTACTGAAAAATTCTTGTCCCCTTTAGTTAAAAATATAGCTAAGGAAGAGGGCGTTTCCGTATCAGAATTAGAAGCTATTGCTGGAACAGGAAAAGAAGGTAGAGTGACTAAAAATGATATTTTAGAATATGTAAAAAACAGAACCAATCAGCCAGTTGCTGCTCATCCAATTGCTATAGCTGCACCAGTCCAAAAACCAACTGCTGCTCCAGTGGCTCAAAAAGCAGCGCCAGTATCAGTAAGTGGCGGTGATGAAATTGTTGAAATGGATAGAATGCGCAAACTTATTGCGGGTTACATGGTTGCTTCGGTACAAACTTCGGCTCACGTGCAATCTTTTATCGAGGTAGATGTGACGAATATTGTAAAATGGAGAGAGAAAAATAAAAATGCTTTCGAAAAAAGAGAAGGAGAGAAGTTTACCTATACTCCAATTTTCATGGAAGCTGTTGCCAAAGCCATAAAAGATTATCCGGGAATGAATATTTCTGTTGACGGTGATTATATTATCAAAAAGAAAAATATCAACCTTGGAATGGCGGCTTCATTACCAAATGGTAATTTAATTGTACCTGTGATTAAAAATGCAGACCAATTGAATTTAGTTGGAATGGCCAAAGCGGTAAATGATCTTGGTGGTCGAGCCAAAGCTGGAAAACTAAAACCAGATGATACGCAAGGAGGAACTTACACAGTTACTAATGTTGGAACTTTTGGAAGCGTTTTTGGAACGCCAATTTTGAATCAGCCGCAAGTTGGGATTTTAGCTCTTGGAGCCATACGTAAAGTCCCAGCTGTAATTGAAACACCAGAAGGAGATTTTATAGGTATTCGTCAAAAAATGTTTTTATCGCACAGCTATGATCACCGAGTTGTAGATGGCGCTTTAGGAGGAAGTTTTGTAAAACGCGTTGCCGAATATCTAGAAGCTTTTGATGTCAATAGAGATTTATAAAAAATAGAATTATAAGTACAACCCGACTCGTTTTAAAAAAAACAGTCGGGTTTTTATTTTTTTATTAAAGCTATATTACTTTTCATACAAACGCTTAAATTCTTTTTAGGCATTTTAATTTTACTAGTTTAGTACGCAGGAGGCGTCTCAATCATAAAACTATGTTTTTTTAGAACCCACTTTTTTTCATTAAAACTTTAAATCTAAACTTCATAAAAATTTAAACTCGAATTTCTATATTTGTAATCATACAAAAATTAAAAATGGAACTTAAACTCAATAAACCTATTTGCTTTTTCGACCTTGAAACTACAGGAATTGATATTGGCAAAGATAGAATTGTAGAAATCTCAATATTTAAAGTTTTTCCAAACGGAAATAAAGAAAGTAAAACTTGGCTAGTAAATCCTACGATTCCAATTCCGCCGCAAACTACAGCTGTACACGGAATTACAAATGAAAAAGTAGCAAATGAACCCACTTTTAAAGAGCTAGCAACTCAAGTTCACACGATGATTAAAGACAGTGATTTGGCTGGATTTAATTCAGATCGATTTGATATTCCATTGTTAGCAGAAGAATTATTGCGTGCCGGAGTAGATTTTGACATGAAAGGGAAAGTTTCAGTAGATGTTCAAACTGTTTTTCACAAAATGGAAGAGCGTACTTTGGGTGCTGCACTCAAATTTTATTGCGGAACAAAATTAGAAAATGCACATTCAGCAGAAGCAGATACGATGGCGACTTACGAAATTTTAAAAGCGCAGTTAGACCGTTATCCAGAGTTGGAAAATGATATGAAATCCTTATCGGAATTTACGACAAGAAAGAAAATTGCTGATTTTGCAGGAATGATTGCTTTTGACAAAGACAACGAAGAGATTTTTACTTTTGGAAAACACAAAGGTGTCAAAGTCGATAAAATTTTGGAAACAGAACCAGGATATTTTAGCTGGATTCAAAACGCTGATTTCCCCTTATACACAAAGAAAGTACTGACCGCTATTAAACTTAGGAAATTGAATACTAAGTAAAAAATGCTCAGTGTTCAGTGCTCAGTTTGGCTGAATACTGAACACTAAACACTGAACACTATGAAAATAATCTGCATCGGTAGAAATTACACCAATCATATAGAAGAATTAAATAACGAAAGACCTACTGAACCTGTTGTTTTTATGAAGCCGGATTCAGCAGTTTTATTGAAACAACACCCATTTGTAATTCCTGAATTCTCTAATGATGTGCATCACGAAATAGAGCTTATTGTAAAAATTAGTAAAGTAGGGAAATACATTGAGCCCAAGTTTGCGCACAAATATTATGACGAAATTAGTGTTGGGATTGATTTTACGGCGCGAGATTTACAAGATAAATTAAAATCAAAAGGTTTGCCTTGGGAAAAAGCTAAGGCTTTTGACGGTTCAGCGGTTATAGGTGACTTTTTACCGAAAAATCAGTTTAGCTCGCTAGAAAATATTACATTTGAGTTACACAGCAATACTGAAATAGTACAAAAGGGCAATTCAAATCTTATGCTGTGGAAAATTGATGAGTTAATTTCGTACGTTTCTCAATATTTTACATTGAAAATCGGCGACATTATTTTTACAGGAACACCAGAAGGAGTAGCGGCGGTTAAGCCAAATGATATTTTAGAAGGCTTTTTAGAAGGACAACAATTATTTAGAATACAAATAAAATAATGGCAATACATTATAATCTTTCAAAAGTGTACGCACTTTCGGACAACGACCCAGAATTTGTAAATGAAATTCTCACACTTTTTGTATCAGAAGTTCCCGAGGATTTACTACAAATCAAAGAAGGAATCAAGAAAAAAGACCACAAACATGCTTATGCTTTTGCTCATAAAATTAAACCAACGTTGGATTTGATGGGTTTGAAAATGGCTTTTGAAGAGATTCTGCAAATTGAAGCATGGACTAAAACCGAAGGTAAAAAGAAAGATATTAAAGAGACTTTTAAGAGTGTAAAAACGCAAATTAAAGAAGCCGTAAAAGAAATCAAAAAAGATTTTGATTTGTAGTTTTTGGGCGTGACCATTCTTCCACTAGCGTTACAGCATGGTCGGGCTATGCGTTACAATCTTTTTTTATTCCGCTATTGCTCCATAAAAAAAGGATTTTCACTACTATCCCTCACGCAAAAAGAGAAATGTGCTTCGTAAAGCCGTTTCTCTTTTTGAATTTCTTAGAATTTTACAATTTTAAATAACAAAAAATGAAAGCAACCATAGTTACAATTGGCGATGAAATTTTAATAGGCCAAATTGTCGATACTAATTCGGGTTTTATCGCTAAATCACTTGATAAAATTGGTGTCGAAATCAATGAAATGCTTTCAATAAGCGATGATAAAAAGCATATTTTAGATACTTTTGCAAAACTTCAAAACACAGTAGATTTGGTCGTCATAACTGGTGGATTAGGGCCAACCAAGGATGATATTACAAAAAAAACTTTTTGTGATTATTTCGAGGATAAGCTTGTTGTCGATGCAAAAGTTGAGCAACATGTGATTGAGCTAATTGAGCGGGTAATGAATAGACCTGCTTCGCAAATCAATAAAGATCAAGCCCTAGTTCCTTCAAAATGCACCGTACTCCATAATCAAGTGGGGACAGCGCCAGGAATGTGGATGAAAAAAGAAAACACTGTATTTATTTCATTGCCTGGAGTACCTTATGAAATGAAATATATAGTCGACCAAGAAATAATTCCAAAGATTGTGCGCGAATATGACCGTCCTTACATCATTCACAAAACAATCATCACTTACGGTCAAGGCGAAAGTCTAGTAGCGGAACGAATTGAGGATTGGGAAAATAACCTTCCAAATTTCATTAAATTAGCGTATTTACCAGCCCCAGGAAGAGTGCGGTTACGACTTTCAGCTCGAGGAACAGACAAAAAAATATTAGAAACTGCATTGGATGAAAACGTGAGTTCATTAAATGCAATAATCAATGATATTATCTTTGGGTTTGATGATAATGAAACCATAGAAGTGGTTTTAGGTCAATTAATGACCCAGCAAAATAAGACAGTTGCAACTGCCGAAAGTTGTACGGGTGGAAAAATCGCACAACTTTTAACTTCCGTTTCGGGAGCTGGTACATATTTTAAAGGTGGAGTGGTTTCTTATGCTACTGAAGTGAAAATTGAAGTTTTAGGCATTGATGAGAGCTTGATTAATGAACATTCAGTAGTAAGTGGCGCGGTTGCTTCGGCTATGGCTTTGAGTGTTAAAAAGATGATGAAAACTGATTATGCAATTGCTACAACTGGAAATGCAGGACCATCAAAAGGAGATTCAAATGCTGAAATTGGGACCGTTTTTATTGCATTGGCAACGCCAACGGAATTAATTGTTAAAGAATTTAATTTTGGTCAACCACGTGAAAAAGTGGTAGATAGAGCTGTAATTAAAAGTTTGGAGCTTTTACAGAAAGAAATTTTAAAAAATGTATAATAATATTGTTGGTTTATAGGTTTATTTTTCTTTTCTTTGCACCCTGATTTTGAATAACGATAAAAGATAAGTATAATGTCAAGAGTTTGTGACCTTACAGGTAAAAGAGCGATGGTAGGAAATAACGTTTCTCACGCTATGAACAAAACTAAGAGAAAATTTTCTGTAAACTTAGTTAAAAAGCGTTTTTATCTTCCAGAAGAAGATAGATGGATTACTCTAAGAGTAGCTGCATCTACGATAAAAACAATTAATAAAAATGGAATTGCTGCGGTTTTGAAAAAAGCACAGTCAGAAGGATTTATTAAATAATCCCTTCCAAAATAAAAAAATAGCAAGATGGCAAAGAAAGGTAATAGAATCCAGGTAATTTTAGAATGTACTGAGCACAAGACTTCAGGTGTTGCAGGAACTTCAAGATACATAACTACAAAGAACAAAAAAAACACACCAGATAGATTGGAGATTAAGAAATTTAATCCAGTTTTGAAACGTGTAACAGTTCACAAAGAAATTAAATAATAATTAGAGATTTTGATAATCTAAAGTGGTAACATTTATAGATTTTATAAAATTTTAAATACACATTTGAATCATGGCAAAGAAAACCGTAGCATCGTTACAAACAGCTTCAAAGAGATTATCAAAAGCCATCAAAATGGTAAAATCTCCTAAAACAGGCGCATATACATTCGTAGAATCTATTATGACTCCAGAATCAGTTGATGAATTCTTGAAAAAGAAATAATCATCAATTTGCATTACATAGAAAAGCTACTTTCATTCGGAAGTAGCTTTTTTATTTTATACATTTACCAATAGAAATTGTATGGCTCGCTTGGGAGTAAATACTTCATTTTTAATACTATCTATACAATGAGTTTTTTTAAAAAAATATTTTCATCAGAGAAAAAGCAACCTACTTTAAATGAGCAGGAGAAGCAAACCTTAGATAAAGGTCTTGAAAAATCAAAAGCATCTTTTTTTTCCAAGCTGTCTAAAGCAGTTGCTGGTAAATCAAAAGTTGATGATGATGTTCTTGATGATTTAGAGGAAATTTTAGTTGCTTCAGATGTTGGTGTAAATACAACTTTGAAGATAATAGGTAGAATCGAGGAGCGTGTTGCCGCCGACAAATATCTTGGCACCGAAGAGCTTAACGAAATTCTAAGGGAAGAAATAGCAAACTTATTATCAGAGACTAATTCAGGAGAAGCGACTGAGTTTGTTATACCAGTTCAAACTAAGCCTTATGTTTTAATGGTAGTAGGAGTAAATGGAGTGGGTAAAACAACAACAATTGGGAAATTAGCATATCAGTATAAAAAAGCAGGCTATAAAGTAGTTCTAGGTGCAGCAGATACTTTTCGTGCAGCTGCAATTGATCAACTACAAATTTGGGCTGATAGAGTAGGAGTTCCTATTGTGAGACAAAATATGGGAAGTGATCCCGCTTCAGTAGCATTTGATACTTTGCAGTCAGCGGTTGCTCAAGAAGCTGATGTAGTTATAATAGACACAGCAGGGCGATTGCACAACAAAGTGAATTTAATGAACGAATTGACCAAAGTAAAACGCGTGATGCAAAAAGTAGTTGTAGAGGCACCACATGACGTTTTATTAGTATTAGATGGATCAACGGGACAAAACGCTTTTGAACAAGCGAAACAATTTACAGCTGCTACAGAAGTAAGTTGTTTAGCAGTTACAAAACTGGACGGAACCGCAAAAGGTGGAGTGGTCATTGGAATTTCTGATCAGTTTAAAATCCCTGTAAAATATATAGGTGTTGGTGAAGGAATTGAAGATCTGCAAGTTTTCAATAAATATGAATTTGTAGATTCGTTCTTTAAATAATAAGTTTATGAATTTTTCCTTTTTTAAAAATATTCCAACTTTGTATTTTTATTTAGTAAGCATCGTTTGCT
Source organism: Flavobacterium micromati (assembly GCF_900129585.1). Taxonomy (GTDB): domain Bacteria; phylum Bacteroidota; class Bacteroidia; order Flavobacteriales; family Flavobacteriaceae; genus Flavobacterium; species Flavobacterium micromati. The sequence goes on from NZ_FQWF01000013.1 coordinate 18,313, forward strand.
TTGTTGTGGCAAATATTATACGCGATAAAAATATAGCTATCTATTATATTTTACTATTGATAGGTATAGTAAGTTTCTTTTTTGGTGTTATACGACGAGTGAAATCAAGGTAAATTTAATACAAAGCACTGATTTTTTGCCATAAAATTGTATCAAAATCAGATAAAGCAAAATTGGTTCCATCAGCAGAATTCCCCATTCTTACAATCACTAGTTTTTTACTGGGAACAACATATATTTTTTGGTCATCTTTTCCTAATGCGCAATACATATCATTGGGAGCATTTGAAATTAAACTTCCACTTAATTGCAGCTGGCTTTGTGGTAATCGAAAACTCGTTTTTCCATTTATCCACCACATGTATCCATAAGCTTGATTAAGATTTTGAGAGGTAGTGGTTGCAGCATTTAAATAATTTTCATTTATAATCTGAGTTGAATTCCATTTTCCTTTTGCAAACATTAGTAAGCCGAAACGCGCCATGCTTCTAGTATTACTCCAGTAAACGCTCAGGCCATCATTAGGGATCCAAGCTCCCGACATTCCTACTTTATCTCTTAGTTTAGTATTGAAATAATTTGACCAAGTTTGACCACTAGCTTGTGAAACTATATCTTGCATTTTTACATACACATTATGATAAGCCCATCGAGATCCAGCATCAGCAACATATTGAAGATTTACAGGAGAAACATCATCGCCTAACGCATCATTTAAACCTGAGGTCATAGTCAATAAATTTTTACAAGTAATTAAATTTTCTTTTGCTAGCGGTGCACTTGTCCAACCTTTACCTAAATAATCTGAAACTTTATTGTTTATGTTTATTGTACCCTCTTGTTCAGCAATTCCGCTTATTGTTGTTGTTAATGTTTTTCCTGCACTTGCCCAGTACCACGGCGAAGTTGAAGAGTGTGTACCAAAATATTTTTCTACAACAATCCTTCCGTTATACAGAATGATAAAACTTTTAGTATTTTTTAATTCTAAATAATCTAATAAGGGTTGTAATCTATTTTGATTCCAACCTAAATCAGATATTGATTTTGTTTCCCAAATAGCAGAATTATTTGGAGGAAAATAAATTAGATCAGATGATTGTGACAGCATTTCGGTATTTTCAGAACTGCAACTTAGGCAAAGTGTCATGATAAGTAAGCTATAAATTATTTTTGACATATTTTTGATGATTTATTTCTATTTCTTTTAGACAAAAAAAATAGAAAATAGTTTAATGTGTTTTTTAAAATTTATCTTTTCTTTGATTTTAATAAGAGTAACTTTGTCGTCAGCTCCAAAAGTAATTCACTTGATTTCACTTTACTAATGTAATGGAGATCCTCCACTTTTATTAGTTGATTTATTATTTCACCAATTTAGTTCTAAAATTTTTATTTATGAAAAATATATGCATACTTCTTTTTACGGCATTTTTTTTTGTTGCTTGTCAGCAAAAGATAAAACCAGACGATATTTCCAAAATTAATGGCTACTGGGAAATTGAAAAAGTCACTTTTGATAAGGGAAAAGATAAGGAATATGGCATCAATGAAAATTTTGATTTTTTTCAAATAAAAAACAATAAAGGGATTCGTAAAAAAGTTATGCCTCAATTTGATGGCACCTTTTTAGTTAACGATGCGTTTGAAAACGTTGTTGTTCGTTTTACAGATGATAAAGCTTTTCTAGATTATTCTACGCCATACATGAAATGGAGTGAAGAAATAATTTCCTTAACAGCAGAAGAATTAGTTTTGCTGAATAAGCAAAAAACAGTATATCATTATAAAAAAACAGCGGCAATAAATCTACTAGGAGATGGCAAAACGACTAAATAATCAGAGCACAATAGCAGACGTTTTGAAACAAATTATTCAAGTGAATAAGCTGCAACCCGGAATGGATCAAATTGATGTCAAAGATGCGTGGAAAAATTTAATGGGCAACGGTGTGAACAGTTATACAAATAATGTTGTTTTAAAAGGAAGCACGCTTTATGTTGAGTTGACTTCATCAGTTTTACGAGAAGAATTGAGTCATGGAAAATCAAAAATTGTTGCAATGATCAACGAGGAATTACGAAGAGATGTTGTCAAAGATGTAGTTTTAAGATAAAATACTAATATCGATTTCATCGTTATAAAACAAAAAACCAGCAATTTTGCTGGTTTTTTTGTAAAGTACATCGTTCAAATTTATAAAGGTATGTTCCCGTGCTTCCTATCAGGTGTTACACTTACTTTATTTTCCAGCATACTAAATGCTTTAATTAATTTTCGTCTCGTGTCTTGAGGCAAAATTACTTCATCAACAAAACCACGTTGCGCTGCAGTATATGGATTTGCAAATAAATTAGCATATTCAGACTCCTTTTCTAATAATTTTGCTTCATGATCTTCTGCTTCATTGATTTCTTTTTTAAAGATAATTTCAGATGCTCCTTTTGCTCCCATAACTGCAATTTCAGCGGTTGGCCAGGCAAAATTCATATCGGCGCCAATGTGTTTTGAATTCATTACATCATAAGCACCACCATACGCTTTTCTAGTTATTACAGTTACTCTTGGCACAGTGGCTTCGCTTAAAGCATACAGCAATTTAGCACCGTGAACAATAATCCCACTCCACTCTTGATCTGTTCCCGGCAAAAAACCAGGTACATCAACTAGAACTAATAACGGAATATTAAACGCATCGCAAAAACGAGTGAATCGTGCGGCTTTTTTTGAACTGTTAACATCTAAACAACCTGCTAACACCATTGGTTGATTTGCAATAATGCCTATGCTTCTCCCGCCTAATCTAGCAAATCCAACTAGAATATTTTCGGCGTAATTTTTATGAATTTCAAAAAAAGATTCTTCGTCGATAATTCCGTTTATAACCCCGTGCATGTCATACGGTTTATTTGGATTATCTGGAATAATACCAAGCAATTGCTCCCGAAGCTCGTCACCTAATTCATACGGTAAGGTAGGAGCTACCTCTTTATTGTTTTGCGGTAAATAACTCAACAGTCTTTTTAAATCTTCTAAACATTCTACATCATTAGCAGAAGTGCAATGTGCAACACCAGATTTAGTAGAATGCGTGCTCGCTCCTCCTAATTCTTCTGATGTCACAGTTTCATTAGTAACCGTTTTGACAACATTTGGACCAGTCACAAACATATAACTCGTTTCCTCGACCATCATTGTAAAATCAGTCATAGCAGGTGAATAAACCGCTCCGCCGGCGCATGGTCCCATTATAGCCGATATTTGTGGGATCACTCCTGACGCTTGAACATTTTTAAAGAATATATCAGCATATCCACCTAAAGAGCGCACACCCTCTTGAATACGTGCGCCACCAGAATCATTTAGCCCAATCATAGGTGCTCCCATTTTGACTGCCATGTCCATCACTTTGCATATTTTTTCGGCATGTGTCTCTGATAATGAACCACCAAAAACAGTAAAATCTTGAGCAAAAATATAAACTAGTCGTCCGTGAATTGTTCCATATCCAGTGATTACACCGTCGCCATAATAAAGTTCTTTCTGCATTCCAAAATCAGAAGTACGATGCGTAACTAACATTCCAATTTCTTCAAAAGAACCTTCATCTAGTAAATATTCAATTCGCTCTCGAGCAGTTAATTTTTTATTAGAATGCTGTTTTTCGATGCGTTTTTTGCCACCACCTAGATGAGCTTCAGCAATTTTATCATTTAATACTTTTATCTTGTCTTCCATTCTTTTCTATTTTTGATCGCTAATTTGTAAATTTTTTATTTATTTCTAAAATGGTTTAATGGCAAATAAATATTTTAATTAGGCAATCTTACGATTTTTTGATCCTCAAAATACTGCTTCATAGCAACTAGAGCGGCGATTTGGGCTTCTTTATTCATTTGATTTTTCAGTTCTTCTGTGTTATAATATTTCTTCACAAAATGAGTATCGAAATTTCCGGAACGAAAAGCTTCATGTTCAAAAACAAACTTCCCAAACGGTAAAGTCGTTTGCACACCTTCTACATAATACTCATCAATTGCTTTAATCATTAACTGAATGGCTTCTTTGCGGGTGTCGCCGTAAGTTATCAGTTTTGCCAACATTGGATCGTAATAAATGGGAATATCCATTCCTTGTTCAAAGCCGTTATCTACGCGAATGTTCTCGCCAACAGGTAACTGATATACATCCAAATGTCCTACGCTAGGTAGAAAATCATTCATAGGATCTTCGGCATAAACTCTCAATTCTACAGCGTGTCCTTTTATTTTTAAATCTTCTTGCTTTAATGTCAGCGCTTCACCTCTTGCTACTCTAATTTGTAGTTCGACTAAATCAGTTCCGGTGATCCATTCTGTAACGGGATGTTCCACTTGCAAACGTGTGTTCATTTCGAGAAAATAGAAATTATTGTCCTCATCCAATAGAAATTCTACGGTTCCCGCACCTAAATAATCGCATGACTTAGCAACTAAAACGGCAGCTTCTCCCATTTTTTTTCGCAATTCTGCTGTTAAAACAGAAGATGGTGCTTCTTCGATCACTTTTTGATGGCGACGCTGAATGCTGCACTCTCTTTCAAATAAATACAAAATATTTCCGTGACTATCTGCCATAACTTGAATTTCGATATGTCGAGGCGATGCTACATATTTTTCAATAAAAACAGATCCATCGCCAAAAGCAGCAACCGCTTCACTGATAGCGCGGTTCATTTGGGGTTCAAAATCATTTTCGCTTTCTACCACGCGCATTCCTTTGCCACCACCACCTGCTGAGGCTTTGATTAAAATAGGAAAGCCTATTGCTGTAGCAGCTATTTTTGCTTTTTCAATATCTGTAATCGCTTCGTCAACACCGGGAACCATTGGAATATTGTATTCTTTAACAGCCTCTTTGGCTGCTAATTTACTTCCCATAACTCGAATCGCTTTGGATTTTGGACCAATAAATATAATATTATTGTTTTCACATTCTTCGGCAAAATCTGCGTTTTCGCTTAAAAAACCATAACCCGGATGGATTGCATCTACATTTAAGCTTTTGGCCACGGCTATAATTTTACTTCCAAGTAAATAAGATTCATTTGAAGGAGCTCCGCCAATACATACGGCTTCATCAGCAAATTTTACATGAGGCGCGTTTCTATCTACTGTAGAATAAACTGCAACCGTTTTAATTCCCATTTTTTGAGCAGTTTTCATCACCCTAATGGCGATTTCTCCTCTATTTGCAACTAATATTTTTTTCATTTTTTTGATTTTTGGCTCCGTAGTCCCTAAAGGTGGAATTATAGAACTTTTTAATAAGTTTTTTAATTCCGTATTATTTTAATTTTAACATTAGGTGTAAAAGTCCTTCCTTTGAAGGGATTTAGGGAGGATTTACTCAAACTCAATTAACAACTGTCCTTTATCTACTGCATCTCCTACCACAACCGAAATGGATTTAATTACGCCCTCGCGAGGCGAAAGGAAACTATTTTCCATCTTCATAGCACCCAAAATAATAAGGTTATCGTTTTCTTTTACAGTTTGTCCCACTACCACGCTTATTTCTAAAATCAGTCCGGGCATAGGTGCTTTAATGAAATTTACTTGCTTGGTGAGACCAACCTCAAAGCCCATTTCTTTTATCAACAGGTCTAGAGGATTTGAAATTGCAACGTTGTAGATGTTGTTATTGACCTTTACTGTATAGCTTTTTTGATTGAAATCAGAAGTGATGATTTCTGCTTTATATGGTTTGTTTTCGTGCAAGACATGAAATTTATTTTTTTCAATGGATACCGAATCTAGTAGTGAAACATTTTGACTGTCAAGATCGAATTGAAAAGCATTATCAACAGTTACTTTATAACCTGTACTCATAAGAAGATATTTTAATGATTGTAAAATTAGGCAAAGAAAACGTTTTCGCTACTTAAATATCTAAATTTTATGCTAATTTGGTATAGCTGTGAGCAATATATTTTTATACAATTAACAAACCAAATTCTCGTAAAGTTTTTATAGGTTTGGAATAAAAAAACAATTCAAAATCTTCTAAATCTTTCTCAAAATCAGATTTTATTTCTTGAAAAGTGTAGGTTTTTGTTTTGGAAACAGCGATTTTTTTCAAGATTCCTAGTAACCACTCGCCTTCATCTTTGTTCATTTGGATTGTAAAACTTTGCTTTTTGTCATGAAAAGTAAGCGCAATCATTTCCCATGAATTGCCTTTTTTAGATTTTGTAAAATATTCTACAGCGGGATTTCCTCCTAACCAAACAATTTTGGCAAGCCCCCTAACGCCCAAAGGTGGAACTATCGATAAAGCATTATATATAAAGTCTGGTGAGATTGTAGTTTTTGGAATTTTGAAATCGAACCAATCTTTTAACTCATAATCAAAACAAATTCCGTGCATGAAATTAAACAATGATTTTTTAAGTCCAAAACTAAATTTCTCATGATCTATGCCAGTAGAATCGGTATAATTAATATCATTATTTGCAAATGTTCCTATAATTTCGGTATCCTTTACAACGCCAAATTTTGCTGGGTACATGCCAACGGGGCTGTGTGCGGTCATTGCAAACTGGTGCCAAAATCCCGATTGCAATACACCAACTTCAAACAACTGCCGCACCATTTCAAGGCTGTCCACCGTTTCTTGGATGGTTTGAGTGGGGTAACCATACATTAAATAGGCATGCACCATTACATTTGCTTCAGTGAAATTCCGAGTTACTATCGCCACTTGTTCAACGGTAACACCTTTATCAATGAGCTTTAATAATCTATCAGAAGCTACTTCTAGACCCCCAGAAACAGCAATGCAACCAGAGGCTTTTAAGAGTAAACAAAGATCTTTTGTAAAGCTTTTTTCAAATCGAATGTTTGTCCACCACGTCACTGCCAGTTTACGTCTTAATATTTCAAGCGCTAGCGCCCGCATAAGTGCAGGCGGTGCAGCTTCGTCAACAAAATGAAAACCGTTTTCACCTGTTTGCTCCATCATTTCCTCGATTCGATCACACAACAAATTTGCCGCAACGGGTTCATAGATTTTGATATAATCCAAAGAAATATCGCAAAACGTACATTTCCCCCAATAGCAACCGTGCGCCATGGTCAATTTATTCCAGCGACCGTCAGACCACATTCGGTGCATCGGATTTACGATTTCGATAACTGAGATGTATTTATCCAGCAGTAAATCAGAATAATCTGGCGTGCCAACCTGTGATTGTTTGTAATCTGGTTTAGTAGAATTATTTTTATAAACTACTTTTCCGTCTTCAAGCAGAAAAGTTCGTTTGTAAGTTCTATCTTTTGATTCCGCGGTTGTAGACTTTATTAATTCTTCAATAGGAACTTCGCCATCGTCTAATGTAATAAAATCAAAAAACTCAAAAACGCGTTCATCGGAAAGCGACCTTAATTCGGTATTTGGGAAGCCGCCGCCCATTGAAATTTTTATGTGAGGATGATTTTGTTTTATCCATTGTGCTGCACGAAAAGAAGCATATAAATTTCCTGGGAAAGGAACTGAAACTAGAAACATAGTTGGCTCGACAGTTTCAATTCTATCTTTTAAAATCGAAATAAAAATTTTATCTACATAGGTTAGCTCTTGATTTAGGGCGTTGTATAATTCGTCAAAGGAATTCGCACTTCTGCCTAAACGTTCTGCATAACGGCTAAATCCAAAATTTTCATCTATACATTCTACTATAAAATCTGAAATATCTTCCAGATATAATGTAGCTAAATGTTTGGCTTTATCTTGCGTTCCCATCGTTCCAAAAGCCCAATCTAGATCCTCTAATTGTGCAAAACGAGAAGCTTCTGGCAAGAAATCTTCTTGACAAATTTGTAGCGCTAGCGTTGGATTTTTTCCTTGTAAAAAAGAAATAACTGGGTCTATGGTTTTTATATATTCATCCCATAATGCAATTATTCTTTTAACATTATCAGACAAATTTTTAGTTTTTGCTTGAGGCAATAAACAACTTAATCCTTCCTTTGAAAACAACTTCAATATCACTTCAATGCCTAAATCAGCTTGAACGGTCTCAATATTTAAGGTATTAAGAAAACCTTTGATATAAGCAGTTGCGGGATAAGGTGTGTTTAATTGAGTGAATGGTGGCGTTATGACTAAAAGTTTCGTTTTCAAAATTGAGATTATTTTGTGCAAAAATAAGGGATATTTGCATCGTTTTTACAAAAATGAATAATCTGATTTTAAATTAAATCATAACTTTTAACTCTGAAAAATACAATTTAGACATGGCGACAATTGTAACAAAAATCCATTTTTTTTCTAAAACTTATGTTCCTCCTTGCTAATTACCAATAGCGCAAATAGTGAAATACAAGCGGCTAACGTCAAATAGAAACCAACATAAGTCAAACTATAAGTAGAGGCTAAATAAATAGCAATCATTGGCGCAAAAGCGGCGCCCAAAATCCCCGCCAAATTAAAAGTCAATGAAGCACCCGAGTACCTAACTGAGGTAGGAAATAATTCAGATAAGAAAGTACCTAAAGGACCATACGTCAATCCCATCAAAGACATTCCCGTGCATAAAAAGAAAACTACTAAAACAGTACTACCTGAATTTAGAAAATAAGAAAATGAAAATCCGAAAATACCAATGGCAATAGTGGCTACTATTAACATTTTTCTTCTCCCTATTTTGTCCGCAAGCAAAGCAGAAACAGGAATAAAGAATGCAAAAAACAATACAGAAAACAGCTGAATCAATAAAAAGTCTCTTTTGGAATACCCTAAATCGGAAGTAGCCCAACTCAATGTAAATACCGTCATTAAATAAAATACCAAGAAAGCAGTTACGGCTGCAAAAGTGCCAAAAACCAACTGATTTTTATAGGATTTTAGCAAAGTAAAAAATGGAATCTTGACTTCTTGCTGTTCTGCTTTAGAATTTTCAAAGGCTGGCGTCTCTGTAATTTTCAAGCGAATATAAAAACCAACAAGTACTAAAAGTGAACTGCCAATAAACGGTATTCTCCAGCCATAATCCATAAAATCTTCGTTGGTCATGGTGTCCGTTAAAATCAAAAAAGTGCCTCCTGAAAGCAACAAGCCAATAGGAGCACCAAGTTGGGGAAACATTCCATACCAGGCCCTTTTGTGAGGTGGCGCATTTTCGATAGCTAATAAAACAGCACCTCCCCATTCACCTCCTAAGCCAACACCTTGCCCAAATCGGCACAACATCAATAATAGAGGAGCAGCAATTCCAATACTGGCATAGCTCGGCAAAAAACCAATAGTAACCGTCGAAATCCCCATAGTCAGCAACGCTGCCACCAACGTAAATTTACGACCGATTTTATCTCCGTAATGTCCAAAAAAGGCCGAACCAAGAGGACGCGATAAAAAGGCAATCGAAAAAGTAGCTAATGATTGTAAAGTAGCCATCGTAGTGTCTGAACTTGGAAAAAACAACTGAGGAAACACCAAGACAGCAGCATTTGCGTAAATATAAAAATCAAAAAATTCAATTGTCGTTCCTATTAAACTGCCAAAAAGGACATGCTTTACTGAGTTTTTTGTATTCGTTTTAGAGATATCTTTCATGAGACTGTTAAAATATTTAGATAAAAATGATACTATTTTTCGAAAGTAACAAATAAGTAATTCAAATAAATAGTGGTAATTTAGCAACATATAAAATTTTATTATGCCAACTGACTGCATCAGCTATCAAAATTCAGGATATTTTTCTCCATTAATGAATGATTATTTAGATCAAAAAAGTAATTTACAACCTTTATATAGCAAATTTCCCAGTATTGAAAACTTTGAAAATCAAATATTTAACAAGAAAAATAATTTTGATCACAGTTCTCGAAAAAATCTCGTAACTGTTTTACAAAAACAGTATTTAAACGTTGAGACTTCGCATTTTACGCAACAAAATATTAAAGCTTTATTAGTAGACAACACTTTTACAGTTACCACAGGACATCAATTAAATTTATTTACGGGTCCGTTGTACTTTTTATACAAAATAATCTCAGCTATTAATTTGACAAATGAACTTAAAGTAAAGTATCCTGAGTCTAATTTTGTTCCTATTTATTGGATGGCAACCGAAGATCATGATTTTGAAGAAATTAATTATTTTAATTTTAAAGGAAGAAAATTTAGATGGAATAAAGATAGCAGCGGTCCAGTGGGACGCCTGTCAACTGCGGGACTAGAGGATTTATTCGAAGTTTTTTCTGTTGAATTGGGTTCAAGTACAAATGCTTTGGCATTGAAAAAACTATTCGAAGAGGCTTATCTAAATAATAATAATTTAGCGGATGCAACTAGATATCTCGCTAATGTTTTATTTGGATCTTATGGTCTAGTCATTATTGATGCTGATAATTCAGATCTTAAAAGTTCATTTATTCCTTACATGAAAGAGGAACTGCTAAACCAATCTTCTTATAAATTAGTGGTAGAAACGGCCGAAAAATTGAAGGGTTACACCATTCAGGTTAATCCACGGGAGATCAACTTGTTTTATATAGAAGACAATTTAAGAGAGCGTATTATTTTTGAAGATGAACTATATAAAGTGAATAACACGAAGATTGAGTTCACTAAAATTGAAATACTAGATTTATTAAAGAACTTTCCTGAAAAATTTAGTCCAAATGTTATTATGCGTCCGTTGTACCAAGAAGTTATTCTACCTAATTTATGTTACATTGGTGGTGGTGGTGAAATAGCATATTGGCTAGAATTAAAATCATTTTTTGATGCATCAAATATTACTTTTCCAATACTTCTTCTTAGAAATTCAGCACTTCTCGCAACACAAAAACAAGAAAAAAAAGCTGATAAACTAAGTTTGCTTTGGATCGACTTATTTTCCAAGCAAGAGGAACTTTTAAATAGAAAAACTAAAGAATTATCAGATTTTTCAATAGATCTTATAAATTTAAAAGAGCAGTTGATGCATCAATTTGAAACTTTGTATGACGTCGCATCGCAAACCGATAAAGACTTTATGGGAGCAGTAAAAGCGCAAGAAATAAAGCAGAATAAAGGCTTAGAAAATTTGGAAAAGCGTTTGCTAAGAGCACAAAAAAGAAAATTAGCAGATGTTTTACAACGAATAATTGACTTGCAAAATGAGTTGTTTCCCAATCAAAGTTTACAAGAAAGACAAGCCAATTTTTCTGAATTTTATTTAGAAAATGGTGAAAATTTAATTCCTATGATCGTAGAAAAATTAAAGCCTTTGGAAAATCAGTTTGATATAATTACTTTTTAATTATTTTGAATCGACTTCCGATAGTTTTTATTACAATATTGAACAAAAAAGTTTATTTTTGCACCCAATTAAAAAATAAAAAAGATGGCTACTAATAGAACTTTTACAATGATTAAGCCTGATGCTGTTGCAAATGGGCACATCGGAAACATACTTGCAATGATTACTAATGCAGGTTTTAAAATCGTTTCTTTAAAATTAACGCAATTAACTGTAGCTGATGCTCAAGCATTTTACTCGGTACATGCTGCTAGACCTTTTTACGGTGAACTTGTAGAATTTATGTCAAGAGGACCTATTGTCGCTGCTATTTTAGAAAAAGATAATGCAGTTGAAGATTTTAGAACTTTAATTGGTGCTACAAATCCAGCTGATGCTGCAGAAGGAACGATACGTAAAGCGTATGCAACTTCTATTGGAGAAAATGCCGTTCATGGATCTGATAGCGATGAAAACGCTGCAATCGAAGGTGCTTTCCATTTTGCTGGAAGAGAGCAGTTTTAATCCAGTTACATTTTCGGAATTCTCAAAGGCTTACTTATTGAAAAAATCCCATTTGCAGTATAATGTAAAGTGGGATTTTTTTTGATCCGTCTACAGATGCACGAAATTGATATGTTTATGCATAATCCAATCGCTTCGTAAATTGCATTATCATCTTTAAAAAACAACTCTGTAAAGTCCAGATTAGTTCTTGCTAATACTGCTTTTGAACCAAGTGATACAAATCATTTCTCAAAAATTAAATTACTCAAACAGGTATTAAATGGTGTTGAAAAGATTTTTAGACTAAATTGGTATTAAATTATAATTGTCTTAATACAGCTAGTAATCGTTGACAGAGCAATATCTTTATGGTTTTAAAGTTTCCAAAACACTTTTCATCACTATTTTAAAATACCAAAAATGATAATCAAATCCATAAATCCGTTTTCGCAGGAAGTAATTGCTGAGCACGAACTTTTGACAAATGCACAACTCAATCAAAAACTGCTATTATCTGAAAAAGCTTTTATTAATTGGCGAAGCACTACTTTTCAAGAAAGAGCTGATAAAATGCGAAAACTGGCAAGTGTGCTGAGAATAAACAAAGATAAATTAGCGTTGCTTATCACTAACGAGATGGGTAAAATTTACGCTGAAAGTATCTCTGAAGTTGAAAAGTCAGCGGATAATTGTGATTTTTATGCAGAACATGCCGAGCAAATACTCAGGGATAAAATTTATGATACGCCTTTTAAAAGTATGTCAGTTTATGATCCAATAGGAGCTGTGTTTGCGATCATGCCTTGGAATTATCCTTTTTGGCAAGTTTTACGATATGCTGCACCTACAATAATGGCTGGTAATGTTACCGTTTTAAAGCACGCATCTAATGTTATGGGTTGTGCGAAAGCAATTGAAAATGCTTTTCTAGAAGCGGGTTTTCCAGAGGGTGTTTTTCAGCATATCAGTATTGAAATTGCTCAAGTTGAAGATGTGATAGCTTCAAATATTGTGCAGGGAATTACGTTAACAGGGAGTGAAGGTGCCGGTTCATCAGTGGCAGCGGTAGCTGGTAAACACATTAAAAAAACCGTAATGGAATTAGGTGGTTCAGATGCTTTTATAGTTCTTGATGATGCAAATTTGGAAAAAGCCGCTAAAGTCGCAGCGCAGTCAAGAATGTTAAATGCTGGTCAGGCCTGTATTTGCGCAAAGCGTTTTATTGTCACTAGTAAGATAGCAGATGAATTCGTTTTTCTTTTTTCTAAAAATATACAAATGATCCATCAAGGCAATCCACTTCGTGAGGATGTCCAAATGGGACCGCTCGCGCGATTGGATTTGGTCGAAACTTTAGCGAGTCAACTAAAAAACACATTAAAGCAAGGTGCGAAATTAGTTATTGGTGGGGAACATGAAGGATGCAATTTTCAACCCACATTAATTGATTTTGTAACTGTTGATTCTACTGCTTTTCAGGAAGAAACTTTTGGCCCACTTGCCACAGTTATTAGGGCAAAAAATGAAGAGGATGCAATTACAATTGCTAATAATCATAAATATGGCTTGGCTGCTGCGCTGTGGACAGAAGATCGAGCGCGCGCTTACAAATTAGCGAGAAGAATTGAAGCAGGAAACGTATTTGTTAACTCTCTTGTTAGATCTGATTCTAGAATTCCTTTTGGTGGAATAAAGAAATCAGGTTATGGCAGAGAGTTGGGAGAAATAGGAATCAAAGAATTCATGAACATGAAATCGGTAATCATCGAGTGAGAAATAACTAATCTTAAAATTGATAAAATTTTCAGGATAATCATAGAAATTGATAATGGTGATAACAGTTGCTGCTATTTTTTATTTTAATTGGAGTAAAAAGGCGAGAAAAGATTTTCTTCGATCGGTTACTTTTTGAATTCCTGCTAGTACCTGTTTTCAAATTGTTAGTCCTTATGTCATCATCATTTCAGATGGCTCTCCTTTAATAGCAGCATTTTCTATTTTTGTTTATTTTACTAAATATAACTGGGATAATGATTAATGGAGAACTTTGTATAAAAAAAGTACCAATTTTTTGTCTCGTTTGTTTTTTGCTCCTGTTTTCGTTTAAAAGAATACCCACTTTAAATTCTTTCTGTTTTTAGTGCTAACATCAGTATGATATTTTTCGTTTTTTTAAATTAATTAATCAATTTAATTTAAAAAACTGGATAATAACCTTATAATTTATTTTGAATATCTCTTCAATTTACTCTGCATTGCCATTGGCACAAGTACGCGGTATTTATTTCATTAAATCCAATATGGCAAACCGACTTTCTTCGCCATCTTAATTATGTTTCGAGTTTTATCCACACACTACATTTGCAAATGCGACACAACAGTAAACCCCCGCTTTATACTTGATGAAAAGATCTCCCATTTGAAAAAGAAACTCGACATAATGTAAAAAATATTTACACAATTAATTATCGTAGAAATTAGATATTTATTGATCATAAAATTGTTAAAATGTTTACCGCCTCATTAAATATAATTTCGATCTGTATTTTTTAAAAGTCCAACCTGTTTTTTGGTATAATCTTATTCGATTAAATTTTATTAATTTATACAATAAATTTTATAACTATTATTTTTTAGGGGGTCAGTCATTATAATTTACATTTAAATCATCTATTAGACCATATTACTGTATTGTATTTTTTAAAAGTCTAAAATTTATTGGGTATCTGGATTTAATTCTATTATCATATTTTTATTATTTGACCTAAAAATTACGAAATGAATAGTTTAATTTACTTTAATTTCTACATTGGTAATTCTTACTAATTTGACAATAATATTTATCAAAAAATAATATTGACGATCAAAAAGTTAATAAATTCGCTCCAACAAACAAAAAATTCAGTACTAAAAATAACGATAAATTTCGTTCAAAAGGTTTGAAACTTCACAAGTTAAGGTAAACCTTATTTTACAATTAGCTCTATTTTTCACACATTTCAAATTCGATTATATTATTAAAATATAACTAATTCATTAACCAACTAAAATTTATTATTATGAAATTAAGAAAACAATTATTGCAAATTATAATCGCAGTGATTTTTGGCAATCTAACAATGCAAGCTCAAACGGCGGGAAAAGAAGCGATTGAAGATAAAATAAGTATAGTTTTGAGCCTGAACCATGATGCTTTCTTTGGCTTTAATCCAACGATGACTGGCGCATATTCATTTACAGAAACTGATGCTTTTACGTTTTATGGCATACAGTGGGGCGCAGGAACTGGAAGAGATTGGGGTCAATGGACAGAATTTGGTTTAGGTTACAACAAAACAATAGGTAATTTTAATATTAACCCACAATTAGGTTTTACCATGGGTAGTTTGTTATCTAGTGGTGCTCAAGGGCGCGGTATTGTGGGTGATGGAATAGTTCCAAATCTAACTGTCAATTATGGATCGGATGTGCTTGAAGGTCAATTTTATTATGGTTATTATGCTTCATTGTCAAATGAAACAACTGTGGGACAATCAACTAATAACTATGTGCATTATTGGGCTAATTTAGGAGCTAAATTTAATTCATTTTTCTCAGTCGGTGCGCATGTCGAGCAGTTGTATCTTTCTGGTGGTGAAACAAACGGGGGTGGTTCATTAGATCGTGCTGACGGTTATTTATGGTTAGGACCCTATCTTCAGTTCAAAAAAGGAGCTACAGGCTTGCGATTTTCATTCGGAGCAAATTTAGAGGACAAAACAACTCGCTTCGCAGCAAATGACTTTTACAAACTAACATTTTTTGTTTCTCTTTAATGAAATCTTTAACGCAGGATTGTTAAATTATCTTTGATTTTACAAGCACGATTTTTTTGTATTATAAAAAAGTTTTGTAATATATTACAAGAGCTCAGGGATAGATTTTTTGCTTTTTACTTATAAATTCTAAGTATTATGCTAATTTTCTTAACTCAGAATTTAAATTTCGAAGTCATGACAATCTCGTAAAATGCCATATTTAAAGTGTAAAACCAGCGATAATTTACAGTTGATATTTTTCTGCCAAAATAGATTCAAATATTTTGGCAGTTTTTTTAATAAAATTTATATGTAATTAAAGAATTAAATTTGAACTTTTTAAAACTTAAAATTTTGTTCAATAGATTGAAAAGAACGTTGCTTATGCTGTAAATTGTAAAATGTTACTGCTTTTTATAAATAGAATAAATGGTATTAATGGTATTTTCGTCAAGAATTGAATTAACTTCATTTTGAATGAAATGTAATTTAAAAGCTGCTATTGCGGCAACTAAGTTTTTCGTGTCATACCCTATTACTCTCAAACCTTGTTCGACATTGAAGGTAATTGGGGCAGTTTCTAAAATTTCGTCAGGCCAAACTCCAAATCCTTTTTCTGCTAAGGTTTGCCATGGGAACAACACACTTGGATCTACTTTTCTAGTCGGTGCAATATCAGAATGACCGATAATATTTTGTGTTGGAATATTATAGTCTTTTTTAAGTTTAGTTAGTAATGCTAGTAAACTATTGATTTGTAATTCAGAAAATGGTTCGATCCCGTTATTGTCTAATTCAATACCTATTGAAGTTGAATTTATATCTGTGTTTTTTCCCCAAGAGCCGTTGCCTGCATGCCAAGCTCGAAGATAATCATTGAGCATTTGTACCACTCGACCGTCTTCCCCTATGACATAATGGGAACTAACTTGTGAATGTGGTTGCGTGAATGTCTTTATTGTTTGTTGTACTGAATCTTGTGCAGTATGATGAATTATTACAAAATTGGGTTTTCTTAAATTAAAATTAACCGTACCAATCCATTCTGTATTTACACCATTTTTTAAAATGGTAAGACTCATTTTTGAAATAGAATCTTTAATGGTAAGCAATCGAGCAGAATATAAAGTATCAATTGTAATTTTAAAACTATTTACTACTGGTAAAGTAACGGGTTCTTTACTAGAGATCGTTTCTTGTAGAGATTTAAGCTTTTCATCATAAACTTTTTCGCTTTTTTTGTATGGATTTGTCGAGCATGATATGATAAGATTAGCAAAAATCAAACAGTAGAAAAAATTTTTCATAATATAATACATATAAAGTGCTACTTAATTATTCAGACTTTTTCTTTTTTGATTTTTTGGGTTTTTTACTTTCTTCACTAAGTGCCTTGAATTTTTCCTTTTGATCGGCATTTAATAGGTCCATTATTTTTCGATCTGTAACGTCCGCTAGAGCTTTAAGATTTTCCATTTTAGCTTCTTGGGGTACTTCAGCTTTTATTAGCATACCTTGAGTCCTAATATTTTCACTCAGAATATTAGAAATTGCAATCACTTGAAGTTCATCTAGATTAAGTGGTGACTTGATTTGCTCTATAATTTTACCAACAGTAACTTCAACCGGAATTTCTTTAGGTTTTTCAGGTGTTCGCTGTTCTTGCATGCCACTATTCATTCCGCGGTTATTGCCACCTCTGTTACCAAATCCACCATTTCCAAATTGCGCTGAAACTTCGTTTGAACTCAATAATACGACTGTAAGTATTAAAAATGACTTTATAAAATTCATAATTAAGTTTTTAAATAGGTTAACAAATGATTAAATAAAATACTATGCAGGTTCTCCATATAAATCAAATTCTGTAGCCTCAATAATTTTGATCATCACAAATTCACCAGTTTTCACATAATGTTTTGAAGCGTCAATTAGAACTTCATTATCTACATCCGGACTATCAAATTCTGTGCGACCCACAAAGTGACCGCCCTCTTTTCTGTCAATAATACATTTAAAAGTTTGACCTACTTTTTCTTGGTTTAAATCCCAAGAAATTTGAGACTGAAGTTCCATAATTTCGTTAGCACGATCTTGTTTTACATTGGCTGGAACATCATCTTCAAGTAAGTATGCGTGAGTGTTTTCTTCATGCGAATAGGCAAAACATCCCATTCGATCAAATTTCATCTCTTGAACAAATTCCTTCAAAATATTGAAGTCCTCTTGTGTTTCTCCAGGATATCCTACTATTAAAGTGGTGCGTATTGCCATTCCGGGAACGGCTGCGCGAAACTCTTTTAATAATTTTGTTGTCTTCATTTGCGTTGTTCCCCTGCGCATTGATTTCAAAATAGAATCAGAAATGTGCTGTAATGGTATGTCTAAATAATTACAAATCTTTGGCTCTCGCTTCATTATTTCTAAAACATCCATTGGGAAACCTGTAGGGAAAGCATAGTGCAAACGTATCCATTCTATTCCTTCTACTTTCACTAACGCTTCTAATAATTCAGCTAGAGCTCTCTTTTTATAAATATCTAAACCATAATAAGTCAGATCTTGTGCAATTAAAATTAATTCTTTCACACCATTTTTAGCAAGACCCTCTGATTCTTTTACTAATTTTTCAATAGTTTGAGATACGTTTTTACCTCTCATTAAAGGTATTGCACAAAAACTACAAGGTCTATCACATCCTTCCGATATTTTTAAATAGGCATAATTTTTAGGTGTTGTTGTCAAACGTTCACCTAATAATTCATGTTTGTAATCAGCTCCTAAAGCTTTTAGCAATGCTGGTAATTCTGTTGTTCCAAAAAATTGATCAACATTAGGGATTTCTTTTTCTAAATCAGGTCTATATCGCTCTGATAAACAGCCCGTCACAAATACCTTGTCTACTAATCCTCTTTCTTTTTTATCGGCATATTCCAGAATCATATTTACTGATTCTGCCTTAGCATTATCTATAAATCCGCAGGTATTAATAACTATGATATTACCTTCCTCGGCTTCTGGAGCTTCATGAGCAACATCTTTCCCGCTTGCGCGAAGTTGGCCCATAAGTACTTCACTGTCATATACATTCTTTGAACACCCAAGAGTGATCACGTTAATTTTATTCTTCTTTAAAGACTTAGTTCTCATAACATTATTTTCCCTATAATATGGGAATTTTGCAAAATTACAATAATTATTTTAACTGAACTTGTTTCCGATTCTATTAATTTTCTAATGAGTTTTTTGGAGAATGTAATAGTGTTGGGATTTTAGTGGGAGTAAATCAAAAAAAATCCGTTTCATTTAGAAACAGATTTTGATTTGATTTATTCTAGTTCTTATAATTCAAACAATAGAGTTAATGATAGATTATTATTTATACCTGCAATTCTAGCTCCATCAGTAAATCCTTGGCCAAAAAATCCTTGCTGTGAAACTCTTTTAGCATAAGAGTACGCTAAGTCAATTTTTGTTGATCCAAAATTATATCCTAAACCAGTTGAATACCCATTTAAATCACCTATCGTTATTCCGTTCTTATAAGGACTTTGTTCGTAACGATAACCACCTCTTAAACTTAGGGCTTTAATTCTATATTCGGCTCCTATTCTTAGCTCACCAGTATTGTCAAGTAAATTATTGATTGCGTTATTAACTCCATCAAATCCAGATCTCAATTTAATATTGCTGTAATCTTTTATAGCATAATCGATGCTTATTAAGCCTGACTTACCAAAAATATAAGCTAAACTTCCAGTAATTTTGCTGGGTGTTTGTAGTCTATAAGTTTCATAGATGTTAACTACTTGAGGATTTACAGTGTCAATCACATCATCAACACCTTCCGCACTGCTTGAAACGACAAGTCTTTGTGATAATTCATCATTTAAATTATACCAAGTTGACGACTCGTATGCAAGTCCTAAACGAAATTCATCCGATACTTTTGCAATAGCCCCTACTTGAAATGAAAATCCATTACCATACGTGTAAAGTGTATTGTCAAATAATACAGTAGATACGGTATAATCACTGGTAAGAGGGGCATCATTTTCTTCATAAAATCTAGAAGTCTTTTGTAAATCAGTAAAATGAGAATTTAAATTTACTCCGATAAACAATTTATCATCATAAGATGTCGCTGCGTTAAATGATAATTTCCCATTGTAACCAGTGCTGTTAACCGTATTTTCTTGAAAGAAGGTTCCGCCATCTGGCACCAGTGAGGAATATAGACTGTTTGGATTGTTAACATCAACTGCATCAATAATAAATCCTTGATCAAAAAAGCCAATCATTGCTTGTTGCGCAGCAAAACCGCTTAAATTTGGAAATTGGTTTGATGGTAAATTGCTTCCCAAAAAATTATAGAGATCAGCAATAGATTCGCTAGGCTCTCTATTTACAAATTGTTGAGGAACCGGTGCTCCATTATTTCCCGTATTTGCATAACTTAAAAAATATTGATCTATAGAATTGTTTGGGTTTGTTCCAGCTGAAAACAATCTGTTGTCAAAATTATTTGTGTTTTCATAGTTAACACCTACAGATATTTTTTTCCATTTACTTTTTCCTCTAGTGTTAAACACAAAGACTGCCCCAGCTTGATTTAAATCAAATGAATTTTGCTTATCGGTAGTGGTTGTGCCAAAATAATTAGAATTATTTTTAGTATTAAAACTACTTAATGTAAGACCTAATTGATTATTCGAAAAAATCGCAGAACCCGCAGGATTGACGTTTATAGAAGATATATCACCTCCTAAAGCGCCAAAAGCTCCACTCATTGCTCTAAATCTGGCTGTACCCGTTAAATTATCCTGGGAATAAAGTAGAGCATCTGATATTTCTTGTGCTTGCCCGATGGCCCACGTGAAACTTATAGCGATTAGAAATAAGTATTTTTTCATATTTGTAATTTTTATTTTTTAGGGGACTTGCCGCACAATAGTAAAACAACAATTGTATCGCATTTGTTTTTTCTTGTTTTTGTAGATGTTCAGTTGATAAAAACTGAACATCGATATTTTTTTATCGTGTTATAAATTCAAGTTCGCACTAAAATAATTATATTAATTTAAAGTGGATCATTTGAATTAAATCACAATATTGGTTCTTAGTAAGAAGGTAAGGTTGTTGAGGTATTAACCTCGACCACCTCTGCCACCACCACCACCACCTGACGATCTTCCACCACCACCACCTCCGCCAAAGCTTCCGCCACCGCTGGATCTACCACTAGAACTTGGACTATATGATCTTGAGCTACTACCATTATTTGATGGGCTGTAAGATCTGGAAGAATTATTTTGGGTACGACCATTGTTTATGTTGCCTCTTCTTGGAGCACTTTGTGCATTACTTCGAGATTGCGATTGATTTCTTGAAAAAGTAGGACTCGTTCTATTCATGCCATCGTATGAATTTCTTCTGTAATTAGAACTTTGTCGACCATTTGAATCAATTGATCTTCTATTAATTGAATTACCTTGAGATCTATTTATAGAACCATCAGTTCTTGCATTGCTTCTGGAATCATTATAGTTAGAACCTCTTCTGCCAGAGTTGTACGAATAGGATCTATTATTAAAATTAGAGTAACCAAAATTGTTTCCATAAAAGTTATTCCAACCAAATCCCATTCCTAAACCAAAGCCACCGTTCCATCCCCAATTGTTCATTCCCCAACCACCAAAGCCACCGTTCCAACCCCAATTGTTCATTCCCCAACCGCCAAAACCACCGTTCCAGCCCCAATTGTTCATTCCCCAACCACCGAAGCCGCCATTCCAGCCCCAGTTATTCATTCCCCAACCCCAATTATTCATTCCCCAATTGTTATCGTAAACATTAATGCTTACGCCTTGAGGGTTACTTCCCCAACCAGGTTGGCCAAGGTCATTGTTTTGTTGAGATGAATCATCAACATTGTATTTATAATCATCAACATTTGTGAAAATTTCATCTGCTCTATTATCTCTTTGCAAAGATCCAAAGTAGTTTTCATATTGATTGGTATCATAACGGTTATTGTTTTCAGTAGCTTGAGGTAATGCGCTACCATAAATCCCATCAGAATCATAATAGGAACTGTTTTGATAAGAGCCACAAGATGTAAAAAGGATACTTAAAATTCCAACTAAGTAGAACAGAGGTGTATCGGCGAGGGGGCGAGTATAAGTTTTCATTTATATGAGTTTTTTTATGGTTCTACACTACAAAAATAGTTAGTTTTGCACAACTATATAGTTAAAAATATCAAAACAAAATTTGTGCCAAACAATTCAATATGAGTAAGAACTTAGTTACTAGATCAGAGGATTATTCAAAATGGTATAACGAGCTGGTTGTCAAAGCCGATTTAGCTGAAAATTCGGGAGTGAGAGGTTGTATGGTTATTAAACCTTATGGATATGCAATATGGGAAAAAATGCAAGCTGAGCTTGATCGAATGTTTAAAGAAACAGGACATCAAAATGCTTACTTTCCTTTGTTTGTTCCAAAAAGTATGTTTGAAGCAGAAGAAAAAAATGCGGAAGGATTTGCTAAGGAATGTGCTATTGTAACACATTATAGGTTGAAGAATGATCCAGACAAACCAGGGAAATTAATGGTTGATCCAAATGCAAAATTAGAAGAAGAGCTAATAGTTCGTCCTACAAGTGAAGCAATTATTTGGTCGACGTATAAAGGATGGGTTCAGTCTTACAGAGATTTGCCTCTTTTGATTAATCAATGGGCTAATGTTGTGCGTTGGGAAATGAGAACTAGACTATTTTTGCGTACGGCCGAATTTTTATGGCAAGAAGGTCATACTGCTCATGCTACCAAAGCTGAGGCTGTTGAAGAGTCCGAAAAAATGATGAATGTATACGCTGATTTTGCTCAAAATTTTATGGCAATACCAGTTGTAAAAGGAATAAAAACTGAAACGGAGCGTTTTGCTGGAGCAGAAGAAACGTATTGTATTGAGGCACTAATGCAGGATGGAAAAGCGCTACAAGCAGGAACTTCGCACTTTTTAGGTCAGAATTTCGCAAAAGCTTTTGATGTTAAGTTTGCCACTGCCGAAGGAAAGCAAGAATATGTTTGGGGAACGTCATGGGGAGTCTCAACTCGCTTAATGGGAGCTTTAGTGATGACTCATTCGGATGATCAAGGTTTGGTTTTACCGCCTAATCTCGCGCCCATACAAGTAGTAGTTGTACCTATTTATAAATCAGATGAGCAGTTGGTCGCTATTTCAACTGAGGTCGCTGTGTTAATCGCAGGGCTACGAAAACTAAATATTTCTGTCAAATTTGATGATAGGACTACTCAAAAACCAGGCTTTAAGTTTGCTGAATGGGAATTAAAAGGAGTTCCTATTCGGGTTGCTGTAGGCCCCAAAGATTTAGAAAACGGAACATTTGAAATTGCTAGAAGAGATACTCTCACCAAAGAAACTGTTTTGAAAGATGGAATTGTTACACATATCAGCGAATTATTAGAAAAAATTCAAAATGATATGTTTACAAAAGCTTTAAATTATCGAGATTCACATATTACTGAAGTAAATAATTTTGAAGAATTTAAAGCTGTTTTAGATAGTAAAGCAGGTTTTGTATCAGCACATTGGGACGGAACAGCAGCAACTGAAGAAAAGATCAAAGAACTGACAAAAGCGACTATTAGATGCATTCCATTAAACAGAGTTTTAGAGACGGGAAGCTGCGTTTTGACTGGGGAAACCTCAATAGGTAGAGTGCTGTTTGCAAAGGCATATTAAAAAATTTTTTTTTTTTTTGAGTAAGGTATTGCACGTTTCAAAAATAGTTGTATTTTTGCATCCGCATTAGAGAAGCAGGCCCGTTCGTCTATCGGTTAGGACGCATGGTTTTCATCCATGTAAGAGCGGTTCGATTCCGCTACGGGCTACTATTTTTTTGCATATTTAAGTCATCCTGAACTCAGAAGGAAAATGGCCCGTTCGTCTATCGGTTAGGACGCATGGTTTTCATCCATGTAAGAGCGGTTCGATTCCGCTACGGGCTACAAATCAAATGTTCAATTTTATATTGATAAAACTTAGGGGATAATGGTCCGTTCGTCTAGGGGTTAGGACGCCAAGCTTTCGTCTTGGTAACAGGGGTTCGATTCCCTTACGGACTACAAAAAACTAGTAAAAGAAAAAAAAGCAATAAAATGGCAAATCATAAATCAGCTCTAAAGAGAATCAGAACTAACGAAAAGAGAAGAGTATTAAATAGATACCAACACAAAACTACTCGTAACGCTATCAAAGCATTAAGAATAGCTACTGATAAAACAGATGCAAGTTCTAAATTGTCAAGTGTAATTTCAATGATTGATAAATTAGCTAAGAAGAATATTATTCACGATAATAAAGCTTCGAACTTAAAATCTAAATTAACTAAACTTGTTGCTAAACTTTAGTAACTTTGGTTAAACAAATAGTAAAGCTCTCATTCATTTGAGGGCTTTTTTTTGTTCTTATAATTTTAGAAATCGAATTTATCTTGTAGATGCTCAAGCATTGCCTTCGAAATTGGTTTTGGTAAAAAATCGATAACCATTGGATATTTCTTAGATCTTTCAAATTCTTTTGGATCAATTGTAGAAGAAAGAATAACAACTTTTATAGTGTTAAAAATAAAATATTCAGGTTCAAGGAAGTAATCTAAAAATTCCCAACCACCCATCACCGGCATATTTAAATCTAAAAATATAAGTTGCGGTTGGATTAACACTTGATCATTGGCGGCATTGTTTTTAATTTGATTGAAATACGCTATTGCTTGTTCTCCGTTTTGCATCGTAATGATCTCTTTAGAAAATAAAGTTTTACTAATAACTTTCTTGCAAAGCATGAGCGTGATAAGGTCGTCATCAATACAAAGAATTTGATTTAGCATATTATTTCTTTTTAAAAGTTAATGTAAACATAGTTCCTTTGTTAACTTTGCTTGCAATTTCAATCGTTCCACCCATAGTTTCAACTTGTGATTTGACAAGATATAATCCTAAACCTTTGCTATCAGGATAATTATGAAAACGCTGGTATAGTCCAAAAACTTTTTCTTTATGTCGTTCTAAATCAATTCCTATTCCATTGTCTTTAAAGGTTAATATAACGCTATCATTGGCTTCAATTGCTGTGATCTCAATGTTTATATTTTTATTTTGAGATCTATACTTGATAGAATTTGTTAAAAGATTTAGCAGTATACTTTCTATGTAAGCATTATTAACATATACTGTAACATTTTTTTCGAAATTAAATGTGATGACAGGATTATATAGTTTTATTTGAGAATCAAGTTGCTTTAAAACATTCTCAAAAATTCTAAGTAACACTATTTCTTCTTTCTGTATTGATGGATTGTCTCTAATAATTATAACTTTTACTAAGTCATTTATGGTATCATTTAATAAATGCGTTGATTTGTTAAAGCCTGCTAAAATTTCACTTAATTCTTCATCTTCAATTGGTATGTCTTCAACGAGATTTAAAAGTCCTATTAGATTGGATAATGGTGCCCGTAAATTGTGTGATGTTATATACGAAAATTGCTTTAGATCTTTATTGTTTTGTGTAAGCTCTCTGATTAATTGTTCTTTTTCTTTCTCAAGTTTTTTTTCTTCTGAGACATCTCTTTGAATAGATAACCAATGAGAGAGCTCGTTATCGACATTGTAAATGGGTATCATAGAGAAGCGCACCCAAAATTCATCTCTGTTTTTTTTATAACTTATTGTTTCCACTACACACTCTTCCTTTTTATTCAGCGCTGCCATAAATTTTAGGTACTCCTTTTCGTCGGATTTAGGTCCCATAAAAATAGTTGGTGTTTGTCCTAAAACTTCTTTACTAGAGTATCCAGACATGACAGAGAAGGCAGGATTTGTATATATTATTTTTGGTGCTAAAGAATTGTGCGGATTGGGTTCAATAATTATAATCGCATCTTTTGACTGCGTGATTACAGTTTCAAGTAATTTAAGACGTAATTCTTCTTCTTTTTGTTTAGTAATATCTTGTATAGCTCCAATCATTCTTACCGCTTTGCCTTCTTCATCTAAAAGTAAAAAACCTCTATCAAGTACATATTTATAACTATTATCAGCACACTTAAAACGATACTGATCTTGCCAATTTTCTGTTTTTTGTTCTATAAAAGAATAAAGTTTAACAGAAATCTTTATGCTGTCTTCGGGATGAATTTTATCGAACCACCAATTAGCGTTGTTATCAACTTCTTCCGGCGAATATCCAAAAACACTATCAATCCCTTTATTCCAAGTAAAGCTGTTTTCTTGAATTTTCCAATCCCATATTGTATCACTGGTCGCCTTTGCTACAATATCAAACTTTTCATTTGATTCTTTTATTTCGTTGTTTGTATTTTTTAGCTTTTGGAAAATAGCAATGTTTCTATTGTCGTTTTTGGAAAGAATTAGTTTAAAGATAGAACCTGTAGCCACAACAAATATAAGATCTTTGATAAAGCTATAAAAAACACTACTATCAACAGAAATATATCGTTGCGATATTTTGTAACTGACAATAGCAACAAACAGGGAGATGAGGATATAAATTATGACTACTTGGTTAGTTTTATTTTTCATTAATCAAATATAAATAATTATTGTTTAAAAAGTAAAATCAGTTATAACTTATTTTAGAAGGTATGATTTGTATTTCAATAGTTTGCCCAAAAGCTTCAAAAGCGCGAAACTATTAGCTATGTGTTATTTATATAAAAAAAAATTGTACATTTGCGCCCATTAAAAAACACAGATGGAATCTATAAGAAATATTGCAATTATTGCCCACGTCGATCACGGTAAAACAACTTTGGTTGATAAAATTATGTATCATTGTCAGTTATTTCGTGACAACGAAAACACAGGTGACTTAATCCTTGATAACAACGATTTAGAGCGTGAGAGAGGTATTACCATTACTTCAAAGAATGTTTCTGTAGTTTACAAAGGAACAAAAATCAACATTATTGATACTCCTGGTCACGCTGATTTTGGGGGAGAAGTTGAGCGTGTATTGAATATGGCTGATGGAGTTTGTCTACTTGTAGATGCTTTTGAAGGACCTATGCCACAAACGCGTTTTGTATTACAAAAAGCATTAGACCTTGGTTTAAAACCATGCGTCGTGATAAATAAGGTCGATAAAGAAAACTGTACTCCTGAAGAAGTTCATGAAAAAGTTTTTGACTTAATGTTTGAATTAGGTGCCGAAGAGTGGCAGTTAGATTTTCCTACTGTTTACGGTTCAGCTAAAAATAACTGGATGTCTGACCATTGGGAAAACGTAACTGATAATGTAGAAGCATTGTTAGATATGGTTATCGAACATGTACCTGCTCCTAAAGTTTCTGAAGGAACTCCGCAAATGTTGATTACTTCTTTAGACTTTTCAGCCTTTACAGGTCGTATTGCTATTGGTCGTTTAGAAAGAGGTGTTTTGAAAGAAGGTATGCCAATCTCTTTAGTAAAAAGAGACGGTGCAACAACTAAATCTAGAATTAAAGAACTTCATACTTTTGAAGGTTTGGGTCGTAAGAAAGTTCAAGAGGTAGTTGCAGGAGATATTTGTGCTATTGTTGGAGTAGAAGGTTTTGAAATTGGAGATACTATCGCTGATTTTGAAAATCCAGAAGCTTTAAAATCAATTGCTATTGATGAGCCTACAATGAGCATGTTGTTTACTATTAATGACTCTCCTTTCTTTGGTAAAGAAGGAAAATTTGTAACTTCTCGTCATATTAGAGATAGATTGACAAAAGAATTAGAGAAAAATTTAGCCATGAAAATGGGTGAAACTGATTCGGCTGATAAATTTATGGTTTTTGGTCGTGGCGTACTTCACTTATCGGTTCTTATCGAAACCATGAGAAGAGAAGGTTATGAATTACAAATTGGTCAACCACAGGTTATTATCAAAGAAATTGATGGTAAGAAATGTGAGCCAATTGAAGAATTAACAATTGATTTACCAGATAATCTTTCAGGTAGAGCGGTAGAATTTGTTACTATGCGTAAAGGAGAAATGCTGAGTATGGAAACAAAAGGGGAACGTATGGTTGTAAAATTTAATATTCCATCACGTGGAATTATTGGATTGCGTAATCAATTGCTTACCGCAACAGCTGGTGAGGCTATTATGGCACACCGTTTTATTGGATACGAACCTTATAAAGGAGAAATTTCCGGACGTAACAAAGGTTCATTAATTTCTATGGAAAAAGGAAAAGCGATCCCTTACTCAATCGATAAATTACAAGATCGTGGTAAGTTTTTTGTTGAACCAAGTGCCGAAATTTACGAAGGTCAAGTAATTGGTGAAAATTCGCGTAGTGATGATATGTGTGTGAACGTGACTAAAGAGAAAAAACAATCTAACGTTCGTTCATCTGGAAATGATGAGAAAGCAAGGATTATTCCTCCAATTATTTTCTCTCTTGAAGAAGCGTTAGAGTATATTCAAAAAGATGAATATGTTGAGGTTACTCCAAAATCAATTCGTTTAAGAAAAATATATTTAACAGAAACAGATAGAAAAAGATTTAAAATCTAATTTATTTAAATTTCAATATTTATAATCCCAAATTCCATTAATTGGAATTTGGGATTTTTATTTTTAAGAGTTAATGGAAAGCAAGGAAAATGCTGTTGTGTTTTGATCGCGTGAAGGATAGGAGCAAGCTACCGAAGTAGCGCGGATAGCCTGACGGCATAAATAGAAGGGCCAACTCACCATAACTGTGAGTTGGCCCTTCTATTTATGGTGGCACGCCCAAAAAATTCTTCTTATCTTTTTAAACTAAAATGTCCTTTGCTTTCTCTTCCATCCTCTAATTTGATGGTGTACCAATAGTCATCTGATGGCACCGGAGCACCAATAAATGTTCCGTCCCAACCTAGGCCAGTTGGGTTTATTTGTTTTAAAAGTTTTCCATATCTATCAAAAATATAAATTGTGGTTTTAGCGTTAAAACGGTCAGTAATTCCTTTTACATTCCAATAATCATTTACACCGTCATTGTTAGGTGTAAAATATTTTGGGACACCAATTACAGAGATTGATTTGCTCACGATCCCGCAACCATTCGTATCATTTACATAAACTTCATAAATTCCGGAAGGGACGTTGTCAAAGACATTAGAGGATTGAAAAGGTCCCGACGGATCATTCAAACTGTATTCATAAATTCCTTTTCCTGTGGTATTTATTGTTACCGTGTTTACATCAGTAAAATCAACTATATCAACTGTGGTAATAGTTGCAATATCTGAAGGGGTAACTTTGATGGTACGTTTTCTACTGCAACCTAAAAGAGTACTAACTTCAACGGTATAAGTTCCCGCTGTATTTACATCTAAAGTGGAATTAATCTCTCCACCTAAAATGATATTGTCTCTAGACCAGATGTATGTGTAAGTGGTTGTTGCAGACGCATTAGTTATTCCAGCATCGAGCGTGACAAAGAAAGTAGGTAGATTAGAACATACTAATTCATCCTGTTTAGCATCTAAATTTAAATTGATTACTGGTAATGGACGCACAATAAATGGTAGTATTAGTGACGCGCTGCAAGTTGGATTAATTGAATTCTCAACTACAACAGAGATGTTTTGGGTAGCAGTGACAAAAGGATTTGGTAGCGGGCTTGGTAATGATATTCCATTTTGATCGAAAAATTTTATATTCATTCCTGTTTGACCTCGCAAAAGCGTATTTTGAAATGTACTAGTATCAAACGGATATTTACCATCCTGCAGTAATGGATTAGTTTCATCATCGCAAACGGTTGTTAATTCAGTTGCAACTGCAAATACTTCTGGTAAGTCATTAACGGTAAATACTATTAGGTTTTCATCGCTGCATCTTAAAGTCGTATTATTAGTAACCACTGCCCTGATGATTTGAGAAGATGTTGTGAATGAAGCGGGAAATGGACTTGTTATTAAAGCTCCATTAACATCCCGTAATGGATTATTTAGAGCATCAAAATAGGTAATTGTCACAGTGGAGGTTTGATTGGTACCGAGTAGGTCTGATTCTAATGTTGATGTATTAAATGTGATTATGCCGTCCTGATTATCGTCACATTGTCGAGGAATTGTTACTGGGTTCGCAGAAGGCAGTTTCTCAACGGTTAGATTAATATAAGGTCCAAGTCCAAAACACGCATTATCAATATCGCTATCTACACGAACCCAAATTTGTTGATTATTTGGATAGCCAATGTTTCTATAGTTGTAAATGCTACTTGGGTTCGTTAGATCTGGCGGAAAGTTTTGGTTTAAGGGATTTACTTCGGATAGCGCATCATTCTCATTTCGATAATAGTTTATAGAATAGGGAATTGTCCCAGTCAAAAAAGTTGTTTTAATATCATTTGTAACCGAATGAAAATCAAAAACTGATATTCCATCGTAATCCGAATTAGCTACGGATGTTAGATCATCGCAAGTAGAAAAAGGCCGACTAAAAGTGGGAGATATTGTGGTAGTAGAAATTTTTAAGTCTAACGTGCCAATAGTAGCACATCCATTGGTGGTCTCAACCCTAACATAAATAATTTGAGTAAATGGTGTTGTATTAATGTAAGCCGTTGGATTTATAATTTTAGAAGATCCGTTACCAATAATGGCATCACTACTGTTTTCAAAATAAGTAAAAGTATTTGTTACATCCGCCGAGATGAAATTGTTTTTTTGGGTTAAGTTGAAGGTTGTTTTCCCATTATTGTCATCATCGCATTGCTTTAGTTCGGTTGATGAAGTAATAATTGGTTTTGGATAAACTGTCAATGTTGTTTGAGCAGAAATCAAACCACAGCTATTTCCAGTTTTATTTAATCGAACACGGTATTTGTAACCATTCATTACATTTGTGACGCTTGTTATCAACAATGTGTTTGTTGTAACTCCTGAGTAAGGGGCATTGTTTGTAATCGTAGTCCAATTGAGTCCATCTGTTGACACTTGCCACTGGTAAGTATTTCCTCCATTGTCAGCTAAGGTAATTGCAGTATTTTGCAATTCACAAGTTGGAGCAACTGTTGGTTGAGAAGTAATAATTATTGGTGCTGATAGGAGATAATTGGGATTTGGAACTGAATAAGGCGCTCCAATAACGCGTCCATTTGAATCGACAGTAAACGGTGAATTGCCATACTTTCCATCATTGTCACCGTCTAAAAATCCAGCTTCAACAACATCAAAACACAAATCGTTGTCACTGTCTAAATCTCGATAATTCCTTATTCCATCACTATCTAAGTCATTTCCAGTTTCTACCGAATCTAAAATTCCATCATTATCACTGTCTAAGTCTAAATAATCAGGAACTCCATCGCTGTCATTGTCAAACGGTGTAAAACCTGGCTCAAAGGCATTATCGAGTCCGTTTTTATTTGTATCAACGTTAGAAATTGCAACAGAATTGTTGGGTTGAGCTTCAATTATGTCAAGAATACCATCATTATCGCTGTCAGTATCTAAATCATCGGTTGTTCCGTCATTATCAGAATTTTTTGGTAAACAAGTAGCTTTAATTAGGAAAGAGGCCTTACTATTTGCTGTATCTGATAAGTTTTTTTGTACGAAAGTCAAAGATTCAATTAAATAGGATTTAAAACTAAAGGTTCCTGTTCCGGCTGCCAATGGCACTACACTATTTAAACGAAATCGAATTTCAAACGAGGAATATTCAGTAACACCACTTTCAAAAACGCCGTCATAATTTGTATCGATCAGCAGTTGATTCGTAGGGTTGAGAACTGTAATTGTTTTATTTGTGGGCGATTTTATTGTAAATTCGGCAGCTGAGCTTAGTAAATCGCTTGGATTTGCGGATTGAACATATTCTAGAGATACTGAAACTGGATTAGTAAAACTAATAGCATAACTTACGGTATTATCTTTACCCGCAGGTGTTTCACTAATAAAACTTCCGTTTGTAGTTCCAATAATCGGATTAGCAACCGCTGGGCTAGATCCAGAAGTGCTAATTGTACCTGTAAAAGGATTACTATAAGCGCCTAAAGTAATAAGTCCTGTAGCTAGATTTGAAAGGTTTAGTGCTGCATCTCCCAGTGATTCTGTACAATTTATGATTCCATCATTGTCATAATCTAAATCAATATTATTATTAGTCCCATCGTTATCGCTATCAGATGGACAAAAGCTAACTGGTATTTTATCTGAAAAAATAGCACCCGTACTTGGACAACCCGAAATGCTCCCTTTTACTTGGTACGATCCAGGCGCCGTAGGTCGATAGGAACTGAGAATTTCTGCTGGAATTACTTGCCCATCTTGGAACCATTCAAAGGTATCGTAGGATGACAATGAATTGATTTTCAAAATAACATTAGGAATACAATTGGAATTTGTAACTGTAATTTTATCTGATACTATTTCTGGTTTGGTGTCAAAACCAGAATAATAACCGCCATAAGTTGCAGCTCCGTTTGTTCCAAAATAGGATACGTACACTTGTCCTGTAGATTTTACACTTATATTTCCAGATAATCCAGAAACTGAATAATATACAAAACCAGGATTTGCATTGATTGGTATTGCGTTTGATGCAATTGGATTATTATCAATCAAAACTGTTGCTGCAGCCTCTGTAACAATATTAATACCTCCGTTATAAATTATACTACCAATGCTTTCAATAAATGGAATATTATTGACTGAGTTTGGAGTTGCACAATTAATGGGAGGAACAAAAAATAAATTTTGATTTGCTGGTGAACTTCCACCACCAATACTTTGATATCCAAAAATATTTTTACTAGATGTAACATACAAATTGCCGTTAATAAAATAACTGCCATCCAAAATTAAATTTTCGCCAGCATTTTTTAGGATAGGCGTTGTACTTCCATTTATATAAATTTCTGTGTTATTTAGATGCGCAATAAGTAAAACGCGCTCTAATTCATCAGTACCTAATCCTTTGATAAAAATATATTCTTTTCCAGTTTTTTCGAATGGGACTATTTGGTCAAAACCTACATCTCGTCCTTGTGGTTGTCCATTGTTTTGCAAAGCAATGCTGTTACTTCCGCAAAATGATCCAGAATTTACAACTACAGGCTTGTCGGATTCAACTAGTGTTCCAATAATTTTTGAACTATTTGATGGAATTGTGTTTGGAGAGTTATCCATCGCTAGTACATAACTTTCATTTTTGTTTAAAGTAACAATAATAGGCCCAGAAATAACTGATCCATCTGTTAAAACTGTTCCAATGGGAATATTAGAAATGGTGACTTTTGTTCCATTTTCAGTAGCTAAGATCGAAGCGAAGTTTAAAAGTGTGGAATCAAAAAGAGGATTTAGCATTGCACCTAATCTAAAGGTACTTCCTAGTGCACTATTGCCTTTTGATACTAAGCCGCCTGCATGAACATATGTATTTTGTACTGTTAATCCCGAGTTTAGTCTGACACTAACATAAATTAAATCTTCAGCTTCAACAATATATCCTTTATTGGCAATAACTCCTATTTGAGTCTTGGAAGTAAACAACTGCGTGTTTATTCCTTGTCCTATATTGTAAACATAAGGATTATTGTTGTTGACTGTTGCTGAAATAGTCGCTCCACCAATGGCTGTAATTTCAATTTTTACATTGGTAGTGCTAGGGGTAGAAATATATAAATATTGATCTCCAGGCAAGTTATTAATTGCCGCCGTAAGAGGCGGAATATAATGTGTTTTGCTAAACTGAGCAAAGGCGCTTATTGATAGAAAAGTAAATAGAATAAGTAATGTTTTTTTCATTTGCTAAAAATAAGAAATTATTCCTATCTTTTTAACGAAAAATGTCCTTTAATGATTTTCCTGTCATCAGCTTTTAAAGTAAACCAATAATCATCTGATGGCAGCGCTTCTCCATTAAAAATTCCGTTCCATCCTTGATTTGATGAGTTAAATTGCTTTAATAATTTTCCAAACCTATTAAATATATTAATCGTCGCATTTGGGAAAATAGTTAGATTTTTTATCAGCCATACATCATTGAAACCATCTCCATTTGGAGTAAAAAATCGAGGGTAGTCCAGAACATATACGGTTGTAAATGACAAACCACAACTACTATTGTCTCTTACAAATGCTTTATAAATGCCCGCGCTGATATTTGTAAATAGCGGATTGGATTGAAAAGTGATTCCGTCAAGAGAATATTCAAAATCGCCTGCTACCATCGTTTCTATCAAAATAGAATTACTTTCTCCTGAAAATTGATTAACTACTGTTCCTTTTATAATTCCAGGAATTGCTGGAGTGTAAATATTTATTTCAAGTTGTATTTCAAAAATACCGCGACAATCTAATCCATTCTCAACGCGAATAAAAAGTGTTTGTGGGTTTGTAGTACTTGTAAAATTAGTTGGCAAAGCGTTTTGTCTATTCGTGGCGTCATTTGCAGATAAATAGTAACCTTCTACAGTTAAAGGCGATACAACTACAGGCAAAATCTTAGGGTTTATATCTTTAAATAAATCAAATACCCTGATACCATCTTGAATGGCATCGTTATCACAAAAACTTAATTTTTGAACTGCTGGTAAAGTGCTTAAAACTAGGAGTGTAATTTCGGTAACATTTACGCATCCCGCATTATTTGTTGCTTTAGCGTAAATAATTTTAGATGCTGAATTATAATTTGCAGTATTTGTAATTCGTGGACTTTGATTTTGTAGGTCTATTACGGTTTCGAAATATTCAACGGCATTAGTATTTCCATTAGCGATTTCAGTTGTTAATGTGGTTAAATCAAATGTTGCATTACCAGAGCTATCACCACATTGCGTAAGTGATTTTTGGATAGGATTTTTGTACGCAATATTTATAGTTCCCGTGGCAACACAACCTGCTGCTAAGGTTGCAAGTACTGAATATTGTCCGGCGCTGTTCACTTCCAGAGTAGAATTACTTCCTAATGGTGTTGTTCCGCCATCTTTAAACCATTGATAAGTATTCGTGTTACCAGTTAAACCAGCGTCTAAAATTGTCTTACCTCCAAAACAAACCGTTTGATCTGATCCCAAATTAATTTTTGGAGCAAAACTTCCCGCTTCTATAAAAACAGCTGAGTCAAATTCTTCGTTTTCATCATCTGCGATAACTAATTTAATTTGATATGTTCTTCCTGCTACAACATTGCTTTGAGCATTGAGAACTACAGTTTGTGCACTGTAATTTACGGGACTTGCATTAGTATTGTAACCTCCAAAATAACTTTCGTTTTCAGCAGAACATCCTGGATTTAAACCTACGATAGTTCTAACTGGGGGAATAAAAGGGTGTATGCTAGTCGAAGATACAGCAGTAGTTGTGTTGGGAATGACAGCTATATTTTGATAAGGATCTAAACTTCCTTTTTCTTTGATTAAAAATGCAAATCCATCTGAAAACTCACAGGGAAAATAGGATTGATATTCATTTGATGCGAAGATATAATTAAAGCTGATAAAATTAGTCAAAGGAATAAACTCAAATTCTAAAAATGTGGCATTTATAGTTTCTGTTAAACCTAACGCTTGTTCTAAATCTGTATCGCCTAACCATCGATCATCGCCACCACCTCGATTTACGATAAAAGGACCAATCGAATTTTGACTACTCCATGTACTTAAAACAACTCCTTCCGCAAAAGGAAAAGTTCCTCCCTGATTATTGAAATAACCATAACTCTTATTACTTCCTGAAAAGTTATCCCCACTAGCTACAGGATTAGCAATTGTTGCACATGTACTATTTACTAAAATATTTTCTACTAATTCTTGCGCATTTTTCGAATCGTCTACAATAATGCTTTGCGCTACAGCAGAATCGACAAAACAGCAAAATGAGAAGTAAAGTAAAATAAGTTTTGCATATTTCATGGTGCCGCAAATATACTATAAATCTCTATTTTTTAGTAATTTGTAAGAGAAGAAAACAAAGATCACTGTCCAGCAGATCACAATTATTATAGAAGATAATTCGACGTCATAATTTTTTATATCGTCTAAACCAATTTGGGTTCCAAGATTTTTTACCACCGATAAACGACTAAAAGGTTCTACAATTAAATTAGACATGGATTGCAGCGGAAAAAATTGCATAATTGAAGCAGCAGTTGTACTTTCTGGAAAAATTTTAAAAGTTAAAACACCATTGATAATTCCTTCAATTATATTCCAAACTAACAAGAACCCTAATGCGAATGCTGATCTTTTTACCAATATTCCTAAAAATAAACAGAACGAGAAAAAGCCAACAAGTTTTACAAAATAAGCCAATAAATATTCTAAGTCAGAAAAAACAATACTCATTTCCGTGTAAGACGAAAAACTAAAACCAAGTAGAAGAGACATGATAAAAATAAAAACGGTAGATACACCGGCAAATAAAACGACGGTTAGGAATTTAGATTCAATAAATTCCTTTTTGCTCATTCCATCAATTAAATTTTGCTTTAGCGTTCCATAACTATATTCATTTGCCATCATGGAAACGATTACGATTGCCAAAAATAATTTTAGTATTGCTGCAATGTAAGTATTAAAATGCCAAATAAAAGGGAAATTAAAAATACCCATTTCGGCAAAATGGAATTTAAAAATTCCTAAATCAAATTTTATTGACGCAATTAGCGCGATAAATGTTAACAGTATAAAATAAGTCAAAGTCAAAACGCGACTGGCTTTATTTTTCCAAATTTTTTGTAATTCTATAGAGAGAAGTCGTTTCATAAATGAAGAATTTGTGACCTGATTTGTTAGTAAAAATTTTTTAATTTTAAATCGATTAACTGGAATTTTCAATTTGAATTTTGATAAATTATTTTCCGTTAGTTAATTCTAAAAACTGTTCTTCAAGACTGTTTTTTCGTTTGACTAAATGATTTAGAACTATATTTTTTTCGAAAAGAAATTTATTTAAATCTTTTGCTTCCAGATTTTCTTGCAGGTAAGCTAGAACTTTTCCTTGTTCAATTGCGATATTTTTAACTGCAGCATGTGTTTTTAAAGCTGCAATTAATGTTTCATTGTCATCAGATTGTAATTCGAAAAACACATTATTTGCTGACATTCCATCTACTAATCCTGAATATAAAATAGTTCCTTTTCGTAGCACTAAAACATGAGTACAAACCTTTTCTACTTCATCCAGTAGGTGAGAAGCTAATAAAATTGTTGTTCCCATTGCGGCAATTTGTT
Source organism: Flavobacterium micromati (assembly GCF_900129585.1). Lineage (GTDB taxonomy): Bacteria > Bacteroidota > Bacteroidia > Flavobacteriales > Flavobacteriaceae > Flavobacterium > Flavobacterium micromati. The sequence continues at coordinate 55,140 of NZ_FQWF01000013.1, forward strand.
TTATAATATCCCGAATTTGGTGAATCCCCTGCGGATCAAGTCCGTTAGTAGGCTCATCCAAAATCAAAATTTCTGGATCATTTAAAAGTGCGGAAGCTATTGCCAGTCGTTGTTTCATCCCTAGTGAAAAAGTACTGAATTTACTATTTTGACGGTCAGTCAAACCTACCAACTCAAGTTTTTCGCTCACTTTTACATAACTGATTCCTTTAATTTTGCAAACCAATTCAAGATTTTCTTTAGCAGTCATGTACGGGTAAAAGTTTGGTCTCTCTATAATTGCCCCTACTTTTTTGAGTGCCTCGTGCGTTTCCATTGTTCCGCTAAACCACTTGTAGTCTCCAGAAGTTTTATTGACCACATTTAAAGCAATTCCTAAAGTTGTAGATTTTCCACTACCATTAGGGCCTAAAATTCCGTACACATTTCCTTTTTTTATTTCGAATGAGACATTTTTTAACGCTTGAAGTGCACCATATCGTTTATTGAGATTAGTAACTGAAAGTATTGTATCTAGTGGATTCATTATTACGATTTTTCTATAGGACGATTAAGAAACTTTTTTGTTACTACTTTTGTTGCTTTAGTTTTTATTACAAATCAATTTGCAAAGCGAATTCAACTTTTTTACTGTTGTTGGTTTTCCAATATATTTTTAGGCCAATGCATATTTCCTTGTTTTTTCAAAGCTGGATGTGTCATTTCGATGTTTTTACTGCCTTGTTATAAAATAGTGCCATATATAATTTACTGCGTATAGTTTTTACATATTTTTTTAAATCGGTTGATTTAAATAGAAGTATATATTACTTCAATTACTTTTTACTTTGAGTAAAGCTAATAATTGATTGTGAAATAAGTACGATAATTAAATGTAAAACTTAACATTGAGGTACTAATACTATGCATTTTTCACTAGTTTATATTTGAATAAAACAGTTTTGAAAAATTCGTTTGAACTAGGGCAATAAATTGTAATTTTACATCTAAATTTTTTTCCAATGACTGAGCCAGTAATGATGTTTAAAAAGCCATCTTATCCAGTAAACGCTAATTTATTAGAGTATTTAAAACGTTTTGATCGATTGTCAAAAGTCTCTATTATATATGACGATTTGCTCCGCTTTGCTGGTTCAGTTACAGTTTACGATAAACTTGATGAGGATACATTGTGGATTAGAGTTTATTATAATGAATGCGAAAGAGACGAAATTGATTTAACTTTGAAGAAGGTTTATTCATTATTGCATTCTGATGGTAATCTGGGTATTATTAAATTCTTAAATGTCGATTCTATTGATTTTTGCACTTTTGGAAACTCGAAACCTTTTCGAATAAAAGTAAGAAACATTCTTAATGATAATTACACGCATTTTTATATAAAAAAGGCGGATGCTTCGCGCATCTATGGTTTAGAATTAGAGCATATTCTTTCTCCAGATAAAATTAATTTTCTAGTGTACCAAGACACATTAATTGAGGAACACATCATGGGAATACCTGGCGATGTGTTTATCAAAACTTTGCTAAAAGATTGCACAGAAACCGAGAAATCGCAAATTGCCAAAGAGTTTGTAAAGTTTAATGAACGCAGTATGATTCGGTTACTAGGAGACATGCGATCCTATAATTATGTCATAGTACCTATCCACGACTTTGATCAAGTAGTGTATCGAATTCGAGCGATAGATTTTGATCAACAGTGCTATGAAGGAAATTTTAAGGTGTATCGGCCTCAGTTTTTTAAAGAAAATTATCCAATGGTGAAGCTCGTAAAAGAAAAATTACAAGACAGTTCGATAGAACAATATAAAGATGAAGAGCGCTCCGTTCTTGCTAAAAGAATGCTTTCTGCTGAAACGAGAATTAATATTCTGCTCGAAATTATGGGCAATGATTTTCTTGCGCCAGCCGCCCATACGCAACAATTACAAATGGAATTATATAACTACACGAACGATTTAAACTTTAAAAAGGCAAAATCTATGGGAAATATTATGACCGCTGCTTTCGACTTTGTTGTGCGCAATTACCAAAATATAAATTTGTTAAAATCAAAAGATTAAATCTTGTAGATAAGTTAGTTCTAAAATCCAAATCCCAGTCCAAACGCAACCCGAGAGGGATCGTTACCAAAACTTTTGAAATAAGTAATTCTTGCTGTAAGTGAATTTAATCCGTTCAGCCAAAGTCCACCACCAACTGATTGATGCCACTTTTCTGAATTTTCGTTATCCAACCAAACTCTGCCGTAATCAAATCCAGCCAAGACACCAAAAGACATAGGAATTACACTTCGTTTTATTTTTCCTAAATCCCATCGCACATCACTACTTTGATAAAACGATTTATTTCCTAAGAAACGTTCATTTCTAAAACCTCTTAAATCATAATCACCACCTAACTGAGCGCCTTGATAAAACTCAAAGTTGTTATTTAAAATTGCTTTTCCCTTAATAATTGTGGCAAACACTAATTTACCATTAGCATCAATTTTATGATTAAAGTTCAGTTTACTTTCTATTGTGGGAAAATTTCTTTTCGTATTTTCTAAGTTTACTTTCCAGCTACCAGCTATCGAGAATCCCATTCCCATTGCTGGAAAAGCTGGAATATCATAATTTTCAAAACTGTACTTAATTACTGCTCCTGCAAAAAGTTGGTTTTGAAAAACTGCGGGATTTACACTAGCCGAGAGATCGACAAATCTAATAGTCGTTTTTTCTACAGCAATTCGTTCAAAGCTTGTTTGCAATTGCACCGTGCTTCCGTTTTCTGCTATTTTTTTTATTGAAGGCAAGACCTTAAGCATCCGGATGCGAACTCGATTAAAATCTCTTCCAAAATCGACTTCGTTATTCGTTGTCTCGTTTCCAAATCCAAAATAATTAATCGTAAAATTTGGACTAGTGTACTGACTTTTTAGATCGAAATCCCATTTACCAAATAATTTTGGAAGCTGAGCATCGTAAAGCACTTCATAGCCACTTGTAGCAAAGTAGTAATTGATTTTTAAAGTATGTTTTTGTGTATATGGATTTTGTTTAAAACTGTTTATTTTTAATCCGGTGATTACGCCTAATTTAACCCCATCATCAGGATTAAAACCTATGTTTGGTAAGGATGAAAAAACATTGTATTTTGGTTTTTTGTAATCATATAAATTACTTTCATAATCATCGCTTAACAAAATTTTACTCTTATTATCGACTTGAAAGATACTTTCCTTTGACTTGAAATCATGAATTTTTACTTTTCGACCGTTTTCAACTAGGTATGAATCCGTATTTTGACCGCCAATAAGTCTTATTTTTATTCCTGAATTTGTAGCTCCTACTACTTCAAATAGATCATCATCATCTAAACCGTAAATCCATATTCTTTTTGTCTCTTTACTGTTAAAGGATCTGGTAGATCGCAATTCATACCCGGTGGTTTTTAATTGATATGTTTGTATTTCCAATTTATTCTTCGCTGTATTTTGAACAATAAATTTATCCTTTTTGTCGGTACCAACAATGACAACGGTATGCTGTAAAACCTCGTAATATTCTGCGGCTGCTAGTCGTAAATCATTTTTACGGAGTTTTAATTTTCTTTTAATTTCGGCAATCGAGTTATCTTTTACTTCTTCTGGCAAATTATCAAATGCAGCTTCTATTTCTTGATCCGAAAGATTTTCGGCAATGTATTTTGCCTGTTTAATCCATTCATTTGCATCGGCATCTTTTAACAACGCTAAATCCAAAGGATAGGGCTCCCGATTCATCATCTTGACATTTTTAATTTTCTTATCAAAAGATTGTCTGTTTCGTAATATTACGCTTTTCATTAATAAAAAAACTAGAGCACCGTCATATTTAGAGAAAGCTTGATCGTGGTCAAGGGGAATGGGCTTGTACACTACCTTTTCGCCTATATTGTATTCGCCCCAGCGCCATTGTTCTTCGTTTCTATCCCAATCGCCAATTAACATATCAAATAGCCTTGCTCTAATGTAAGCACTTTCGTCAATGACGTACTTATTATCTTTACGAATATTTTTTAAAACCTCTTTTGTAGTAATAATTGCATCTGGCTGGCCAAAACTTTGTAATGACTTTTGGCTATTAGATGGATATTCCTCTACAATATATAATTCATTTCCAAAATGTGAATTAAATTGCTTTAAGCTACTGTGTTTTGGAATATATAATAAAGAAGGATTTGTATGTGATACATTAATTTTATTAGCTAAGTTACCAATGGAGAGCGACGTATACGGGTGAGCGGTGGTATAAAAATCAGAAAGTAAACTTTCAGCGTAAGTGCCATCAAACTCATCTTGTTTAAGTTGGTTTTGAAAAATTACCGATCCTAGATAACGCGTGGTATTTTGCTTAACGGCTCGCATTATATACTGTTTTCCATCTTTATCAAATAATTGTAAAGCATTTGCTTGATAATCTCTACCAGATACTTTTGGAGTCAAACCGCCAAACAGAGTATCAATAGTAGCTGTTCTTGCAGTAATTGGAAGACTGTAATAATTACGGTAATGTTCACCAAAAAGAAACTTATAAAACTTCGATTTTTGTGTTTGCTTTAAATCGTAAACACTCGATACAGTTTTTACGGGAAAAGATTTTGGAAATAAAGTGGTGCTAAAATCTTCTTTTTTCTTTAATAAAACACGTTGAAAAAGTAGTTTTTCAGTTCCATCTTCTTGTCCATAAAAAGAAACTACAGTTACACCATTTTTATATATGTTTAAAGAGGCATATCCTTGTCTACCAAAAGAAAAGTCATTCGGGGATACTGCTTTTGCCGCCTCAAATTTTGATCCTGCACCACTTATAATTTGCTTAATATTTTCTTTTTCAATGTATTGCAAGTTGTGGTCATGCCCTGATACTACTATCACATTATCCTTATTTTGCAAAATTATTTTTATTCGGTTTGCAAAGGATCGATAATACTTATTTTGGCTGTCTTGCTTAATTATCCCTGATGTTTTTCTAAAAAAATTAAGTATGGAACCTATAATTGGTAACGGAATTTTTTGCTCTAACGGAAACAACTGTTTTTTCAACGAGAATTGTCCGCCATGAGATCCGCTATTCAACAACGGATGATGCAAAGCTAGAATTACTGTTTTCTCTTGGTTTTTGATCAAAAGATCTTCCAATTCTATAAAAAAAGCTTCACGTGTTTTTATTGTGCATTCATCATTTATTGTTGGAATTTTATCCCAATCTTCTAAAAACCATTGGCTATCGATTGTAATGACCGTCACGTTTTTGTCTAAATCTATCGCATCAATCCCACAGCTTTTCCGTGGTAAAAATGATTGTTTGTCAGCAAGATAATCTGTTACAAATTTAGCTTGACGTTCTAAACCTTTAATGCCATTATACCAATCATGATTTCCGGGAATCAAAATTGTTTTTCCTTTAAATTCCTTCGATATCTGGAGCTGATTAGTAAGTTTAGCTTCTGCAATAAGTCGTTCTTTAGTTTTAATCGCTTCTGGTAAGCCTTTAGGATAAATATTGTCACCTAAAAATAAGAGCGTTGTATTTTTGCTAGCTTGTTTTAACCTATTTTTTAAAGGGCCAAAGTTCTTTTCAACATTATTTTTATTAGTATTTCCAGCGTCTCCTATTAAATAAATAGTGTGTGCGATTTCCAATGTATCAGCATTTAATGCTGTAACTGGTTGTTTAATATTTTTGCCAAATTGAGCGTGGTGAGTTGCACAAGATTGAAAAATAAGTCCTGATAGAATAAGTAAACAACTTGGTGCGAGGAATGATTTAAAATATTGATTTAAAAATAATTTCATAAGAGGTAAAATCAAAATTCGATTCATATTTTTAAAGAAAAAGACAATATTTTAAAAAGGGAAACGGTTTAATGGCGAAGATATTATTTGTATCTATATTTCTCTTTTATATAAACTTACTGTAATTTTTTGTAATTGTAAGTTTTGTGAGAATTAATTATTAATTCGAATGTATTTTTCTTGTAATTTAATGTAAATCCAACGGTACATTTTGATAGCAATCTACAAGTACTGCCGCTGATGCTACATTTTTACATTGCTTATATTTGTTCCTTGAAAATCACAATCCCCAATTATTTTCATAATCGGGGACTGTGATTTTTAACGGTATTTTAATTGCTCTTCTTTTTAAGATTTTTGTTCTTTATTGAAATATACAAGATAATAATACATTTGTTTTTCTTCATCCCAACCTTTTTCTACATATTTTTCGGCACTTTCAGGATTGATAAAGTCCATTTTAATTTGGATATGTGTATCAAGATTAATAACGTTTTTAATCGATTTTCGTGCATCAGAAACCGCTGCATTTGCAATAGGAAACGAAGTAACATCTTCAATGCTATATTTTTCGCCTTTGTCTATTTTGTAATTTTTGAATTCAGGAATTAAGTCAGGATTATCCAATACTTCGTTTAAAAATTCAGTTTCTTCAAACTCGTCATTTTTTGCAAAATAATTAACGGATCTATTCATAAACATCACTTCTTCCTTCTTGTCTTCAGCAGGAAAAACGACATCTTTTGCAAAATTTTGACAAAATTTTAAATATTTTTTAGTGATAAAATTTTCATCTTCAAATGCATCTACAGAAAGAAAATGTTCCAGCCAGTATCTAGCATCATAGCGATTGCTATCAACAGTCAAGATTTTATAACCTTCGTCTTTTTTGTAATTAAAGATCAAACAGCCTTTGTCTAATTTATTAAGGCTTACGCCTTGTTGTAAAATCATTTCTAAATGTGTTGCTTTTTCCTCAAACTGAAGAAAGTCTGCTTGGATCTCACTTTTAAAAATTCCAATTGCATCAACAATATTATTGTCAATACTTACATTCGTTAAATAAGTTACGTAAACTTCACCATTCTTAATATGCGGATGATTAGACTGTTCAAATAAGTGTGAAGTAATTTTCTTTGAAACCTCATGAATAACACTTGGGTTTTCAAAAACTTCAGTCGCAAACTTAAACATGTCATTGTAATCTAAATCAATTTCATGCGCAAATTGGAAATAGTTTTCTTCTTTATCTCTAAATGGCTTAAAAAAAAATTCTTTCATCAAAGGAACAATTTCATCATTAAGATTAAAAGGTTGTTCTGATAAAAAAATTGCTTCATTTCTGCTTTTATTACCAACTCTATGAATTGATAAGTTTTCAATGTGCGTGTTGTATAAATTGATCATTTTTATGGTTTTCCTCCGCTCAACCCCCTCCAAAGCAGGGGGAGAAGAGATGTTATTTCGAGTTTAACTTTTTAGTCTAATTAATTATCAGAGGTAGAATAGAACTTCATTTTAAAAAAAGAGTTTTCGGAATGAATCTTAATATTCTCCTTATTTTTGCCTGGTTTGTCTCCCTCCACTTTAAAGAGGGTTGGGGAGAGGCTTAATTCCAGTTTTCCTCATTACCATAGTCTTCAAAACTGTCATCTCCATCAAACATATCAAGATCATCTTCATCTAAACCGTCCTCATATTCATCATTGTAACTATCAGCGTCATCCGATTCAAAGTTTTTTTCCATTGCTTCATCTGGCATTTCTCCATGAGAGAAAATCGTTTCTGGGTACGTGTTACCAACAACCTGTTCTTCAATCGAAGCTAATTCAACTAAAAATGTCCACATATTAATGAAATCATAGACATAAATAATTTTAGTATTTTCTTTGTCTAAAATATCGATTAATGGATAATCACTCATTATTTTTTGTTCTCCAATTACATCGCCAGTATCAAAAAGAGAGATTTCATCTTCTTGATTCCAAGTTTCATCGCAGGTATAAAATGATGCTACTTCCATTCCGTCAAAACCAAAAGAATTAAAGATAGCATTGTGTAAATCTTCCAAAGTATCTTCTGCAAGTATTGCTATGTCTCTAAAAATATCTTCCTCGGCGTCTAGAATGACTCTAAATTTATAAACCATAATTATTCTTGTTTTTTTGAAGGTCAAAGGTAAAATTTAATTTTAGATTTTGTCTCGATGTTTTAACTCAGATTTGGTTTTTGTTGATAAAATTTTAGACTATAAAAATGTAAGATTTAAAAAACCAGCTACCTTCAAAGTTAAAAAAACAAAAAAATGTTGGTTAAGAAACGATTAAAGCAAAAACTTAGATACTCTTGTATTTCTTAAATGGTTTAAAAAAACGATAGTATTTAATTCTCATTATTTATTAAAGCAATTTCTGTTTTTACAGCATAACAAATAGTGCATATTAAAAATTCACCCGAGTTTTAAGTTTTATGTAATTATTATAAATTTTCCTCTTTTTTACTGTAATTATTTAATAAACTAGGAGTCGCTTTTTTCTCCTCAATTTGCACGACAGGAAGCGTAGTTTAAAATTAATTTTATTGCTTTTTCAGCTAGCCATCATTTAAAATAATTTATTCTAAAAAAAAAATATTTTACGTTGTAAAATAAATAATAACAACTAAAAAAATCACTTTTTTTCCAAATTAGCATAAAAAAACCTAATCAATCGATTAGGCTTTCATTTTTATTGTTTTGGTTCGGAACAAAGTCCCACAATTTCATGAAAAGTGTCGTGCAAATCAGTTATCGATTTCACTATTTCTGCATCAGCGCCATTAGATTTTACTAATTTATGCAATGCTTTACTTTTCATTTGCATCCGTTCTGCCGAAGCTAGTATTGCCGAAGTTCTAAACTCAGCTGGAATATCCGATTTCAATAACTGAGCTGATTTTGTCATCATTTCTTCTGATCGCGCTTTTATTGGAGCTAGATTTCCTTCTTCAGCAGGATGAAAAGTTTCTGACATTACTCCGTGAAGTTCTTTCACAGCCGGCCATTTGTCAAAGGTAGATTGTGCAGAAACGGAGTTTGTAATCACAATTAATGCTAAGACTAAAAATACTTTGAGATGTTTCATTATGATTTGTTTAAGGTTTATGATTTAACAAAGATAGCAGATTTTAGTTTTCGGACTTATTATTTTTATTTAGAAATTTCCTAAACGTTCAATTTCCGAATCACCTTTGCAGGGTTGCCTACAGCCAGCGAATTATCTGGAATATCTTTTGTTACAACAGAACCAGCTCCAATCACACAACCCTTTCCAATAGTGACACCTGGACAAATGACAGAATTTCCGCCTATCCAGCAATCATCACCTATCGTAATTGGCAACGCATTTTCTGATGTTCGTCTTAATTCAGCTTCTAACGGATGGGTTGCGGTATACAATTGAACTCCTGGAGCAAAAAACACATTGGAGCCAATAGTAACTTTGGTACAATCCAAAACCACACAGTTCACGTTAAAATAAACATTTTCTCCACAAAAAATATTGTATCCGTAATCACAAAAAAAAGGAGGTTCAATATATAAGTTTGCTCCGGCATTTGGAATCAGTTCTTTGATTATTTCCCGTGCTTTCTTCGTAATTCTATACTCCGTTACATTTAACCGATGAAGTAAGTTTTTAGATTTTCGCCTGTCTTTGACTAAAACAGCATCACCAGCTAAATAATACGCTCCAGCAATCATTTTCTCTTTTTCGGTTTTTGGTTCCATATTTTTTTTTGTTTTTTGGGCATGCCCTCCGCAAAAGCTCCGGTCGGGCTGTTCGTTACAATCTCCCCTAAAAAGGGGAGGATTTTCACTGCCATCCCTCATGCAAATCCAGCTGGGAGATACAATAGAATGTTGTAAATATAATCTATAATTAAATTCATTACAACTCATCCGCTAATTTCAACAGTTCAGCACAGTATAGTTTTTCTTGCTTTATTTCTAAAATACATTTGCTTCATCAAAAACTAAATACGATGAAAACCATTTTTACTTTAAGTGTAATTTTATTAACAACGGTGCTTTTCTCTCAAACAACAATTTCAGGTAAAATAGTAGATGAAAAAGGAAAGCCTGTTGCAGCTGCTAATATTTTTATCGACGGAACTTATGACGGAACTTCAAGTTCTGAAGTGGGAGAATTTACTTTTGAAACAAAAACCAAAGGAAATCAAACCTTAGTGGTTAGTTTCCTTATTTACGAATCTTCAAAAATAGTCATTGATGTTGCTAATGCTAAAAATTTAACTGTAAAACTGCGTGAAAGTGTAACCTCACTTGATGCTGTTGTTATTACAGCAGGAACTTTAGAAGCTGGTGATAAATCAAGAGTTTCGGTATTAAAACCTTTAGATATTGTTACCACAGCTGGTTCCGCAGGAAATATTATAGCTGCATTGCAAACTTTACCAGGAACACAATTAGTAGGTGAGGACGGACGATTATTTGTGCGCGGTGGCGAGGCTAATGAGACACAAACATTTATTGATGGAATAAGAGTAGCACAACCCTACGGCGCAAGTACGCTTAACATTCCCGCTCGTGGTCGGTTTTCTCCTTTCCTTTTTAGCGGTATATCTTTTTCAACAGGAGGTTATTCAGCCGAATATGGCGAAGCATTGTCTAGTGTTTTGTTATTAAACACACAAGATGATCCCGATCAAAATAAAACTGAAATCTCACTTATGACCGTTGGTTTAGGTTTAGGCAACACTCAAAAATGGAAAAAAAGCTCATTGACTCTCAATGCTAATTATACCAATCTAGCTCCATACCAAGTTTTAATTCCTCAAAACGTGGACTGGAACAGTCCGTTTCGGTCTTTGTCTGGAGAAACAGTGTATCGGTATAATTTTAACAACGGAATTTTAAAGGTTTATGCATCATTTGAAAGTTCTAAATTTGATATTAACCAGAAAAGTATCAATTCGCCCGATAAAATCAGAGTCGATTTGAACAACAATAATTTCTACATGAATTCATCGTATAAAGGTGTTTTTGGAAATAATTGGCAAATCACAACTGGATTGAGTTACGGGTACAGTAACAACAAAATCAACTTGAATTTAGATAATGTGTCAAATGACGAAAATGCTGCTCATTTAAAACTAAAACTGCGAAAAAGTTTTTCAGATCGATTGAAGTTATCGTTCGGTGCGGATTATTTTATTACGAAATTTAATGAAGATTTTAGTCCAACTTCAGGTTTGATTTTTACGAATGGTTATCAATCTAACATTGCTGCCGTTTACAGTGAAGCCGATATTTTCTTTTCTAAAAATTGGGCTGCAAAAGTAGGAGTGAGAGCAGCAAATAATGCTTTATTAAATGAAACTGCTATCTCACCCCGAATTTCATTTGCCTATAAGATGGCCAAAAACAGTCAATTCTCATTTGCTTATGGCGATTTTACTCAAACGCCAAATGCGGATTATGTTAAATATTCAAGATACCATCAATTTGAAAGCGAAAAAGCTTCTCACTATATTTTGAATTATCAATACAATAAAAACGGAAAAACCTTTAGAGCGGAAACGTACTTTAAGGACTATCGGAATCTAGTAAAATTCGATACAGAAACTGCTGTATTTAATTCGGATTACAGCAATACAGGGTCCGGATACGCTAAAGGTTTGGATCTTTTTTGGAGAGATGGAAAATCAATCAAGAATTTAGAATATTGGATTTCGTATTCTTACATCGATACCGAAAGAGATTACAGAAACTTCCCAGTACAAGTAACACCAAATTTTGTTGCTGATCACACTTTGTCTATTGTAACTAAATATTGGATCAGCGATTTAAAATCGCAAGTAGGTTTCACACATTCTTTTAGTACAGGAAGGCCGTATAATAATCCAAATGAAACACAGTTTATGAATGGAAAAACGAAAGCATTCAATAATTTAAGTTTTAACTGGGCGTATTTATTGTCGCCTCAAAAAATTCTGTATTTCTCTGTTTCCAATGTTTTAGGAACCCAAAACGTTTTTGGTTACGAATACGCGAATAAGCCAAATGACGTAGGTGTTTTTAATAGAAAAGAAATTATTCCTACCGCAGATCGTTTTTTCTTTATTGGATTCTTCTGGACAATTAGCAACGATAAAAAGGATAATCAATTGAGGAATTTGTAACGGAGTTTTTTAACTAAAATGTCTAAAAGTCATTTGTTTAGCATTCACTTATTTTTAAAGATCAATTACTGATCGCCACTCACTAATTTCTAGATATAAAGTACTAGCGACTAATAACCAAAGGCTAATAATCACTTATTAAGAACTAAATCGTAATTGTTAAAATAGATCAGCCTGTTAAGAAAGCAGGTGATGCATATAACTCTGATAAATACTATCACATTAGGATTTGAAAAGTAAGTAGTCACTTATTATAAACTCTCGCCAGTGGTTGACAAACAACCTTTTTTTATACGAAGCGAACAATAAAAACTATTAAAAAAAATAAATAATGTTAAAGCATTAAAAGACGCGTTAATTGAAAAGACTTTTGTATTCTTGTAGTAAAATTCAACAACCCCAATTTTATGAAATCAAAATTACTTTTGTTGTTTATGTTTTTGACAATTATCACACAAGCTCAAACCAATTTGGTTCCGAACGGTAATTTCGAAAACTGGACATCATCCTCACAACCAGATCAATGGTTTAGATTTTTTAACGGATTAGTATTCCAAAGCACTTCAGCTCAAAATGGAAGTTCGAGTACCAAAATGCAAATTACAAGCGGAACCTTTAACTTCATCAACAGTGAATTTTTCCCAGTTGTAGGAGGGAAAACCTATCGCATAACGATGTACCAAAAACTTGTTGCGGGCACTTTTACGGCCATCGACCTTCGTTTGTATAACAAACCAGGGACTTTTAAAGCTGAAATTGCAAGAAAAACAGATGCCGTAACTTCTAGCACTGAATGGCGAAAAATAGAATTTGACTACACGCCAACGATAAGCGAATCTATCGAAGTAGATATCTGGACAACGGGCACGCTGAACTCTGAAATATTAGTAGACAATGTATCGGTAATTGATGTGGCAACAATTGGTGCTGCCTATACCTTAATCCCAGATCTTAATTTTGAAAAACGATTAATCGCCCTTGGGCACGATTCAGGTGCTCCTGATGGTAAGGTTTTGACTTCAAGTATAGCATCAGTCACATCATTAAATGTTAATACTGTAAATATTTCTGATTTAACAGGGATTCAAGATTTTGTTTCCTTAAAAACACTGGAATGCTTCACCGGCAACGGTTATGGGAGCTCTGGTGGAAGTGGATTGTTGACAAAACTAGATGTCACAAAGAACGTAGCATTAATTAGTTTAACTGCTACCGGAAATAAAATTAAAGATGTAGATCTCTCTCAAAACATCCTCTTAAAGTCCATAAATATTCAAGGTAGTGGGATGACGACACTGGATGTTTCTAAAAATGTTCATTTGACTTCTTTAATTTGTGGTTTCAATGAATTAATCACTTTAGATGTTTCTAAAAATGTGGCCTTAACAGAGCTTTTTTGCAATTCCAACAGATTAACGATATTAAATCTTTCAAATAATTTAGTACTAACAAATTTAAGCTGTTCCGGTAATCAACTAGTAAATTTAGATATTACTAAAAACGTAGCCTTAAAAACATTAATTTGTTTTAATAATCAACTTGCCAGTTTAGATGTAACAAAAAATATAGATTTAATCACTTTAATTTGTGATTCGAATCAACTTGCCAGTTTAGATGTAACAAAAAATATAGATTTAATCACTTTAATTTGTGATTCGAATCAATTAACCACACTCGATGTTTCTAAGAATTTAGATTTAAATACTTTGCATTGTAATAGCAACGAACTAAGCACACTAGACGTTTCTAAATTTGTTAAATTAACTAGTTTACAATGTAAACAGAATAATTTAACTGCATTAGATATTTCAAAAAATATAGCATTAAAAACTATAATTTGTAATTCAAACAAACTAACCAGTTTAAATCTAAAAAACGGAAAAAACAGCTTCATAACAAATTCAAATATTGATCTTTCATTAAATCCTGACCTAAGTTGTATTGGTGTGGATGATGTTACTTATGCAAACACAAATTGGGCTACTAAAAAGGATGTTAATGCAGTATTTTCTTCTTATGACTGCTCAACAATTACAGCAATTACAGATTCTAAATTTGAAGACAAACTTATTGCATTGGGTATTGATACTGATGGTAAAAATAGAATAATATTAAATTCAAGCATTGCAACTATTACATCATTAGACCTTTCTAATAGCGGAATTGCAGATTTGAAAGGTATCGAAGGTTTTGCAGCATTGACTACTTTAAATTGTTCAATAAATCAATTAAAAAAAATAGATGTCTCTAAAAACGCAGCAATGGCCAATTTAAATTGTTCTAATAATCCATCTTTAATTTGTATTCAAGTGGCTGATATTGCTGCCGCAGAAAAATGGACTACCACCAAAGATGCTACAGCTAGTTTTAGTTTAGATTGTAGCATTTATACGCTTATTCCTGACTCTAAATTTGAAGACAAACTCATTGCATTAAAGATCGATAACGATGGAAAAAATGGTAAAGTCGCTACTCAAAGCATTGCTAATTTAACCACATTAAATGTTTCAGATAGCAACATTTCAGACTTGACAGGAATTCAAGATTTTTTAGAATTAAAATTTTTAAATTGTCAACGAAACCAAATTTCAAATTTAAATGTTTCAAATAATTTGAAATTAAATTATTTACATTGCTTTAGTAACAAATTAACAAGTTTGGATGTTACAAAAAATATTTTATTAAACGACTTAGACTGTAGTGCCAACCTTATGTCAAATTTAGATGTAACCAAAAATACAGCTTTACGTTTTTTGGCCATATCTCATGCTCCAATAAATATAGGCATTTCAGGAAAAGGGCAATTTGAATCTATTGATGTTTCTAAAAATCTTATTCTAGAAAAACTTTATTGTCAGCAAAACAAAATACAAACACTAGATCTTTCAAAAAATGTAAAATTACAACACCTGGAATGTTCTGAAAATTATATAAAAGACCTAAACGTTTCGAATAATTTTTTGCTAACCTATCTAAAAGTTGATAAAAATCAATTAACCAATATTGATGTTTCAAAAAATATTTTATTGAGATACTTTTCTGCTGACCAGAACAATCTAACAAGATTAGATGTTTCTAAAAATGTTTTATTGACAAATATAGGTTGTGAAGGAAATCAATTAAAAGATTTAGATGTATCTAAAAATACCAAATTAAATCAATTGTTTTGTGAAGGTAATCAGCTTAAAAGTTTAAATTTAAAAAACGGAAATAATAAATTAATAGGTTTTTCAAGTTTCAAAAATAATAAAGAGTTAAGTTGTATTGAAGTAGATGATATTACTTATTCAAATGCGAATTGGATAACCTATAAAGATTCAAATACAAATTACAGTATTAATTGTACTTCCTCTACTACCATTCCAGATCCTAAGTTCGAAGATAAATTAATTGCATTAGGCATTGATACTGATGGAAAAAATGGAAAAGTTCTAACCGCTAATATCACTAATGTAAGCTCTTTAAATGTTTCAAATGCGGGAATTTCAGATCTAACAGGAATTGAAGACTTTACTTCTTTACAAAGTTTAAGTTGTAACAATAATGAATTAACAAAAATAGATCTAAAATATAATCACGATCTTACAAGTTTAAATGTTGCTACTAATAAATTATCTTTGCTAAGTTTAGTTTACAATATTAAACTTATAGATATTCAGTGTAACGACAATTTAATTAAAACTCTGGACTTCTCTATGCTTAAAAACTTGAGTCAAATTTTGTGTCAAAACAATAAACTGGTTTTATTAAATTTAAAAAATGGAAAGAATACAATTATTAATGGACCAAGTATTAAAAATTTCACGGATAATCCACAATTAAGTTGCATACAAGTTGATGATGCTACATATTCTAACACAAACTGGCCTCTCTGCAAAGATGCAATAGCAAATTATAGTTCAGATTGTGACTACTCCACTTTAATTCCAGATCCTAAATTTGAAGATAAATTGATTGCATTAGGTATTGATACAGATGGAAAAAATGGAAAAGTGTTAACTGCAAACATAGCGCTTATTACTTCACTTGACGTTTCTTTTAGTTCAATCACTGATTTGACAGGAATACAGGATTTTGTGTCTTTAGTTACGTTAAACTGTTTCTACAACAAATTAACTTTACTAGATGTTTCTACAAATACTAAGTTAAATCGTTTATTGTGTTACAACAATTTGCTAACTTCTTTATCCACTTCTAAAAATATTGAGTTAAGCGATTTACTATGCTCCGATAATTCAATTACAGCATTAGATGTATCTGCAAATGTAAATTTAACTAGAATAATATGTAGATCTATGAAATTATCAACTTTCGATGTCTCTAAAAACACTAAATTAAATTATTTAGACTGCAGCTCAAACCAGTTAAAAAGTTTGAACCTAAAAAATGGGAATAATAATTCGATTACTACTTTAGATTTAAAAAACAATACACCCCTTTCATGTATTCAAGTTGATGACAAAGTCTTTTCTGATGCTAATTGGTCAAGTAAAAAAGATGCTACTGCAACTTTTAATATAGAGTGTAAATTTAGTTTACCTTCAAACAATTTCACTATTGAGACTAAAGGTGAAACCTGTCTTAACTCAAGCAATGGTGAAATAAACATAACTGCAACAGCTGCATATGGGTATAGAGCAACAATAAACGCAACTTCGTACACTTTTACTAATAACAGTTTAAAAGTGCCAAATCTAGCACCTGAAACTTATAAAGTAACCATTACTATTCCGGGTGAAACCTTCGAGCAAATTTTCACCTTAGTTATCCCAAAAGGAGCCACTATTACAGGAAAATTAAATGTAAATTCAAAGAAAGTAATAGTTGAAATTGCTACTGGAACAGCTCCATATACTGTTTTCTTGAATGGAGTTGAACAATTTCAAACCAATGCTGCTTTATTTACTGTCGATGCTGAAATAGGCGGTTTATTAGAGGTTAAATCTGCGAAAGATTGCGAAGGAATTTACGCGAAAGACATTTCAATATTGGAAGGGACATTTGCCGCTTTCCCGAATCCAACTTCTGGAGCTTTTCAAATAGAAATACCAGCAACAAACAAGGAAGTTAGCATCAGTATTTTTACATTAGCAGGGAAATTGATTTCCAATAAAAAATATAATGTTGAAAATGGAAAAGTACAACTCTCATTAGACAATCAACCAGCAGGAATTTATATGACTAAAGTTGAGCTAGACCGTCCCATATTTATAAAAATTATTAAAAAATAAAAAAATGAAACGTTTATTATATATATCAATATTTAGCCTTGTAGTAGTTGCCTGCAGTAGTGGAGGTGATGACCAACCAGAAGTAATAAATGCTGCACCAACTGTACCTAGTTTAACAGCACCAGCAGATAACAAACTTTGTTTAAACACTGCGGTTATATTTGAATGGAAACCGGCAACCGATGTTAACAACGATGCTATTACCTATCAATTACAAGTAGCTAAAGATAACCTTTTTACTCAAATTATAAATACTGAGGATGTTCAGATCTTAAGCAAGAGCATAAACCTAGAAAAAAATACGGCTTACTATTGGAGAGTTAAATCGACAGACAGTAAAGGCCTTTCTAGTGCTTATTCATCAACCTCTAAGTTTTACACTTCAGGAGAAGCTGTAGTCAACCACCTTCCGTTTTCACCAGATTTGGTTGCACCTAATCAGAATGTTGTATTGAATACTTTAAATACTACATTGAAATGGAACGCTACTGACGTTGATGCTATTGATGTTTTGACCTATGACATATACTTTGGAACCACTTTAAATCCTACTACAAAAATTAAGGAAAATAGTACTTCAAAATCCTTTGATGTTACATTGGAATCTTCTAAAGAATATTTTTGGAGAATTGTAGTTAAAGACAATAAAGGAGGAGAAACAACTGGACAAATATGGAAATTTAAAACCAACTAATACTTTCAAGTTTTTGATAATTTAGCCCCGTTTACATTAAAATGTAGATGGGGCTTTTTATTTCTACAAATTACACTTTTTGATACTTCCTTTCAAAAAAATAATCTTGCGCAAATAGTGTGTGTCATCATTATGGCTTCCGTTTAAGTATTGTCTTTCTAAGATAATTTGTTCTAAGATAAAAGGTAATTTTCATTCTATTTTAATTCCCCTATTACTTTGAAAAGCTAGTTAGCTTTGGTAAGGATTGACCAATTAGCTATCGATTTGATTTTCGTGTTAAAAATGATGACCGTTTATTCTTTCCATATTAATCTAATTTTTGGTATCGCTAATGGTTAAATAAAAGCAACTTAGCTTTTATAACAACTGATAACAAATAACTAAAATTCAATTAATCAAGACTAATCATCAATAACTAATCACTAATGGCTAATCTTTAGTAATTAACCATTAAAGACTAAAACAACAACTCATCTATAAAATACCACAGTTCAGTATTTAAAAATTTGTAATTAATATAAACTGCGATACTTTTACATTGTTGTAAAAACAAATTTAAATTAACCATAAATTAAAAACTTAAAATCATGAAAAAATTAATTGTAAGTACGCTTTTATTGACTGCTTCTTTCGCATTTTCACAAGTGACGATCAATGTCGAAGTCAACGGTTTAAAAAACAATAAGGGACAGGTAATGATCGGAATTTATAACTCCGAAAAGACCTTCTTAGAGAAAACATTCAGAGGAAATGTCGCTTTAATAAAAAATAATAAGGCAACAGCGACTTTTGCCAATATGCCAGCTGGCGAATATGCCATTAGCGTTTTTCATGATGAAAATAGCAATGGAAAATTAGACGTGAATTTTATGGGTATTCCTAAAGAAGAATATGCCGCTTCAAACGGAGCCAAAGGATTTATGGGGCCGCCAAAATATATAGATGCTATGTTTAAGGCTAATGAAAACAAAATGATTGTATTAAAAATATAAAGCAATTGTAATTCATCATAAGAATTCAACAGTTCAGTAACAATAAATTTTCAAAAGTATAGAACCACCATACTTTTGAAATATAATTAAACAACTAACCAATTAAAAACAATGAAATCATGACAAAAATTATCACTACCATCGCATTTTTTATCTGTAGTTTACTATCGGCTCAAGGACAATTTGAACAGGGAATGGGAAAGGCGTTCCAATTGTGGGGCGAAGGAAAAAACACTGAAGCTTCTGATCTATTTGAAAGAATTGCAGCGGCAGAAACAACAAGTTGGTTGCCAAACTATTATGTAGCGTTTGTAAATGCATCAACTGCTTTTAAAACAAAAGACAAAAACCAAATGAATTTATTACTATCTAAAGCTCAAAAAGTGTTAGATGTAGAAATGGATAAAAATCCAAATAATGCTGAACTACTTGTTATTCAAGCGATGATTCACACTGCTTGGATTTCTTTTGACCCAATGACAAACGGGCAAAAATTATCTGGAAAAGTAATGGCATTGTATGGAAAAGCACAAGCGATTGCTCCAGAAAATCCAAGAGTTGTTTTTAGCAAGGCAGAATTTGAAATTGGCAGTGCAAAATATTGGGGAACCGACACCAAACCAATGTGCGCTCAAATTGAAAAAGCTATTGGACTTTTTGCTACTTTTAAACCTGAAACGGCCTTTTCTCCGAAATGGGGTTTAGAAAGAGCGACGGCTGCAATGAAAAATTGTAAATAAGAAAAAAAGACTCAATATTTCTTCTTGGTAATTTTAGATAAATAAAAGTTAGATAAAATGATTAACAAAAGTAAAGAACTGAAAAAAACGATCAAACTGACGCTCATTATTTTTGTGGTAATTGAATTAATCAATGTAATATTGGGAGATGAAATTGAATTTGGAAAGAAAATGGCAGTAAATTTTTTATTCACTACGCTATATACTTTTTCGCTTTATGGTGCAAACACATTTCTTTTCGTAACATTGGATAGCTATTTCGAAGATCGGTTTTCTGTAAAAAGAATAACTGTTGGTTTCGTAGGTTCTTTTATACTATCATTAGTGATTATTTTTCTGATACACATTTTTGAACAAGTAATTTATCTCAATAACTCATTTGAATATTTTTTGGCTAACGAGAAACCGGCAAATTATTTATTTTCTATTATCATCACTTTTTTTGTCACATTGTCAATCTATACCATTGCGTTTTATAAGTCGTATAATGAAAGCAAAGTCAAAGAACAAAAAATCATTGCGGGCACAGCAAATGCAAAGTTCGAGAGCTTAAAAAATCAAATAGACCCGCATTTCCTGTTCAATAGTTTAAATGTTCTGAGTTCGCTTATTGAAGAAAATCCGGAAAATGCACAGCGATTTACTACCTCGCTATCTAAAATTTACCGCTATGTTTTAGAGCAAAAAGACAAAGAATTAGTTTCTGTTGAAGAAGAACTGGCTTTCGCTAAAACGTACATGAACCTGCTTAAAATGCGTTTTGAAAATAGTCTTTTTTATGAAATTCCAAACATAGCTATTGATCTAGAAGCTAAGGTTGTCCCGCTCTCTCTGCAATTATTATTGGAAAACACAGTAAAACATAATGTGGTCAGCGAACAAAGGCCGTTGCACATTCGGATTTTTATGGAAAATAATTATCTGGTTATTGAAAATGATTTTCAAAGAAAAGAAGTCTTGCAAGACAGGCAAGGAGTGGGGCTTCAAAACATTATCAATAGATACGGAATTATTACCAATCGAAAAGTTTTAATCGAACATAACGAAAAGGTATTTACAGTGAAAATACCAGTCTTAACTAAACAAATAAATAGTATGGAAATAGCAAGCTATAATGAAGATACTGCTTTTTTTAGAGCAAAAGAACGAGTGGAGAAACTCAAAGGATTTTATGGAAATTTGACTTCTTATTGTATCGTCATTCCAATATTAATTATCATAAATTTAAATTCGGCAAAAAATTTTCAGTGGTTTTGGTTTCCCATGTTAGGATGGGGAATGGGATTGACATTTCATGCTTTCGAAACTTTTGGTTATGGAAAAACATGGGAAGAGAGAAAGATCCAAGAAATTTTGAATAAAGAAAAGAGTACAAATAATAAATGGAAATAATTATGAAATGAGCATGACCTAGATTTGGTAGCCAACACCGATGAAAATATGCGAATTCCATATTCAAATAAAAAACAAATATTATCTAAATATGAAAATAGGTACTGAATACGAGAAATACCAAAAGGCAAAAAAACAAGTGGAAGAAATAAAAGGTTTTTACTCTCATCTTTTATCGTATCTATTAGTGATAGGAATTTTAATCTTTATCAACTTAAAATATTCTCCTAAGCATTTATGGTTCTATTGGACTGCGATAAGTTGGGGAATTGGACTTTTTTTTCATGCAAGCAAAGCCTTTGATTGGTTTCCTTTTTTTGGAAAAGATTGGGAGCAAAAAAAGATACAACAATTTATAGAAGAGGAAAAAAAACAATCAATTAAATACTAGGAAAATGACAACAGAAGAACAATCAAAATATGAGAATGCGATTAAAAGAGTAAAGAAAATCAAAGGGTTTTATTCGCATTTATTGGTTTACGTAGTAATCAATATCATGATCTTAATTGTCAACGTTCAAAGTCTTGACAAAGGCGAAAGTTATCTTAGCTTAAAAAATTTCTCAACGGCCTTATTTTGGGGGATAGGTTTAGCGGCTCAGGGGTTATCAGTTTTTGGACCTAATATTGTTCTTGGACAAAACTGGGAAGAAAAGAAGATTAAGGAATTGATGGAGAAAGAAAAATTAAATAAATACGAATAGGTTCGATTGTAAAAGATTTAATTTTCCAACTTTATAGACACAAAATGAGAATAATAATTATCGAAGACGAAAAACCTGCCGCTCGACTTTTAAAGCGAAAAGTAGAAAAATTAAATTTGAAAGTGAATGCGCTCTTGCATTCAGTAGAGGAATCAATTACTTGGTTTCTAAATAATGATCATCCTGATTTAATTTTTTTAGACATACAATTATCCGATGGTTTGTCATTTGAAATTTTTGAGCATTTTGCCGCCGTCAAACAACACATCAAAAGTGCTGTAATTTTCACCACCGCTTTTGATGAATATGCCTTAAAAGCATTTAAATTAAATAGTATTGACTATCTATTAAAACCTATAGATGAGGACGATTTAGAAATAGCTGTTTCTAAATTTAAAGAAAGATTTTCAATGCCAACAGCTGTTGAAAATACTATTCAATTAGATTTTGAACAAATAAAAAAAATGCTTACCAATCCGTTTGAGAAAAATTATAAAAAGCGTTTTACGGCAAAAATCGGTCAACATTTAAAAGTAATTGCTGTAGAAGAAATTGAATGTTTTTTTAGCGAAAACAAAGGAACTTATATTCACACGTTCGACAATAGGAATTATTTAATTGAATCGACATTAGAAGTTTTAGAACAAGATTTAGATCCAAAAGATTTTTTTAGAATCAGCAGAAAATTTATAATTCCGCTAAAAGCAATCAAAGAAATTGTGATGTACAGCAACTCGCGCTTAAAAGTAATTTTGCCTTCTTACAAGGAAGATGAGGTTGTTGTCAGTAGAGAAAAAGTATCTGATTTTAAAAACTGGATTGGGTAATTTCTAAAATTAAAAAACTGTTTTAAGCACAAATATAAAAAACCTATAAATTAGATTTCTCATTTAATACTTAAAACAGTTTAATTTTTTGTAGGCTAAAAATTAATCAAATAATGATTTAATTTCTTTTTCGGATTTACCCAGCTTTTGTTGCAGTTTTCCCCACATTTCATCTTCTTTTCCTTCTTCGTACATCAAATCATCATCTGTTAAATCAGCGAATTTTTGCTTCATTTTCCCTTTTAATTCGTTCCAGTTTCCTTCAATTTCTTTTGAATTTGGCATAATATTAAATTTTTAAGTTAATAATTATTTTTACCAAATTTCAGAATTTTAAGCTTTTAATCTGTTATACAATTCTTAAAAACTATTATATAATTCTGATAATTTTGAATTTTGACATTGCAATATTTTACTATAAAGGAATTAAATTTATATCGCAGTAAAGCTAAAAGTATTTGTATTTAAAACATTGATAATATGTTATTTAGATCTGACATATAGATTAAATCTATTATGAATTTAAACCTTAAAAAATACCTTTCTGATACCAATTATCACAAAAATTAACAACGTGTAAATTATAAAGAATGGAATAATATATTCTATTAAATCTAGAGGCAGCATTATTGCAATTATCAATAGTTGAAAGCCTAATCCATAAATTGAAAGTAGCGTCATGAACCAGTTAGGAAAAGTTTTGACTTTGTAAGCATCTGAATCAAGAATATGAATTATTTTGTCAAATGCTCCATAAACGATGGTATAAATACGGAACAAAATATCGACTGATTTTTGTGTTTCTCCTGGTAAAGCCCTTGGAGATTTATATTCAAAAATTTTACTGGTTGTGTCTCCGCCAACGGATTTATTTCGTAAAATGACATAGTAATAATTGTATAAAGTACCCTGTAATTGTATGCCAATAAAGGCTAAAATTGTCAGCCAAATACCTGTTTTTGAAACGTAACAAATTGTCATTAAAAATAGAAAATTAAGAATGATGTCGAACACGCTATCCAAATATCTTCCCGTGTAAGAGGGCGTGTTTTTTAACCTTGCTAATTCCCCATCGGCAGCATCGATTCCGGACTTTAGAATGATAAAAAAACCTGCCAAAAAGTACGATCCGTCAAGAATACTGTAAATAGCCATCAAACCTGAAACACCAAAAAGTAAGGTAACATGTATGGGAGTAAAACGAGTATTTTTAAGTTGATTGGCGAGAAATTTTCCGAAAGTTCTTCCGTAATCTGATAAATCTAAAAATTTATCTTGAGCTGCTAGTTTTGACATTAATCAGTGCGTAAACAAATGTATATGTGACAATATAGTCGATAGTTCGGATTATTTATAAAATAACTTTTGATGATTTAGATTCCAGTATTGAGTAAAATTGAACTCCAAAAAGCAACGCTGCAACTACAAGATGAATCGTTTGTGTTCCAAAAGGGAAATCAAAATAATACATCGATATTCCAGAAATAATCTCGATTATGATTAAAATCATAACCCATTTCATTTTTGAAAAGCCCAATTTTAATTTGTTGTTTAAATAAAACAAATATAAATTAGTCAAGAATACGATCATGGAGAAAGACCGATGAATATAAAACAAGACTGTCGGATTTTTAAGCCATAGTATTTCTGGTGCCCCGGTTTTAGCCACAATGTCGACTTGTTCACGAACATCTGTACCCAATATAATTTGGATAAGAGTCAACACTAACGAAAAGATTAAAAACGCATTAAACTTTTTATTGAAAAGTAGTGTTTTGTTATTTCTTTGTACAGCATATATAACAATTAATTGAAAAGCAACTATTAACAATGCAACCAGCATGTGAGTTGTAATTTTATATGGACTCAAATCAGAGTCCACAACTGTTTTACCTAACCACGCTTGAAAGCCCATTAAAATACAAACCAAAAAAGTCAGAATAATAAGTTTCTTGTTTTCTTTACGATATCCAAAGGCTAATATAAAAGTTATAATACAAGCAACCCCGGCTAATGCACCAAGGAGTCGATTGATAAATTCGACCCATGTATGCCAAGGGTTAAAAATTGCGTAGTCATGTTTCGTATATTTTTCCCAGTTGTTCGCATCAAAATTCACCTTTGATACAAAATCAGTTTTAGCAACTAATAGCGCTTCATCTTTGATGATTACTTGGCCTTTATCATATTCTCTTTCAGCAGTAAAAAGTAATTCTTTTTGCTGTGTGGGTGGAATGTAGTATCCAAAACATTTTGGCCAATCGGGGCAACCCATCCCAGATCCTGTTAATCTTACGAATGCTCCTGCAAAAATTACGAGGTACACAAGAATGAGAGAAATTTTAGCTGATTTTAAAAAGTATTTTTGCATTTTTATTTTTTGGAGAAATTTTGAGGATTTTGTCTGGTATCCCAGATGTCAAGGACAACAATTTCATTTGTTGTTATTATGTAAATTACTTCAAAATGGCTAATAATGACAAATTTAATTAAGTCATTTTTGGTTGAATTTCCAAATTCCGGAAATTTTAAGACAACAGCCAAATTAGAATTAATAAGCTGATTTAATTTATTACTGTAAACTTTAGACTTATTGCGATTATTCCAATAGTTTAATATATTTTTTCTGGAATTTCTTGCTTCAATTGACCAAACTAATCTTCTAACCATTCTTGTATTTCTTTTTGCGCTTCCTCATCTGAAATACAATCACCATTTTGATGCTGTATCATAGCCTTGTCAATTTTGGCCTGCTCCACATCACTAAAAACTCTTACTTCTATTAAATTTTGATAAATAGATGGCCGTTCATTAACGTGATAACTATCGGAAGCTTCAATTATTTCTTTTATTCTTAAAAGTAAATCAAGATTGGAACTTTCAATAATTTTTTGAATTAATTCTATTTTTAAGTCAGAAGTTATCATATTATTAAATTTTAGCAAAATTAATTAAAAGCACTGAAAATAAGAGAGAAACATAAGTTAAACTTTGTTTAATCCCATTTTCCCGCCTTTTTTCAAAACAAATTCGTAAGCAGCTTGATATTCATTTGGAATTTCGCCTTCAATTATTGCTTCTTTTACCGCTTCTTTTAGTATTCCAATCTCTTTCGAAGGTTTTAAATTAAAAATCATCATAATTTCCTCTCCAGAAATAGGCGGCTGAAAATTCCGAACCTGATCGCGTTCTTCCACTTCGACAATTTTTTTTCTAACGATTTCAAAATTGCTATGATATTTCTTGAATTTGCTTGGATTTTTTGTGGTTATGTCTGCTTCGCACAAAGTCATCAAATTTTCAACATCTTCGCCAGCGTCAAAAACCAAGCGTCGCACAGCAGAATCAGTTACCATTTCTTGAGACAAAACAATTGGACGCGAACTCATCATGACCATTTTTTGGACAAATTTCATTTTGTGATTCAGTGGCATATGCAAACGCTCAAATATTTTTTTAGCCATTTTACCACCAAGGAATTCATGTCCGTGAAAAGTCCACCCTTGTTTTTTAGCAAAACGTTTTGTGGGAGCTTTCCCAATATCATGCAATAAAGCTGACCAACGGAGCCAAACATCATCTGTATTCGGGCAAATATTATCAACGACTTCTAGTGTGTGATAAAAATTATTTTTGTGTGTATGGCCTTCAATTTCTTCAACGTTGTTTAATGCTGTTAGTTCTGGTAATATAATGTCTAATAAACCCGTTTCAAATAATAATAGAAATCCAATAGAAGGCTTTTCTGTGGAAAGGATTTTATTCAATTCATCAACAATCCGTTCTCCAGAAATAATCTTGATTCGTTCCGCATTTTTAGTGATTGATTGTAATGATTTTGCTTCAATTTCAAAATTCAATTGTGTTGCAAATCGTATGCCGCGTAACATTCGCAAAGGATCATCAGAGAAGGTAATATCAGGATCTAAAGGAGTTTTGAGTGTTTTCTTCTCGATATCTTTTAAACCGTCAAAAGGATCGATTAAATCGCCGTAATTATTTAAGTTCAATGAAAGAGCCAACGCATTTATTGTAAAGTCACGTCTGTTTTGGTCGTCTTGTAAAGTTCCGTTTTCCACCATTGGATTTCGGCTGTCGTGAGTATAGCTTTCTTTTCGAGCTCCAACAAATTCAATATCAATTTCTTTGTAGCGCAACATTGCTGTTCCATAGTTCTTAAAAACTTGAACTTTAGGTTTGTTAGGAAGCAATTCAGAAACTTTTAAAGCCAGTTCGATTCCGCTACCAACAGCGACAATATCAATATCTTTCTTGAAGTCTCTTTTCAAAATTAAATCTCGCACAAAACCACCAATCACGTAACTCTCTAAGTTAAGTTCTTGAGAAGCTTGCGAAATGACGTCGAATATTTTATCGTTTAAGGCTTGCTTGTAATTCATGTTATTATACCGCAAATTCGCAAATTATTTTTTTGAATCAATAATTCGTTTATACTCTAGTGAAATTAGATTGAAATTAGCTAATAAAGCAAGTTTGTTTCCGGAAATCTTTAAATAATTTAGACACTGATTATAGTGACTATTATTAAAACAATCAGTAGTTTTTATTTCAAGAATTATTTTATCATAAACGACAAAATCAGCATAAAATTTATGTTTTAAGATAGTGTTTTTGTAAGCAACAGAAAACTCTTTTTCTCTTTCGTAAGGTATATTATTTAACTGAAATTCATATTCAATAGCATCTTTATAAACGATTTCAGAAAATCCTTTACCAAGATTTTTATGAACCTCAAAAAGAATCCCGACAATTTTATAGCATTCTTCCTTATATATAATATCGTCCATAATTGTAAGATTTAAATTTGCGAATTAGCGGTAAAATTACTTTCTTATAATTTTAACCTGACTGTCTAAACCTAATTTAATTATCGTCGACGGTTTTCCCCCCATTTTTTCAGGTTGCAAATTTACAACATAGTCCACGCCTTTTATAATTTCGGCGCTAATTTCTTTAAAACTTTTTGGAGCGGGTTGCCCAGAAATATTAGCCGAAGTAGAAACCAATGGTTTTTTCATTCGTTCTAATAATTTAAAACAGAAAGGTTCTTTTACAATTCTAATTCCTAAAGTATTATCGGCCGCAATTAAATTTGCCGCTACATTTTTTGGTTTATCTAAAATTAGGGTTGTAGGATTCTCTGATAATTCGATGATTTGCCACGCAACTTCGGGAATGTCTGCAAATACATTATGCATCATTTTATCACCATTCATCAAAACGATCATATTTTGTGATTCCACTCTTTTCTTGAGTTGATAAATTTTGGCAACAGCTTCGGGATTTGTTGCATCACAGCCTATTCCCCAAACGGTATCAGTGGGATAGAGGATAATTCCGCCTTCTTTTATTATTTCGTAAGATTTGTTAAGTTCGTCGTTAATCATTTTAAATATTGAATTGTTAAATAACTTTCTATTTTTGTGCATTGCAATTATTCGCAAAGATAAGCATTATGACAAAAATTAAAAAAATCGCAATTATTGCAACTCATTCATTTGGTTATATTGATTTTATTGTTGATCGATTAAATTCAATCGATAGTGTCGATTTGACTTATGTGAACATAGATTCAATTGCCTTTTCTTACAAAAATTTTTATTCAAGGATAAATAATTTCTTTTCGAAATTTTTTTTATTAGGAAATTTAAAGGATAAAAATAGAACGAATTACATTAATAATATTGTGAAGAATAAAGGTTCTTTTGATCAAATACTGATTATTCGGCCCGATAAGCTAGAAAAAGATTTATTAATTTATTTACGTGAAAATGCTGTTGAAATGACCTGTTACTTATTTGATGGAATTGAAAATTATCCAGAACAGCAAAATACTTTACAATTTTTCGACACTATTTACAGCTACGACAAAAATGATGTAAAAAAGTATAATTTTCAGTTTTTGACTAATTACATTTACGATAACGAAATCAAAAATATAACTCCACGCCAAACCGTATTTCATATATCTTCATATGATAAAAGATTTCCAATGCTTCAAAATTTAGCTACTAATTTTGAACTTAAAAATATTTCTTATCTTTTTATTGTGAGAAAAGATAGTGGTCATTTCAATTCCAAGATAAATCTAATTAAAAATTATCTATCAATTCAGGAGGTAAAAAATCATATCGCCGAAAGTACTATTTTAGTTGACATCCAAAAGAATAATCAGCAAGGTTTAAGTTTTCGCATCTTTGAAGCGTTAGGTTACAATAAAAAAATCATTACTAATAATGAAGATATCGTTCGTTATGATTTTTATAATGTAAACAATATTTGGGTGATCACAGAAGATAATCTTGAGATTCCTCAATCATTTTTTGAAACCAAGTATAAACCAATAGACGCTAGTGTTTTAAGAAAATACATGTTGGCTAATTGGATCGAAACAGTGTTCAAAGTTAAGTAAACAATGAAGTAATTAATTTCTTAACATGGAATTGTTATCGTTTGAAGAATCATTCATAGTGTCCGTATAAAGCTTTTCATAATTTTTCTTTAAGGTGTTTAAATCATGATTCTTTTTCACTGCAGCCAGAGCATTATTTGTAAATTTTTCTTTTAGTGAAGGATCATTAATTAGTTTGATGACACAGTCTGAAAGCGTATTCGAATCTTTGATTTCAGCTAGAAACCCAGTTTTTGCGTCAATCACAACTTCGGGTATGCCACCTGCTTTTGTTGCAACTATAGGAACTCCACATGCCATAGCTTCATAAATTGACAATGGTAATCCCTCCGTTATAGAGGTAATTAGGAAAATATTGAATTCGGGTAATAGATCCAAAACATTACTTCTATACCCCGCAAAAATTAAGTCATTGCTTAAATTATTTTTTAAAGAATAGGATTTTAAATTATCAATTAACGATCCCTCTCCGATAACTATAAATTTTATAGGAATCATTTTTTCGTTTTTTTGGAGCACTTTTTTTGCTGTATCAATAAAAGTATAAATGTCTTTTTGGTTGGTTAAAGAGGCAATATTTCCAATGATCAAAGTTTCTTGAGGAATATTAAACTCTTTGTGTAAAATATTTTTATGCTCTTTTGTTTCAAATTTTTTAACATCTATAGCATCATAAATCGTAATCAAGCGATCTCGATCTTTAATAATGTTGTAAAAAACAGCTTCAACTGCTTTAGAGACACAAATAATTTTTTTAATGCTTTTATGAGAATATTTATATTTATTTAAAAATTTATCTTTAATGGGATTATTTCTCTTTCGACTAAAAATTAAATTAATAGAATTATATAAAAATTTCTTAGCAATTAGCCCTGCATTAAGTGCAGTAGAATCATGAATGTGAAGAATATCGACCTTACAATCCTTACAAATTTTGATTATCGCAAAAATTAAATTTATAATCTTAAAAGCATTTTTTCTGTATGTAAAATATTTTATATTTTCCTTCTCGCACATTTTTGCAAGCACTGAATTTTCAGGACAGAGAATATATTGTGTTATGTTTTTATCATCTTTTAGAAGGTTGTAAATTGTATACATTTGATTGTCACCACCTCGTAATTCTGTGATGGATGTAATGTTTAATATTTTCATTTTTTGATACGGCCTACGTTACTTTAGTTTTAAGTGTAAAAGTATAAAAAAATGGTAAGCTATTTTTCAAATAACAAATAACCTGAAATCACAAAAATTTTACAGACTAAAAATTTCTTCTTGCAAGATAAGAATTGATAGTGTGCCGGAGAAATGTAAAAAGTAATGCTATTTCTCAGCCATGATTTCTCTATTTTTACACATTATTAATCAACTCAAAATTAAATGTTATTAAAGGTTCGTTCTAGGTATGAAGAAAAAGCAATCGAAAATTGTATAATTAATTTTAATTCAACGGGAAGTCTTTTTGGAGACGGGCAACGCAATACCATAAAACTATTCGAACTAGACGGTAAAACAATAAATATAAAATCATTCAAAATTCCACATATAATTAATCAAATCGCCTATAAATATTTTAGAAAATCAAAAGCCAAACGCTCTTACGAATATGGGATTAAATTGCTTGAAAACGGAATTGGAACACCAGAACCAGTCGCTTACGCTGAAAATTTTGGTATTCTAGGACTTCAAGAAAGTTACTATGTTAGTGAACACCTATCCAGCGATTTGACTTTTAGAGAATTAGTACAAATTCCTAATTTTCCGGATCACGAAAATATTTTGAGACAGTTTACTAGATTTACAATTGATTTGCATGAAAAAGGCATTGAATTTCTTGATCATTCGCCTGGAAATACTTTAATTAAAAAAGTTTCAGAAAATGAATATTCATTTTTCCTAGTTGATTTAAATAGAATGAATTTTCATGATACCATGGATTTTAATATGAGAATGAAAAATTTCAGCAGGCTCACGCCCAAAAAAGAGATGATCGCGATCATGAGTAATGAATATGCAAAGTTGTATAGCATTCAAAACGAAGCAAATATTTTTGAAAAAATGTGGTTTTATACAAATGATTTTCAAGAAAAATTTGAAAGAAAAATAGCGAGAAAAAAGAAACTTTTATTTTGGAGATAGGAATTTTACGATTATACTTTTTGATCTAATTTCTCTTTCAAGATCAAATCATACTGCATGCGTTCTTAAAAAAGTTTCTAAAACGGGATAAATTAATTCAGGACTAAATTCTTTATAAAATAGCGCATTTTCCTTTTTTACCATTTTAGCAGATTTATTAATAAACAATTCTGGTTTAAATTCTTCCAAATGTACCGAGACATGCTTGATACCATCTTCAAATGTAGCCCAACCTTTTTTATCGATCCAAGGCGAAAAAATAATGAATGAGGGTTTCCCTAAAGCTTTAGCCATATTTATTGCGCCTCCATCATTACCAATTATAAGATCGCAAGAATTCATAATTGCAATAAATTCTCTTATATTTTTACCCAAAACTTGTGGATATAGTTTAGATTTAGTTCCTTCGTTACAGGCATCGTAAATTACCGTGGCTTCCTCTTTTTGCGACGGCATATAATTAAATAGCAAATTAATATTGCCTTTAGAAGCTATAAAATCAAGAAGTTTTGACATATAAAGCAGTGGATAAGTTTTATCTAAACTACTGCCTAAAATGCTTAGCATGATTGTTTTTTTTGACTGATTTACCGCATGTAAATTAAAAAGTGAAGTTGCATATTCATGCTCCTTTTTTGTAGCGTAAATTTGAGGAAAATTATCTAATTCAATTTTTAAATGTAAAGGTTCCAGCAGTGCTAATCGTTGGTCAATTATTAATCCTAAATTTGATTTGGATGTTTTTGTTCTTTCAACAGTGTTAGTGTATAAGAACTCTCTACCCCTTTTTTTATATGATATTTTTTTCTTAGCACCTGAAAACAATACCACAAGCCAACTTTCAAGTTTGGAATATGCATCTATTACTATATCATATTTTTCTTGATGAATAGATTTTATTAACTTGAAGTATTCCCATTTGCTCGTTTGATGCTTCTTTTCGAAGAGGATTAAACGATTAAAACTGGTGTTTCCTTCTAAAACAGCCTTTGTAGATTCGTAAACCATATAATCAATTATGGCAGTTGGGTAGGCTTTACGTAAATTATCACATAAAATAGAAGTCACTAAAACATCTCCAATCATTTTTTGCTGAATTACAAGTATTTTCATTTAAAAAGTTTTTGAAAAAAAATTAAACTTTTGTTTTTAGGTAATTTATTGCTCGCGGACTAATCCATGTTTTATTTACTAGCGCATTCCAATAATAAATAAATAGGTTCTTGAGCATTAAAGGATTCACTTTTAATTTTGGAATAAAAAACAAAATTAAACTTAAAATAGATAAAAATATCTTCTCTAAAAGGACTCCTGCAATCAATAAACTTTGTAGATATAGTTGAATTAATGTTGAAAATTGATTGCTGATATAAACATGTTTGGAAATAATTACTTCTGTTTTTGTCAGTGCTTTTGTTTTCACATTTAATCTAGAAGCCCCACCATGCTGATGAAATATAGTTGTTTCTCTGGTTACTGCTACTTTTCCTCCAGCATCGGTTACTTTTTTACAAAGATCAACATCTTCAAAATATAACCAGTAGTCTTCGTTCCATCCTTTAATTTTATTAAACCAGTCCCGATTTATAAAGATCACTGCGCCGGTTACCCAATCAGGATAAAATAGATTATTGTTGTTGTTAAAGCGCTTGTTTAATAGCTTTTTATTAAACTTTCTAAAAAGGGATCGCGAAATTCCGAAAAACCGACCAAAAGCTGGAAATAAATTTGTCTGTTTATATAAAACATCATTTTCATTTATCTGCAAGCAAGACAAGATTCCGATTTCAGGATGTAAGATAGCGTTGCGTAATAAAATTTCTAATGACTCAAGAGTGAGTTTTGTATCTGGATTTAAGAAAAGAAAATGGTTTCCCTTAGCAACGCTTGCAGCAATGTTGCAACCATTTGAGAAACCATTATTACCAGAGTTTTCTAAAAAATTGAATTTGGAATATTTTTGTTTAAAAATAGTGAATTGCCCGTCATTAGAAAAATTGTCAACTATTATCACTTCAAAAGAAAAAGTTTTAGAAATGATTAAGTTAATAGATTCTAAACATAGATCTAATGCTTTCCAACCGCGATAATTAACTATAAGTATTGAAATATCCAATTGATTTTATTGTAAAATATTTAACATAGAAATGCTTTAAACCGCTACGTCATATTCTCTCAAAGCATTGTTTAAAGAGGTTTTTAAGTCAGTAGATGGTTTACGCGTCCCAATTATCAATGCACATGGAACTTGGAAATCTCCGGCTGGAAACGACTTTGTATAACTTCCAGGAATAACAACGGATCGTGCAGGAACAAAACCTTTCATCTCAACAGGCGTATCGCCAGTGACGTCAATAATTTTTGTAGACGCAGTCAAACATACGTTAGCACCTAGAACCGCTTCTTTACCCACATGAACTCCTTCAACAACAATACAACGAGAACCTATAAAAGCACCATCTTCAATAATTACGGGAGCTGCTTGTAATGGTTCAAGAACACCACCAATTCCTACACCACCGCTCAAGTGAACGTTTTTTCCAATTTGTGCGCAACTTCCTACTGTTGCCCATGTATCCACCATAGTTCCTTCGTCAACATAAGCACCAATGTTTACATAACTTGGCATCAAAATTACACCACTTGATATGTATGCTCCATAACGCGCGACTGCATTGGGAACTACGCGAATTCCTTTTTCGGCAAAACCTCTTTTTAAGAGCATTTTGTCATGGTATTCGAAAATTCCAGATTCCCATGTTTCCATTTTTTGAATAGGGAAGTACATCACAACAGCTTTCTTTATCCATTCGTTAACTTGCCATTTCTCGCCAACTGGCTCAGCTACACGTAATTTACCAGTATCTAGTAATTCAATAACTTCCCGGATGGCGCTGGTAGTTGTAGTTTCTTGTAACAAAGCACGGTTTTCCCAAGCTTGTTCTATAATCGTTTGTAATGGATTCATGTCTAAAAATTTTTAGCCAAAGATAGGATTTTTAACTAAAAGCAAAAAAGCAAAATGAGTTGAAAATGTTACAGATTTAACTTCTTGTTTGATTGTCTTTATACAAGAAGTAAGTTTAGATTTTATTTTGTAAAAATTTATATCTTTGTATAGTAAACGAAAGTATCATGGAAACAATTATATTAGAATTTCAACCAAGAATAAAAGCTAAAATTTTAGAGTTATTGAGTTCGTTTTC
Source organism: Flavobacterium micromati (assembly GCF_900129585.1). Taxonomy (GTDB): domain Bacteria; phylum Bacteroidota; class Bacteroidia; order Flavobacteriales; family Flavobacteriaceae; genus Flavobacterium; species Flavobacterium micromati. The sequence goes on from NZ_FQWF01000013.1 coordinate 89,505, forward strand.
ATCTGATGAACTAAAAATTGTTCAGGAAGATCCTAATTTCGATGAGAACAAGGAAAAACTAGATATTGCATATGCTAAACTCAAAAGCGGAAATGAAAAATTGTATACAGTTGAAGAAGCTGATGCAATTTTAGACAAAATATTTTCTGAATATGATAGTTAATATCTCAAATGAATTTTTAAAACTATTGACAGATCAGGTTCGTTACATTTATAAGGATAAGCCTAGAGCAGCTTTCAAATTCAGAAAAGATTTACTTAAAAATATTAAAAAAGATTTAAAGCACCCCCTTCATTACAAAAAGTCAATTTATTTTGATAGTGAAAATATAAGAGATTACGTTTTCAAGGGCTATACTTGTGTTTATGAAATTAATATACTACAAAACACCATTTTTGTTTTCGGATTTATCAAATATAAAGATTCACTTTAGGTTTTATAAATCATCATTTTTACCTTTGATAAAAATATAGATAAATGCCTAGAATTCTCTCCATAGATTACGGTCAAAAACGAACTGGGATAGCGGTTACCGATGAAATGCAAATCATTGCATCTGGATTAACTACAATACCAAGTGCTACAGCAATTGCTTTTTTAAAAGATTATTTCAGTAAGGAAAAAGTAGAAGCAGTTCTGATAGGTGAACCCAAACAAATGAACGGTTTGCCATCAGAAAGTGCGTCAATGATAAAAGGTTTTGTTACGCATTTTACCAATCATTTTCCTGAAATGAAAGTTATTAGAGTCGATGAACGATTTACTTCAAAAATGGCTTTTCAATCGATGATTGATAGCGGTATGAAAAAAAAACAGCGGCAAAATAAAGCACTTATCGATGAGATCTCTGCAACAATTATGTTGCAAGATTATTTGACTCAAAAAAGATATTGAGTAAATCTTACCGCTAAATCTAAGTCTCATTCCCTACTTTTTAACAATTTATTGTTATATTTTTTTTAGTTTTATAAAGTATCTTTGTGCCTTAAAATTTTTGTCATGCCAGATACAACCATCCGCACAAATAGCGACGTAGTTCTTATAGGAGCTGGAATTATGAGCGCTACTCTAGGTATAATCCTTAAGGAATTACAACCTGATATTACAATCGAAATTTACGAGCGTTTAGATATTGCAGCCGCAGAAAGTTCTGATGCTTGGAATAATGCAGGAACGGGACATTCTGCTTTTTGTGAGCTTAATTATACTCCTGAAAGTGAAGATGGAAGTGTAAGTGCAAACAAAGCAATAAGCATAGCAGAATCCTTCGAAGTATCTCGACAGTTTTGGGCTTATCTTGTTCAAGAAAATAAAGTCTCATCTCCTGAAAATTTTATAAAAAGTATTCCACATCTAAGTTTTGTATGGGGTGATAAAAATGTTGCCTATCTCAAAAAGCGATTTGAAGCGCTACAATCTAATCCTCTTTTTAAAGAAATGGTTTTCAGTAAAGATTTAAGTCTATTGAAACAATGGATGCCGCTCGTTATGGAAGGCCGAGATGAATCAGATAAAGTTGCAGCAACATCAATGTCAATTGGTACCGATGTGAATTTTGGAGAATTAACTAGAAATATTTTTGGGTATTTAACTAAATTAGATGGTGTCACAATCCATTTTCATCACGAGGTTACAAAATTGAAACAGCGTGAGGATAAATTGTGGAGAATCAAAATTACTGATTTGGCTTCAGGCCAAAAGAAAAAAGCATATCCAAAATTTGTTTTCATCGGGGCTGGAGGTGGTTCGCTACCATTACTAGAAAAAGCTAACGTTATAGAAGGCAAAGGATACGGTGGTTTCCCGGTAAGCGGACAATGGTTGAAATGTGTTAACCCAGATGTGATTGCAAAACATCAAGCAAAAGTTTATGGAAAAGCAAGTGTTGGCGCTCCGCCTATGTCAGTTCCGCATATTGATTCCCGAATGATAAATGGAGAAAAACAACTACTTTTTGGTCCTTTTGCAGGTTTTTCAACGCGTTTTTTAAAGAACGGTTCGTATTCTGATTTACCGTTGTCGATAAAACCAGATAATATTATACCAATGATTGCTGCGGGTATAAAGAATATTCCGCTCACTAAATATTTGATTGACCAAGTGCGGCAGTCCCCAAAAGACAGAATCAATGCACTAAAAGAATATGTTCCTAGTGCTAAAGCGAAGGACTGGGTTTTAGAACGAGCTGGACAACGGGTTCAAGTGATCAAGAAAGATGAAAAAGAGGGAGGAATTCTTGAATTTGGCACTGAAGTAATTACGACTCAAGATGGTTCGTTATCTGTTTTACTTGGCGCTTCTCCTGGCGCATCTACTGCAGTTTCCATTATGATTGATTTAATTGAAAGATGTTTTAAAGATCAATTTAAAACAGCTGAATGGCAAGAAAAGTTAAAAGTAATGATTCCTTCTTACGGGCACAAACTAAATGAAAACCCCGATTTATTAGCCGAAATTCGAAAAGAAACCGCGGCAGTTTTAAAATTAAATACATAAAATATAAACTTAAAAAACGGCGCTTACTTTTAAAAACTTTTTAAATTAGCGCCATTTTTACTAGGTATTTTTAAGTGTTTTTGTTGCTTTAACAATATTTCCGGATAAGTTAATTAACCACACTAGTTGCTCAATTACTAATTGTGCTTCTTGCATTTTTAATTGAAAGTCTTCTGGATTGAACTTTTCTCCTTCTTGTAATTCTTTTTCTCGAATATTTTTTAAGGCAGTAAAATGTATAGACAAATCTTTTTGCGCTATACTTTCATCATAAATTTCAGTAGTGTCGTTTAATACTTCAATTGCGTTTTTTAAGTTATTATCGACAGTTTCCACTACAATATTAAATGCTTCCGAGGCTGACGAAGTTTTATGGGATTGGATATAAGTTCCTAATGAAGCTAAAGAAGAAAGCAAAGAGTGGTTTAGAACAGCTAATTTATAAACTTGCGGTAATTGTCTTTGTTTCGATTTTGGTTCTTGCGACATTCTTTGAAACGACGCCATCAAATTTCCTATTTCGATGAAAGCATTTTTTCGTGCCAAACGATAGGAAGTAGAAATACTACCTTTCTTGTTATAGAATAGTGCGATTTCTTTTAAATATTCTTGGTTTGCAGTAATCGATTTCTTTAAATGGATAGGCGTGTTTACAAACTCCCACGTAGGAAATAAAAAATGATTGGCCATAAATGCTAAAACCGCTCCTACAAGTGTATCTAAAATTCGGTATTGAACTAAATCGCTAATATTGGGTGTAACTATTCCGTAAATAAAAACTACATACATTGTAATAAATGTAGCGCTTACTTTATAATTTATTTGTGTGAAAGTAAATCCAAGAAGCATGCAAATTATGGCGAGTATGCTGATAAACAAATTATCACTCATAAAGTATAAAATCCCAAAAGCAATTAACCCACCAATAATTGTTCCTATCATTCTTTGAAAAGAACGCGCTTTTGTTAAGCCATAGCTAGGCCTCAGAATTACGATTATTGTAAGTAGTATCCAATAAACATTTTGAAATGGTAAAAAAGCACCAACAACAAAACCAAAGAGTAATGTTATTGTCAATCGCAATGAATGTCTAAAAATTGAAGAGGAAAAACTAAAATTCTGAGTCAAGGTACTCAACGGATAATAATGAGGAGCTAAAAATTTCTCTAAATCTTTGTCTTTTCCTTTCAAATCCTGTAATCGGGAACCAAGTGTAAAAGCGTGTTCAATGATTTTTATTTTTTCAATCTGTTTTTCAGCATATTGCAACATTGTCGTTAACATAAAAACTCCTTCCACAGCAGCAGTTTTCTCTAAATCACTTTCATAAGTTAAAATTGCATGACTTAAAGAATTAAGATCATGTAGTAAATCGTATTTGGACGTGTATAAAGTTTGTTTTCTTACACTTTTAGATAATTGCTTTATACTTGCAGCAAGGTTATACGCTAAACTTTGATAAGTCAATAGCACTTTTGGATGCTCATCAAATTTTTGATGTAACTTATTATGGTCAAATGCCGTTGATAATGCTAGCTCAAGAATTTCTACTAACGAGATGAAAACCAGTAGCATTTTCCGATTTTGATTGGAAGAACCAGAAGTAGTTGAACTTCTAATAAGTACCTCTCTGATGTTTTCATGAATGGTATTTAACTCCACTTGAAGATGCAGTTGTTTTTCAATAATCAATTTTCTATCGGCATTGAGAGTCCACAAATCTCCCCTCAGTTTGAGATATTTTGCAGTAAGTTTGATACATTCAGCTATTTGTAATTCAATATATCGGTTTGGTCTAACGTAATAAAAAACTAATGAAATTAAAAGGTAAAATAATCCACCTGCAAGAATTAATCCAGCATGCTCTACCATTGCCCAACCTGTATTTAAGTTGGAAAATGCAATTGAAACGGCAAGCAATCCAGAAAAAGAAGTCATTGTAGCACGATGTCCATAAACAGAAATCATCGACAACATGAAAATTAAAATTGCTAAAAATGGATAAAAAATCCAACTGTGAGGATACATTATATTAACCAACAGATTAATAACAGAAACCAATAAAGCAGTAAATAAGACGCCATTAATTTTATGTTTTAGACTGCTTGGAATATCGCTTGGATAAGTAAAAAATGCGCCTAAAGCAATAGTAAATCCAATCCTAAACTCGCCTAAAAGAGAAAATAAAACCACAGGAATTACTGCTGCTATTGTAACTTTCAACGCATTTGTGAAATAAATAGAATCTATAAATATTTTGATTTTTTGTAGCATAATATTGTGTCGTAGCAAAGGTAAGATTTGTATGAATTATTCAAACAATAAAGGCAGCTCTTTTAACATAAATTGTTAATATTAGCTAATAATGAACTGTGGATTATTCATTGTCTAATTTTTTACTATTTTTGCAGACTCAAATAAATGGAAATGAATTTCCATTTCGACAGATAATATTTTAATGCAAGACTAATGATTTTACCAATTATAGGATATGGCGATCCAGTTTTAAGAAAAACTGGAGAATTACTTACCCCAGAATATCCCAACTTGAAGGAAACAATCGCTAATATGTATGATACAATGTACAACGCCTGCGGTGTTGGACTCGCTGCGCCTCAAATAGGTTTAGCAGTTCGTTTATTTGTAATCGACACAACGCCATTTAGTGATGATGAAGAGCTGAATGATGCAGAACAGAAGCAGTTACAAAGCTTCAAAAAAACTTTCATCAATGCTAAAATGATAAAAGAAGAAGGCGTAGAATGGACTTTTAACGAAGGCTGCTTGAGTATTCCTGACGTGCGTGAAGATGTTTATCGAAATCCTTCAATAACGATTGAATACTGTGAGGAAGATTTTGTGATTAAAACGGAAGTTTTTGACGGATTAATTGCGCGAGTTATTCAGCATGAATACGACCATATTGAAGGAATTTTGTTTACTGATAAAATTTCTTCACTAAAAAAACGCTTGATTCAAAAAAAACTAAAAAATATCATCGAAGGAAAAACGTTCCAAGAATACCGAATGAGATTTTTTGGTAAAAAAGGAAGATAATATTCGTCAATCCTTGGTATGATTTTTGGTTTTAAACCAACAACTAAATAAATCAAATTCTTAATTATAATTACAAAAAAATGAATTTAGAAAAAATATTGGCTATTTCTGGGAAACCAGGTTTATATGTATTACAAGTACAAACGCGTACTGGATTTGTAGCAGAGTCATTAGTTGACGGCAAAAAAATCACAGTTAATTTGAAAAGCAATGTCAGCTTATTATCTGAAATCTCGATTTACACTTTTGAAGCGGAGAAACCATTGTCTCAAATCATGCAGATTATTGCTGATAAGGAAAATAAGGGACAAGCTATTTCTCATAAAGAGGACAACGCAACTTTAATTGCTTATTTCAAAGAGATTTTACCTGATTATGACGACGAGCGCGTTTATCCATCAGACATCAAAAAAGTTTTAAATTGGTACAATATGCTTCAATCAAAAGGATTACTGGTTGATTCAGTTCCAGCAGCAGTTGAAACCGAAGAAGTTGATTCTATTGTCAATGAAACTGAGGTTGCAGCCGTTGACGTTCCAGCAAAAGCCAAAAAAGTCGCAAAAAAATAATTTTACGTTTAGTATAATTTAATCCTGTTCAGCTTTATTTCTGAACGGGATTTTTTATTTTTACCAAAAATATTCGCTATGAACTCTAGACCAACCCAGCTTCAAGCTTTCGAAAGATTATTAAACATCATGGACGATTTAAGGGAGAAATGCCCTTGGGACAAAAAGCAAACGATGCAAAGCTTGCGTCATCTAACAATTGAAGAAACTTATGAACTAGGAGATGCTATTTTAGATAATGATTTAAACGAAGTCAAGAAAGAATTAGGTGATCTACTTTTACATTTGGTTTTTTATGCTAAAATAGGAAGTGAAACTAATGATTTTGATATAGCAGATGTTTGCAATGAAATTTGTGAAAAACTCATTCATCGCCATCCGCATATTTACAGCGATGTTGTTGTAAAAGATGAAGAAGAAGTAAAGCAAAATTGGGAAAAATTAAAGCTAAAAGAAGGTAAAAAATCGGTTTTAGAAGGAGTTCCTAAAAGTTTACCTGCACTGGTAAAAGCGAGTAGAATACAAGACAAGGTAAAAGGAGTGGGATTTGACTGGGAGGAATCGCACCAAGTTTGGGATAAAGTACAAGAAGAATTAGCCGAACTGCAAGTTGAGGTTGAGGCAGGCGATCAGGATAAAATTGAGGCTGAATTTGGAGATGTGTTATTTTCGATGATTAACTATGCTAGGTTTCTAAAAGTAAATCCTGAGGATGCGCTAGAACGAACCAATAAAAAATTTATCAAACGCTTTCAATACTTAGAAAGTAAAGCGGGAGAATTAGGAAAACCCCTAATGGACATGACCTTAGCTGAAATGGATGTTTTTTGGGAAGAAGCGAAGAGGCTTCCCAAATAAATTGGAATTGAAAATCTGTGATTTTCAAATTTCCAAATTTTGGGAAGAAGCGAAGAGGCTTCCCAAATAAATTGGAATTGAAAATCTGTGATTTTCAAATTTCCAAATTTTGGGAAGAAGCGAAGAGGCTTCCCAAATAAATTGGAATTGAAAATCTGTGATTTTCAAATTTCCAAATTTTGGGAAGAAGCGAAGAGATTATAGTGTTCAGTTTTCAGATTGCTGTGTTTAATGTTAAGTGTTTATTTTTTTAGTATTCAGAAAACAGAAAACAGAAAACAAAAAACAAAAAACAGAAAACCCAAAACGGAAAACCCAAAAATCGATTTGTAATAAACAGTATTAGTAATTAATTATAAATGTCAGAAAATAAAACCGAGTTAAAACGTTCTTTAGGATTAATAGATGCTACGAGTTTAGTTGCTGGATCGATGATAGGTTCAGGGATTTTTATAGTAACATCAGCGATGGCTCGAGATATTGGTTCTGCAGCTTGGTTATTAGTGATTTGGATTGTAACGGGTTTAATCACTGTAGCAGCAGCATTAAGTTATGGCGAATTAGCTGGGATGATGCCTAAAGCGGGAGGACAATTTGTTTACATTCAGCGTGCTTATGGCAGGCTCGTTTCATTCCTTTACGGCTGGACGGTTTTTACAGTAATTCAAACGGGAGTTATCGCTGCGATTGCGGTTACATTTGCTAATTATGCTGCTATTTTTTTTCCTGTGTTAGATACATTACTTTTTAAAGTAGGTCCAAATTTCACTTTTTCATATCAAAAAGTAGTAGCGATTTTAAGTATAATTCTGCTGACTTATATCAACACCAAAGGAGTGGAAAGTGGAAAAACGGTACAGCTGATTTTTACTTCGGCTAAATTGATAGCCCTTTTTGCGTTGATAATTTTGGGTTTATACGTAGGTCTACAAACTACTATTTTGACCGATAATTTTGCAAACATGTGGGATGCTAGTAAAACAGTTGTAAATCCAGATGGCACTATTAAAGTGACAAAACTTGCAGGAATGGCACTTCTTGGAGCTGCGGGAGCAACAATCATTAATTCACTTTTTTCTAGTGATGCGTGGAATAATGTAACTTTTATTGCGGGCGAAATTAAAGAACCCAAAAAAAATATCCCTCGCAGTTTATTCCTTGGAACTTTAATTGTTACAGTAATCTATGTTTTAGCAAATTTTGCTTATTTGGCTTTATTGCCAATTCACGGAACACCTAATGCTACTGATATTAGCAGTAGCGGAATCATGTTTGCCAGCAACGATAGAGTAGGAGCGGCAGCAGCTAGCATGATTATGGGAAATATAGGTGTTTTTGCAATGGCTGCATTAATAATGGTATCCACCTTTGGTTGCAACAGCGGCCTAATTCTTTCGGGAGGTAGATTATTTTTTGCTATGGCAAAAGATGGACTTTTTTTTAAACAAGCAACTCAGCTGAACAAAAACCAAGTTCCCGCTAAAGCTTTGTGGGTACAATGTATCTGGGCTTGTATTTTATGTGTTTCGGGTAAATTTGGAGATCTGCTTACTTATGCCACCTTTGCATCACTATTGTTTTATGTTTTAACAATTTTAGGGGTTTTTATTCTTAGAAAAAAAGAACCAAATGCTGACAGACCCTACAAAGCTTTTGGATATCCAATTGTGCCAGCAATTTATATAATTGTAACAACAGCAATTTGTTTGACGCTACTCATTTATTATCCTTTAAATACTGGTTTGGGTTTATTCATTGTTTGTCTTGGAATTCCAGTATATTATTTGGCAATGAACAAAAAGGAGTAAAAAAATTAATCTGCTATTTTTTTAAGTTTATTGATGTCTTTTAAAATAATTTTTTTTCCATTTAACTCAATCAAATCTAATTTTTTAAAATCAGATAATAAACGAATACAACTTTCAGTAGCAGTTCCTATCATACTCGCTAGTTCGTCTCTCGAAAGTTGGACTTTGAGTGAATCATCTTCATTTTTGCCAAATGTATTATGCAAATATAGTAGTGTTTCAGCTAGTCGTTCTTTAACCGTTTTTTGGGCTAAATTAACTGTGTGATCATCAGCTTCTTTTAAGTTGCCACAAATAGTTTTCATGACATTCATTGAAAAGTGATTGTTGTGATCAAAGAACCCCATCATGTCTGACTTTGGAATAAAACAAACCTGCATGTCTTCGAGGGCAACAGCACTTAAATTTACGGGTTCTTCACTTATCATCGAGCGTTGGCCTAATAATTCGCCTTTTGTTACTAGCTTTACAATATGATCTTTACCATTTGCACTAAGTTTCGTCAGTTTACAAATTCCATCTTTAATACAATATATTCCATTTACATGTTCTCCCTCTTCAAAAATAACTTCCCCTTTTTTGATAACATGAGATGTTTTGCATTCGGATAATTTTAGTAATTCGGCTTTTGTAAGTGCTTTCAAAGAGCTAAATTCTCTAACGATACATTGTTCACATTTACTCATCATCTTCTTTCTTTACGTGCCACAAAAGTACTGCTTATATATGATAATTATCATATTTTAGTTAACAATCGTTTAAGTACTTTGCATCAGGTAAAATGAGTAAAGTTATGGACACACAAAACTGTTTCCATTGTGGTTTAGATATTGTAAAAGAAAACGAAATAATTTTTGACGATAAGAGTTTTTGCTGCAACGGTTGTAAAACGGTGTACGAAATTTTTAATCTAAACGATATGACGTGTTATTATGATTTTGAAAAATCCCCTGGAGCAACCCCCCAAGATATTAAAGGAAAATATGATTTTTTAGACAATGAAAATATTGTTAACAAACTGTTGGAATTCCAAGAGAATTCAACCGCTATTATTTCGCTTAGCATACCACATATACATTGTAGCTCGTGTATTTGGATTTTGGAAAATTTACAGCGTCTTCAAAAAGGTATAAGTACTTCACAGGTTAATTTTCCGGAAAAGAGAGTTAGAATTACCTATAATCCAGAGGTAACTTCTATCAAAACTATTGTTTACTTACTCAGTTCCATTGGTTATGAACCCTACATTAGTTTAGAAAATTATGAAACTGGTAGTAATAAAGTTGATCGCACTTTAACTTATAAATTAGGAGTTGCTTTCTTTTGTTTTGGAAATGTTATGTTGCTTTCCTTTCCAGAATATTTCGAAGTAAAAGAATATTGGTTAGATCAATACCGTGGTTTTTTTAGATGGCTAATTTTTGCTTTGGCAATGCCAAGTTTTTTCTACTCCGCTAGTGGATATTACGTTTCGGCTTATAAAAGCATCAGGTCCAAAATGCTTAACATTGATATTCCTATCGCTTTAGGAATTGTTGTCATGTTTGTGAGAAGTGCTTTTGACATTATCATGGACTATGGTTCTGGTTTTTTCGACAGCTTAACAGGACTTATTTTCTTTATGCTTTTAGGGAAAATGTTCCAAATTAAAACCTATAGTTTTTTAAGTTTCGAAAGAGATTTTAAATCTTATTTTCCAATTGCTATCACGAAAATTAATTCTGATTTATCAGAAGTCAGCGTGCCTATTTATGAAGTCATAAAAGGCGACCGATTATTGATAAGAAATCAAGAATTAATTCCTGTGGATGGAATTTTAATTTCAGAAAGAGCAGAAATCGATTATAGTTTTGTTACTGGAGAGGCAGTTGCTATTGAGAAAAAGTCAGGTGATAAAGTTTTTGCAGGAGGTAAGCAGATAGGAAAAGTTATTGAAATGGAAGTGCTGCACTCGGTGTCTCAAAGTTACTTAACGCAATTGTGGAGTAATGATGTGTTCCAAAAAAATGTTGAGCAAAAACATAAAACGATTACCGATAGAATTTCCCATTATTTCACCCCTATACTTTTACTAATTGCTTTTGCAAGTTTTGGCTACTGGATTACAATTGACGCAAACACAGCTTTCAATGTACTTACTGCAGTTCTCATTGTAGCTTGTCCTTGCGCACTTGCGCTAACTGCTCCCTTTACTTTTGGAAATGTATTGCGAATTTTAGGTAAACAAAAATTTTATCTTAAAAATGCTTTGGTTATTGAACAACTATCTAAAGTAGATACTATAGTTTTTGATAAAACAGGGACAATTACCACTAATAAAAAATCTAATATTTCTTTTGAATCCTCCTCCATCACTGCCAAAGAAGGGAAGTTAATGACAAACTTAACAAATGGGAATTTAGCATTAGTAAAAAATGCACTTCGCGGTTCAAATCACCCATTAAGTAGGATGCTATATGATTTTTTACCTGAAGTGGAAAAATTGAATATTGATGTTTTTGAAGAAATAACTGGAAAAGGAATTAAAGCTTGTATTAATGGAATCGAGGTTTTAATTGGCTCAAGTGAATTAGTCAAAGACTCTAATTTGTCTGCTTCTTCTCTCTCTATTTTAGAGAAGATTGAGGAGGGGAAAACATCTGTTCACATAAAAATTGATGGAATATATTATGGAAAATATATTTTTAAGAATCAATATCGGGCTGGTTTAGAGCAATTATTTGTTGTTTTGGATAAACAATATGAAATCAAAGTTTTATCAGGTGATAATGATGGCGAAAGGAAAACTCTAGAGCAACTTTTGCCGATAGGCACAGAATTAATATTCAACCAAAAACCAGAGCAAAAACTAGAGTTCATTAAAAAATTACAGCAAGAAGGTAAAAATGTAATGATGGTAGGTGATGGATTAAATGATGCTGGAGCATTGGCGCAAAGCAATATAGGAGTATCCATCTCTGAAAATGTAAATGTTTTTTCACCTGCTTGTGATGCTATTTTAGATGCTACTGAATTCCAAAAATTAAACTACTTTTTACAACTGTCAAAGAATTCAATAACAACTATTAAAATGAGTTTTACGCTTTCGCTATTATATAACCTTATAGGATTATACTTCGCTGTTACGGGGAATTTGTTGCCTTTAGTAGCCGCCATAATCATGCCGTTAAGTACAATAACAATTGTCAGTTTTGTTACTGCAATGAGTAGCTATTATGCAAGTAAAAAATAGAATTGTGACTTCTAGAGCGTTAAGGTTTCACAATTATTTAACAATTGTTTAAAAGCATGATAAATGTCATGTTTTAGGCGAATATTCCACAGTAATTTTGTTACAATAATCTAGGATATGAGTGTCATTTATTTATTAATTACTATTAGTATAATTATCGCAATCGGCTTTTTTATTGCTTTTATTACCGCAGTAAAAACAGGTCAATATGATGATGATTACACACCATCAGTACGAATGCTCTTTGATGACGAGCTTTTAAAATCAACTAAAAAAGAAACTACGGTTGAAAAAAATGAGGATCATAATCTAGAAGAATAATTCCAAGATAATTGCCCTTAAAATTTAAATAATAAACAAATTTAATTATGGAAATGCAGCAGTTTTATTATGACAACAAAATTGTAAAGAAATTCATTTACGCTACAATCCTTTTTGGAGTAGTGGGAATGATTGTTGGTCTCACACTTGCTTTTATGTTTCTTTTTCCTAACATGACCGACGGAATATCATGGTTAAGTTACGGTAGATTGAGACCGCTACACACGAATGCTGTTATTTTTGCCTTTGTTGGTAATGCTTTTTTTGCAGGAATGTACTATTCTATGCAACGTTTACTAAAGGCCAGAATGTACAGTGATTTATTAAGTAATATTCACTTTTGGGGTTGGCAATTTATTATTGTAGCCGCCGCTATTACTCTGCCGTTAGGTTTTAGTAGTTCTAAAGAATACGCCGAATTAGAATGGCCTATAGATATTGCAATTACGATCATTTGGGTTGTTATGGGAATCAATATGATTGGAACCATGATAAAGCGTCGAGAACGTCACTTGTATGTCGCAATCTGGTTTTATATAGCAACATTTGTTACAGTAGCAGTTTTACATATTTTTAATAACTTAGAGTTACCAGTTTCAGCTTTCAAGAGTTATTCTGTTTATGCTGGTGTTCAAGATGCCCTTGTTCAATGGTGGTATGGTCATAATGCAGTTGCATTTTTCTTAACCACACCCTTTTTAGGATTGATGTATTATTTTGTGCCAAAAGCCGCAAATCGTCCTGTCTATTCTTATAGATTATCTATTGTTCACTTCTGGTCATTAATTTTTATTTATATATGGGCTGGACCACACCATTTACTATATTCTGCTTTGCCAAACTGGGCGCAAAACTTAGGTGTTGCATTTTCTATTATGCTACTTGCGCCATCTTGGGGTGGTATGATCAACGGACTTTTAACGTTGAGAGGTGTTTGGGATAAAGTACGCGTCGATCCTGTTTTAAAATTTTTCGTAGTCGCAATTACTGGTTATGGAATGGCCACTTTTGAAGGACCTATGTTATCTCTTAAAAACGTAAACGCAATTGCGCATTACACGGATTGGATTATTGCTCACGTTCATGTAGGTGCATTAGCGTGGAATGGTTTCTTAGCATTTGGTATGATTTATTGGTTGGTTCCTCGAATGACTAAAAGTAATTTGTACTCTATTAAATTAGCGAATTTCCATTTTTGGATTGGTACTCTAGGTATTATTTTATATACAATTCCAATGTATGTTGCTGGTTTTTTACAAGCTTCAATGTGGAAACAATTCAATCCAGACGGAACTTTAACTTACGGTAACTTCCTTGAAACGGTAACTCAAATCATGCCTATGTATTGGATGAGAGCTATTGGTGGTACTTTATATTTAACAGGAATGCTTGTTTTAGTGTATAACATTATTCAAACAATAAGATCAGGTTCTACAATTGAAGATGAATTAGCCGAAGCTCCAGCATTAGTTAGGATAAGTGCTAAAAGAGTGAAAGGTGAAAAACTTCATCCTTGGTTGGAAAGAAAACCAATTCAGTTGACAATTTTAGCTACTGTGGCAATTTTAATTGGTGGTGTGATCCAGATTGTACCTACTATTATGGTAAAATCTAATATTCCAACAATTACAAGTGTAAAACCATATTCTCCGCTTGAACTAGAAGGTCGTGATTTATACATTCGTGAAGGATGCGTTGGGTGTCACTCGCAGTCTGTTCGTCCATTCCGTAGTGAAGTAGAGCGTTATGGCCCTCAGTCAAAAGCTGGTGAGTTTGTATACGATCATCCATTTTTATGGGGATCTAAACGTACAGGACCCGATTTATTGAGAGTAGGTAGAAAATACAATGACAACTGGCATTTCAATCACTTTTGGAATCCACAAAGTATATCAGCTGGCTCAATTATGCCCGGATATAAATGGTTATTTGATAATGAACCGATGGATATTTCTTTGACTCAGAAAAAAATGAAAGCGATGGTAACACTTGGTGTGCCTTACACAGATGCTGAAGTTGCAAGTGGCTTAGATGATTTGAGAAAACAAGCCATTGCAATTGAAGAAAGTTTAAAAAACGATCCTGATTTTGTAAAAAGCTATGAAGAAAGTAAGCAAAAAGCAGCAGCACGGGGAGAAAAATTTGTTCCAATGAATGAAAGAGAAATTGTAGCCCTAATTGCTTATATGCAACGTCTTGGAACAGATATCAAAGTGAAAAAATAGTTCTTAAAAAGTAGAAATCATGTTTGAACAAGTAAAACACAATTTAGAGACGATCGATGGTGTGGCCATATTTCCCATCTTATCGCTATTGATTTTCTTTTTCTTTTTCGTGGGACTCGGCATTTGGGTTTTCTCTTATAAAAAAGAAAAAATCGACGAGCTAAGCCAAATGCCATTGAGCGACAATAAAAAAGTATAATTTTTTAAAATTTACAGAATGAAAAAATTAATTCCATCATACCTTAGTGTGCCTTTTATTTTCTTTGCCGTGTTTGCAGCAACAGAATTTTTTATAGACTCAGGCGAGCGCCCTGCTTTCATCAAGTTTCCTATGGTCACCGTATTTTTACTTGTATTTCTATTTATCATCATCGCTATAGAAATAACAATTACAGCGGTGAACAATGTGACTTATTATTTATTAACTGCTGAGGAGAAAGCCAAGTTAAACGAATCTAAAAATTGGAGTCTAACTGAAAATAAATGGTATAAAAAATTAGTAGGATTGTTAATAAAACCAGAATCATCAGCAGAAGTAAGCGAAGATCAATTGCTACTTGACCATGATTACGACGGGATTAAAGAATTAGATAACAATTTACCACCATGGTGGGTGTATTTATTTTATGCATCGATAGTTTTTGGGGTGGTGTATATGGTTCGATTTGAAATTTTAGGTGCCGATAACCAAGAAATGGAACTAAAGAAAGAAATTGCTCAAGCCAAAATTGAGGTTGCAGAATACATGAAAACTGCTCCCGATATGATGGATGAAAAAACAGTGACTTTATTGACTGAAGCAGGCGATCTAGCAACAGGAAAAGAAATTTTCAATACCAATTGTGCTGCTTGCCACAGAACTGATGGAGGTGGGCAAATTGGTCCAAACCTAACGGATAATCAATGGATACTTGGAGGAGGAATAAAAAATATATTTCACACTTTAGTAAATGGAGGCCGTGATGGCAAGGGAATGATTTCTTGGAAGGGAACATTAAAACCAAAAGAAATGCAAAAAGTGGCCAGCTACGTTATTTCATTGAATGGAACTAATCCGCCTGATGCTAAAGCGCCCGAAGGTGAAGTTTATGTTGAATAAATCAATTTTAGTTTCAGTTATATATTAAATATAAACACGCATTCTTATTTAACTTTTGGATTTTAAGAATTATTTTAAAATTGTGTTTTAAATAAAAAAGAAATGTCAAATTTACCAGACGAAGCTTTTAGAGATACTATTGGAACTATAGATGAAGAAGGAAACAGAAAATTTATTTTTCCCAAAAAACCTTCTGGAAAGTTCTACGATTACAGGAAGTGGGTCAGCTATTTTTTGCTAATTGTTCTTGTTGCTAATCCTTTTATAAAGATCAATGGCAATCAGTTTATGATGTTTAACATATTGGAAAGACGATTCAATATTTTTGGATTTCCATTTTGGCCGCAAGATTTCTACATTTTTGTTCTTTTTATGATTGTTGGCGTCGTTTTCGTTATTCTTTTTACAGTTATTTTTGGACGTATATTTTGTGGCTGGATTTGTCCCCAAACAATATTTCTGGAAATGGTTTTCCGCAGAATAGAATATTGGATTGAAGGGGATCGTGGAGCGCAAATACGATTGGATAAACAAAAATGGGATGCAGAGAAAATCCGAAAAAAAGGCATTAAATGGGTTATCTTTTTAATCATTTCCTTTTTTATTGCCAATGTTTTTCTAGCCTATCTTATTAGTAGCGATAAATTGCTTTTAATGATTGAAGATGGTCCACGAGATCATATTAGTACATTAATCTCACTGCTTATATTTACAGGAATTTTCTACTTTATTTTTGCGTGGTTTAGAGAGCAAGTGTGCATTATAGCTTGTCCTTACGGAAGATTGCAAGGCGTTTTATTAGACGATAAATCTATAAATGTAGCGTACGATTTTGTACGTGGCGAAAAAGAAACTGGAAGAGCAAAATTCAACAAACAAGAAGATAGAGCGCTAACAGGAAAGGGCGATTGCATTGATTGTAAACAATGTGTGAATGTTTGTCCTACAGGAATCGATATTCGTAATGGAACGCAAATGGAATGTGTCAATTGTACCGCTTGTATAGATGAATGTGACGCCATTATGGATAACGTGGGTTTGTCGCGCGGACTTATTCGGTACGCATCGGAGGATGAAATTGAAAAAAATATCAAGTTCAAATTCACTGCTAGAATGAAAGGATATTCCGCTGTGTTGTTTATTTTAGTTGGTATTTTACTGGGTTTACTCTTTTTACGCACTGATGTTGAAGCTACAATTTTACGACTCCCTGGGCAATTGTTCCAACATAAAGGAGATAACATTAGCAACATTTATACTTTTAAGATCATAAATAAAACAAGTAATGATTTCAACGATATCAGTTTTAAACTAGTGGGAATAAAAGGAACGCTGAATGTTGTAGGAAAGAAAAACTTACAGGTTCCTAAACAAGGAATGAGCGGTGGAACTTTGTTTATAGAAATCAACCAAAATTTATTGGATAGCGACAAGACCAAACTGAAAATTGAAGTATATAATGGTGATAAAAAAATTGAAACTAGTACAACAAGTTTCTTGGGTCCGCGAAGTTTTGATTAAAAAGGTCAAGCCACGGAGTTAAATCAAAAATTTTACTTAAAAGAAATTATAAAAAGAAATCATGAAAATTAACTGGGGAACAGCAATCGTAATTGCTTTTAGCTTATTTATTAGCTTTATTCTATTCTTTGTAATTAAAGTGCAATCGGATTCTAAGTACGATAATGATCTAGTTGTTGAAGAATATTATAAGCATGACGCTAAGTTTGGAGATGAAATGGAACGTGTTCAAAATGCAGAAGATCTTGCTGTGAAACCGGTTTTCATATTAGCTGCAGATGGAGTTACGATTGTTTTTCCAGATGCATTTGTACCAAAAAACATCCAAGGAAAAGTGTCCCTTTATAGACCGTCTAACAAAAAATTAGATTTTGAAATTCCTATTTCATTATCTGATGATACTACTTTACTCATACCTAAAAAAAGTTTGGTAGGCGGTCGATGGGACATTAATATGGAATGGCAATATGAAGGAAAATTATATTTGTCTAAAAAAACAATTTATATCAACTAACTTAAATTCTAAAAATTCTAAAACCAATAGCTGGATTTAGGATTTTTATTTTTGTTAAAAAGTAAACAAAATGCTATACTCAGCCTTTATCTTCGGTTTAATAAGTAGTTTTCACTGCATAGGAATGTGCGGGCCTATCGCTTTGATGTTGCCTGTAGATCGACACAATCAGGCTAAAAAAGTGACTCAAATTATAACGTATCATTTAGGAAGATTAACAGCTTACGGCAGTATAGGATTTGTTTTTGGACTTCTTGGAAAAGGTTTCTTTTTAGCAGGAATTCAACAAAATTTATCCATTTTTATTGGTGCAGCAATGATTATTATTGTGCTAACTCCTGAAAAGATCTTTGCCAAATACAATTTTTCTAAACCAGCTTTTAAATTAATTTCCAAAATCAAAACCGCGTTAGGAAGTCAATTTAGAAATAAAAGTTACAAGTCTCTTTTTACCATTGGATTATTAAATGGGTTTTTACCTTGCGGAATGGTGTATGTCGCTCTTTTTGGGGCAATTGCAATGCAAAGTGAAAGTCTAGGCGTACTTTATATGATACTCTTTGGTTTAGGAACAGTTCCTATGATGAGTAGTGTGGTGTATATTAATTCTTATTTGACAGTACCAATTAGAAATAAAATCCAGAAAATAATTCCGTATGTAGCTGTCTTTATTGGTTGCTTATTTATTTTGAGAGGTTTAGGTCTTGGTATCCCATATATATCCCCTTCAAATATGAGTTTGTTTGTTCAAGAAAATCCTAACTGCCATTAGACTTTTTACTGTTCAAAAAAAAATACGCCAAATAGCGCATTTTTTATCATTGGAAGAAAAATTAAATTGTCATTGAAAACAGCGTGGTTTCTGGTGCTTTCCTAACCAAGCGTAAGTCAAACGCCATACAAATATTACGTACATGAGGTTTTCCAGCATCGGTGACCGTTAAGCTTTTTTCTCCAAAAATTAAAAGTCCATCATTTTCCATTTCTTTTAACTGAAGTATGATCTCAGGAATTTCGTTAAAGTAAGTTGTAGCATCACTCCATGAAGTTTCAAATTGACACATCAAGTTCAAAATGTGTTTTCGAATAATAAGATCTTCATCAGTTAATAAATGCCCACGATAAACGGGTAGTTTATCCCATTCCAATATTTGATAGTAATCCTCTAAATTTTTGACATTTTGCGCAAAGCTATACCAACTATCACTAATGGAAGATACACCTAATCCAATCATTAATTGCGTTTTAGAGGAACTGTATCCCATAAAGTTACGGTGTAATTCTCCATCTTGAAAAGCTTTATAAAGGCTATCGGTTGCTAACGCAAAATGATCCATTCCTATTTCATAGTAGCCATTTTCAAAAAGTAGTTGTTTACCCGTTTCATACAACAATCTTTTTTGATCATCTTTTGGGATGTCTTCATCTTTAAATCCGCGTTGCCCGTTGCCTTTGATCCAAGGTACATGTGCATAACTATAAAATGCCAAACGATCTGGCTGTAGTGATTTTGTTTTTTCAATTGTATCAATCACATCGTTGACCTCTTGAAAAGGTAAGCCAAAAATGATATCGTGACCAATAGATGTATAGCCAATTTCTCTCGCCCAAAAAGTAACTTTTGCAACATTATGAAATGGCTGTTCTCTATGTATGGCTTTTTGAACTTTAGCCGAATAATCTTGCACACCAAAGCTCACTCTTCTAAATCCTAAATCATATAATTTTTGTAAATGCTCGTAAGAAGTATTGTTAGGATGTCCTTCAAAGCTAAATTCATAATTCGCCGCTTTTGTAGCACTTTTAAAAATACCGTTTATTAAATCTTCTAAGTTTTTAGGCGAGAAAAAAGTTGGAGTTCCGCCTCCTAAATGAATTTCTTTAATAACGGGTTTCTCGCCGATTATTTTACAATAGATCGACCATTCTTTCAAAACGGCTCCTATGTATGGATTTTCTAGACTGTGATTTTTTGTAATGCGCTTATTGCAGCCACAAAAAGTGCATAAGCTTTCGCAAAAAGGCAAATGAATATACAAACTAATTCCTTCTACGTTATTACTTTCAACGAAGGATTTTTTTAGAGTTTCCGTCCAAATTTTATACGAAAAATCAGTTTCATCCCAATATGGAACCGTAGGATAACTGGTGTATCTTGGACCTGCAACATTGTATTTCTGAATTAAGGAATTTTTCATGATAAAAGCTTTTATTGAGCTTCAAAAATAGTATTTACGGTCACTATTTAAAATGATATTTATCATGTGTGAAATTGACATAAAAAAAGACTCTTTCGAGTCTCAAGATTTTAATAATAACAATTTTATTATTTATACCATGTTCAAATTTCGTAATTGCTTTAATTTTTCTTTCCAAACGGCAAGGCTTTCTTTGAGAATTGCAATATTTTTTCGAACCTCCAAAACTATTGAATTTTACCGTTAAAGCAATTTGCCTATAATTTTGCGATTTTACATTTCGAACACTTTTTTCAAAGCTTCTTTAATTTCATATAGCGCAGCAATATCAATCGTGCCAACTCTCTTTATAAGGTGTTCTTCAGAGATTGAACGCACCTGAAAACAATCAACCGCCGATTCTTTTTTTAATCCATTTTGAATATTAGGTTTAATTTGAACCATCCAAGGAGCAATTTTATAGCGATCTTTCCAGTCGGTTAGAGGAACTACAACTTTTAAAGGAAGTTTGCCTAACAAATTATTATTAACAATAATCGCAGGACGCGTTTTTTGTATTTCGGCTCCTTTGGTGGGGTCAAGATTAACCAACCAAATTTCACTTTGTTTCATAAAAATGTTCTAAATCTAAAACTGTGAATGCAGTTAATTCTGAATTTTTAGTATAGTCCAGATATAATTCATTTACCGCACCTTCCATTTGCTGACGCAATTCTTCTTCTTTAATTGCCTTGATGGTTTCTTCAACAATGTAAAACTTCTTAGAGAGAGGCAACCTTCGTATTTCTTTAATAATGTCTAAAGTTTCCATGATTTGAATATTTTATTAAACTATTCTTTAATAAGCTATTTTAAATTTTTATAGCAAAAAATTTTGCTTAAATCGAGAAGTAAAAGTACGACAAAAAATATTATTTAATCAATTTATAGTTTTATTGCAATTCGATAATTTTTGAATTTCTGTAAAACGGTAATAATATTGCTAAATTGGCAATTTAAAATATTAACAAACCAAATTTTTATTTTTAGATCCTCCTATCAAAATTAAGAAATAAAATTGCCACACAAAATTCACATTTTTAATGCTACTTAAAATTTCGTAATATTCCGGATCATATAAAAATGTAAAACACTTGATATATTTGCATAAAAAAACCTCGAATTATTACGATTCGAGGTTTCGTATTTTTAATTAATACTATTCCATATTCAAATTTCGTAATTGCTTTAATTTTTCTTTCCAAACGTCAAGGCTTTCTTTATGAATTGCAATGTTTTTTCGAACCTCCAAAACTATTGAATTTTCTTTTTTAGCATTTCTAGTATTGGTAAAAAACTGAATGTTATTTTCTAATTGGAAAATTTCATTTTGCACTTCATCAATTTTTCGCATGATGAAAATCTTTTCATTATCAAGTTTTCGAGTATCATGACTTTCTGATAAATGATCCATTCTATTGGCAAAACGCATCAAATCAGTATCCTTTTTACTCAAACTTAATTTCTCAAAAAGTGCATCTAGAATTTTATTGAATTTACCTTCTATGTGTCGTCTTGGGAAAGGTACTTTTCCATAACTTTTCCAGGTTTCAATATGTAATTTTATTGCGTCTAAATCGGTTTTGTGCTCTCCAACTAATTGGAATTCTCTCAACGTTTCTAAATATGCTTTTTTATTGTCAAATGCGGCTACTTCTTCTCCGTTTTCTTCATTTTTTTGTTCTTTTAATTTTTCAAAATAATGATTACACGCATCCTTAAATTCTTTCCAAATTTTATCTGAATATTTTCTTGGTACATGTCCTATTTGTTTCCATTCCTCTTGAATTTGCTTCATTATAGGAGTTGTGGCCGCAAAATCTATACTTTCTTGAAGTTCCTTAGCTTTAACTACAAGAGCCGTTTTTTTGCTTAAATTATCGTTTTGATCTTTTTTAATGTCTTTGTAAAATGAATTCTTGAAAGAATTGAAATTTCTAACAGCAGTTTTAAAAGCGGACCAGGTTTCTTCATTAACATCTGACGGCACTTTTCCAGCAGAGAAAAACGCAGTTCGCAAAGCTTCTACTTTTTCTATTTGAGCCAGCCATTGTGAATGTGCATTGACCTTTTCAGTAGCGATCACCTCAATTTTAGCAATAATTTCTTTCTTATTTACTAAATTTTCTAATTCTGTTCCTCTTTGATTTTCAAATAAAACTTCTCTTTTGTCATGCATTTGTTTAGTCAAATCACTAAACTTATTCCAAATATCATCCCGATGTTCTCGAGAAACAGGACCAATGTCTTCTTTCCAAATTTTATGTAAATCTTGTAATTCTCTGAATGCTTTATTAACATCAGCTTCGTTTACTAATTCTTCAACACGTGCTACAATTTTTTGTTTTAGCTCTAAATTGTGTTTAAAATCTAGATCTCGAGCTTCTCTATCTAAGTGTAAATAATCATAGAAATTTTCTACATGAAAATGATAATTGTTCCAAACGTGATTGTATTTATCTTTTGGAATGGAACCAGCATTTTTCCAACGTTCTCTTAAATCATTAAAATGTTTTAACGTGTCTTTTATATTTTCCTGCGGATTAATTAACTCTTTTAATTCCTCAACTATAGCTAATCGGTTTTCTAAATTAGTTTTTAGATTTGTCTGTAAACTTTTGAAATGCACATTTTTGGCCTCTCTGTAAGTGGAATAATATTTATCAAAATTAGTTTTTAGAGGAGAATGATACTGAAAATCTTCGCTAGGATCTTGATTTTCGGCTAGAAATTCTTCTTTTTTCTCTTCTAAAAGATGGTTGTATTTTGCTAAAAATGATTTTTTTATCTCTTCAATATGATCTTTGGCAGCCAATACTTTTTCTGCCACAACTAAATTTTTTAATTCATCAACTAATTCCTCAAGTGATAATGTATCATAGTCCTGCATTGGAATTTCGTGACGATCTTTACGTGTTTCATCTTCACTTTCTTCTGCATTCGAATTAGAAATGGAATCAACTGCTGTTTGATTATCTCCTTCATTTACATCTACTAAGGCTGTATTTGCCTCCTCAGAAGGAAGAATTATATTTTCTTCAGTAACTGTATCATTTTCAACCACCGTTGACAATTGATCCGCTGGCGAAGTAACTTCTTCAGTAAAGTGATTGCCATTTTCTACATTTCCATCTGCTTCATTTTCGTGATGAGTCAGGTTATCGTTCTTTTCTTCTAACATTTTTTCAATGTGTAAGGTTTGTAATTCTATCTATTGCGAAAGATACTAAAGCAGTTTGTAAATACAAAATAAATATCTTACTAATCACTTTTAATGCATTCAATATAATTTAATTAACAGGAATGCAACGGTGTCAGAATGTGCAAAATATATTTTTTTTCGGTTTTTTAATAAAAAAAACCACAACTTTTTAAGGCTGTAGTTAGTAAAAAAAAATTTTGTTTTTTGATTTTAACTTTCTATTTATTCCAAATTTTCCAAGCCTTCTCCGCCTGATAAATAAGCATGTCCAAACCATTTTTAATTTGCGCGCCATTTTCTTTGGCCTTTTTTAGAAATTGAGTTTCTGCAGGATTATAAATTAAATCAAAAGCAATATGTTTTTCTGTGAAATATTCATAAGGAATTAACGGAAATAAATCCACATTAGGACTTGTTCCCACTGGAGTTGAATTGATTATAATTTGGTAATTATCAAATGTTGTAGAATTGATTCCTGGGTAATCTATTGCATTACCCTTAATTTCTCTTGAAACAAATGTATAAGGAATTTTTAGTTCCTCTAATGCAAAGGCTACTCCTTTTGAAGCGCCTCCAGTTCCTAAAATTAGCGCTTTTTTGTGATGGTCTTTTAATAGTGGTTCTAATGATTTTTTAAAACCATAATAGTCGGTATTATAGCCTTTTAATTTTCCTTTTTTGGTAATTTTAATTGTATTTACAGCGCCAATCGATACTGCTTTTTTCGATAATTTATCTAAAAATGGTAGTACAATTTCTTTATATGGAATAGTGACATTTAATCCTTTAAGATCTAGATTATTTTTTATGATTTCTGGAAAAGAGTCTATTTCGGCAATATCGAAATTTTCATATGTGCAGCCTTCAAAATTTTCATTAATAAATTTATCTGTAAAATAACCTTTCGAAAACGAATAGCTAATATTTCTGCCTAATAAACCAAAACGTTTTCGAACTGTATCAATCATTATGAATTTTTATATTTTGCAATGTAATTTTGAACCATTTTCTTTGTCCAAACTACAGGAAATAATTCTTCTAACAATTTAATGTTTTCAACATTCAGTCTCATTGCATTGCTAAGATGAAATTTTGCCTTAGTTCCATCAGTTAACATGAAATAAAGTCCAGCTAAACGATATTCAATTTCGTTTTCTTCAGGAAAATATTCAGATGCTTGCAACAACGTTTGAATCGCACTTTCAAATTCGCCCAAATACTGCAAAATATCAACCCAAAACAACCATGTTTCTAATGAATGATCACCAAATTCAACGGCTTTTCGATAGCCAAATTCCGCCTCTTCAAAGAAATTCATGTATTTATTGATAGAAGCAAATCTTTTCCAATACATCTTATTATGATTGTCAATTGCTAATGCTTTATTGACATAAAAAAGAGCTTTCTGATAATTTTTTTGACGAACATAAAAATCAGTGATTGCAATCCAACCTTTGTCTAAAAGTGGATCTTCGTGAACCGTTTGATTGAAATATTTCAAGGCTTGAACCTTGTTGCCTAGCTTTTCATGACATTTTCCAATGCGAAGTAATGCATACGAAGTAGCGTCATCTAATTCTATTGTTCTTTCGTAGCTTTCAATTGCTTCTTTGTGTTTTTTTAAGCGTTCAAATGCTTTTGCTTTTTCCATAAAAGCACCTAGAAATTCGTCATCAATTAAAGTAGCATAATCAAATGCTTTAATGGCATTTTTATATTCTTTTTCGCTATAATGCAAGCGTCCCACTTGATGCCAAGCAATTTCACTATATGGATTTTTGTCTATATATTGATTCAAGTAAACGATAGCATCTTGATTTTGATCTAAAAATTCGAAACAATAAACAATGTTGTACAAAGCAGATTGGTCTTCCAAATCTTCTTCTAAACATTTGATGAAATTGTTTTTCGCTAACTCAAAATTATCCATAAACAGGTATTCCATTCCTATTAAATTATAGACATCAGCGTAATCATCAGTATATTTTAAAGCTATTTTTAAAAGTTCCACTGCTTTTTCGTGTTGATCTCTTTTAGAATAAATATTTGCTTTTTGAATGTATATTTCTTCGTTAGTTGGTTCTATTGCGTATAATTCATTTAATAATTTTTCGGCAAGCTCCAATTTGTCATCATAAACTAACATCTCCACTTGGACTAATTTTAGTCCTGTTGATTTAGGGTGCTGATCTAGTGCTAATTTGAGTGCTTTTTTCGCTAAAGCGGATTTACCCATATCTAGATAATGAAGAATAATTTCTTCAAATTCTTCAGAATCAAAAAAGAGTACTTTGTTGGTTTTCAACATCGACTCAAATTTGGACAGGGATAAGTTGTAGTCTTCTTCTTCGTTGCTTAATTGCATACTATTTTTTTTAATTTCGCCTACCTAAAATTAGACATCCTTAAGCTTTGTATGAGCTAATAAGTTTATTCTTGTGAACAATTTAATTAACAAATTCAAATTTGCTGTTCTGCAGGATGTTCAAATTAACCTAAAAATATGTTATTAACGTGAATCACTAGCCCGGATAGAAGTGGAAATCCTTTTATGTTCGCCGCGGCGGATGTAAAAGATTGTAACAAATAGCCGGATTAGCTCCAAATAAAATTAATGATTTAAAGTTATTTCGTCCATAACTTCAAGAATTATTTTACAACCTTCTCGTATTTCTTGCTGTGAAATAGTTAGCGGCGGCGTGATTCGAATTGCTGTTCCTTCAAAAAGCAACCAGAATAAAATAAGTCCTTTTTCTTGACATTTCAGCACTACTTCGTTAGTAATATCAGCACTTTTTGTCATTGCGGCAAGCATTAATCCTTTACCTCGTATCTCCTCTATCAAAGGATGTACCAGAAGCGATCTAAACAACTTTTCTTTCTCTATTGCTTCGGGCATCAGGTTGGTCTCTGTAATTTCCTTCAAAGTTGCTAAGCACGCTGACGCAATGACAGGATGACCTCCAAAGGTTGTTATATGTCCTAATTTAGGATTATCACTTAGTAAATCCATTCTTTCTGATGAAGCAGTAAAGGCTCCCACCGGCATTCCACCGCCCATTCCTTTACCCATTACAAGAATATCTGGGACAACATCATAATTTTGAAATCCAAAAAGTTTTCCTGTTCTTCCAAAACCGGGTTGGATTTCGTCGAGAATCATCATGGCTCCAACTTCATCACATCGCTGACGTACTTTTTTTAGAAAATCATTGTGTGGCTGAATAAATCCTGCTCCTCCTTGAATGGTTTCTAGAATAATTCCTGCTGTTTTTGTTGTTATTTTTTGTAAGTCATCTTCATTATTGAAAGTTATAAAATCAACGTCAGGAATCAGTGGACGAAATACTTGTTTGCGCTCCTCGAATCCCATTACGCTCATTGATCCCATCGTATTTCCGTGGTATGCGTTATGACAAGAAATTAGTTGGCTTCGTCCTGTGGTTCGTCTTGCGAGTTTTAAAGCCCCTTCAATTGCCTCAGTTCCTGAATTGACGAGATAAGTTTTGTCTAACGCTGGCGGTAGGAGTGAAGCTAATAATTTACAATATTCTACTGCTGGACTTTGCGAATATTCACCATAAACCATTACGTGTGAATATTTATCAAGTTGATCCTTTATTGCTTGATTCACCCGTGGATGTTGGTGTCCAAGTGAGCAAGCTGAAACTCCTGCCACAAAATCTAAGTATTTTTTATTATTAGTATCATAAATATAAGATCCCACAGCATGGGAAACTTCCATACCTAATGGATATGGTGAAGTTTGCGCTTGATATTTTAAAAAATCAGTTTTCAAAACTATTGTTTTTTAAGTTATTTTACTTTTCCAGTTTTGGCTGGAAGTGGTTTTTGTTTTTTGTCGTAGTTCAAAGTTTCCTTTCTAATTTTCATTGGAACTTCTTCTTTTGCTATAGCGGCTTTGGTTTCCTTAACTTCTGTTGCATTTTCTCCATTCTCTTCGGCAGGAAAAATGTCATCTTTAGATTTAATTTGTTCCTCTCCTCGCCATAATAATCCTCTTAATTTACGAGCATTTTCAGGCAACTCGCTTTCTGGATAAATATCTCCATCCACTTGTTGAAAGAAAGTGATGGTTTCAATTTCATTTTTATCCAACAGAAGATTGATTTTACTACTTACATTTTTATTGATACCAATAAGCTCTTGTGCATCATTTCGCATGTAATAAATAACTTCGGCATTTTTAATAATGTCAACATCCCGCAATTTTCCGTCTTCAAATTTTCCATATAGATTTTGACCTTTAACTTGGTTGTAACCTGTTCCAATAGTATCCTGTGATACAATAAAGGTATTATTGAGTACCTTCAGTGAATCTAATTTTTGAGTTGTATTGTTTCCTATAAGATGCATGAGATCACCAGTTATTTGACTTTTTCCATTCCAAAGTATGGGATTACCAATCATTTTTGTCAAAGAAATTTTCGAACTAGAATGAATTGAATCACATTTTCCGCTCATATCTTTTTTAAAAAATCGCACATTATTAAAAGCTCTAATTATTCTTTCACCTTCTTTTCCAGTTACCATTAATTTTTTTCCATGTATGTAAACCGAGTCATTTTCGACAAAGTTTACAGCCAATGCTCTTTTAGTAACAAAAACCGAATCTAATTTTTTGTACAACTCGGCATAATGACCTTTTATAATCCCGCGATTGACTGAATCAGTAATTTTTACATTTCTGGTAGCCGATGCAAATTCTTTATTTCGATCATAATATAAACTATCACCCCGAATCACACGATCATCATATTTGATAAATGATTTGGTCAGGAAATGAGCCAGATTTTTTTTAGTGTCGTAAAATCCTTTTTCAGTATAAATATAATTGGTTTTGCTAGTAATTGTTGATGGTCCAAAAAGGTATGAATGCCCAGAATTACTGTAATAATCAAGATGATTTGATTTGATAACATACGTTGGATTTGTAATTGTAACAGCTGTCAGGAATTTAAATTTCTTTTCATTTGCGTAATATCTACCAGCGTTACTTTTTAAAATATTGTCTTTATTAACGATAGTTCCGGGAGTATCATAGAAAACTTCCTGTGCGTTTCTGTCAAAATTGATAATTTCTGTTTCTAGTGTCGCATCGGGAGAACTCATTACCGCATCTCCAGAAGCATAAGCTTTTTTTAAATTTCCATTATATTCTGCGTATTTGCTATTTAAAAACAAAGTATCACCTTGAACCATTTGCACATTTCCAAAAGCTTTTATGTAATTTTCTTTTTGGAAATAATACGCTTTATTACAAGTCATTACAATTCCGTCGTGATTTACACGAACATTTCCTATCAACAATAATGCATCAGGAATCTCAACTTGATTCACATCAGCAAAATCAGAATTTTCTACAATAATTTTTTTCGGGGCTTGTGCCAAAACTACTTGTGAAAGCAGTAACAAGAAGCAACAACAAACGAAAAAGAGCGATTTCTTCAATGGGTTTATTTTTTGACAAATTTATGAAAAAGCATACAATCCTAATCTATATTAAGGTTTATTTATAACGGAGTAAAATAATGGCTAAGTAAATAAAAAAGATAACAATGTCTTCTAATCCATTTAAGAAATACCAGAAAAGATAAATTTATGCGATATTATTCTAAAATAAGACTTTTTAGGTCCTAAGTTTTATCATTAAAAGTGTAGACTTACCGTTTTTTTTTTTTTGAATTTACCGTAAAAAAGTAATTAGATTTACAAGGTTGGGTGCGTCATCCGTTGCATAATCTAAATGCAAAAACTAATCTACACTTAAATGATCTTGTTTACTACAGCGCTTCATAGTTCTTGCCAATCAGAACAAAAATTAGCAAATTTAAAGTTATTAACAAATACTATTACTCCTTCGTTGTAGTTGTACTAGCCAAATTAGATTTTTTTTAATTTTATAAATGGCGAAGTTCATTTAATAAAATTGCAGTAATTTTAAAAAGTGGTTAGTGCATTGATGTTAATGCATCTCTAATACTTAAAAAATTATCTTAAATAATTATAATGATTAAAAAAACAACAACAGCAGTAAGTCTGAGTTTGCTAATTTTAGCTTCAGCTTGTAAAACGACGCAACCAAAAATGAATGAAGAAAAAAAAGAGTTGGTTTCCACTAAAAAAGAAGTAGTTTACCAAGTTTTTACCCGATTGTTTGGCAATAAAAACACCACCAATAAACCTTGGGGAACAATCGAAGAAAATGGAGTGGGGAAATTCAATGACTTTACAGATTTAGCTTTGAAGGAAATTAAAGATTTAGGTGTAACATACATTTGGTACACTGGAGTGCCGCATCATGCGTTAGTGAGAGATTACACTGCAATAGGAATTTCAAACGATGATCCCGAAGTTATCAAAGGCCGAGCTGGCTCTCCTTATGCGGTAAAAGATTATTACAACGTAAATCCTGATTTAGCAGTTAATCCAGCAGACCGTTTGCAGGAATTTGAAGCTTTGATTAATAGAACGCACAAGGCGGGAATGAAAATGCTTATTGATATTGTTCCTAATCATATCGCTCGTAAATATGAAGGCAAGAGTAATCCTAGTGGAATAAAAGATTTTGGCGCTGATGTTGACACAACAGTCGAATATAAAAGAGACAACAACTTTTATTATATTCCTAAAACGCAATTTGAAATTCCAGACGGTGTTGTGCCACTTAATGGCGAGAAAAATTCTTTGATTGATGGTAAATTTGTAGAAATTCCTGCCAAATGGACCGGTAATGGTTCGCGTATGGCAAAACCAGATAAGAATGATTGGTATGAAACAATAAAAGTTAATTACGGAATTCGTCCGGATGGATTCAAAGATTTTCCTGAACTACCTGCTGGTTCTGAAACAAAATCCTATCAAGAGCATTTCGATTTTTGGAAAAATAGGGATGTTCCTAATTCATGGGTAAAATTTAGAGATATTGCTTTGTATTGGACAGCAAAAGGAGTTGATGGTTTCCGTTTTGACATGGCCGAAATGGTTCCCGTTGAATTTTGGAGTTATATGAACTCTGCAATCAAGGTAAATAATCCAGATGCTTTTTTACTCGCAGAAGTGTACAATCCGAAAGAATATCGAAACTACATTCAATTGGGAAAAATGGATTATTTGTATGACAAAGTGGAAACGTATGATAAACTAAAAGAAATTATTCAAGGAAAATCGGCACCAAATGATTTAACAAATATTCAAAAAGGGCTGGAAGATATAGAGCATAATATGCTCCATTTTTTGGATAACCATGACGAACAGCGATTAGCAAGTGCGCAATTTGCTGGAACCCTACAAAAAGGGAAACCATTAATGGTGTACTCCATAACAATTGGTACATCGCCTACGATGGTTTACTTTGGTCAAGAAGTAGGGGAGGCTGGAAATGAAAATGCTGGTTTTGGATTGCAGTCCAGAACATCTATTTTTGATTACATGGGAGTGCCAAACCATCAGCGCTGGATGAATGGTGGAAAATTTGATGGTGGACAATTAACTCATGATGAAAAAGAGCTCCGTAATTTTTACAAAAAATTGCTGAATTTTTCAATTAATAGTTCAGCATTAATGGGGAAATACCAGGAAATTCAAACCATCAATCAGCAGTCAACTAAAGCTTATGATGCCGGAATATATGCTTTTACGCGCTGGTCTAATGATCAAAAATTAATTGTAGTTACTAACTTTTCTTGGTTGACAGTTAGCGTATTTGAATTAAAAATTCCATCTGATATTATAACGCAATGGAACTTAAAAGATGGAACCTATACTTTAACAGATCAAATTTATAAAAATAATTCGGTAAAGCTCGAGGTTTTAAATGGCGAGGGAAAAGCAAAAATAAAAATTGAACCTTCGGAGTCGTTCATTTATCAATTAGAGGTAAATTGATTTGAAGAAATGTTCATTGTTGGTTTTAATAAAAAAGTGATATTACAGTTTTTGTACTATCACTTTTTTTATTTTGTAATTCAAATTATTTTTTTAGAGCACTTTCATAATTTTCTTCCACTTTTTTCCAATTGATAATTTTGAAAAAAGCATCGATGTAACTACCTCTTTTATTTTGGTAATCTAAATAATAAGCGTGTTCCCAGAGGTCTAATGCTAAAATTGGAGTTCCAGCAACGGGAGCATTTCGCATCAATGGATTATCTTGATTTGGAGTAACAGTAACTTGAAGTTTCCCAGTTCGATCGAGAATTAGCCACGCCCAACCAGAACCAAATTGATTGGAAGCTTCTTCTTTAAACAACGAAGCGAATATTCCATAAGAACCAAAATCTCGAATTATAGCCTCAGCTAGAGCATTTTGTGGTTCGCCTCCTCCTTTTTGAGTCATACACTTCCAATACAAAGAATGGTTATAAAATCCACCAGCGTTATTTCGCATTATCTCATTATTTGGATCTAATTTGGCTAAAACTTCTTCTATTGTTAAATTTTCAAGCGGCGTGCCTACTATTGCTTTATTGAGATTGTTAGTGTATGACAAATAGTGTTTGGAATAATGCAACTCTAAAGTAGCAGCTGATATATTAGGCGTTAGTGCATTATAAGCGTATCCCAATTTATCAAGCTGAAATGATCCTTCAAAAGCTTGTATATCATCAGGGGATCCAACGACTACCTTTTGCTCTACGACCGTTGGCAACGGAACTTCAACTACTTCAATTAATTTATTATTATTACAAGATTGCAAAATAAGTATGAAATAGAAAACAACTGCTAAAAATTTTATTCTTTTCATATTGTGCTTTTTTTAATTTAGAGTAATCGATAATTTATGCAGCATTGTTAGAATTCACAATAAAACCGAAAATAAACTCATTTCAGAAAAAATGTTTTTTACAGTGAATGAATCATTGCGATATAATTTTCTTTGGCTTCATCAATAGAAAGGTGGCTAATTTGCATCCAGGCATTAGTTTTAAAAGCATCGCGTAAATGGAATGATGAATTTTGCTTTAGATCTAAAGTTCCCCTTGTGGCTTGCTTGTACAAAGCGTACAGTCTGAGCTGCACATCTTGAGGTAAAGAAGCTTGCGTCATTGCCGATGCTATTTCCACAGCCGCCGCAAATCGGGTATCTAAATCTAGTTCAATCATTATAATTTAGTAGCGATAACAGTTTTTCCTCCAACTGCTTTGTCATTCAAGGATACATTTATAGTTGTTCCTAATGGTAAAAAAATATCAACTCTAGAACCAAATTTTATAAAGCCAGCGTCAGTTCCCTGAATTACTTGCATTCCTTCCTGAGCGTAGTTTACGATACGTCTCGCTAGTGCTCCAGCAATTTGACGATATAGCACTTCACCAAACGTTTCATTTTCGATCACAATCGTAGTGCGTTCATTTTCCTCACTTGCCTTTGGGTGCCAAGCTACTAAAAATTTACCGGGATGATATTTACTAAATTTTACAAGACCACTCAAGCCGTAACGTGTAACATGCACATTTATAGGCGACATGAAAATAGATATTTGCAAACGTTTATCTTTAAAATACTCTCCTTCAAATACCTCTTCAATAACTACTACTTTGCCATCAACAGGTGCAAGAATTATGTTTTCATCGCTTATAACATTTCTTTTAGGATTTCTAAAAAACTGTAAAATGATTATTAATAGCAGTAAGGTTGCTATCTGTACACCTATTTTTAACCAATATTGGTCAATTAAATAATCTGATAATAGTAAAACAACAGCGGTAAAAATACTGCCTAATAAAATTGATTGGGTTCCTTCTTTATGAAACATAATTTAAAATTTGGTAAAACAAAAAAATAATTGGTGCCACAAATATAACACTATCTAAACGATCTAGTATGCCTCCGTGACCAGGCATTATACTTCCGCTATCTTTAACACCTGCTATTCGCTTAAATTTAGATTCTATTAAATCGCCAATAGTTCCAGCGATTCCAGTAATTACAGCAATTGATGTCCAAATTAAAATGGATCTTTCGCTAAATTGAGGATTTGCTTTAATATAATACTTAGAGATTAAATAACCGGCTATAACAGCGAATACGATTCCGCCTACAAGTCCTTCGATTGTTTTTTTAGGTGATATTTTTTCGAAAAGTTTTGTTCGTCCTATTGATTTGCCTACGATATAAGCAAATGTATCATTTGTCCAAACCAAAATAAACAGTCCTATTATAATTTTTGGATTATAATCATTTATACCAAATGATATTTTTGTTATAAACACAAATGGTAAAATGATATATCCTATTAAATAAAGGTATTTGGATGATGTACTTATCTTCTGAATACTATCGTAAAATAAAAATAGAATACATTTTATTGACACTACTAATGAAATAACTAATAGTACAATGTTCAGTTGCTGGATGTTAATATTAATAGCAACATTAGCATTAAATATTTTGTTTATTCTTTCGATCGTGATGTTATTGTAACTGCTGATTAATGTTACTGAAGTGTAAATCAAAAATCCAATAAATAATGGAAATGCTTTTTTTAAATCGACTAAATTGCAAAATTCATAAATTGCAATTAGTAGAAAAATTCCAAATAAAATGAAAAAGGTTTCAGTGGAGTATAAAATAGAAACAAGTAATAATACAATATAAACAGCTCCTGATATACCTCGTTTTAGAGTTTCATTCATTTTAAAGATCTTCTACAAGGAGTAAATAAAGATTTTTTGCTGAACTTCCGTATTGAGTAAAGTCTTCTTCTTTAACTTTTCGAAAGTATTTTATAGTCGTGATATTAGTGGGATAATCTGTAATATATTTTCTTTTTATGGCGCTTAAGCCGTCTGTTTTTTCTCCGATGATTTGGCTTGTTTTGGCTACAACGATAATGTTTTCTGGCAATTCGTTCGGTTTATGTTGTTTTATCTGCTTTGACGAAAATAAAATCGAACCTTCATCAGCTATTAAATTTTCACAACTTGCAAGGACGAATTTAGGGTTTTTGGGATTGTTGTAGGTTAGTTTATTGTCATCTAGCATGCTAACTAAAGCTGGATCGTAACATAAAACTTCACTCTCAAACCAATCGTTTTCTTCTAATATATTTTCAAATTGTTCTTTTACCTCTTCGTAATTTTCACAATATAAAAACTTGCCACCATTTTTTTTAAAGTTATGAATAAAAAGTTCATCTATAGCGGTAGTATTTTCGGTAAAAGGTTTACTGAATTCAGTTTCTTTTTCTTCATCGGAAGATAAATTACTAGACCCAAAAAATTTTCTAAAAAGACTCATATGCTTTTAATGTACTGTATTAATATTTCAAAACGTTCAAAGATAAAAAAATCTTAACTCAAAATTGGTTTTTGAATTAAGATTTTTAAAAAATTGAGAAATGATGTAATTTATGATACTACTGCACCTAGATTTTTATCAAATGTTCTTTTTCCGAATATAGCTTCTAAATCATCTTTAAAGATTACTTCTTTTTCGATTAAAATGTCGGCGAGCTGGTTTAACTTATCTTTATTTTGTTCCAAGATATTTATGGCTCTTTCATATTGACCTTCAATCAAAGCAGAGATTTCGGCATCAATAACTTTCGCGGTTTCATCAGAATATGGTTTTGAAAAATTATAATCCCCCTGTCCTGATGAATCGTAATAAGTAACATTTCCTATTTTATCGTTTAAACCGTATATAGTTACCATTGCACGTGCCTGCTTGGTTACTTTTTCTAAATCACTTAACGCGCCTGTCGATATTCTATCAAATGTTACTTTTTCAGCAGCTCGTCCGCCCATTGTTGCGCACATTTCATCAAGCATTTGATCTGTTCTCACAATCTGTCTTTCTTCTGGCAAGTACCACGCTGCGCCTAAACTTTGGCCGCGCGGAACAATTGTCACTTTAATAAGAGGAGCAGCATGTTCTAGCATCCAACTAACAGTTGCGTGTCCAGCTTCATGAATTGCAATTGCTCTTTTTTCGTCAGGAGTGATTATTTTATTTTTCTTTTCGAGACCACCTATTATTCTATCAACAGCATCAAGGAAATCTTGTCTATCAACAGCAGTTTTATTATGACGAGCAGCAATTAATGCAGCTTCATTACATACGTTTGCAATATCAGCGCCAGAGAAACCTGGAGTTTGTTTTGCTAGGAAATCTAGATCAAGACCTTCCACTTTTTTGATAGGTGCTAAGTGAACCTGAAAGATTTCAGCTCTTTCTCTAATATCTGGTAAATCAACGAAAATTTGTCTGTCAAAACGGCCAGCACGCATTAATGCTTTGTCAAGCACATCAGCTCTGTTAGTTGCTGCTAGCACAATTACATTTGAATTTGTTCCAAAACCATCCATTTCTGTTAGTAATTGGTTCAAAGTATTTTCGCGTTCGTCGTTTCCACCAGACATGTTGCTTTTTCCTCTAGCTCTTCCTACTGCGTCAATTTCGTCAATAAAAATGATTGCTGGAGATTTTTCTTTTGCTTGCTTGAATAAATCTCGAACCCGAGATGCACCAACTCCTACAAACATTTCAACAAAATCAGAACCAGATAGCGAGAAGAAAGGCACCTGCGCTTCTCCGGCTACGGCTTTCGCCAATAATGTTTTTCCTGTTCCTGGAGGACCTACAAGTAAAGCTCCCTTCGGAATTTTACCGCCTAGATTTGTATATTTCTCAGGGTTTTTTAAAAATTCAACAATTTCTTGTATCTCTTCTTTTGCTCCTTCTAACCCAGCTACATCTTTAAACGTTGATTTAATATCTGTTTTTTCATCAAAAAGTTTCGCTTTTGATTTTCCAATATTAAAAATTTGACCACCTCCACCTGCACCACCACCTGACATTTTTCTCATAATGAAGATCCAAACCGCAATGATAATGATGATAGGTAATAAACTTATTAAAATATCCGACCAATTGTTTTTTGGTAAGAAATTAAAGTCTTTTAACTTCCCTTCTTTTACAGCTTTCTCGAGTTTGTTCTGGAATATTTGATCATTACCGATGTCAAATGTGTAATGAGGTCCTTTATTAGGTCTATCAAAAACATCTTTTGACACTTTCTTGTGAGAAGCATCTTTTAAAGCTGCGGCATTCAGGAATACTTCGGCTTCTGTCTTATTATATACGATAACT
This sequence comes from Flavobacterium micromati, assembly GCF_900129585.1. Classification (GTDB taxonomy): domain Bacteria; phylum Bacteroidota; class Bacteroidia; order Flavobacteriales; family Flavobacteriaceae; genus Flavobacterium; species Flavobacterium micromati. Next base: position 125,762 of record NZ_FQWF01000013.1, read on the forward strand.
TTTTCTATTTGACCTTTTGCCAAAAAGTCATTGAATTTTGAAGAAGTTAACTGCCCTGGTTCATTTAAACTAGAACCGCCTGTTACAAAACTGATGAATAAAAAAATTAATAAAATTGCAGTATAAATTAACCACGGACTTACTTTAAACTTATTCGGATTAGGATTTTTTTCTTTAGCCATTACTACGGATTATATGTCTTTAGTATTTGTTTTCGATGGTGGTTATTTTAGCATCGCCCCATAGATTTTCGATGTTGTAGTATTCTCTAATGTGTTTTTGAAATACATGAACCACAATATTTACATAGTCCATTAACACCCATTCAGCATTATCACTTCCTTCAACATGCCAGGGCTTGTCTTTCAATTCTTTTGAAACTGTTTTCTGGATTGAATTTACGATGGCATTAACTTGAGTATTTGAATTTCCGTTACAAATGATAAAATAGTCGCAAACAGCTGTATCTATTTCTCTTAAATCTAGTATGGTAACATCATTTCCTTTTACTTCTTCGATTCCATTAATTATGTTTGCTAATAGGATGTCGTTATTTATAGTCTTTTTCGCCATGAATTATTTTATATAAGTTTGTAAAGTTACCATTTTTTGTCATTATTTTTGAACCTTAACATAATATTAAATTCTGTTCACAAAAAACGTAAAATGAAAGTAATCAAACTCGATGCCATAGATTCCACAAATGAGTTCCTAAAAGGTTTGTCTAGTAAAAAAGATCTTGAAAATTTCACAATAGTCAGTACCAATTGCCAGACACAGGGTAAAGGTCAAATGGGCGCTGTTTGGGCTTCTGAGGTTGGTAAAAACCTTATGATGAGTATTTTGGTTAAGGGCTTTATCGTCAATATTAGTCAAATTTTCGACCTCAATATCGTTATTTCAGTATCGGTTATAGAAGTTTTAGAATCTCTCAATATTCCTAATCTTAGTATAAAATGGCCGAACGACATAATGTCATATAATAAAAAAATTGGTGGCATTTTGATTGAAAATAGCATTAAAAGTGACGGATCAATTAATTCTGTCGTGGGTTTAGGTCTCAATGTTAATCAAACTAATTTCAATAATCTACCGCGAGCTTCGTCTTTAAAAGTTATTTGCGATACTAACTTCGATCGTGATCAGCTTTTGGCATCGATTGGGAATACAATAGAGAAAAATATTTTATTAAGTCAGAATACACCATCCATTTGCAATTCTAAATATCGCAACTATTTGTTTAAAATAGACGTTCCTATGCCTTTTTCAAATCAAAATAATATTAAATTTATGGGAATTATTCAAGGAGTTTCTTCGATCGGAAAATTACAAATTTTGCTGGAGGACGATTCAATTGTAGAATTTGATATTAAAGAAGTGCAGATGCTCTATTAAAGCAAGTATGAAGTATAGAAAGTAGAAAATAAAGAGTTTTAATTTTGAATCTTTTCTCGGTAAATTTTAAAAAAATAGAGAAAAGAAGTCGCTTGAACGTAAATCTTTTCTCTATGTTTTATAAAGTGAAATATTTTTACAACTACAATTTATGCATGTTATTTGCTAAAGTTTCTATGAATTTTCCAATAGGTCCTTTAATCATCATAGCCATCATAGCGTTGAATTCACCTTCAAAATCAAGTCTCACAGCGCTTGAATTATCAGAAAGAGATTCAATATTAGCTACCAATGTAAATGGAAGTTTATCACTAGCTGCACCTAAAATAATTGTAGTTGGAGCAATTTTTTCCTTCATTTTTAATTTTATTTCTGGCATTCCTTTTAATCCAAAAATGAAGGCATCATCACCGATAACCTCAAATTTAGCTATATTTTCAGGCATTAATTTTTCAAAATTTCTAACATCACTGAGTGAATTAAATAATTCGAGGGCTGATTTTTCAACGGTAACTTTAGGACTTTCTAAGTTCATTATTTTTATTTTTTATTATTAAACTTCAGTTGTCCAAGTGGACGGACTCATATTCCATTCTCGTAATGTTTGTTCTTCATCATCGGTGATATATCTTTTGGCCACAGCCAAATTCAATAAATTTTGATAATTACTTAATGTATATAAATCCAGTTTTGCAGCTTTAAAATTTTCCTCTGAGACATTAAACCCGTAAGTAAATATGGCAGCCATACCTTTAACATTAGCGCCAGCTTCACGAAGTGCCTCCACGGCAAGTAAACTGCTGTTTCCTGTACTAATTAAATCTTCGACAACAACTACATTTTGCCCTTTTTGTAAAAAACCTTCTACTTGATTTTGTCTCCCGTGTTTTTTAGGTTCAGGCCGCACGTATACGAACGGCAACCCCATACTTTCAGCAACTAACATTCCTATTCCTATCGCTCCAGTAGCAACGCCGGCAATAACATCAGGCTTGCCAAAGTTCTTTTCTATATTTTTCGAAAATTCATCTCGGACATAGTTTCTCACGGCTGGAAATGAGAGAATTAATCGGTTGTCACAATAAATAGGAGATTTCCATCCCGAAGCCCATGTAAAAGGATTTCTTGGATTCAATTTAATTGCATTTATTTGCAAAAGGAATTCGGCTGTTTTTTCGGCTGTATCTTTATTAAAAATCATAATACAAATGTATAAAGTTTTTGTTAACGACAAGCCACTTTTTTTAACAAATCACATCTCTAAAGAGACAGATTTTCAATTATTTCTATTAGAAAGTATTGACATAGAGCAACTTATAGTAAAAATATTTCAAAATAAAATCCAGAAAGCTTATTTATATCATCCAGATGAAAGCTTGATTATGAAGACATTGAAATCAAAAATCAGTGTTTGCAAAGCAGGAGGAGGTTTAGTTTATAATAAAAAAGGGGAGGTTTTATTTATATTTCGAAATGGCAAATGGGATTTGCCAAAAGGCGGTATTGAAAAAGGAGAGGAACTAGAAGACACCGCAATGCGTGAAGTAGAGGAGGAGACAGGCGTAAATGGTTTGTCCATTTCACATAAGCTTCAAAAGACGTATCATGTTTTTAGGAGAAATAGCAAGTACAAGTTAAAAATAACACATTGGTACGAAATGCAATCCGACTTTGAAGGCACTCCAAAAGGTCAAATCGAAGAAGGTATAGAAAAAGTAGCTTGGCTCAATCCAGAGCAAATTAAAGAAGCACTAAAAAACTCTTACGAAAACATCAAATTATTATTTGAGGAGGAGAATAAATTTTAATTTATTTACTTCGACAATTGTCCCTGAAAGTTAAACACAGATTTCACGAATTTACAACGAATCTGTGCAAATTAATGAAATCTGTGTTTGATTTTTTTACTCTTAGTATTATATCCTAATTATTATTTTATTAAAATTAAAATAGAAAAATTACGTTCCTTTATTTTAAAATGCGATATACTGGATATTGTAAATGAGCTTTTTCATAATAAGCAGAATGTTTGTAAATCCAGTCCAATTGTGCTTCTGGACTTTTTAAAAAGTTGGCATCACTTTGCTTTTTAGTATCAAATTCAGATTTCAGATTTGGATTATCTTTCAAAATTTGAGTTGCCGTATCTTCGAAAACATAGTTAGAATAGCCTTCTTTTTGTTGCAGAATAGTATCAAAAAAATTCCAATTAAAAAATGAATCAATTCCCTCTGGTTCTAATGTTTCCAATAAATATTTAATACCTTTTTGTGCTGTTGAAATAATATAATCTCCTTTGGCGAAAGCAAGCTTTTTGATTTGAGTTGTTACAGTTGTATTTCGATGCAAATAATGCCCTTCATACGTAGAATTTACCGTATTAAAATCTGCAATTCGGTAACTTTCTACCTCGATTAGAGTATCTCTTTTTAGTTCTTGCATTTGCACTCCGTTACTTTTTAATAACTCAATAACAGGCCAAAATCCTCGTGATATAACATACGCTGTGGGTATTACAATTTCTTTTACAGATTTGTATTCTTTGCTAAAAGGGACTTCTTTTTTATATGGTTTGGTACGGTTGTAAAATAAGCGATTTCCTGTGGTTACATCACTCTTTTTATAGCTAGCTTCATATCCTAAAAAGGAAAAAGGAATTGTTTTTGTAGTATCAATTTCCCATTTTATAGTGTACGATTTTTGAGGTTTATATTGTTCCTCGTTTTTAAGTCGCAATTGCTTGATTTTTAAATAATTTACGTCGGTAAAATCAATTGCTGACCGCATATATTCGTAAGTAACTTTAACTCGGTCTTCATATTTTTTTAACATGTGAGTTTCCACCACAAACCCAATGGTATTGAATAATGAGGTGTAACCTGTTGCATATCTCGGACTCTCAAAAAACTGTGCAAAACCTTTGTCAGGTGTGTCTGCAAAAGCATTGACATAAGGTGTAGTTTCGATATTCTTTTTTTGGAGATCTTTTACTAATTCTGGCATCATTTCAGTATTCAAAAAATCACCTAAAACAGTTCCTAATTTATTGTGTTGCGTCATGATGTAAGTTAATTTATATTGATAATCGGCTCCATTGCTTACGTGATTGTCAATAAAAACGTCAGGATTTATTTTATGGAATATTTCTACAAAACTTTTTGTGTTTCTAGTATCTGATTTGATGAAGTCGCGATTTAAATCGAAGTTTCTAGCATTTCCTCTAAATCCATAAATTTCAGGTCCATCTTGATTGGCTCTGGAAGTGGAATTTCGATTCAAATATCCTCCTACATTATAAACTGGAATACAGACAACAACTGTATTTTTTGGAACTGTAATTCGGCTTAAAGCCAAATCTCTAAACAATTGCATGCTGGCGTCAATACCATCTGGTTCGCCAGCATGAATGCCATTATTGAGTAAAACTACCGCTTTATTTTTCTGGATGTCTCCAAAATTAAATTGTTTATCAGAATTGAAAATAACTATATGTAATGGTTCTCCGCTATCGGTAAGTCCCATTTCTTGAATTATAATTGTTGGAAAATCTTTAGCTAAGAGCTTGTAATAATCAATAGTTTGATAATAATCAGCAGATTGATTTCCATTTCCTTTTTCAAAAAAAGTATCGTATTTGGTAGTTTTTTGTGCCAATAAAGTAACCGAAATAAGTAAAAAAAGAAAGGTAAAAAATCTCATAATTTAAATTTTAGTTCAATTTCAAATTTAGTATTTTTTAAAATACTATCGCAATGATCCATGATTAACAAAGCTGTACTTTAAAAAAAGAAAACTTTAAAATTTAAAATTACCTTTGCACAAATTAATAAAATGAATAAGAAACACCATTCCAACAATATACTTTTGAATTTAGGCATTGAAAGCCTAAACGAAATGCAAGAAGTTGCCCAAGATGCAATTTTAAATGATAGTAACATTTTATTGCTTTCGCCAACGGGCTCGGGGAAAACACTCGCTTTTTTGTTACCTATTTTAGAAATGTTGCAACCTGAAATACTTTCTGTTCAATGTTTGATTCTAGTTCCATCTCGTGAATTAGGATTGCAAATTGAGCAAGTTTGGAAAAAAATGGGAACTGATTATAAAGTAAATGTTTGTTACGGCGGACATTCTATAGATACCGAAATTAAAAATTTAAGTAATCCACCTGCAGTTTTAATCGGAACGCCAGGCCGAATTGCAGATCACATTGACAGAGGAACTTTTCGTGTAGATAAGATTCAAACATTAATTTTGGATGAATTTGATAAATCACTGCAATTAGGTTTCCACGAACAAATGTCATTTATCATTGGTAAATTATCCAAATTAAATAAACGTGTTCTGGTTTCAGCCACCTCCGATATTGAGATTCCAAGGTATACAAGAGTTGTGAATCCAACAATTCTTGACTTTATACCAGAAAACGAGCAAGAGTCAAAACTTGCGATGAAAATGGTAGTTTCTAAGGAAAAAGATAAAATAGGTAGTTTGTTCAACTTGATTTGTTCTTTGAAGTCAGAATCGGCTATTGTTTTTTGCAATCATCGCGATGCAGCAGAACGCATTAGTGATACATTGAACGAAAAAGGAATTTATGCTACGTATTATCATGGCGGAATGGATCAAGACGAGCGAGAACGGGCACTAATACAATTTCGTAATGGAAGTATAAGTTATTTAATTACAACTGATCTTGCAGCTCGTGGTCTGGATATTCCTGAAATGAATCACGTGATCCACTATCATTTACCCTCAAAAGAGGATGAATTTACGCATAGAAATGGTCGCACCGCTCGAATGCTAGCGTCTGGAACAGCTTACATAATTACTCATGAAAGTGAGAAAAAAGCAGATTATTTAGATTACGGAATGGAAGTTTTTAACGTAGAAAATACTAATACGTTACCAAAACCACCTCACTTTCAGACCATTTACATAAGTGGTGGAAAGAAAAATAAATTGAATAAAATTGATATTGTTGGTTTCTTTTCTCAAAAAGGAAAATTAGAAAAAGGTGATTTAGGACTGATTGAAGTTAAAGATTTTATCTCTTTTGCCGCTGTGAAATTCAACAAGGTAAAAGATTTATTGCACGCAATTAAGGACGAAAAAATGAAAGGAAAGAAGTTTAAGATTGAAGTTGCTAGGAAGGTTATTAAGAAAGAGGAGTAATTTAGTGATCAGTGTTCAGCTTGAAAAAGTGTTTAAGGTTTAGTTTTAAAAAGTGCTCAGTTTAGTTGAATAAATCATTTTCGATCGTGCTATTTATTTGAGCTGTGCCCTTTATTCTGTCACGCTGAAAGCGTCCCGATAAAGTTGCCCGATATTGTTGACGCTTAAAGCGTGACAATTGTAGTACCTTTTGTTGATAAAAGGAGAATAGAATAATATTGTTTTCAAATAGTAAAGATTCAAGTTATATAATCCCTTTATTTTGTCACGCTGAAAGCGTCCCGATAAAGTTGCTCGATATTGTTGAGACGCTTCCAGCGTGACAATTGTAGTAGCTTTTGTTGCTACGAGCAGAATAAAATAATATTGTTTCCAAATAGTAAAGACTCGAGTTATATTATCCTTTTATTCTGTCACGCTTTAAGCGTCTCGATAAAGTTTCTCGATATTGTTGAGACGCTTCTAGCGCGACAATTGTAGTAGCTTTTGTTGCTACGAGCAGAATATAATAATATTGTTTTCAGTAATAAAGACTCGAGATATATTATCCTTTTATTCTGTCACGCTGAAAGCGTCCCGATAAAGTTGCCCGATATTGTTGACGCTTAAAGCGTGACAATTGTAGTACCTTTTGTTGATACGAGCAGAATATAATAATATTGTTTTCAGTAATAAAGACTCGAGTTATATTATCCTTTTATTCTGTCACGCTGTAAGCGTCTCGATAAAGTTTCTCGATATTGTGGAGACGCTTCCAGCGTGACAATTGTAGTAGCTTTTGTTGATAAAAGCAGAATAAAATAATATTGTTTCCAAATAGTAAAGACTCGAGTTATATTATCCTTTTATTCTGTCACGCTTTAAGCGTCTCGATAAAGTTGCTCGATATTGTTGAGACGCTTCCAGCGTGACAATTGTAGTAGCTTTTGTTGCTACGAGCAGAATAAAATAATATTGTTTTCAAATATTAGAGACTCAAGTGATATCATCCCTTTATTTTGTCAAGATTTAAGCGTCTCGATAAAGTTTCTCGATAAAGTTGCTCGATATTGTTGAGACGCTTCCAGCGTGACAATTGTAGTACCTTTTGTTGATACGAAAAGAATAAAATAATATTGTTTTCAAATAATAAAAACTTGAATTCTACTATCCTGTTTATTTTGTCACGCTGTAATCGTCTCGATAAAGTTGCTCGATGTTGTTGAGACGCTTCCAGCGTGACAATTGTAGTACCTTTTGTTGATACGAGCAGAATATAATAATATTGTTTTCAGTAATAAAGACTCGAGTTATATTATCCTTTTATTCTGTCACGCTTTAAGCGTCTCGATAAAGTTTCTCGATATTGTTGAGACGCTTCCAGCGTGACAATTGTAGTAGCTTTTGTTG
>NZ_FQWF01000014.1 GCF_900129585.1 Flavobacterium micromati
TACTTTTTTGGTTTAAATGAGTATGGGTATGTGTTTGAAGACTTTTATATTTCACAGCCTATGTATTATCAAAACAAGGAATATCTCATTTTTACCTTTTTTCATGGAAGCGTATTTCCACCTTTAGAATATGCCACGAGGATTATTATTTATAAAAAGAAAAATGGCAAATGGGTTCAAACTCATATAGCTGTGCCTAAATGGATTAGTTGAAATTAAGTTTTACGATCACTGACAATATGCGGTTGGGAAACCATGTAAAAAATCAGTAAATATGAAACACATAAATAAAATAGTATTGTCACTGCCTTTTTTCATCTTGTCTTGTACTAGCGATGATTAAATAAATGATTAAAATAGATATTCTATTACCATAAAAAAAGGGCGCAAAATAATTTTTTGCGCCCTTTTTATTTTAAAGCTGAATACCTGCTTTGCTTAATAATTTCTTTAATTTCTTAAAATCAGCATCTGTTTTGACCTCGATCAAATCCCGCGTCTTTCCATTGCTCAATTCTAAAAAGTATTTTTTACGTCCTAAAAAAATGCGTTCGTTCAATCCTTTTATTTGATCAATTGGTATATTTTCCAAGGTTGACTTTTTAACTATAAATTTATAAAGTACAATCATAGAAACAGCCCCTAAAAACATCCAAATTACTTTTACAAATCCAAAATTCACAGTACTTAAATCATATAAATTTAAAATGGAGTTCCCTAAGTTTAAAAACATTAAAAACTTGATCAGAAAAACATAACTTTTAAGTCCATCTCTTATTTCGATAGATCTATCAGACTCATTATAGGTAATATTCATAATTGGGCATTTGAAATTTACGAAGGGATTTATTGTTTATAAACATTATTCTCCGGTTTTACATCCGCCATCAATCCGCTTGGATCGATGGTGATTTTCTTGATAGCATTTTTAGGCTTTGCAATTGAAAATTCTGTTGTTGGAAATGCCCAAGCCCAGTCAGACAAAACTGTTCTTTTTACCGCTGGATTAGTATTTTCTTTTTTAAAACTCATCATTCGCAACGGAATATAAAAACTTTCCATTGTTCCATCAGTATATTCTACTAATAAATCTATTGGCATTGGCATTCTACCTAATCTTTCTAAAGTTATTGTTGTTTGATTTGCATTTTCTTTAACTTCTTTAATTCCGTAATCAATTGTATTTGTGGTTTGCGTCCAATCCATTAAATACCAATCTAAATTTGCGCCTGAAACTCTTTCTGCTGATCTTTTAATATCATTTGGAGTAGGATGCTTGAACTGAAAGTCTTTGTAATATTTCTTTAACGTTTTTAATAGATTTTCTTTTCCTATCAAATAAATCAGCTGCGTCAAGAAAAGCTCGCCTTTGCTATAGGAAGTTATACTGTAAACTCTATTTTCATCAAAACGATCCGCATGCGTGGCCTGAGGCAATTCTTTACCTGAATTTACCATAGAGAAATATCCTCTGTAAGCATTTAGGAAAGGATTTTCCACTTTTGAATCTGAAATTTCATTCGTCCCGTAATCATCTAAAAAAGAGGTAAACCCTTCGTCCATCCAGCCATGTTTTGATTCATTTGAAGCTAACACATGTTGGAACCATGAGTGTGCCAGTTCATGAGCCGTAACTCCCACCAATCCCTCAAAACTTCCCTGACCCAAAATCAAAGTACACATTGCGTATTCCATTCCACCATCGCCTCCTTGAATTACCGAATATTGCTTGTATGGATAATTACCAACTGTTTCATTAAAAATTTTCATCAACTCCACCGTTTTCGGCTGTAAATTTTTCCAGTTTTCTATAAATTTTGGATTATTCTTATATAGAAAATGCAAGTCAACACCGTTAGGTCCTTTTACAACATCGTGAATATAATCCTTATCAGCTGCCCAAGTAAAATCATGTACCATAGGTGCGTTAAAATGCCAAGTCAACGTTTTAGTTTTCTTTGGAGTAGTAACAACAACTCCTGAATCCTGATAGCCGTGTCCTATTTCATTTTTATTTTGCAAATAACCAGTACCTCCTAAAACAAAATCTTTGTCAATGGTAATTTTCACATCAAAGTTAGACCAAACTCCGTGAAATTCTCTGGCAATGTAAGGATCGGCATGCCAACCTTCAAAATCAAATTCGGCTATTTTAGGATACCATTGCGCCATTGATAAAGCAACACCTTCAGCATTGTTTCGGCCAGATCGACGAATTTGAACTGGAACTTGTCCGTCAAAATCTAAAGTAAAAGTAGTTTTTGAATTGGGCAAAATTGGCTTAGCCAAAGTTACTTCTAAAATAGTTCCAACCGTTTTTGTCACAGCAGCAACGCCATCTTGCATAAAATTAGAAATTCGTAAATAACCAATTTCGTTAGGTGCCAAATTTTTAATTCGGCTTTCTTTGATTTCTTTGTCTCCAACTTTTACCTTAGTTACCATTCTAGCATCTGGATCTTTTATACTTTGAATTCTAGCATCCATTTCGCTTCCAGGCTGAAACGCATTATTGAATAAATGGTAGTATACTTTGTTGAGTGTGTCTTGCGAATTATTGGTGTAAACCAATTCTTGCTTGCCTTTATATTGGTAATTTTTAACATCCATAGCCACTTCCATTTTGTAATCAGCGTGTTGTTGCCAGTAAGTAGTGCTTTGTGCTATCAAGCTTCCAAAACTTAAAGTAAGAAAAGAGAGTAAAAGTATTTTTTTCATGTTTGAGTTAAAATAAAAATGGAAGGACAAAATTATCCCTCCATTTAGTGTATTTATAAATTTTTATTTTTTAGACATTTTTTCAGCCATTATCAGCGCATTGTAAGCGTTAACGATTTTTCCTGATTTAGATAAAGTTGAAAAAGATCGAACATCACTTTCTTTACCGCCAACAATAACATCCGTTGTAATTGCCACACCAGATTCCATCAAGATGCTCTTAACTTGTTTAGCAGACAATTTTGGATAATACGACCGAATTAATGCCGCAACTCCAGCAACATTTGGCGCAGCCATTGATGTTCCTGCAAGAAATTGATAAGTGTTCTCAGGAGTGGTTGCATAAATTTGAACACCAGGAGCAAAAACATCGACATTGATTTGTCCAATATTTGAAAAACGAGCAACCACTTTATCACCATATTCAAAATTTAATGCTCCAATTGTAATTACATTTTCAGCAAATTCCATTTTTTTATCATCAGAATCTGTTGGGAAATTGTCAGCATAATCAATATCTTTTGCATCATTTCCAGCTGCATGAACAAACAAAACATCTTTCTTTTCTGCGTATTTAATGGCGTCATAAACCCATTGCTTATGTGGAGAAAAAGCTTTTCCAAAACTACCATTTATAACTTTTGCTCCATTATCAACTGCGTAGCGAATTCCTAGAGCAATATCTTTATCATATTCATCGCCATCTGGAACAGCTCGGACTGTAAGGATTTTAACATTATTAGCAACGCCATCACCCCCCAAATTATTATTTCTTGCTTGTGAAACAATTCCAGCAACGTGAGTTCCATGAAGCGCTTCTTTTTTATCAGGACCTATCACATTGTTGTTCCCGTATTTCGTATCGGTTATATCATTGGGGTTATCACCTAAGACTTTACGATAGTCTGTTTTTAGATTTTCTCCACTTGATAAAGCTACAAAACCCGTAAGATCCTTTTCAATTGCTTCTTTTAAACCATCAACTGGCAATCCATAAGAAAGCATTTGCTGCATTATCATTTTACTTTTTTGAATATCCGCATCTGCCGAGGTGATCGAATTTACATCTTCAGCGGTGTAAACTGGTTTTGCGAGGTGTTTTACTAATATCACATCAGCATCGTTTACTGCAACCAGCATTTGCTCTAATTGAGATTTTCCTGCAGTGGCTTCAGCTACTTTTTTATCATTTAAGCTTTTTGCTGCTTGATACGTTGCGTCATCAGTTAAACTTTTATCTTTAATAATTCTTTCGTATTCTAAATTTTCTTTAGTTACATCGCCTAAAAAATTCCATCCATGAATGTCATCAATATAGCCGTTTTTATCATCATCAATTCCGTTTCTAGCTATTTCTTTAATATTTGTCCAAAGAACATTTTTCAAATCTTCATGTTCAATATCCACTCCTGAATCGACAATTCCTACTATAACTGGAACGCCTATTTTATCTTTTAGTAATTCAGTATATGCTCGATCGACGCTCATTCCGGGAATAGTATCATTAACGATGTCAAGATGACTCCAGCGTTTTAATTCATTTTCACTTAAAACTGCCTTCTTTTTAACATTTAGGGGAGCAGTAATGTCTATTAATCCTTTAGTATTTATAACTTGTTTTGTAGTGCCACATCCTGCTAAAACTAATAAAGCAAAAGCAGATATGTAAATGGGTTTGATGGTATTCATTTAATTGTGTTTACGTTTTTTGAAATATTTGTCGAAAATAAAATTTTTTGTTACTAATACAATCCTACTTAACACTATGTTAGGATTTCAGAACAAGAAAACGTTTCCTTTAATCGTACTCCTTTTTCAGTGTTTTCTACAGTGATAATTTCGTTATGCGCATCGTGTTCTAGAAACAAATAGTAATTATTATTGGCGGCCGCGGTCATGAATTTTTGTTTTTCGGGCATTGTCAACAAAGGTCTTGTATCATAACCCATGACGTAAGGAATGGGAATGTGTCCGGCTGTTGCCAATAAATCAGCACAGAAAACAATTGTTTTGTCTTTGTACTGAATGTGCGGAATCATTTGTTTTTCAGTGTGACCATCAGCAAAAAAGATTCCAAAACCCAACTCGGACTGCTTCAAGAAATCGCCATCAGGTCTTTTTATAAAGTTTAATTGACCGCTTTCTTGCATCGGCAAAATATTTTCCGATAAAAAAGAAGCTTTTTCTCGAGGGTTAGGTTTAGTTGCCCATTCCCAATGGTTTTCATTACTCCAATATTTAGCATTTTTAAAAGCAAGTTCGTAGCCCGATCTATCTTTGTTCCAAATTACGCTGCCACCGCAGTGATCAAAATGCAAATGAGTCATAAAAACGTCGGTGATGTCGTCCCGATGAAATCCGTGTTTCGCTAATGATTTATCCATAGAATGCGAACCCCAAACTGAATAGTAACCAAAGAATTTTTCCGATTGTTTGTTACCCATTCCAGTATCTATCAAAATCAGTTTATTGCCATCTTCAATTAGTAAACAACGCGCTGCAATATCAATTAAATTGTTTGCATCGGCTGGGTTGGTTTTATTCCAAATTGTTTTTGGCACCACGCCAAACATTGCTCCACCATCTAATTTAAAATTTCCGGTTTCTATAGGATATAATTTCATATTTACGTATTTCATTTGACAAAAATCAAAGTTATGAAATTCAAATTCTTTTCAAAGTTATAAATAGCTTTTTTCTATTTTCACATTAGTTATAAAAATGTTATCCATTATGGAAAAAGCTTTTTATATAGTATCTTTGCCTTTAATTTAGACAAAATCAATATAAGCTATGATTAAAGTTTCTGACACTGCAAGAAAGAAAATCATCGATCTAATGAAAGATGACGGATTTGACGCTGCAAAAGACTATGTAAGAGTTGGTGTAAAAAGCGGCGGATGTTCTGGATTATCTTACGATTTAAAATTTGATAAGGCCAAGAATGAAGAGGATAAAATATTTATTGATAACGATATAACTATTGCTGTAGAAAAAAAATCTTTTCTATACTTAGCTGGAACAATACTAGAATTTTCGGGAGGAATAAACGGAAAAGGATTCGTTTTTAATAATCCAAATGCCAATAGAACTTGTGGTTGCGGGGAGAGCTTTTCGCTCTAATTTCTAACACTCTTTAGGAACTACAAAATCTGATAGAGTTAACTAAAAAAACAATATGTCAAAATATACAGAAGACGACTTAAAAATCGAACTCGAAACTAAAGAATATGAGTATGGATTTTACACTGAATTGGAATCGGAAACTTTTCCTGTTGGTTTAAATGAAGATATAGTACGAGCGATATCGCACAAAAAAGGAGAGCCACAATGGATGACCGACTGGCGTCTTGAAGCATATCGTGCTTGGGAGCAAATGGTTGAGCCAGAATGGGCAAATGTACATTATGTGAAACCTGATTTTCAAGCTATTTCTTATTATTCAGCGCCAAAAATAGTTGATCCTAACAAAACACTTGATGATGTAGATCCCGAACTTTTAGAGATGTACAAGAAATTAGGCATTTCGGTTGATGAACAAAAAATGATGAACAATGTTGCTATGGACATCGTTGTTGATTCAGTTTCAGTGGCTACTACATTCAAAAAAACATTAGGTGAAAAAGGAATAATATTTATGAGTATTTCTGAAGCTATTAAGGAGCATCCAGAATTAGTTCGTAAATATTTAGGAACAGTTATTCCACAAAAAGACAATTTCTATGCAGCACTAAATTCGGCTGTTTTCTCAGATGGTTCTTTTTGTTATATTCCAAAAGGAGTTCGTTGCCCAATGGAACTTTCGACTTACTTTAGAATAAATCAAGCAGGAACAGGACAGTTCGAAAGAACATTACTTATTGCTGATGCTGGAAGTTACGTTTCTTATTTAGAAGGATGTACAGCTCCAAGCAGGGATGAAAATCAATTGCATGCTGCATGTGTGGAATTAATTGCATTGGATGATGCTGAAATTAAATATTCCACAGTCCAAAACTGGTATCCAGGAAATAAAGAAGGAAAAGGCGGCGTTTACAACTTTGTGACTAAGAGAGGAATTTGCGAGAAAAACGCAAAAATATCTTGGACACAAGTAGAAACAGGATCCGCAATTACTTGGAAATATCCTTCTGTGATTTTAAAAGGAGATCATTCAACAGGCGAATTTTATTCGATTGCAGTTACTAATAATTTCCAACAGGCTGATACGGGAACAAAAATGATCCATTTAGGTAAAAACACTAAATCGACAATTATCTCTAAAGGTATTTCTGCGGGAAAATCTCAAAATAGTTACCGTGGTTTAGTGAAAATTGGACCAAATGCCGATAATGCTAGAAATTTTTCTCAGTGTGATTCTTTATTAATGGGGAATAATTGTGGTGCACATACTTTTCCATATATCGAAACTAAAAATCCAACTGCTAAAATAGAGCATGAAGCCACAACGTCAAAAATTGGCGAAGACCAAGTTTTTTATTGTAACCAACGTGGGATTCCAACTGAAAAAGCAATTGCTTTGATTGTAAATGGTTTTAGTAAAGATGTTTTAAATAAATTACCAATGGAATTTGCTGTAGAAGCTCAGAAGTTATTGGAGATTAGTTTAGAGGGTTCAGTGGGATAAAACCCCCAAAGGGGGAATTAAAAAACTATGAAATGGATATAATTCTAAAAAATGTAAAGAAGAAAGATTTTCCAGTGTTAAAATCATTGGCAAAGTCGCTTGGATTTGAAATTATTGAAAAAATTGAAAAGCCATATAATCCTGAGTTCGTAAAAGAAATTTTAGAGGCAGAGCAAAGTATTAAAGACGGCAAAGGGATTAAAATGACTCTTAAGGAAATTCAGGATTTATGCAAATAATATTTACTGTAAAAGCCAGAAAGGATTTAGATTTTTGGATTAAATCCGGAAATAAAAATATTTTAAATAAAATCGCAAATTTAATAGAAGATATACAATTGCATCCTTTTGAAGGTATCGGAAAACCAGAACAATTAAAACATCAACTTTCTGGTAAATGGTCCCGCAGAATAAACCAAGAACATCGCATCATATATAAAGTTACTGAAGAAAACACAATAGAAATTTTAGACATTTTATCACTAAAAGGTCATTACGAGTAAACAAATACAATATGTTATCAATAAAGAATTTACATGCCACAATTGGCGATAAAGAAATATTAAAAGGTATAAACCTTGAAGTAAAAGCAGGAGAAGTTCATGCGATAATGGGACCAAACGGTGCTGGTAAAAGTACACTAGCTTCCATAATTGCAGGAAATGAAAATTACGAAGTGACAGATGGGGCAATATTCCTAGATGGAGAAGATCTATCTGATTTAGCGCCTGAAGAACGAGCTCACAAAGGAGTTTTTCTTTCGTTTCAATATCCTGTGGAAATTCCAGGAGTTTCAGTGACAAACTTTATGAGAACTGCAATAAACGAAACTCGCAAAGCGCAAGGTCTGGAAGAAATGCCAGCCAACCAAATGTTAAAAGTGATTCGTGAAAAATCAGAATTATTAGAAATTGACAGAAAATTTTTGTCACGTTCTCTTAACGAAGGTTTCTCAGGTGGAGAGAAAAAACGAAATGAAATTTTCCAAATGGCAATGTTAGAGCCAAAATTAGCTATCCTTGATGAAACTGATTCTGGACTTGATATTGATGCACTTCGTATAGTTGCTAATGGCGTAAATAAATTAAAAAGTGATAAAAATGCAGTTGTCGTAATCACACACTATCAAAGATTATTAGATTACATAGTTCCTGATTTTGTTCACGTTTTATTGGATGGAAAAATTGTAAAATCTGGTAATGCCAGTTTAGCACTGGAATTAGAAGAAAAAGGATACGACTGGATCAAACAAGAACAAGAAGCATAAAATGGAATTAAAAGAAAAATTATTAGCTTCATTTATGGCTTTTGAAGAACAGGTTGATGTTCACTCAGAACTTCACGATGTGAGAACGGCTGCCATAGAAAACTTTGAAAATAAAGGGTTCCCATCTAAAAAAGAGGAAGCATGGAAATATACATCATTAAATGCAATCTTAAAAAATGATTTTACTGTATTTCCAAAACACGAAAATTCGATTGAATTTAATCAAGTTCGAAGGTACTTTTTGCATGAGGTTGATACTTATAAATTGGTTTTTATTGATGGTGTTTTTAGCTCGCATTTGTCCGCTACAACTCACGAAGGCATTGATGTTTGCTTAATGTCATCGGCGTTAAATAAACCAAAATACAAAATGGTTATTGATAAATACTTCAACCAAATTGCCAGTAAGGACGAGAGTTTAACATCTCTCAATACAGCTTTCGCCAATGAAGGAGCGTACATCAACATTCCAAAAAGCAAAGTGTCAGAAAAACCGATTGAGATCATGTATTTCTCTACCGGAAATGAAGCAGCGCTTTTGGTTCAACCAAGAAACTTAATTGTGGTTGGCGAAAACGCTCATGTTCAAATTATAGAACGCCACCAAAGTTTGACTGAAAATCCAGTTCTTACGAATTCTGTTACTGAAATTTTTGCTCAAAAAAGTGCAATTATTGATTATTATAAAATACAAAACGACACGCTTGAAGCTAATTTAATTGACAATACTTACGTTTCTCAACAACAAGAAAGCCATGTCTCTGTGCATACTTTCTCTTTTGGAGGAAATCTTACGCGTAACAATTTAAATTTTTATCACTTTGGTGAAAGATTGACAAGTACGCTGAACGGAATCACAATTATTGGCGAAAAGCAACATGTAGACCACTACACTTTAGTAAAACATACAACTCCAAATTGTGAAAGTTTCCAAGATTATAAAGGAATTTATTCCGATCGTTCAACGGGCGTTTTCAACGGAAAAGTTTATGTTGAGAAAGAAGCTCAAAAAACAAATGCTTTCCAAAAAAGCAATAACATATTGCTGAGCGACAAAGCAACTATAAATGCCAAACCACAATTGGAAATTTTTGCAGATGATGTAAAATGTTCTCACGGTTGTACAGTAGGGCAATTAGATGAAACTGCTCTGTTCTACATGCAGCAGCGCGGTATTCCCAAGAAAGAAGCTAAAGCATTATTGATGTATGCGTTCTCGAATGCCGTGATTGAAAACATCAAAATACCAGAATTAAAACAACGGATTACCAAAATTATCGCTACTAAATTAGGCGTTAAAATGGGATTTGATTTGTAATGTAAATAAAGAAGTTACAATAGCAACCCTGTCAGAGTTCAAAACTCTGACAGGGTTTGTTTTTTAGGTATTATCCTAATTTGATTTTACTTCTTCAAACTCCCAATAATCCCTTTAAACATTTCGTTAAAATCAAATTCAGGATTTTCTACTAATCCCATTCTAACAATTACTAAATCTAGTGATGGAATAATCACAACCATTTGCCCTTGAAAACCGCCGCAATAATACATATCTCTTGGAACATCAGGAAATTTTCCACCACTATTTAACCAAAAATGTCCGCCATAATCACCATTTGAAGTATTGGTAGGAGTTGCAGTATATTTAGCCCAACTTTCGTTAAAGATTTGTTCGCCATTCCAGTTTCCTTTGTGCAAATACAACAAACCAAACTTCGACCAATCTCTCGTTGTAGCCCAACCGTAAGACGAACCAACATAATTCCCTGTCATGTCCGTTTCGAGAATCATTGAATTCATTCCTATTTTATCTATTAAAGAAGCGTACCAAAAATCAAGATATTCTTGATGCGTTTTGAATTGCTTGCGCAAAATTCCAGAAAGCAAGTTTGTAGTCCCTGATGAATAATTCCAATGTGTATTAGGTTTGTAAACAGCTTGTTTTACGAGTTGGGAACGAGTCATATCTTCGGCCTGAAAAAGCATTTCGGTGGCATCACAAATTTTATCGTACTTCTCCTCCCATTCTAGGCCAGAATTCATGTGTAGCAAATCATTTGTGGTGATACTTTTACGTTTGTCATTTGCCCATTCCGGAATTGGAGCTGGAGCATAAATATTGATTTTTCCTTGCTTTTCTAAAATTCCAAACATTGCGCTGGTAATACTCTTTGTCATTGACCAACCCAGAATTTTACTTTCTTTATTAAAACCGACATCGTATTTTTCGGCAATAATTTTATCTTTATAAATTACCAATAACGACCGAGTTCGTTTATCAATTTTTCCCTTTTTATCAAAAGCATTGGCAATAGCCACATTCAATTTAACATAATCAATAGTGCTAAAAACAGTGTCTTTAGATTCTAAATTTCCGTAAGGAAAAGGTAAATTATTGTTTAATAGGGTTCGTTTAGGAACTAAATATGGTTTTGCTTCATCAAACTCATCATTGATTAATGTTGCTCCTAATCCTTTGCGATAAATTGCCTTTCGCTCTTTTAAACCGTAAACTGAGGCGGTAGCAAAATGTGTAGATTCATTAATCGTATTTTTAGCCAAATCAATAAGATCAATATCATTGTCTCCTTTCTCAATCATTTCCTGAGAGCGATTATCTATAAAATGACCCGAAGCTATACTTTTAGCTGAAAAACCAGAAATTAAATCAAGTTTAGGATAATTTGTAAAACTTAAATAAACCAACGCCACAATTACTGCAAAACCAACTACCTTCAAGAATTTTTTCATACTGAATTAATTTGAAGCAATTTAATAAAAAAGAATTAGAATTACTTAGCAGAAGCAAGTATAGAAAATGAGGTTTTATTAACAAGTGTTTGCCAAAAATTGACTGCATTTTTATTACTTTTGTATTTAGATAAATTCTAAATAATGAAAAACATTATAAAGTTGTTTATCAAAAATACCATTATTTATTGGCATCATGAAATACCAGTAAAGCTAAAAAACAATTAGGTACATGTTAGACATTAATAAAATTAGAGCCGACTTCCCTATTCTTTCTCAGAAAGTAAATGGAAAACCATTAGTTTATTTCGATAACGGCGCCACATCACAAAAGCCGCAGGTAGTAATCGACGCAATTTCAAAATATTATCAGGAAATCAACGCTAATATTCATCGTGGTGTGCATACTTTGAGCCAACTGGCAACTGACGCATACGAGATTTCACGAGGAAAAATTCAAAATCATATCAACGCTAAGTTTTCACATGAAGTACTTTTTACTTCGGGAACAACACACGGAATTAATTTGGTAACCAACGGATTTGCCTCTATTTTAAAAGAAGGCGATGAAGTGCTAGTTTCAGCATTGGAACACCATAGCAATATTGTGCCGTGGCAGATGCTATGCGAAAAAACAGGAGCGGTTTTACGGGTCATTCCTATGAATCACGAAGGTGAATTGATTATGGAAGAATTTGATAAATTACTTTCAAGCAAAACCAAAATAGTTACAGTAAATCATATTTCAAATGCCCTTGGAACTGTAAATCCTATTAAATACATGATTGATAAGGCGCACGAAGTTGGAGCAGCAATCTTAATTGATGGCGCACAAGCAGTTCCGCACCTTAAACCCGATGTACAAGAATTGGACTGTGATTTCTACGTTTTTTCGGGACATAAAATATGTGGGCCTACAGGAACTGGTATTTTATATGGAAAAGAAGCTTGGTTAAATAAATTACCGCCGTATCAAGGTGGTGGCGAAATGATCAAAGAAGTGAGTTTTGAAAAAACAACTTACGCCGAATTACCTCATAAATTTGAGGCTGGAACACCAAATGTTGCTGGTGGTATTGTGCTAGGAACCGCAATTGATTACATGAACGAAGTTGGTTTTGACAACATTCAACAGCAAGAAAAAGAATTATTAGAATACGGGACGAAACGATTACTAGAAATTGAGGGGTTGAAAATTTTTGGCACCGCCAAAGAAAAAACATCCGTGATTTCGTTTAATATTGAAGGAATTCATCCGTATGATATAGGTACTATCGTGGACAAATTAGGAATAGCAGTTCGTACAGGTCATCATTGTGCGCAACCTATCATGACTTTCTTTGATATTCCTGGTACGATTAGAGCTTCATTTGCATTTTACAATACCAAAGAGGAAATTGATATAATGGTTGCCGCAATTAAAAGGGCTCAAATGATGTTATCTTAAAAAATAAATATGAAAATTCTAACTGCATTTTTCTTATTACTTTTTTTAGGCAAAGGATGCGATGGTGTCACTGCTCAAGATATGAAAACTGTAGTAATTGAATATACAGCTTCTAGTCGTGGTTTTTATCAAAAGATAACGGTGAAAAATCAAACGATTATGGTTTCAAAAGATAGAAATGGTGATGATAAATCGATTCTCCTAAAAATAAATGCTTCAGATTGGGATGAGTTGGTTTCCTATTTTAAAGAAGTACAATTAGATCACTTGGTTAAATTAAAAGCCCCTACAGAAAAACGTTTATATGATGGTGCGGCTGTAGCCAATTTAAAAATTACCTTTGACGAGAAAAATTATGAAACGGCTAATTTTGATCATGGCTTTCCGCCAAAAGAAATTAAGCAATTAGTAGATAAAGTCAACTCATTAATTAAAAAATAATAAAACCGACACAAATTCAGCTTACTATGAAAATTAAAGAAATACAGAACGAAATTGTTGACGAGTTTTCGATGTTTGACGACTGGATGGAACGATACGAATACATAATTGAATTAGGCAAAAAACTGCCTTTGATTAAAGAAGAGTATAAAACAGAAAGCAATATTATTAAAGGATGCCAATCTAAAGTGTGGTTGCAAGGCGAACAAACTGATGATACAATTGTTTTTACTGCTGATAGCGACGCTATATTGACAAAAGGAATTATTGCAATATTAATTCGTACATTCTCCAATCAAAAAGCATCTGATATATTACAAGCAGATATGGATTTTATAGATGAAATAGGATTGAAAGAACATTTATCTGCTACTCGCGCTAATGGATTAGTATCGATGATTAAAAATATTAAAATGTATGCTTTGGCTTTTGAACATAGAAACTAATTAGAGCGAAAGTTCCTTTTTTTGTAAACTGTGTATGCCATTTTAAACTAATTTAAAAACATAATCTTTAAAGAAGATATATTAGGTAGTTTACAAGGCCACATTATTGATTAAACTAAACCTTTAAAAAGCTATAAAACTGGAACGGTTTTTATGGCTTAAAAAACAAAATATTAACAAAAATGGAACAAGAAATAGACACAACAGAATTAGGCGAATCAATCGTAAAAACGTTAAAAACAATTTACGATCCAGAGATTCCTGTAGATATTTATGAATTAGGATTAATTTACGATGTAATGGTCAATACTGATTATGAAGTAAAAATCTTGATGACACTTACTTCGCCAAACTGCCCAGTTGCCGAAAGTTTGCCACGAGAAGTGGAAGACAAAGTAAAATCAATCGAAAATGTAAAAGATGCAGAAGTAGAAATTACTTTTGATCCGCCATGGAGCAAAGATTTAATGAGCGAGGAAGCTAAATTAGAATTAGGAATGCTTTAAAAATAGTTTATAGTTATCAGTCTTTTTGTAATCAGCAAGTAGCTCTAAACGAAAAGACTGATACTAGCTATTGAACTAAAATAAAATGGAAGAAATAATAAATAAGGTAGCAAATAGCGTTCTGGAAGTTTTCGATCTTGAAGATTTTTTCCCAAAACAATCATTACAATCCATCGATATTGCCGAGTGGTTAACCGAAGGAATAGTTTTGATTGAAAAAGACTTTCGAGAATCCTTAAAAAATTACGACTGGTTGCAATATAAAGATTCCTATGTGTCGATATTTTGTTCTACAGATGCAATTTTGCCCGCTTGGACTTTTGCATTAGTTGCGGTAAATCTAAAATTTATTGCGATAAAAGTTGTAGCTGGAAGTAAGCATGATCTACTTTTAAACCTATATCAAGAAAAACTTGAACAAATTGACTTTTCTATTTACGATAAGAAACCTGTAATTTTAAAAGGTTGTGCAACTAAGCCAGTTCCAAATGAAGCGTATGTTTTAGCCGTTCAAAAACTAGTTCCCTTTGCAAAAAGTATTATGTTTGGTGAAGCCTGCTCCGCTGTACCATTGTTCAAAATTTCCAAATAAGGTTTTATTTCGTCAACTGTTACAGGTTCTCGTTATTGGTTGACTTTTTGATTACATATTTTATCTTCATGGCTTAATTTATTACATGATTAGAAAAATAGTATTTAGTTTTAAATTCTTTGCTACATTGAGTTTTTCTCGGGAAAAGAAAATTTAAAAAAAACAGTTGTGGCCACATCAAAAACTAAAGAAGAAAAACCAAATGGACAGTTAAAAGTGGACAATTTTTCAGTTATTGGTAATTAATCCACTTTTAAAATTGGTTGGCAGCAGGCCAAAATAATATTGCTTCTAATTTTCTAATAAATTACGATTTCACTTATAAAAAAGGCGATATTAACTGGGGAAATAAAGTTATTACAAGACGCGATTTAGCAAAGACCCAAATGCTGACGCTCTTCCACGCAAATAGATGTTGGTCTAAATCCAGCAACGCAAACGAATAGAACAACGTATTTCTTTTTTTTAGCTTATTTCCAAATTAGTTTCGACATGCTTCAAGAACAACCTCGTAAAAATGTTGGCTTCGCTGTCAATTACGGCTTCTAAAATTATGATAAATTTTGAAAAAAGACTTTTATAAAACTTGTAAAAGATCTTTTTGTTTTTTTATGTTCCCAAAGGCAAATCACTAAAAAATATTTATTTCAAATTCTAATTTAATTATTTTTTAAAACCGTTAATTTCGCAATAATGCAAATAAATAATATAACATACTGATTTACTATATTCTATACTTTTATTAAAAAACAATTAATTAAAAGTTTTAGATATGGAAAGCGAAATTTGGACTGACGAAACAAAAAAAATTACATCAAAGGCTTATGGCGCTTCTGGTAATTTTATAGGAGGTAAAAAACTTGAATTGATGGAAATTGAAAGAAGCCAACCCAACTCCGACGAAGTTTTAATAGAAATATTATTTTGTGGTATCTGTCATTCAGACATACATCAGGTGAATAACGATTGGCATAATACCATTTATCCATGTGTTCCAGGTCATGAAATTATTGGAAAAATCATTAAAAAAGGATCATCAGTTCAAAAATTTGAGATCGATAATATTGTAGGCATAGGCTGTATGATTGATTCTTGTCAAAATTGTAAATCTTGCAAGGCAGGAGAAGAACAATATTGTTTGGGAGTTGTGGGTCCAACTATGACTTACAACGGTTATTTTAAACCAGACGGCACCGATTACAATACTTTTGGAGGATTTTCAAGTCATATTGTGGTAAAAG
Source organism: Flavobacterium micromati (assembly GCF_900129585.1). Lineage (GTDB taxonomy): Bacteria > Bacteroidota > Bacteroidia > Flavobacteriales > Flavobacteriaceae > Flavobacterium > Flavobacterium micromati. The sequence continues at coordinate 16,036 of NZ_FQWF01000014.1, forward strand.
AAAATTTTTTGTTATCGATTCCCTCTGAAATTGAGATTGAGAGAGCCGCACCAATAGTTTGTGCTGGCGTCACTACCTACTCACCCTTAAAACATTGGGGAGTGAAAGCGGGCGATACTGTCGGAATTATTGGGATTGGAGGCTTGGGTCACATGGGCGTGATGATTGCAAAAGCGATGGGAGCAAAAGTTACTGCTATTACTACAAGCGAAGATAAAAGAGATGCCGCGCGCTTACTTGGTGCTGATCATGTGTTACTTTCTACTAATGAGGAGGATATGAAAGCAAATGAAACTACTTTCGACTTTTTACTTTGCACAATACCTTCTAGCTTTGACATTAATCCTTATGTAAACCTTTTATCACCTCGTGGCACAATTATCACCGTAGGCCTTCTTGGACCATATGAGACTGCTACAAACAATATGGACGTAGCTAAATACGGTAGATCTATTGCGGGATCTTTTATAGGTGGCATCGCGGAGACACAGGAAGTTTTAGATTTTTGTGCAACTCACAATATTGCACCTCATGTAGAGATAATAAATATTCAAGATGTAAATGAAGCATTTGACCACATCAAAAATGAAGATGTTCGATTTAGATATGTAATTGATATGAAATCATTACAACATAATTAGGTATAATAGTTAACCTAACTCTTGTTGCTTACCCAGAAGAGTTAGATTTTTATGCGCTTCACTTTACGTATGGATTTAAATTTATCTTGTTTATTCAAGACTGTGATTCCATAAATAGATTACAACACAAGTTCATTCACAAACACTTTTTTGCCATTTCACTACTTTTACAAAACATTATTTTAATTAATCGCATTAATCGCTACATTGTATCTTAAAGGAAGTGGTTATTTGTTGAGAGCGCGCAAACAAGAACGTTGACCAATAAGTGAAAGACCGAAAAACAAATTATCTTACACCGCAAAATAAAAGAGTTGCTCTTGTTTCTTAAAATTACTGTATCTCCATTGCGATACCTTCACAGGTAAATCAGTACCTAATTCCAGACTGTCCGCCGTGACGGCTTAGACATCTTTTTTGTTTGTTAGTTAGTACGGACACAAATAATCTTACGAGGTTAGCTGTGATTTCTGTTCTGATTTTTTGATCTGTTAACTTCTCCACCAAGCACTAAGGCAGCTGAAATAATAATAAGATTTTTAATTATATATTGGCCCTCTAATGTTGGCAACAAAAAATTACCCGATTGAAAAGTCACCTCAGGAAGAAAAACTAAAGGCATAAATGTTCCTACCATCTGCGTAAGTAAAAGTATAATTGCTATTCTCGTTGTTTTTTCAAAGAGAAAGAAAATCCCAATAACAACTTCCCACCAACCAATAATTATTAACCAATTATCTGGTGAGCCGAAGGGCAACCACGTTACAGTTGCTTTTAATAAACCTTCTGCTGGTGAAAGATGTAATGGTTTTAGTATACCAAACCAAATAAATATAATACCAAATGATAAGCGAATAGCAGGTCTGCTTGTGCTTCTCATAACTTTTATTGTAATTTTATCGAATTTGTCTATAATCCTTTTGTCTAATTTTTTAAAAATTTCTTTCATAATTAAGTTTAGAATTTTAAGTTCGTTGGTTGTTTAAGGTAGCTGTTTTTTGTAATTCTCGCAAACATGTGGCAGTAGTATGACGCACAAAAACCTGTACTTTTTGTGTTTTCTGTAAAATCAAAATGCCTTTTGAAACAGTAATTTAAAGTAGCCTTGAGTTTGGTTTGACTGTTACAGAACTATAAATTCTGTAATCTATTACATAAAAAACGCTGTTGTAAAATTAATTAAAAATCATTTATAATTAGAATAAAAAAGAGCGTAAAGTAGTAAAATACCGAAAAATTTATCAGCAATCGTTTGCTGAATTGATGGTCCCTTTTTGATGTCAGATCAGTATAATGTAGCGATAGAATTATTTTTCAAATGTCGCAGAGCAATGCGTGTAATTTTTGTAATCCTTAATAAAAAGGTTGAGTAAATACTTTAATTGATAAGCGGGATTAGAGTTTTTGTTAAATTAAAATCTAATCAAAATCTGCTATTCTGAGTTTGACAGTATATAAACAAAAACTTTTACAGAAAAATTTAAGGTAAAAGTTTTAGAAAAAGCGAAGCCTTTTTAACCCAAATATCCTTCTAATAAAACTAACAATTTGCATAAAATAGCGGTTTTTAACTAACGCTGTCCACCTATTTGGTATATTGACAATTGCCAAAGCCCGAGCTGATGTAAAAGCTAGATTTTTAGGTTAGGAAAATTGAGCATATAATTAAATGAAAACAATATAAAAACATCTTATTTTTTACCTCAATAAAAAGAGGCGGTACTGTCTCTTCATACAAACCATTGCGGACTTGTAATAATTTTACGATAACTCTATTGTGTTAGCGGCTTGTAATCGGTTCCATCATTTTCGCCGCGAAGGATTCAACCGCGGATTCATTAATTCGTTTGTCCGCTATCGCTCGGGTGTTCGTTCGCCACGATGAACGCAACGAACTCTTACCTTTTTAGGCACCGCTTTATTTTAATGGTTTAGACTTTTTAATATCAGAAGTTTTCTGCTTTATCCATTGAATCGAAATATCAAAGGGAACTGTATAATTGTCATTGACAGTATTATGCCCTATTTTAGAAAACAGGGTGTATTCGAAAGGCTTGCCTTCAGCTTTCAATGTATTTAATTGTTCGATACACAACTTTACAGGAATCTGTATGTCTTTTTCACCAAAAAGCCAAAGTCCTGGGATTGAGATGCTATTTAGAAAAATTTTTGGATCAGTTGCTGTAAATTGATAACGATCAACATCATTTTTGATATGCTCACGAGCATCTGCTTCTGTATGATTTTCCCAAAAATTATCGTTTCCATTAGTATAAAACTGAAATCGAAGCTGTTCTAATGTTGTAATGGTAGGACAACTAAATAAAACCATGAATTTCACTAACGTGTTTTTGTTTGCAGCAATAGGAATTATCCATCCTGCTTGACTGAAGCCTATTAACCCGATCGGTATTTTTTTATCTTTCAAATATGTTTGAAATGTATTTACCGCTGAACTTGCATCCTGAGCTAATAAATTAAGATTAGTATTGTCAATATTATTTGTACCAACAGATGGTCCTGCATATAAACCGCCAGATTCTCCAACTCCTCGTTTATCATACGTCAATACAGCAAAACCTTCTTTAGCAAGACGTTTTGCGAACTCCATTTCTCTTTTTACTGGATCAGACCCGTGAACAATTACAACTGCTGCAACTATTTTTTTTCTAGGCGTTAAAATTGAACCTGCAAGAGTAACGCCCTCACTTTTAAACTTTACATCTTTTATTGTAAAGTCTGTCGATTGAGAAAACGCCATTTCTGGTAAAATTGTAATTAATAGCCAAAGAAATAAGCTAGAAAAAAATTTAATGTTCATCTTAGTTTTATAAAATATTACTTTATTTCTCTATAGAGTATTGTTAACAACGTTAGTCCGTCTTAAAACCTTCAACGTTCTCAAAACTTTTTAACGTCTTGGTAAATATAATCGATTTCTCTTACACATAGGCAAATGAGTTCACGATATAAATTAGTCTTATTCTATTAAAAAAAGAGGCTTGATAGCCTCCTAAAATCCTAATAATAACTTAAAGATAACTCCATAATTGTTGACGGCATGTAACCGGTTCCAGCTTGTCTGCCGCGGAAGATTCAACCGCGTCTTTTTTTGTTGGCTTTTCAAGCCCAACAAAGCCTTAACAGTTGTACAACGGCAATTTTAATGGATCGCTACATTCTGATTCAATAACTCTACATTAAAGTTAATTTTAGCATTTAAAGCATGAAACACTTTGATAATCGTGTCGAATCTAGCGTCAGTTAAACTATTCTCAATTTTTGAGATTTGAGCCTTTTTTACACCAACCAATTGTCCTAATTGTTCTTGTGTTAAGTTTCTCTCTTTTCGAATTTGTTTGATTGTTTGACCTATTAAATCGATTTTTAATTCATTTTCAAAATTATCTCTATTTGCGGTTCCTTTTTCTCCAACGAATTTATCTGTCACTTCATCTAAACTGTATGTTTTCATAATCTTATTTTTTTTCGTTAAAATATTTTATTCTTAATGATTCTGCTTTTTCAATTTCTACTTTTGGAGTTTTATCTGTTTTTTTTATAATACCATGAGTAGAAATGACAATCGTATCTTGTTTATCTGATCTATCCCAAAAAGCAAATAACCTTAAATATTGCTTATTGTATAGAGTTCTAAATTCCCAAATTTCTCTATCAAGTTTTTTAAATAATTCCTTGTCATTTACAGTTCTGGATTTCCAAATATTGTAGAGTATCTTTTCTTTGGATTTTTGGTCTAAGCTTTCCAAAAACTCTATAACAGGTTCAAGAAATTCAACTTTAAATTTATAATCCATTTTATACCCGTCTTAATTTTTAATAAAGATAAAAGTTTCCTTTTTAAGAAACAAATTTTGTTGGAATTTTGGTTCGCTTGTTGCTGTCTTACAACATCAATCCGTCTAAAAACCTCCAAAGTTTTCAAAACACTCTAACTATTTGATAAATATAGTTGATTTGTCGTACAATAAAAAGTAAAAGAAATAAAGATAAAAACCATTCTCATTTTACTGCAAAAAAAAAGAGGCGTTGTTGCCTCTTGTAATCCTTCAAATATTTTTCACGATAACTCCATAGTGTAATGGATATACTCGGATCAAGCCTGTCCGCCGCGGCGGATTCAACTGCGGATTTATTACTTCGTCCTTTCGCTGTCGCTCGGGCGTTCGTTCGCCGCGGCGAACGCAACGGAGCCTTCACTGTCAAGCGTAACTTTTTTTATTCTGCTAATCTGTTTTCAATATCCATCCTTTCATGCAAAACTCTGACGACTTCAATTTCGTTCATTTTATCTTTTTTGAAGAAAATTAAATGTGATTTTACTTTTGAATATTTATACGATTTCCTAATTTTCCCAAAGTCACGTGCCATCTCAAAATCTTTAACAATATACTCAATCTCGTCATAAATTAAGTTATAATATCTATCTGCTTGCTCAACAGACCAATTTTCTGCGGTATAAATCCAAATGTTATTAATATCTTCTATCGCTTTTTCACTAATTACGTACTCTGACATTATTTTTGAAAATTAGCCTTCAAAATTTCAAGATTTTTTTTACGATCAAAATCTTTCATTTTATTACTCTGTTCTCCAATTTTTAGTTCATGCATTAAAGATTTTGTTTTAGCTTCTTCCTGCTCGAAAATTCTTAAAGCAGTTCTAACAACTTCACTTACGGAACTATACTTTCCTGTAGCAATTTGTTCTTTGATGAAAATTTCAAAATAGTCTCCCAGTAATATTGATGTATTTCGTGCCATAATTTTTTTTATCAAAGATACCAACAATTGGTATAAAACTCAAATTTTTTATGTCTTTTACACAAAAGTTATCGTTGACCTCAGTTCGTACATAAGCCTCTTTAGTTTTCTAAATGTGTTAGCTATATTTTGAATATAGCTGATTTGTCGTTCAAATGAAGATTTTATTCGCTCTCTTTTAATTGTAGTTAAAAATTTTAAGGTTAAAAAAGGCCTAAGATGAGCCATTACAATCTGAAAAAGTGAGGCTAATACTTTTAAGCACTATTTTAGTAAGTTGCGGTCAAGCAAATTAAAAAATCCAGCGTAACACTAAAAATCTATTCGATTTATTCCAATCCTATTTTTTCCCGTCGGGCGCAGGCAAGATGCCAAAGTGTTCTCGACTGCGCTCGAACTGACAAACTGAAATATTTATAAAGTAGCAGATATAAGTTGTAAGTTGTCAAAATCAAATGAAAAATTCAGCGTAACATTAAAAATTCAGTAATATTTACCACTCCTATTTCGTCTTATCGAGCGTAATCAAGATGTGTAATGGTTCTCGACTGCGCTCGAACTGAAAAACTAAAATATGTATAAGGTAGCGGATGTAAATTGTAAACTTTCTAAATCAAATCAAAGTCCGGTATTCCAAATTTAATCGCACCTAAACTAAAACTTTTACAAGAAAAGCTAAAAACTAAACTACTAGAAAAAGCAGAGAAAAAGCCTTTTCTACCCAAATGTCCTCGTAGTAAAACAGGCAATTTACATCGGATAGCGGTTTTTGACCAGCGTGGTCCGCCTCCCGAAGTGTCGGGATGGTATCTTGGCGGTAGCCAAAGCTCAAGTCCTTGTATAATTTAACTTTATGGGTATGGGAAGTCATGACTAGTCCCGAAACTTCGGGAAAGGAAAACAAGAGAAAAACCGGCCTTTTTGCAGTCCAAAATAAAAGAGGATACTAAATCCTCTTCAATTATCAAAACCTCAATAACGACATCCCAGTACGATCGAACTCTCAGCCGGCTCTAGCCTGTTTGCCGCGCAGGATTCAACCGCGGGTTCATTACTTCGTGCGTTCGCTGTCGCTCGGGTGCCCGTTCGCCGCGAAGCCTTAGTTGTTAGCAGAAGTTTATTTATTTACCAAATTTCATCTTTGCCACAATTACTCCAACAAGTATTGACAAAAATATATATGAAAATACAACACCGATACTTCTAATAAACAAAGATTTTTTTGAATAGCCATAAGCTAAAAAGTATTGTCTATAAAACCAAAAAGCATAAGCTAATGTAATGATACTAATTAAACTGTAAATTATTGTCAACACTTTAACATTGGTACAAAATATTGTTATTATCAAAAATGAAAGTGCAATTAATGATTCTCCAATCGTTTTATATGAATTCAAAACAAAATGCTCAGTTAAATTAAGTTTTGATTTTCTAAACCAAAGAAAACTGAAAATTGAGTAAAATGGAATTGTGATAAGCAACATTGATTTGGGATATTTCTTTGTAAATTCTTGAAGTTCATTTACAGCACCTTTACTGTTTTCAGGCATTAAATCAGAAAGTTTTACTTTGGCATATTCACCTAAAAAATGTGAAATTGCAAGAATAAGTATCAATAATGTAACAAAACTAAAATAACCAACTCTTTTTCCATTGATGAATTCTCTAACGCTATGTCCTGGTCTAGTAAATAATTCTTTTATTGTAAAAAGAATTCCATTGTCAACGTGCCAAATTCCGTGAATTAAGTCATGTTCTATGAAGTGTTTAAAGGAATATCGATGAACAGATGTTTTCTGTCCGCAATTAGCACAGAAAACATCTGTTACTGGTTTATCACAGTTAAGACAAGTTTCAGTCATTTTTATTCTTTTTTTCTCAATTTAATTTCCTTTTCAATTTGTCCCAAGTAAGCTATACTTGGCATTAAGGTAATGGTACAACCAATTGCAATTGCAATGAGTGCGTTGTTTTTATTTTTGACAGCAATAATAATCAATATTCCAATAGCGATAAGCATTATAATTCCAAGTCCTGTTACAATTCCTTTACGTTTCTTTTTTTCAATGTACAACTCGATTAATGTTAGTTCTGATAGTTGTTTTTTCTTTGTCATGTTACTTTTACGTTTAATTTGTTTAAAATTTATGCTAACGTCAGTTTGTGAAAAAACTTTCGTTTTATTTGAATCAAATATAGTATTTTAATTTAGATTTAAGCGAGAAAATTTGTACATCTAAAGGTGCAACATATATCCTGAACATCGCGTCAACAGTTACAAATAAGTAGTTTAGAAGATAAAATCGCCTCAGATAATCCTCGCGAAGCTTCGGGACGTTTTATTGAAGTTTTTGTAGAGCAAATTTCCCTCGAAGAACTTGGTTTTACGGTACAAACTATAAAATTCGAAGGTTGTGCAAGTTTACTACCTTGCAAAAAAAAGAGGCTTGATTGCCTCCTCAAAATCCTTGTAGTAACTTAAAGAAAACTCAATAATGTTGACGGCACTTAATAGGTTCCAGCTTGTCTGCCGCGGAAGATTCAACCGCGTCTTTTTTGTTGGCTTTTCAAGCCCAACAAAGCCTTAACAGTTGTACAACGGCAATTTTAATGGATCGCTACATTCTGATTCAATAACTCTACATTAAAGTTAATTTTAGCATTTAAAGCATGAAACACTTTGATAATCGTGTCGAATCTAGCGTCAGTTAAACTATTCTCAATTTTGGAGATTTGAGCCTTTTTTACACCAACCAATTGTCCTAATTGTTCTTGTGTTAAGTTTCTCTCTTTTCGAATTTGTTTGATTGTTTGACCTATTAAATCGATTTTTAACTCGTTTTCAAAATTATCTCTATTTGTGGTTCCTTTTTCTCCAACGAATTTATCTGTCACTTCATCTAAACTGTATGTTTTCATAATCTTATTCTTTTTCGTTAAAATATTTTATTCTTAATGACTCCGCCTTTTCAATTTCTACTTTTGGAGTTTTATCTGTTTTTTTTATAATACCATGAGTAGAAATGACAATCGTATCTTGTTTATCTGATCTATCCCAAAAAGCAAATAACCTTAAATATTGCTTATTGTATAGAGTTCTAAATTCCCAAATTTCTCCATCAAGTTTTTTAAATAATTCCTTGTCATTTACAGTTCTGGATTTCCAAATATTGTAGAGTATCTTTTCTTTGGATTTTTGGTCTAAGCTTTCCAAAAACTCTATAACAGGTTCAAGAAATTCAACTTTAAATTTATAGTCCATTTTATACCCGTCTTAATTTTTAATAAAGATAAAAGTTTCCTATTTAAGAAACAAATTTTGTTGGAATTTTGGGTCGGCGCATTAATAAGTAAAAGAAATCAAGATAAAAACCATTCTCATTTTACTGCAAAAAAAAGAGGCGTTCTTGCCTCTTGTAATCGTTCGGATAATTTTACGATAACTCTATAAGTGTTGACGGCATGTAACTTCTTCCAGCTTGTCAGCCGCGGAGGATTCAACCGCGGGTTCATTGTTCGTTCGCCTTGGCGAACGCAACGAAATCATAGCTGTTGTTGGCAGTTTTTATTCCCACCAATATTCGTATTTCCAATTTCTAACGCCATTATGATGTGAACAAGTTCCACTTCCTGTCGAATAAGAAGTAGTGCCATCTCTGCAATTTGCACCTATTCTTTTACGAGAACCACAAGTATATAATGAAAGTAAAATAACAGCGATTAAAATAAAACATCCAAAATTCGATTTGCTTTCCTTTTCTTTCATAGAAGCTATTCTTCATAAAACTTTTTCACTTCGTTTACGGGAACGCCAAAGCTAAAACTTTGACTATCTGTAATTTTCGCAAAATTAACTCCAACTAAATTTCCCCATTTGTCAACAATTGGACTGCCACTTGAACCTTCTAATGTTGGAATTGTATATAAAATTCTTTCGCCATCATTTTCTTGACTGATTTTTCCACTTGTAAATTGAGATTTAATTCCTTGTTTTGTATTTGCTAAAGAAAAACCACGATTAAAACCAATCATAAAAACGTCTTCGTTTATTTTAATTGGATTTTTTATGTTACGTTCTTTATTTTTCTCTGGATTTTCTAATATGTTTGGATTATTGTCTTTAAAATTAAAGATAAATTTAGGTTTGGTATTAAATGATTTATTTTTTGTTTGTATTAGAGCTAAATCAATTTTTTCATTTTCTGAAGTTTTTACAACTACACATTCTTGCAAATCATCTAATTCAGTTACGTGAGTGTCATTATAAGCAATACCTAATTTGTGAATTATTAATTTAGAAGTAGCACTTGATAAATCAATATTTTCAATACTTTGGTATAATTCTGCCAAAATGTTTTTTTCATTTATTACAAAGTCATAACGTTTTTCAAAATTCTGCTTCTCGTAATAATCCATCTGGTCAGAATATTGATAATACGTTGACTTTATTTGGTCGATTGTATCGTTATACATTCTAACGTCATAAAAAATAGTCGATTTTGCTTTTTCATAAAAATTAACTAATTCTATTTTGTAATTCTCGTCTTTATGATTTACAACGTGATTATTTGTAATAATTTCGCCACTTTCGGAAACAACAAAGCCTGTTCCTGTAGAAAAGGATAAATTATTAAGAATTTCTTCTTTTGAAAAAAAGAGTTTTTTTTCAGTTCCAGGAGAATAATAATAAATTGAATTACCTGAATAAACTTCGTAATAATATTGGCTTGCAATTAACACTACGCTACTTTTATATTTGTCAAATATTTTTTCAGGAGTTTCTGGTTCAATAACTTTATTGCAATTAATCAAATTTAGAATTACAATAAATAAAAATAGCTTTTTAATCATAAATTAAATAATTAAGGTTAATGAACATTTTTTAAAGAAAAATCATTAGTAATACCAAATGATTTTATTTTTAAATTCAATTATTAAACTAGATTTGTCAAAAGAAAGGTAAATGTTAACACCCGTATTAAATCCAGTAGAGAAAAAATGGCTACCTTCATAAAGCTTTCCATTCATTTTTATATTATTTAAAGTTGAAACGAATACATAATAACCTTTTTGGTTACTATCTCCGTATATTTCAATAATCGGACTATTTTTAACCTCTGTGGCTTTTATTATTTCTACTTGATAATTGCCTTTTTTATTTGAGATTTCTTCATACTTTTTATTTCCGCTTTGGTCGATGTAACTTGCAGATTCATCTCTAGTATGAAATGTAAGATTTTGAGGATAAGAAATTTGACAAAAACATTGGATTGAAATTAAAAAGAAAGCGAGGAAGAAATAAATTTTCATAATTTTTTATTTAAATGATTTAATAAAGAATGTTATTTTTTGTCTTTAAATTGGTTTTGATACTTGATTCTGCGGTAAAATTGCCTACAAAGGCAGTAGGTCTAAAAACCTCCAAAGTTATCAAAACACTCTAACTATTTGGTAAATATAGTTGATTTGTCGTACAATAAAAAGTAAAAAGAAATCAAGATAAAAACCATTCTCATTTTACTGCAAAAAAAAGAGGCGCTCTTGCCTCTTATAATCGTTCGGATAATTTTACGATATCTTCATAAAATTGGTGGCTTATAATCGGTTCCAGCTTGTCCATTATAGAGGATTTAACCGCAGGTTGATTACTGCGCGCGTTCACTGTCGCTCAAATGTTGGCTTTTCAAGCCCAACAAATCCTTAGCTGTTATTTGTAGATCTTATAAAATTTAAATCACGATCAATTTATCACTTACAAGTTCTGCAAGTTTTGAGGCAATGTTTTCCATTGAATCTTCTAGTGTACTTAATCCGCTTCGAGAACCTAACAATGGACTTTCATCTCGTAATTCTTCAAAGGTAGTTTCATGAACTATTGGAACTAATAAATCCCGCGCAAGTAAAGCGGATAATTCTTTGTCTGCTATACCTTCATTTTTGATTCTTTCTAAAAATTTAGGAGTTACCAACACAATACCAACTTTTGACCTTGCTAAACCTTTATCAATTTCGCGCAGTAATGAAGAACCTATGATTACATCTTTTTCGCTGAACCAAACGGAAACTCCTTTCAATTCAAGTAAGTCATGTAAATCTTTTGCTGAGCCTTTTCTGTCGTCCCAAGCGTGACAAAGAAATACATCTCTAAGATCTTCTTTTACGACTCGCTTTTCTACATTTTCTCTAACAGGAGTAAGGGTTTTTACTTCTGCCGGAGTATAATATATTGGTGAAGTTGACCTAGACCAACTTGGTTTAATGGTTCTTCCTTTACTAACATTATAATTACCTCTCGAAGTTGAACTACTACCGTTACTGCCGCTACTACTAGAAAATCTTGAAGAATTGTATGAGTCATAATTCGATGAATATGAACTGTAACCTCTTGATTTATATCGACAAACTGGGCAATTTTCTGCTGCGCTGGCAGAATTATGACCTCTAATTGGTGCTGTACATCTTGACATAGTAAAATTTTATTCAAATTTATAAAAATTTTATCAAAAAATTCTTATTTTTTTCGGGTTTTTAATACAATTACTCTTAACTTGCATATCGGCTCCACTGATTAGCAATCTCTTCCCAAATATAGAAATAATAATTTTATTACAAAACATCAAGATGCTTTTTTGCTGTTCTCACGTCAAGTAGGGTAGATCATACTCGTTTCGCATGAGGGATGGAAGTGGAAATCCTTTTATGTAGCCCCGAATTTTCGGGACTACATAAAAGATTGCAGCGCACAGCCCGACCTAGCTGTAACTCCCGACCATTCGGGAGTGACAGCTGGGTCATGCCCAAAAAAAATCCCTCTTGAAACTCAAAAGGGATTTTCTAAATTATAAAACAATTTAATTATTCGGCGTCGTTATCTTCTTTGTCTTCTTTCTCGATCGCATCTTTGTAATCAGGATACAAAAATTTATTGTAAGGAAAACGGGTGATGTGAATTTGCCTCACCGCTTCATAAATCCGTTCTCTAAATTCCTCGAAATTCTCTTTATTAGTGGCTGAAATGAACAACGCATTTTCTTGTCCCACTCTATTCATCCAAGTCGATTTCCACTCTTCTAGTGTATAATGTCTTGGTGTTTTTTCGGTCATTAAATCATCTTCGTCTATGGTCAAATGTTTGTAAGCATCAATTTTATTGAAAACCATAATCACTGGTTTATCATTAGCTTTAATGTCCAGTAATGTTTGATTTACCGATGCAATATGATCTTCAAATTCAGGATGCGAAATATCAACAACGTGCAATAGTAAGTCGGCTTCGCGAACCTCATCCAATGTACTTTTAAACGAATCTACTAATTGTGTTGGCAGTTTTCTGATAAATCCTACTGTATCCGAAAGCAAGAAAGGTAAGTTTTTAATCACCACTTTTCGAACTGTTGTGTCCAAAGTAGCAAAAAGCTTGTTCTCTACAAAAACGTCACTTTTACCCACTGCATTCATCAAAGTCGATTTCCCAACATTAGTATAACCCACTAAAGCCACACGAACCATAGCACCGCGATTGCTGCGTTGTACGCCCATTTGCTTGTCAATGGATTTTATTTTGTCTTTCAATAACGCAATTCTATCGCGTACAATACGTCTATCGGTTTCAATTTCCGTTTCTCCAGGTCCACGCATTCCAATTCCTCCTTTTTGACGTTCTAAGTGCGTCCACATTCCGGAAAGTCTTGGCAATAAATATTGACATTGCGCCAGCTCTACTTGCGTTCTCGCATAAGACGTTTCAGCACGCTGCGCAAAAATATCAAGTATAAGGTGCGTTCTATCTAGAATTTTACATTCGGTAAGTATTTTGGAAATATTTTTTTGCTGTGATGGCGATAATTCATCATCAAATACTAAAGTCGAAATATCGTTTTCTTTAACAAACTGATGAATTTCTTCAATTTTTCCTGTTCCTACAAAAGTCTTAGGATTTGGACGTTCCATTTTTTGCGAAAAGCGTTTTACCACTTGGCCTCCAGCGGTAAAAGTCAAAAACTCCAATTCGTCTAGGTATTCATTGAGTTTCTCTTCACTTTGATTTTGAGTTACAATACCTACTATGGCCGTTCTTTCGAAATTTATTACTTCTTTTTCTAACATATTTTTGAATAAGTCGCAAATTTAAGGATTTGTAAGTGACTTTTCTATTTAAAGCAACAGTTATAACAGTAATTTATGTAGTATCGTTACATTTAAAATAGAGTCAAAGTAAATGACGAATAATTTAAAAAAACGTAGAGCCAATCCGTTCGATTTTAGATTTATACAGTAATAGCCGTTTTTGAGTAGGCGAAACAATGCTGTAGAAACCATTTGCTTTTAAAACTCCACCCTCGCAACGAAGAAAACTTCATTTACCTAACTATTCCTTTTTATAACCAAAAATAAGTGGTTATTTGCAATTTTTTTTTATAGTATTCTCATACCATTTATGTTTCGAATTTACTGTTAAAAAGAATTGAAATTTGTCAGGTAGAGCACGTCTTAATGATTGTAATCAATCACGAAACGTTGTTTGTAAGTCGTTTGTAATCTCGACTGCGCTCGATTCAATAAAAACAGGATAGTAATTTCAAAGATTTTCTGGTATTAGTTAAATAAAAGTGGCCGCTTTGGTTGCGGCTTCGGCTAATCGCAACGAATTTACAGCGTTATCTTCAGTGATTATTCTACTGTGCGATTTGTCTTTAATCCATTGCCATTGATCTGTAATCATTGCAATAACAATTTCTTCATAACGGTTCGCCTTTTCAGCAGTAGTTCCATAATCAATCGTTACAAATTCATCAAAAGAAATAGCTTTAAAGTTCCCCATTGATTCTTGCTTTTCTTGCTCAGTTAAGTTGTGCTGCTTTACACTACAATCTCCGAGTTTACTTTCTAAATCTATCCGTTGTTGATGAGATAATAAAGCATTAATTCTCATTTTTACAGGAACCCATTCAAAAAGCGTGATATCTCCTTTTTCAAATTGTAAGCGCAATTCTTGACGGTCTAAAATTTTTGGTTGGTTAAAGCCATGATAAAAATTCACAAAACTGTCTCTGTAACTCACGGTTGCCTGAACGCGATCTACTATTTTTTGTGAAACATTTGGCCGCTGCGATTGTATTGCGTTTACTAGCTTACCAGCACCCAACCAACCTTCGAACATATCAAAAAAGTGGACTCCATGTTCTATAAAAATACCTCCGCTTTTAGTTTCGTCCCAAAACCAATGTTCCTTTGATAATTTTTCGTCACTAGCATAATTTTCAAAAAAACCATGTAGAAATTCTCCCAAAACGTTCTCTTTTATTATTTCATCGACCATCTTGTAAAGTGGATTGTATCGTTGCATCAAATTGACTACATATAATAGTTCTTTTGATTTTGAATACGCTGCTAATTCTTCTGCTTCCTCCGATTTTATGGCGGCAGGTTTCTCGCAAATCACATGTTTCCCTGCTTCAAGGGCTAATTTTGACTGCGAATAATGTAAAAATGGAGGCGTTGCAATGTAGATAAGATTTATTGTATCGTCTTGCAGCATGTCCTGATAATTTAGATACACTTTTGCATTTAAATCACTTGCTGTTGATTTCGCAGCCACTTCATCAATATCTGAAACGGCAATTATTTTTATTCCTTCTACTTTTAAAAATGATTTTGCAGCAAAATTAGCAAAACCACCAGCGCCAAGAATTCCTATGTTTAATTTACTGTTCATATTATTTATTTATAAAATTCCATTATTTTGTAAATTTGAAATCAGATTAACGTTGGTTTTACCGCGAAATATTTTCTTTAATTTACAACGTTACAAGTAAGATATTACCGTTTCGTTGACATAATATTTTCCGTTTTTAAATACTATTTTAGAACCGGCTGGAAGTTCAACAATTAAGCGGGATGATTCCCTTGGGATTATCATTTTACTTGATTTATAAACGTTTTTTATTATAACTTCGTGTGTTATAGCATCGTATAAATCTATTTTTTCCGTATTTTTAGTTTCATAGGTTACTGTTTTCTCCTCTTCGTTTGGATTGTACAAAAGAAAAGTAGGATAAGCCTGTCCGCGATAAAAATCAGTAGCTAAGCAGTCTAATTTTAGAATTTCGGGAACATCTGTTTTTGCGATAATTGCGCCTGCAATTCCTACGTGTCCGCTCCCATAAACACTAAATTGAGAAACATCAGGATTACCTGCTATCCAGTTTGGGCCATCGCCTATTGCAATCGGAGCTTTTAAATTTTCGTGTTTTTTAGCCACGATGTAAGCATAAAAAGGCATTAAAATTTTATAATATTATTTGTCGTTTTACTTTCTTAATAATTCTAATGAAAAATCTTTGAACCTAATTCTTGCCAAATTTTCTATCATTTTTCTAAAGTTTTTAATATTGCTGCAATAGAAAAAGTTGCAAGACCTACGAATTCATCAGCTGCACCGTAATACATTTGAATTTGATCACCATCAATAATATGACCATTAGTAAAAATGACTTCTCCAAAAAATCCAGTTCTTTCATAGCTTTCTGTAGGAATCATAATTGGTTCTTCAGAGCGTGCAATGACAATCGATGGGTCGTTTAAATCTAGCAATAAAGCACCTAAACAATACCTATTTTCTTGTGTGGCTCCATGATAAATTTCTAACCACCCTCTAGCTGTTTTTATAGGAGCGGCGCCAGCACCTAATCGTTTACTATCAAATTTACCTTCGCGAGTTTTAGCAATACATTTGTGATTCCCCCAATGACATCCGTCAGGTGATTCAGCTAACCAAATGTAGTTTCCACCTAATTCTGGACTACTAGGTCGATGCAATGCATAATATTTTCCATTGATTTTTTCTTCGAAAATGGCGCAATCTTTATTGTGTGGACTAAAAATCATTCCTTTTTTCTCAAAAACTTTCCAATCTTGAGTAGTTCTAAGACCTACGCCTACGCCATTTGCAGAAACCATAGTATAAGTTAAGAAATAGTTGTCTGCAATTTTAGCTACTCGACAATCTTCTATACCATAAGATTCATATTGCCCTTCTCCAAAAAGAGAAGGATACTCAGCATCCTCTTTGAAGTTAACTCCATCTTCACTATAAACTAATCTCAAATGGGATATTGTAGTCAAATAATCTACTCCATCATACCGGATCACTCGAGAATCGGACGCGTTTAATTTAGGATCACTTAGATCAAAATCTAAAATTTCGACTTTACCTAAACTGTTGTAAATGGGCACAGATAATAGTCCTTCTTTTTGAATTGTTCTCTCTGCCACACGCACAAGCAACCATTTTTTTTCTTTAAATTCAAAAACACCGGGATTAAGTAAACACTCAATAATCATATTCTCCTCACTAGGGTTTAGATCCATAGGTGATAAAATAGGATTGTTTTTATATCGATTTGCAATATCTGTCATTTGTGAATTTTTAATTCGATTATGTATCGTGATGAAACAATTGACTCTCAAAACATTTTATTTACAGCGAATAAGCAAAACAAAATTATCCCATTAAAGGTTTTGATTTTGTGTACATTAAGATGAGGTGCTGCGATAAACCCCTTCTTATCAATATTGAGAGAAATCAAAGCAATTCGGATTTATACTGAAAAGGTTTAACTGATAAATGTAATGAAAAAAATTTGTAGCACAACTGATTGATTTGATAAGTAAATAACTTATTAAATCAACTTAACAATTTAAAAGCTATTTTATATTTTTTTTTTGAATTCGAATGTTTAATTTCGTCATGTTTGATAAGTAAAAAATGGTTGTTAAAAACAAGGCTTTTTATCAAAAATTTTTCTAATTGATATTTGTGTTTACCTTTAAAGAAAAATACTTCTTTTAAGATTTGAATCAAATATTTCGTAAATTTTCTCTTTTAAATATATTAAAAATGAAGCATTTTCTTTTTTCGGCACTGCTGAGTATTGCTATTTTCAATTTTGCAAAAGCGCAACAATTAAAATCTCCAAACGGAAATTTTGCAATGGATTTTACGTTGTTAAGTGATGGCAGTCCGTCGTACAGCTTAAATTATAAAAATAAAGCAATTGTAAAACCTAGTAAATTGGGACTAGAGTTAAAAAATGACAAAAAATCATTGCTGAATGACTTTACTATTGTTGACACAAAAACAGCAACATTTGATGAAAATTGGAAACCTGTTTGGGGAGAAGTTGCGGCAATCCGCAATCACTATAACGAACTAGCCGTAACATTAAACCAGAAAGAAACAGATCGAAAAGTAATTATTCGCTTTCGTATGTTTAATGATGGTCTAGGATTTCGTTATGAATTTCCTTCGCAAAAAAATCTAACTTATTTTGTAATTAAGGAAGAAAGAACACAGTTTGCAATGACGGGCGATCACACCGCATTCTGGATTCCTGGCGATTACGATACTCAAGAATACGATTACACCAAGTCAAAATTATCTGAAATTAGAGGATTGTCAGAAAAGGCAACGACTGATAATGTTTCTCAAAGATCATTTTCACCAACAGGAGTTCAAACTTCATTGATGTTAAAAACTGCCGATGGAATTTATATCAATTTGCACGAAGCAGCATTGATCAATTATTCTTGCATGCATTTGAATTTAGATGATAAAAACATGGTTTTCGAATCTTGGTTAACGCCAGATGCAAGAGGAGATAAAGGATACATGCAAGCGCCGCATCATTCGCCTTGGAGAACGATAATTGTGAGTGACAATGCAACAGAAATTTTAGCTTCAAAAATGACATTGAATTTAAATGATCCTAATAAAATTGAAGATACTTCATGGATCAAACCTGTAAAATACATAGGTGTTTGGTGGGAAATGATAACTGGAAAAAGCTCGTGGGCTTACACTGATGATTTTCCTACGGTACAACTTGGTGTGAGTGATTTTTCAAAAGCGAAACCAAACGGGAAACACGCCGCCAACAATGACAAAGTAAAAACATATATTGATTTTGCCGCTAAACATGGTTTTGATGCTGTTTTAGTTGAAGGTTGGAATGAAGGTTGGGAAGACTGGTTTGGTCATTCTAAAGATTATGTATTTGATTTTGTAACGCCTTATCCAGATTTTGATGTAAAAGGAATTGAAGCTTACGCAAAGTCTAAAGGAGTGAAAATGATGATGCACCACGAAACTTCGGGTTCGGTTCGAAATTATGAGCGACATATTGATAAGGCGTATCAGTTTATGAAAGACAACGGATATGATGCTGTAAAAAGTGGATACGTGGGCGATATTATGCCAAGAGGCGAAAACCATTACAGCCAATGGATTGTAAATCACTATCAATATGCTATAGAAAAAGCTGCTGAATATAAAATTATGGTCAATGCACACGAGGCAGTTCGTCCCACAGGAATTGCAAGAACGTATCCAAACTTGATAGGAAATGAATCCGCAAGAGGAACAGAATATCAGGCTTTTGGCGGTAATAAACCAAATCACGTTACCGTTTTGCCTTTTACACGTTTAGTGGGCGGACCAATGGATTATACACCAGGAATTTTCGAAATGGATATGAGCAAGTTGAATCCTGATAACAAATCTCATGTAAATAGTACAATTGCAAATCAGTTAGCGTTATACGTTACAATGTACAGTCCGCTACAAATGGCTGCCGATTTGCCCGAAAATTATGATCGTTTTCTCGACGCTTTTCAATTTATCAAAGACGTTGCAATAGATTGGAGCGATAGTAAATACCTAGAAGCAGAACCGGGAGAATATGTAACGGTTGCGCGTAAAGCCAAGGGAACTAATAATTGGTTTTTGGGTAATGTAAATGGAGAAACGCCACGAACTTCAACTTTAAAATTTGATTTCTTAGAAAAAGGAAAAAAATATGTAGCTACAATTTACGCGGATGCTAAGGACGCGCATTACAAAACTAATTCACAAGCTTATACAATCAAAAAAATGAATGTAACAAGCAAATCAAAACTAGAGCAACTCTCGGCTGCTGGCGGTGGTTTCGCTATTAGCATTATTGAAGTTAAGTAAAAAACAGTTGCCTAAAAATAAATTACCCCCAAATAGTTCATCGCTATTTGGGGGTTTTTTTATCACAAGAAAAGTCAAGTTAGATTTAGAAAGCAGATAAAAAAGTGACGGATTAAATACACTTTTTTAGATCGATTTTTGCAATTTGTAATTCAATACGCTCCGAAAAAATATCGACAAACTCAGACAATTTTTAGATTTTATTTAAGTAGTACGAACTATTATCAGTCGTATTTAATATTTTTAAACATTTAATTTTACCGCTCAAGGGATGTAAAGTTGTTTGAGAAAAGATCTTAGAAAGTACTTATTCGTTCTTAAATTTCTTAAGTGGGTTTAAAAAGACATTATTTTGTTTTCATTACTTTTTTATGATTTTGTATGAAAAATTATTGCTGCTAGTCAATTTTGCAAATGAAACCAAACAAGTCAATAATCATTCGTATAAATAAGTAGTTTCTGTTTTTACAATGCCATTTTCTTCTACAAGGGAACTGGAAACTGGGAAATTTAAAGTATTGTATTTAAACTTTCTGCTCGTACCAATTGCTGTGGTTGAAGTAGAGTTAAAATTAAGTTTATTATTATTCGAAATTGACTCTAGATCAAACTCTTCTTCATGAAATGAAATTATTGGAACAATGACTTTGTAATGTTGACCAAACGTGTTTTGAGCTATTAATAGTTCGACCGAATTTTTATCATCAAAACTATAATTCTTAAGCGCTTTATCGCCAATTAATCCTTTGTGACGAACGATATTATCTTTATAATAACCATATTCTATTTTGTTCACTATTTGCTGGTTCCTATCTCTGCTCGCGCGCCTTACAACCATACCATTCTCTACAACGTATTCAATATCGTCAATAAAAGTTTGCTGAATATTGCTTTTTTTAGTTATTGCTCTAACTCTTGATCCTTCGTAAGTTATAATTACCGTTTTAACTACCATTTCTCCACCTTCTTCGTATTTTTTAGTGAACTTTACTAATTGCCCATCCTTATTATACAAGTAATTAATAACCTCTTTCCAGTTACTTCCTTGTTTTTCTTTGACGGTCATATCCAGTAATTCTTTCGGATTGTAAAAAAAACTTTGAATTACATCAGATGTTTGAATAGAAAGCAACTTGCCATCCTTGAACAGTAGAGTTTTGTTTGTGATTTCACCACTTTTTAAGTTGCGAAAATTAGTTTTAGCACTAATAATTTGCTTTAATTTAACTGAATTTCCTGAGTCTTGACTGTACGTCAAAAAGGAGAAGGCCATTATGAAAATGGCAATAGAGTAGGTTTTCATTTTGGTTTATGTATTGATTTGGGACTGCCAAAGTACAAAAACTATTTACAGCATCTAATTTTTGAAATATAATTTGAATTAAATTTTTCCCGTTGTAGATTAGTTTAAATCCAAAAAAAAGAGTTCATCTTAAAACACAGATGACTCTTTTCTTTTTTAATTTCTTTGGCTTTTCTCTAATTCTAAAGCAAAACTTATTAATTCACCGAAATAAGATTTATTTCAAATATCAAAACTGATCCGCCTGGAATTCCATTGCGATTGCTATTTCCATAGCCCAAGTGAGCAGGTACCAGTAAAATACCATTCCCTCCAGTTCTAAAATAAGTAATTCCTTCTGTCCAACCCTTGATTACTTGTTGCAAGTTGAACGTTATTCCAGCGGCTGGACTTTGATCAAATACTTGACCATTAGTGTAATATCCTTTGTAAGCAACTCTCACATTGGAATTTGCGTTAGGCTGCGTGCCTGTACCTTGTTGATTGATCACATAATACAAACCTGTATCACTTTTTTGAGCGTTCAAGTTGTTCTTAGCAATATAATCTGTAATTTCTGTTTCGTTTCTGGCAACAAAGTTTTCTTCTTCTTGTTTGTCCTTTGAGCAAGAGATAAAAACCGTAAATAGTATTGCAATTAAGGTGTATTTCATGATTGTTTTTTTAATTTTTTGTTGGACAAATATAATAAAATTTATAGTTTAATTTTCCAGAATATAACTGACTCATTATTCCTGTAAAGTCTTACATCTCAAGTTCTAAGTTAAACATAAACGGGGAGAACCTAAATAAACTAATTAATAATTTTGGAATAATACTTTTGATACATATTCTTGTTATCAGTTTGAATTTTTTAGTTTATTTATTGTTGACATTCACTTTGATAAAAAAATAAAAGATTACACCGATAGTCCCAACGCCAGTAATAATAAATGTTGCATTCGCACTAAAATTATACCATATTAAACCTGCCATTGAACTAGCTAGCATCGTGCAAATACTTTGAAATGCGGTAAAAGTGCCAATGGCTGTTGCAGTATCTTTCTTGTCACTTATATTACTTATCCAAGCTTTTGAGATGCCTTCGGTTGCTGATGCGTATACTCCATAAAGAAAGAACAGTCCAAAATATAAGTATAGGTTAGTATTAAATGCCATACCAAAATAAACGATTGAAAAAATGACTAACCCGATTAAGAACATTTTTTTCATTCCAATTTTGTCAGCAATTCGTCCAAGAGGATACGCAAATAGTGCATAAATAAGGTTGTAAAAAATATAAACTCCAATAATCATTGTGTCGCTAATTCCGGATTGTTTCAATTTTAATAATAAAAAAACATCCGAACTATTAAATAGCGTAAAAAGTAATAATCCAATAACTAATTTTCGATATAAAATCGGGCTTTCTTTCCAGTAGTTCAAAAATGAAAAAAAAGATGTTTTTGGTTTGTCGGTGCTTACTTCTCTTTGTTTTTCTTTAATTAATAACGTAGCTATTACTGCAAGAACACCAGGGATAAATGCGATTAAAAATAATGTTTTATAATCTGTTGGATAATAATAGAGATAAATCAGCGCCATTGCTGGGCCAATCACTGCTCCTAATGTATCCATCGAACGGTGAAAACCAAATATTTCCCCTTTGGTTTTGGCAGTTGCTTCGTCGGAAAGCATGGCATCTCTCGCGCCTGTTCTAACTCCTTTACCGATTCTATCAATTGTTCGCGCAAAGAATATCCAAAGTGGAAAAACAAATAGCGCCATCATAGGTTTTGAAATGGCACTCAAGCCGTAACCGATTTGAACAAAAGGAAGGCGTTTTCCTAAATTATCTGATTTTTTTCCAAAGTATCCTTTGCTTAAACCAGCTATAGCTTCGGCAAATCCCTCTAAAACTCCAATCAGCACAATTGAAAATCCAATACTTTTTAGATAAATGGGCATTATGGGATAGAGCATTTCACTTGCTGTATCTGTTAATAAACTCACTAATGATAATATCCAAACGGTTCGGGTTATGTATTTCATAATCACAGTTTGATTTTCAGTCCCAAATTAACAATAACCCCATCTGTGGGTGCATAAATATTTCTGAAGGTTGAATTGGTGATTGTTCCTGTATAAATAGTATCCCAGTGTCTTTGCAAAGTACAATCAATAATAAAGTAAATTTAGATAACTATTTTTTAGAAATGATTCTCCATTATTTTAATTTAGCGCGCTGACTAAAAATTCCCATATCAGATATTAAAGCATGAATTAAATTTTTGAGAATTATAACAATTACTTATCTCCAAAAATCTGAACGTCATCTATTTGAAATCCTCCGTCCAAAGCTCTATTTCGTCCTGAACCTATATATTTAAAAGCGATATTGATTGTGCCGATATACGAGGACAAATCTACTGCGCCACTTCCTATAAATTGGTTATCAGGCGTAGCTTGATTTGGTAAGTTTACCGCTAAACGGGTCCACGTTGCGGCCGTTATATTCAGACCGTTAAAATTAGTAGAAACGTAAACTTCCAGCGCATTTAATGGGGAATCAACATCTAAACCATTTTGTGCCGCTCTAAAAGTTAGAATTTCTTTAGTATGAACGTCCATATTAATTTTTGGTGAAATCAGCCATGCCACGTTTGTGAGTACTCTAGTGCCTGAAATATAAAATTCAGCATAACTGTTCCCAGCGTACGCACCACCTCGCCAAGCAATTGATCCACTTTGAATAATATTAGCCCAACCTGCTAAACTCACATTCGACCTATCTACAACGGTTTTAAAATCTTGGGAAAAGAAAGGTATTGCTCTTTTTCCTGTCATCGCAACATCTTTTTCTGATCGAGGCAACAGCTGATAATCATCTCCAAATTTGGTCAAAACACCCCGTACTTTTCCGCTTCCATCAGGAACGATCTTAGTGGCGAAATCAGAAAAACTGCTGGTTCTAAAATAGATTTGATTGCCCGACTTGTCAATTAAACCCCAGTTTGTAGCACCACCTGTATTATTAACTTCTTCAAAATAACGCCGGCCAATTGCCTCTTCTGAAAATTGAACATCAGACAATTCTACTAACGTATTTAAATTAGAGTCGTTTAACAAATCAGACATTGTCAAAGACCGAACTAAATCTTCCTCTTTTAAAGTGGTGCAAGAAGCGTTCAAAATCTTTTTATAATCATTTTGCGAAAGTCGGCCCACTCCTCCTTGATTGTTGGAATTTACAAATATATTACCTATTCGCATTCCGCCAAACGAGAGATCGGTATATTGATTTTTTAACTTTATATACACTTTATTACCTATTCTAAAATCAATATAAAGGTTTGTCGCATCCACAGGAACACTAAATCCAATGGCAGGAGTTGTGGCTGTCGCCAAGGTTTGAAAAGAAATTGACTTAAAAAAGTTTCCTCCCTCATCGCTAGAAACAACATAAGCTTCAATAATATCGTCGAATTTATATTGGGTAACAACATCATTTGTAATAGCGCGAATCTCACTAACCTTTTTATTTGTTAGCAAATCAGGTTGTGTGCAAACTAGTTTTGGAGCAGCAACGTCATCGCTCACACAACTGTAACAAACAAATATAATTACTATCAATAAGCAGACTTTATAAAGTGTTGATTTCATAAGCGTTAATTTAAAAATTGACATAAAGATTTACAAAATAGGTTCTTCCATATCCATAAAAATATTTATTCCCAAAAGAAGGCGTACCGCTGGAAACATCTTGATCCCGTTCTCTGAAATTAGCGTTTCTAGCTTGTTCATAACCTCCTGTTTTATAAGATAGATTGAGCACATTATTGATGCTGGCAAAAATCCCAACGTTTTTCCCGTAAATGATCCACGATTTCCCACCTACAAAATTCAGTAATAAAGCGGGATCAAATTTTTCTTGTTTTAACAATTCAGTTGCCCGTTCAACTGTCGCTTCTGGAAAATTGAAACCGCTCGCTGGATTTCTAAAAAATATATCAGTTCGTGCCACTGGAGAAACATCAATATAACTGTTTGTGAGATAATTTATATTAGCGCTAATCCACCAATATTTAGGATCTCTATATTCTAATCCAACCGAATAAGCGCGCTGTGGTATGCCTGCTTGCTTGTAATTGCGGAGTGCTGCGGTTCCAAAATCAAAAATTGGACTTGTATTTTCTACAGATGCACGTGCATCATTTGTCAATTTTACATTTGGATTACTAGCGTAAGTGTAATGCCCTAAAGCAGCTGAAAAAGTTGTTTTAAGTGTTGCGGTCAATTGATATTCTGCACTTATTTCGGCGCCTATATTTTTCTTGTCCAATTGGGTCATTGTTTGACTTACAAAAGCATCGGTATTTAAAAATCCGGCACCATCATCAAAAATGCCTTCTGCGTAAAAAAAAGATATTTGAGAGGCATTTTTTATTAACGAATAGTAGGTTGTGAATCGGGCTTTAATTTTTGGAGATCGATAAATATAACTTGCATCTAGACTGCTAATGGTCTCGCTTTGTAAATCGTCAACAACCGTATTGTTTAAACGAGAATTGGGGAAAGTATTTCGCAGTGAAGGTGCTTTACTCAAGCGAGCCGCATTAAATGTTACCAATTGCTTTCCAGAAATTTTTAAATTTAACCCACCTTTGAATCCAAAATTTTCGAATTGCACTTTTTTGCTTTTTCCAAAGGAGCTAGTTTCATAAATTCCATTTTTGTAAAGTCCTTCTCTTTGATATAAGCTACTTGAAAATTGTTGAGCGAGATAGAAATCCACTTTTTTATAGGTGAATTTAAACTGGGTGAACGCATTCATCGTGGTGGCTAAAAAATTATAATTGTATCCATAATTATCTCCCACAACTACTTGACGATCTGGATTATTTAAATCAGATTGTGATTGTCGTCCACTGTAAAACGGATCAATATCATCAAAATAAGAACCGCCAAGTAAATCCAGTAAATGTTGAGAATTATGCGATCTTAATTTTTTAAACGAAGCGGCGGCGTTCAAAGTAATATTTTCTGATAAATGTGACATTAAAGTAGTTGTCAATATTGCCGTTTGATCTTTAACTATATCTTCGTATAAAACATATTTACTTTTTGAAGGTTCGTAACCTGTTATGATTCCGTTTGAATTTAAAATAGGACTTTGATTGGCTCGATAAATAGCGGTCCAATCTATTTGTGAATTACTTAAAAAGGAATCCCTGCTTTTAGCTGCATTCTCAAAATCAGGAGTAAACGCTCCCGAAAATTCGCCGTTATCTCTGGCATACAAAGAGGTATAAAAACTAGGCAGTGATCGGTAATAGGTCGGATCTGGACTATTAGCGTTTTGAAAATCGATATTGCTATTGGCTATTTTTCCAAATTGATAAGTCGCACTTGTATTCAAGTTTGTTTTTTCATTGATTTTGAAGAAATGATTGAGCATAATTGTGGGCATTTCTATCGTTTTTACACGCGCATTTCTTTTTTTACCATCCTGAAAACCCCAGTAGGAATTGTATTTTACATTGGTCAATTGGGTAACTTCATCTGTATTTGGCGAGTTTTTAGCTCTGGAATTTGGTGTGTATAGCGCTGTAAGATTTAAGGAATGATGGTCATTTAATTTTTTTTCGAGGCTAATAAAAAAAGAGGTCGCATCATAGTTAGTTCCTTCAAAATAGCCTTCTTGAGCCCAGCGTTTCCCACCTGATACTACAAAAGCCCAGCCACTTGCATTCATTCCTGAGGCGTGAGTAGCCATAGTACGCCAATCGTAATTAGTATTTGTTCCTGAAAATGTGATACGGGAACCAGGTCTATAAATTGAGGCTCGCGTGTTTATTTCTTGCGTTCCTAAAATACCGCCAAAATTGTAATCAGAAGGAGCGGTTCCTAACGTAAATTCTTGATTGCGAAGCGCATCATTGAGTCCGCCCCATTCGCCCCATTGCGGTCTGCCGTCATAAATTTTGTTCATGGTTACGCCATTAATCATCATGGTAGAATATTCACTATCTAAACCTCGAACTCTAAAACGGGCTTGCCCCCAGTTGAAAGCAGCGGCTTGTAAAAAAGCATCACGCGTGGCTTGCAAAAGTCCCGAAGTGCTCTCGGAACTACTATTTTGATCGCTAAAATCACTTTCAATTAGGGTTACAATACTGCTTTGCAATTCAAATGATTGATCTTCCTCGAGTAATATTATGCCCAAATCTAGTTTTTGCCCCGCAATTATTGCTATGGGATATAATGCATCTTTATAACCTTGACTGCGAACTTGAAGTAATAAATCACCAGATGGAACAGGATCAAAATTAAATTCGCCATTTGGTTTTGTGAGTTGCATTGCCGTTGAATTCTGGATACTAATAATTACAAAACCTAATGGATTTTGTGTCTTTGAATCTATTACTTTGCCGTAAAAACCGCCATTGTTTTGTGCAAATGCGCTTCCTATTTTAATGACAAAAAAAACTGCAACGTAATATTTAATCATACATTTTTGCTGCTATTAATTGATAAAACTACTGAGTTATGAGTGAGATGTTTTTTTTTTAATTACCAATGCGCAGTTCAACGTATACAATTTCTTGATAAGTTGAACTGATAACATGGCAAGCGTATCCTTAAATAGAATAACAGCTTTAAAATGATTAAAAAATGAATTTTGGAAAAGTGGTATATACTTTCGGGATTTTGTGCTAATAAATGTGGTATTTACTATTTAGCACAAAAATCTAAACGCCTTGTCATATATATTTGAGGATAAAAGTAAGACAAAAAATTGTTAAATAGCTGATTTTCAGATAAAAAAAATAAAGAAGTATTTTTAATTGAATTTTTAGTAATCGATCTTGAAAAAAACATACGTTTAACTTAGCCCCGGTAGAAGCAAGTATCCCGCGCTTTTTATGCGTGGATACTGCGGATGACGGGACAAAAAGTGTTTTGAAAACGAATTCTCTGCTGCTAATAATAAAAATTATGCAATTGCTTTTATCCTGCTGACCATGATAGTAATTAGGATTCCAAAAACACCAATGAATGCAAAAGAAAATCGAAGACTTGAGAACTCTGCTATGTATCCAATTACCGGCGGACCCAGTAAAAATCCTAAAAAACTAACGCTTGAAACTGTAGTAAGAGCTACGCTAGGCGAAACAGTTTTATTTTTTCCTGCAATGCTGTAAACGGTGGGTACAACGGTTGAAACGCCAAGACCTACAAACATAAATGCGATCGTGGCTGGAATAATATAAGGGAAGATCACAGCTGTAAAAAGGCCAAGAGAGATCATAATTCCGCTAATTTGTAAAACTGTTTTTCTCCCAAATTTTAGGATCAGGCTGTCGCCAATGAACCTACCGCTGGCCATTGTAATCATAAATGAAGTGTATCCTAAAATTACTAATGGTCCAGGTGCTTTTATGACATCTTTGAAATAAATTCCGCTCCAGTCAAACATTACACCTTCACTGGCCATGCAGCAAAATGCAATAACTCCGAGCCAGATAAGTGCGCTATCAGGTTTAGTAAACATTTTTTTCTTCTCTATTTCGATCTTTTCTTTGGCAACAATTAAAAATTTATAGTTGAAAGCGATAAGCAATAATACGATTGCACCAATAATTAAGAAATGAATGTATGGCGTGAGTTTAAAAGCCAACATCGCTAATCCTACGAGCGCTCCGGTGAATCCCGCAAAACTCCACATTCCATGAAACGAGGACATGATTGTTTTCTTGAATAAGACTTCTGTGTAAACTCCTTGAGTGTTTACGGCGATATTAGCTAAATTTCCAAATATTCCAAAAACAAATAGTCCCAAAGATAATTGCCAAGATTGAGCCGCTAAGCCAATATTTGTTAAGCTAAAAACATAAAAAAATAATGAAAAAACCAACATGCGGTGGCTACCAAAACGGCTAACTAACTTTCCTGAAAACGGCATAATTACCAGTTGTCCTAATGGCAAGGCAAATAATATGGTTCCTAAATCGCCTTCACTAAGTTGTAAAGTTGTCTTGATATCAGGAATTCTACTGGCCCAAGTTGCAAAACACAAACCCATTGCAAAATAAAACGCGGAGACTGCCCAACGTATTCGCCGTAAATACGAGATTTTTGCGGTAGTAAAGGATTTCTTGATTTTACCTTTGTTTCGTAACCTTCCTAAAAAATTTAAATCTATCAAAATGATTTATTTTAGCTTATAATGGGACAAAACTACGAAAAGGAATTGTTTACTGATTCATTGTAACAATGGTGGAGATAAATACATCGTTATTGTTTATAAAAATATTTAATTATAGCTGGAAAATCGCTCCACAAATTTTATTTTTTTCTAAAAATTTACAGCTCGACTGTTCACTTTATAAATCAATTGCCTTTTTTTGAGCACTACTTTGTATTGCTGCTTCAATAATTTGCATTACACGCACGCCATCTAAGGCAGTAACAGGTTCCACAGTGTTATTAATGATTGAATGATAAACGCCGTCAAAAAAATCATAATAATTCCCTTGTAGTGTTGGAATCAATTTTTTTATGATCTCGCCCTTAATTTCCGTGTGTAATAACCCTTGATTTTCGATCGATTCAGTTCCCCAAGTATCGAAATTTGGTTTTTTACCTAATTTCAATTCGTCTTCTTGAACATCGCCATGTGGTTTTAAGAATGATCCTTTTTTACCGTGAATCACGTAAGATGGATTTGCTTCTCGAACAAAAAATCCTGCTTTTAATCGAACGCGAAAATCCGGATAATACAATAGAATATCAAAATAATCATCTACCAAGGAATGTTCTCGAGTGATGCGAATATCTGCAAAAACTGATTTTGGCATACCAAATAAACAAAGGGCCTGATCAATAATGTGTGGGCCCAAATCCTTTAAAATCCCCGCTCCAGAATTAGCAGTTTCCTTATGTAGCTTAGGACTCAAAACAGGATTATATCTATCAAAATGAATTTCGGCTTCTACGATTTCGCCCAGCAATTCTTGAGACAGAATTTTTTGAACGGTTTTAAAATCGCTATCCCATCGTCGGTTTTGAAACACCGCAAGTTTTACCCCTTTTTCATTGGCAATAGCCGCTAATTCCTGCGCTTGGGCAACGGTTGTTGTAAAGGCTTTTTCAACAATGGCATTTTTGCCTGCAAGTAAAACTTTCTTGGCATACTCATAGTGCGTTTCAACTGGTGTATTTACAATCACTAAATCGACATCATCTTCGAGTAATTCCTCTATGGTGGAATAGCTTTTCACTGCTGGAAAATCATTCTGAATTAATTTCTTTGTTCGTTCCCAAGCGCCAACCATTTCAAAACCGGGATGGAAATGGAGAAAAGGCGCATGAAAGACTTTGCCTGACATTCCATAAGAGAGTAGAGCTGTTTTTATTTTTTGCATGACAACTTACTTATAATTGATAGTTTCACTGAGTTACACTGTATCATAAACAGCTGTTTTTCTATTCCACTAAGTTACTCTCTGTATTACACTAAGTAGCTCGCTTAAATTATTAATTTCACTGTGTTACACTGTGTATTACACTGAGTCTCTCTGTGTGGCTTGCTTACATGTATAATTTTAAATGAGTTACTCTGTAAATTACACTGAGTTACTCTGTGTAGCTTTTATTATTATTTATTAATTCCACTGAGTTTCAACGTGTGCTAAATTTTTGCTCTTAAATATTGTTTTGGCCATTCTACATCTGTTTGTAATTCATCTGCAAAGGTTAATCCTAGATATGGGTCTCGCAATGATTCTCTACCAAACAAGATTAAATCTGCTTTTCCTGACGTGATTATTTCTTCAGCTTGAGCTGCATCAGTAATTAAACCGACCGCTCCAGTCATAATTCCAGTTTCTTTTTTTATGCTTTCGGCAAAAGGAACTTGATAATTAGGTTCTACCGGAATTTGCTGATGTGAAACCGCTCCGCCTGAAGAAACATCAACTAAGTCCACCCCTTTTTCTTTCAATATTTTTGAAAGTTGGATCGATTCTTCATTATTCCACCCACCGTCTGCCCAATCAGTAGCTGATATTCTGATGAATAACGGTAAATTATTTGGCCATTCTGATTGGACAGCTGCAACAACTTCAAGCGTTAATCGAATTCGGTTGTCAAAACTTCCGCCATACTCATCGGTTCGGAAATTAGATAAAGGGGAAAGAAATTGATGGAGTAAATAACCGTGTGCCGCATGGATTTCCAGCACTTGAAACCCTGCTTGAACCGCTCTTTTAGTAGCTGCTTTAAAATCGGAAATCACTTTTTGAATTCCGCTTTTATCTAACGCAATTGGCGTATTTTCACTTTGATGATATGCTATTGCACTTGGTGCAACAGTTTCCCATCCACCTTCATTTAATGGAATTTTTCTACCACCATTCCAAGGCGAAGCTGCACTGGCTTTTCTTCCAGCATGCGCCAACTGAATTCCGGGAACCGAATTCTGACTCACGATAAACGCATTGATTTGTTTCAGTTTTTCGATTTGTTCGTCTTTCCAAAGGCCGAGATCTTCGGGAGAAATCCGCCCTTCAGCAGAAACCGAAGTCGCTTCCTGAATTACTAATCCTGCACCACCACTAGCGCGACTGCCAAGGTGTACCAGATGCCAATCATTAGCAAAGCCATCAACGGCTGAATATTGACACATAGGTGAAATAGCGATTCTGTTTTTGAGCGTGATACTTTTTATTGAAAGAGGAGAAAATAATTGTGATGACATTTAAAAAAAATTTAAGGTGTAATTTTGAGAAATACTCGTTTAAAAAAGTAAAGTTAACAGACTCATTGGAAACGAAGGATTGAATTTCCAATAATTAACAAACATTTAAAACGCTGCGGAACAATTATTGCAAAATAAACAAATAGAAAACCTTACTTTTGCGAGTTATAAAAGAACTAATATTAAAAAATGGACATATTTATAAAGCTTTCTCAATTTTTATTGAGTTTATCACTACTTATTATACTTCACGAATTAGGACATTTTATTCCTGCTAAGTTATTTAAAACCAGAGTCGAAAAATTTTACTTATTTTTTGACGTTAAATATTCCCTTCTAAAAAAGAAAATTGGTGAAACCGAATACGGAATTGGGTGGCTGCCTCTTGGTGGTTACGTAAAAATATCCGGTATGATAGATGAAAGTATGGACAAGGAACAAATGGCTTTGCCACCACAACCTTGGGAATTTCGATCTAAGCCAGCTTATCAACGTTTAATTATTATGTTGGGCGGAGTTACTGTCAATTTTATTTTGGCATTCATTATATATATCGGAATGGCTTATGTGTATGGCGACATTTACATTGCAAATGATGATTTGAAGGATGGTTTATTGATCGAAAATAAAGCGCTGGAGAACGTAGGTTTTAAAACAGGAGATAAAATCATTTCGGTTGACGACCAAAAAATTGTAAAGTTTGATAACGACATTAATATGAAAGTTGTCATGGCAAAAGAGGTTTTGATCGAAAGAAATGGTGCAGAGCAAACTATAAAAATGCCCATTGATTTTGTAGACCAATTATCAAAATTCGAGAAAGGACAGTTGTTAGGGATTAGAATGCCGTTTGTAGTTGGATCTGTCCTTGAAGGATCTAAAAACACCGCATTGCAACCTAAAGATATTGTTATTTCACTAAACGGACAGCCTGCCAAATATTTTGATCAAGCACAAACGATTTTGGAAAATAACAAAAACAAAACAATTGACGCTACTGTTATAAGAGATCAAAAAGAAATTCAAGTTCCAGTAATTGTTTCCAATGATGGAAAATTAGGAATTGCTCGAGGCGGATTGGGTATGGACTCGCTTGAAAAACTAGGATATTATAAAATTAGTAAGCAGGAATTTAGTTTGCTGGAATCTATACCGGTGGGAATTACAAAAGGTAAAGATCAGTTAGTAGGTTACGGAAAACAATTGAAAATGATTTTTAGTCCAAGTACTGGAGCTTACAAGCAAGTAGGTGGTTTCAAGGCTATTTTTGACATCTTTCCCAATACATGGAGCTGGGAAACTTTCTGGCGAATTACTGCTTTATTATCCATTATGCTTGGTGTTATGAACTTATTACCTATTCCAGCACTTGATGGTGGACATGTAACGTTTTTATTATACGAAATTGTCAGCGGTAGAAAACCAAGCGACAAATTTCTAGAGAATGCGCAATTAGTTGGTTTTGTTTTACTTATCACACTATTACTATTTGCGAATGGAAACGACATTTACAAGGCAATCGTAGGCCGATAAAAAAAATTAAAAAAAGTTTGGTTTTTATTTGCACAAATCAAATGATAGCCTATCTTTGCACCGCTTTAAAGATGTAACGAAAGTTACTTTTTATTGCTCAGTTTCCTTCTTAGCTCAGTTGGTTAGAGCATCTGACTGTTAATCAGAGGGTCCTTGGTTCGAGCCCAAGAGAGGGAGCTTTTACAAAAAGACTTTACAGTGATGTAAGGTCTTTTTTTTTGGTTTAAACTGAACAGAAATTATTGCAAATTTTAAATCAGCATCTGTGGCATCCAGAACAACTGGAATTTCTAAAACTTGCATTACTCGATGTTGTCGTGGAGAAAGAGAAAGTTCAGGAGGGTTTATTTGGAAATATTTATAAAAATAAAGACAGCTTACAAGGCTGTCTTTGTTGTTTTTATTGTAAATATTCTATTATAAACACTACTTTTAACGCTAGCATAATAAACACACAATACAAAAACATGATTACAGGAGAATTAAAAGGGCAGGTAGACAAAATATGGGAGAGTTTCTGGACAGGAGGAGTATCCAATCCATTGACTGTAATAGAGCAGTTTACCTACCTACTATTTATACGCAGATTAGATGAAACACAGTTGCTGGAGGAGAAGAAAGCAGCCATGATAAAAAAGCCAATCTCTAATGTTATCTTCACTGAAGAGCAAACAGAATTAAGATGGAATTCCTTTAAGAATAAAGAACCACAAGCTATGTTTGATTTGTTTACCAAATTGGTAGTGAATGAACTTTCTGTGTTTGAACACATGAAGCAAGTGGGTGATAAAGTGGGTGTTTTTGCTCACTACATGAAAGGAGCCACCTTTATGATTCCAACTCCTAGACTATTGGATCAAGTAGTACAGATGATTGACAAAATCAAGATGGAGGACAGAGATACCAAAGGTGATGTTTATGAATATCTACTCTCTAAAATTGCTACAGCAGGAACCAATGGGCAGTTTAGAACTCCAAGGCACATTATCAAGATGATGGTGTACATCTTACAGCCTAAAAAGGAAGATACCATGTGTGATCCCTCATCAGGAACTGCAGGATTTTTAGTAGGAGCAGGAGAATATATTCATCAAGAACACCCAGATTGGTTTCATGATAAAACCTTTAGAGAACACTTCAACAGTGCTATGTTTACAGGAATAGAGTTTGATAACACCATGTTGCGTATTGGTGCTATGAACTTACAATTGCATGGAATAGAAAACCCAAATCTTATAGGCAAAGATGCCCTGAGTGAAGGAAATGGAGACATTAGAGAGCAGTTTTCTTTAATATTTGCTAATCCTCCTTTTAAAGGCAGTTTAGATTATGATGGGGTGGAAAGTTCTATCCTGAAAGTAGTAAACACCAAGAAAACAGAATTACTCTTTTTAGGCTTGATGCTTAGAATGCTCAAAACAGGGGGAAGATGTGGCGTTATTGTACCTGATGGAGTATTGTTTGGAAGCTCTAATGCACACAAACAAATTAGAAAAGAAATTATAGAAAACCACAAGCTAGATGCTGTTATCTCTATGCCAAGTGGTGTTTTTAAACCTTATGCAGGAGTAAGTACAGCAGTTTTGTTTTTTACCAAAACAGGAACAGGTGGTACAGATAAAGTTTGGTTTTATGATATGCAAGCAGATGGCTTTAGCTTAGACGATAAAAGAGCAGAAACCAAAGACAATGATATTCCAGATATACTAGAAAGATACCATAACCTAGAAGCAGAAACCAACAGACAAAGAACAGATAAAAGTTTCCTAGTACCAGTAACTGATATTGTAGCCAATGATTGGGATTTGTCTATAAACAGATACAAAGAGGTGGTGTATGAAGAAGTAACTTATACTGCTCCAACTACCATTATTGCAGAGATCAAGGAACTGAATGCAGAAAGAGATGCAGCTTTACAAACTTTAGAAGGATTGCTTTATGAATAAAGTTGAATTACATAAAGTGTGTAAAATAAATAATGGCTACGCATTTAGAAGTGAAGACTATTTGAATAACGGAGTTCCGTTATTGCGTATTTCAAACTTTGATGATGGAGAAGTGGTTGTTAATGAAAAATCAATATACTTAAAAGAAGAATTTTTAGATACAAAATCTGATTTTATTGTTGAAAAAGGTGATATACTGATTGCATTGTCAGGTGCAACAACAGGTAAATATGGTATTTATAACTATAATTTTCCAAGTTTACTAAATCAACGAATAGGTTTAATTAAAAGTAGTTCATCAGACAAACTTAATTCAAAGTATTTTTATCATTACTTAACAATTCTAAAAGGTGAAATATTAAGAAATGCAGGTGGTGCAGCACAACCAAATATAAGTACTAAAACCATTGGAGGTCTGCAAATCCCACTACCACCCTTACCGCAACAGCAAAAAATAGCCAACATACTGGATGCAGCAGATGCACTAAGACAAAAAGACAAAGCACTACTGGCAAAGTATGATGAACTCACACAAGCTCTTTTCTTGGATATGTTTGGGGATCCAGTGAGTAATCCTAAGGGATGGGAAAAAGTTGAATTGAAGAAGATATGCTCAATTAAAAAGAAAAACATTAAACCCGAAGATATTACAGCGGGAGAAAACTATGTTGCATTAGATAGTGTTGAAAAGGTAACTGGTAATATTACAACAATATACAATGTTGAAAAAGGGGAATTAAAAAGCAATAAATTTTGGTTTGATAATTCATATATTTTATACGGTAAATTGAGACCTTATCTTAATAAGGTTGCGCTTCCAGAGTTTGAGGGTGTTTGTAGTACAGATATTATTCCTATTCAACCAATTAAAAACAGGTCTAACAGATTGTTTATTACTTCAATATTGAGACATAAAAGTTTTGTTTCATTTGCTGATGAAAGAAGTAGTGGAGCTAATTTACCAAGAATAAGCCCAACACAAGTTGAAAAATATTTAACTATTAATCCTCCACTCATTATCCAAAACCAATTTGCAGCAAGAGTTCAAGTAATAGAACACCAAAAAGCCGTAGCACAAAAGAGTTTAGAAAAATCAGAAGAGTTGTTTAATAGTCTTTTACAAAAGGCATTTAAAGGGGAATTGTTATGATAGTACATCTACCTCCAAAGAGTTTGTTTCGTTTATTTTGTTTGTTTCGTTTATTTCGTATATTTGTATTCTAAAACAAAACGATTATGAAAACAGTAAATCAAATGATCAGACCTTCAAAAATGGAGCAAAAAGCAGCTATTAAGTCCTATTCTACCTTGGTTGCTGCATTGAAACACATAAAGAAGGAAGAAACCGAAATAGAAATAGAGGAAACACAAGATAAAATTGTTATTCCATCTCGTGCATTGCAACTTTTAGGAGATATTCTAAAAGCAATGAGTGAAGGTAAATACATTTCAATTGTGCCTGTTGCAACAGAGGTTACCACCCAAAAAGCAGCAGAAATTTTGAGTTGTTCTCGTCCTCATCTAGTAAAATTGTTAGAAGATGGAGAAATAGATTTTGTAAAAGTGGGTAAACATCGCAGAATTATGTTTGAAGATGTTTTGAGATACAAACAAAAAATGAAAGAGGAACAGAAAAAGCATATCATCGATATGATGAATCAAGATGAAGAATTAGGATTGTATGATTCATAGCGTAAAATTCAAAGCCGTTTTAGATACGAATGTCATTTATCCAATTGTCATTCGTGACTTATTGTTTTGGTTTGCCTTTTATGAATTATATACACCAAAATGGAGCACCGACATTTTTAGAGAATGGAAGGATGTAATGATTAGAAAAGGGATAACAAATGAAGAAGCAGAAAAAAGAGTGCAAAGAGCTAACAATGCTTTTCCAGATGCATTAGTTCCTAATTACGAAGGTTTAATAGGAAATCTTACTTTACCAGATGAAAATGATAGACACGTTTTAGCAGCTGCTATAAAATCTAATGCCGATGTAATTGTAACTAACAATTTAAAAGATTTTCCGAAGTAATATCTAAATTCATTTAACGTAAGTGCAAAAAGTGCTGACGATTTTTTAACAGACATTATTGATTTAAATCCTGAAATTGCAATCAAAGCATTTAAAGAAATGGTTTTGAATAGAAAAAACCCAAATATGGATGAATTTCAAGTCTTAGAAAGTTTAAGAAAAGTCGAATTGATAGATACTGCAAATTATATTCATGCCCTTTTATAAAAAATAGTTAGCTATGAGCAACTTTAAGTTTCTTCAGTCAGAGTGGCAATCACTCTACAGTAAATTAAAAACAGCAGAAGAAAGGGTTTTTACAGAACCAGTTTCAACTGCCAGTTATTGTAGGTTGGTATTGGAGGAAAGCATGTACCTTATCTATGATTTGGAACATCTTGAAAAGCCTTTCAATACAGAACTTATCAATTTAATGAATGATGAAGGAGTTAAAAGCATCATCCCTTTTCAGCTGCATGAAGGATTGCACATTGTTAGAAAAACAGGAAATAATGCAGCACATTATGGGCAAAGGATTACTAATAAAGAAGCACTCATAAGTATTAGATACTGTTATGATTTTGCCAAATGGTTTGCACAAAACTATAACAAAACCATACCTGACTTACCTGCTTTTTTTGATGAAACTGTTATTCCTAAACTTGGAGAAAAGCAAAGACAATTAAAGGAATTACAACAGGAACAAGAGAATGCACATAAACTCTTATTAGAGAAAATAGCTATACTGCAACTGGAGAAGGAAACTATTATTGCTAAAGCAGAGGAAAGTGAATCTGCTTTAGAACAATATAAACAGCTAACCAAACAAGCTGTTGTAAAGCTTAAAAAACAAAAACAAGAAAGATTAATTCCTCTTACATCTGAGTTCACAGAGGCTGAAACCAGACAACATTTAATTGATGTTGATTTGAGAGAAGCAGGTTGGAATGTGTTGAATGTTGGCAGAGAGATAGAATTTCCAGTTACAGGAATGCCCATAACAGCAGATAATCCAAGAGGAAATGGCTTTGTAGATTATGTGTTTTGGGATGATAATGGAAAACCATTAGCACTCATAGAAGCAAAAAGAACTACTAAAGATGTTGAAATAGGAAAGCATCAAGCCAGTTTATATGCTAATTGTTTAGAGAAAATGACTGGTCAAAGACCTGTGATATTCTACACCACTGGCTATGAAACTAAACTGTGGGATGATACCTTTTACAGTTCACCCAGAAGAGTCTATGGTTTCTATACCAAAGAAGAGTTACAATGGTTAATCCAAAAGAGGTTAACCATAAAGGATTTAAGGAAGGCAACCATAAACACTAATATTGTAAATAGAGCCTATCAGTTTGAAGCAATAAACAGGGTTGCAGAAACCTTTGTAACTGATGGTGCCAAAGGTATTTGTGGCAACAAAAGAAGAGCCTTACTAGTTATGGCAACAGGTAGTGGCAAGACCAGAACTGCGGCTGCACTTGTAGATGTACTCTTCAAAAATAATTGGGTAAAAAGAGTATTATTTCTTGCTGATAGAAATGCACTGGTAAGACAAGCCAAGAATAATTTTAATGAGTACCTGCCTGATTTATCTTCTATAGATTTAACAGCAGAGAAAGAGAATGATACCACAAGATTAGTGTTCAGTACCTATCCAAGTATGATGAACAAGATTGACAACATTAGAACTGCAGAGGAACGATTTTATGGTGTAGGGCACTTTGATTTAATCATTGTTGATGAAGCACACAGATCCATATACAACAGGTACAAAGCAATCTTTGACTATTTTGATGCCAGTATTGTAGGATTGACAGCTACTCCAAAAGATGGAATAGATCATAATACTTTTGAGCTTTTTGGTTGTAGCAATGAAGACCCTACTTTCTTATATGAACTCCATCAAGCAGTCCCCTTATTCTTGAACCCTTATAAAAACATTGATATTACTACTAACTTTTTGAGAGAAGGAATCAAGTATAAAGACCTATCAGAAAAGGAAAAAGAGAAGTATGAAGAAACCTTTGAGGATAAAACAACAGGGTTATTCCCAGAAGAGATAAGAGCTAATGCCATGAACAAGTGGTTGTTTAATAAAGACACCGCTTTTAAAGTATTGGATGCTCTAATGCAAAATGGATTGAAGATTGAAGGAGGAGATAAACTAGGCAGAACCATTATTTTTGCAGTCAATCAAAATCATGCCAAGTTCATTGTAGAATGTTTTACGGAAAGGTACCCACAACTCCCATCAGGATTTATAGCAATGATCCATAATGAGGTATCTCATGCACAGAGTTTGATAGATTTATTTTGTGATAAATACAAAGAGAACAATCCTCAAATTGTAGTGTCTGTAGACATGATGGACACAGGTATAGATGCTGTTAGAATTCTGAATTTGGTATTCTTTAAAGTAGTTAGGTCTTATTCCAAGTTTTGGCAAATGATTGGTAGAGGAACTAGATTATGTCCTGATGTTTTTGGACCCAATCAACCTAAAGAGGAATTTTTGATATTTGATGTCTGTGGTAACTTTGACTTTTTTGAAGTTCAGAAAAAAGGTAAAGAAACATTGGTTGGCAAACCTATTACTCAGCAGATATTTGAATCTAGATTACACCTAAGCCGATTACTTGTTGAAGAAGGAGATGCAGAAGATATTGAATTGTCCAGTTCTCTCAGGGACATATTACATAAGACAATACAGCAACTGGACAGGTCAAGATTCCAAGTGTCAATGAACCTGAAACAAGTTGATGAGTTTAATGACAGATCAAGATGGAATACTCTTGACAGTAATGATGTCCATATTATAGAAGAAAATCTTTCTGACTTGCCTATTCCAGAAACTGTCAATGAAATGGCTAGGAGATTTGACCTAATGATGTTGAAATTGCAGATAGCAACTCTGATGATGTCAGGAACTCAGAAAAAATATGAAGAAACCTTAATTGATATTGCAGAAGGTTTAAGTCAAAAATATACTATTCCTGCAGTACTCAGAGCAAAACCACTGATTGAAAATATCAAGAAACAAGATTTCTATAAAGGCATTTCTCAGAAGAAATTAGACAGTGTTAGAGAAGAACTAAGAGAGCTTGTACAATACCTTGAAAGCAGTAGCAGAGCAATAATCTATACTAATCTAATAGATTCTGATATAACAGTGACATTTAATGAACCTGATATATCCTCTAATTATGGAAACTCCTACAGAAGAAGAGTAGAGAGTTTTATTAGAGAGAACAAGAACCAGTTGACCATTTCAAAGCTACTTACTAATGAGCCTATTACAGCAAAAGAATTGAAGTTGTTAGAGGAAATATTATTTAATGGAGAGGAAAGAGGCACAAGAGCAGACTTTGTAAAAGAGTTTGGGGAAGAGCCATTAGGTGTATTCATAAGAAGCATCATTGGGCTTGATGTAAAAGCAGCACAAGATGCCTTTTCAGACTTTTTACAAGCGGGAAGTTTGAGAGCAGACCAAATGACGTTTATACAAAACATCATTTCCTACTTAACTAAGAATGGAACCATAGAACCAAGTATGCTTTTTGAACCCCCATTTACAGACATGAATGACCAAGGACTTTTAGGTCTGTTTGAAGATGGAGATGCACATAAAGTTATAAGTATCATTGAGAGGATTAATGAGAATGCCTTGATAGGATAGTACATATAAAGAAGATCACAGCCTGCTATTTTTTAACCTCTTGGATGATATTAAAATTTAATTGAAGAAAAGACTTTATGTTGATAACTAAGTTTCTAAACTATGTAAAAATCGTATAATTTTGCTAAAAAATAAACCTATAAGTTGATTTAATGAAAATAATTAATACATTTGTACCCAAATTAACGGCATTCAAGTTTGGCTCTAAAGATGAGTTAGAGCGAATTCTTGCCGAGTGAATGGATACAAAACACTTATATGAGTTTTTTGAAAATCAGAAAGAGAACCTATCTTTCTTTAAAGTTAAAACTGTAAAAGAAGCGGTAAATATTACTTTAAGAGAAGTTAAACAAATACAAGAAAAACTAGTTGAAATTATTCAAAATGAAGATAAACAACTTGATGAGTTATTCCAAAATTTAAATGATAATGAATACCGCAAAACGTTATTGTCTAAACAAAAAACAAAACAGCGTTGGTTAAGACTATACGCTATCAAAATTGAACCCAATCATTATGTAATTACAGGTGGAGCAATAAAACTTGTACACAAAATGGGGCAGAGCGAATTCACAAAAAAAGAGAAAATTACAATTGAAAAATGTAGAAATTATTTGATAGAACAAGGAGTTTACGATGCAGATAGTTTTTATGAATTAATTCTTTAAAAATGAAAACCAAAAATTTAGAAAATTTCCAAAAGCTAGTTTCAAACGAACAGTCTGGTTGGTTAGATAAGTTTTTATATTATAAAGCTAATAAAAGCTGGTTAAATAAATCAGCAATGGTAGCAGTAAATGTTTTAGAGGCATTAAAAGCAAAGGGTTGGTCACAGAAGGACTTAGCTCAAAAAATGAAAGTGTCGGCACAACAAGTGAATAAAATTCTTAAAGGACAACAAAATTTAACTTTTGAAACGATCAGTAAACTTGAGACTGCGTTAGAAATTTCATTGATAGAAGTAATAGAATATAAACCAGTAGCAGAAATTAAAACTTCGGCTATTCATATAAAATCAGCTTCAATTACATTGAAAGAAGAGTTTATTGTAGTAAGTGTAAATAAAGAAACTTCTACTACATAAATACCGCAGATGAAAGTAGTACATAATAAAATGGACTATTCAGAATCTCATAACCAATATGCGATTGCAAGGTACTGGAAAGAAACAAAAAGATATATAGTTTAGTATTAAAGGTATAAAGACTGAACAATTTGCTTTGTTTGAAGAAAATCATCTTGATAAAGGCAAAATTAATTTACAGACCAATTTATCTTATGGTTTAAATACTGAGGAAAGAGATTTCATAACTTCAATCAAATTTACTTTTGAAATGAAAAAGAAGCCTTTCATCACGATTCAATTAAATTGTAATTTTGAGATTGGAGTAGAATCTTTCAATGATTTAGTTGTTGATGGTAAAATTATTATACCAAGTTGGTTTATAGCACACGTGGCAATGATAACAGTGGGTAGTTCAAGAGGAATTCTACATTCTAAAACGGAAGGAACAATTTTTAATAAATACAGCTTACCCACCAGAAATGTTGCTGAAATGATTCCTGTAGATGCAATTTTTGATTATAAATATTAATAAAAAGGCATACAATTCGGTAACATAAAAAAAATAGAATAACGTAAAGTCTTGATTTTAATGCTAATCACACTCCTTGGTTCGAGCCCAAGTCCATATAGCTTTCGGGAGGAGCTTTTACAAAAAGACTTTACAGCAATGTAATGTCTTTTTAAAAATCGCTAAACCCTACTTTTTTTTCCATAGAAATTATTTACACTATTTAATCACTTGTATTAAAATTGATATTTTCTACATATAATTACTTAACTCTAAGTAGTACTACATTAAATCATATATTTAATCTTTCACTAAATAGATGCTTTCCAAACAAGGACATTTTTTGTAAAAGATTTTAAATTTTATATATTTATAATCGAAAACTCAATTAACCTATTCATAAAACAATTATTATGGAATAATTCTCATTTTCAATACTTGTTTTAACGCTATTAACTAATTACCACTTAACCAAAACAATATGAACCAACCTTGTATTAAAAAAATTCGATTTAGTGTCTTTCTTGTATTTTTCATAACGCTTTCCACTGCCATAGGATATGCTCAAAAAAAGAATGTAAAGAATAAAACAGCAGCACCTTTTGTTTCTGATAGTGTATTCAATGCTCTTAAATGGAGAAATATTGGTCCCTTTCGATCGGGAAGATCCCTAGCAGTAGCAGGACATGCAGACCATCCGTTAACCTATTATTTTGGTTCAACTGGTGGCGGAGTTTGGAAAACTATTGATGGTGGAAATGATTGGCTTCCTATTTCTGACAGCATCTTCAAATCGTCAGCTGTTGGCGCAATTACAGTTGCTCCGTCTGATGCTAATGTAGTTTATGTAGGCATGGGTGAAGCCGATATGCGATCTAATATTTCTTTTGGTGATGGAATGTACAAATCCGTAAATGGAGGAAAAACATGGTCTAAAATAGGACTAGAAAAAGCAGATGCCATAGCGAATATAGAAGTGCATCCCACAGATGCTACTATCGTTTTTGCAGCAGCAATGGGTAATCCTTTTAAGTCTAATCCTGAAAGAGGCGTTTATCGCAGTAAAGATGGTGGGAAAACATGGCAATTAGTGTTGTCAAAAGATGAGAATACAGGCGCAATGTGTGTTCGTATTGATCCCAGCAATCCACGAATAGTGTATGCAACGCTGTGGGAAGGATACCGTAATGGGCACTCTATGTCATCCGGTGGAAAAGGTTCTGGAATGTATAAATCTATTGATGGCGGTGACACTTGGAAATCCCTAAACGAAAAACCAGGAATGCCTGTTGGAATGCTCGGGAAAATGGGTATCGCGGTCTCTCCAGTAAATTCTAATCGTTTGTATGCTTTAATTGAAAATACAAAAGGAGGTCTTTATCGTTCTGATGATGCCGGTGAACATTGGGAATTAATTAATGAAGATAAAAATCTTTGGCAGCGCCCCTGGTATTACATGAATTTACAAACCGATCCCAAAAATGAAAATGGTTTAATAGTATTGAATGTTAACGCTTGGAAAACTTTTGATGGAGGTAAAAGCTTTAAAAAAATAAATGTGCGACACGGAGATACG
This sequence comes from Flavobacterium micromati, assembly GCF_900129585.1. Classification (GTDB taxonomy): domain Bacteria; phylum Bacteroidota; class Bacteroidia; order Flavobacteriales; family Flavobacteriaceae; genus Flavobacterium; species Flavobacterium micromati. The sequence continues at coordinate 59,844 of NZ_FQWF01000014.1, forward strand.
CATGATGTATGGATAAACCCTAAAAATCCAGATAACTTTATTATTGGTGATGATGGCGGCGGAGAAGTTACCTTCAACGGAGGGGAAACATTCACCGAAATAGACACGCCAACCGCGCAATTTTATCACGTATCAGTTGACAATGAATTTCCATATAATATTTATGGCGCGCAACAAGATAATTCTTCGGTACGAATTGCTTCAAGAACAAGTGGTAATAGTATAGGCACGGAATCATGGTATCCAGTTGCAGGTGGTGAAGCAGGCTATATTCAAGCTGACCCTAACAACGCTGATATTACTTATGGTGGCGAATATGATGGTCAGTTAAGCTCGCATAACAAAAAAACGGGCCAAAGCAAAGACATCTCTCCTTACCCAGAATCAAATATAGGAGCACCATCAAATGCAAAAAAATATCGTTTTCAATGGACGTACCCTATTGTTTTCTCTCCTCATAATCCAAAAAGAATGTACGTTACTTCTCAAGTTGTACACGTAACGGAAGACCAAGGAAATTCTTTTGAGATTATTAGCCCTGATTTATCAAGGAATGACCCCAAAACTACCGGTGAAACTGGTGGGCCAATAACCAAAGATCAAACTGGAGCAGAAGTTTATGCTACTATATTTACACTTTCAGAATCTCCTTTAGAAAAAGGTGTTATATGGACAGGTTCCGATGATGGTCTGGTTCATATTACGAAAAATGATGGTGGGAAATGGGAGAACATATCCCTACCAAATTCAGTATTACCTGAGTTTTCCTTAATCAGTATGATTCATACTTCGGAACATGAAAAAGGGAAAGCCTATTTAACTGCCAATAAATACATGTACGGTGATCGTACACCGTATATGTTTAAAACAGTCGATTATGGAAAAAATTGGACCAAAATAACCAATGGAATCCCATCTGATGAATATTGTCGAGTATTGCGCGAAGACCCTAATAAAGCTGGATTATTGTTTGCCGGAACCGAGAGAGGAGTCTATGTGTCTTTTAATGATGGAGACTCTTGGCAAAAACTAAACCTAAATCTTCCAATTACCCCTATTCGTGATTTACAAATTCAAAAAAGAGAAAAGGATTTAATTGTAGCTACGCATGGACGTGCCTTTTGGGTGCTGGATGACATAACGCCACTTTATGAAATAAAAGACAAAACTATTAAAGAGGACAAATACCTTTTCAAGCCTCGCGCCGCTTATAGGATGAAAGGCGGACAAAGTACAGAAACTAATACTGGAACCAATGCACCTAATGGGGCGATTGTACGCTATTATTTCAAAAAGAAGCCTTCATCTGAAATAAAATTACAGTTTTTGACACAAAAAGGAGATACGATTATCACCTACTCTTCTACAAAAAATTTGAAAGGGGAGCCAATGAAAATAGCCAAAGAATTTTTTCAAGATACCAAAAAAGAGCAGCCCGGTTTTATCTCCGCAAAAGCAGGTATGAATGCATTTGTATGGAATATGCGTTATCCAAATGCCACTGCTGTTGAGGGAACTAATATAATGTGGGCAGGATCTGGTGAAGGCGCCAAAGTTGTTCCGGGGAATTATATCGTTCGATTGATTGAAGACAAAACAATTATTGCAGAATCACCAATTGAAATAAAACTAGATCCAAGAGTTACTGTAAGTGAGGCTGATTTAAAAGAGCAATTTGACTTACACCAAAAAGTGAACAAAAAGGTAAATGAAGCGCATATCGCTATTAACCAAATCCGAAAAATCCGCACGCAAATTAATGGCTATATCGCTGCGGTAAAAGATACTGTTGTCGTGAATCAAATGAAAAAAATGACAAAATTGACCTTGGAAAATCTGGATAAAGTAGAAGCAACATTAATGCAGCCTAAAGCAAAAGCGCCGCAAGATGTATTGGCGTATCCAATTCAATTAAATGATAAAATGGCCGGATTGGGATCCAATATTTCCTCGTCGGAGTCAAAACCAACACGAAATGCTTACGTTGTTTATGACGATTTAGCAACTAAAATAGATATGGAAATCAAAAAAATAAATGACATTATTGAAAAAGATGTTAAGGAGTTTAATGCTTTTGTCATGAAACAGCAAATTCCGGCTATTATTTTAGAAAAAGAAGTATTCTAAATGAAACTTGATTTTTAATAAACGTCAAGTTTCCAGAATAATAAAAAGGGTAGAAAATATAGATTTTTCTGCCCTTTAAAAAAAGTTAACCATACCCTTTCCTGTGCGTTGCATTATTACATTGCCATTATTTGATTTTAGTAAAAATTAGAATCATTCGCCTGAACAAAAATCCATTTTTCATCACTGTTGAATTTAAGTACATTTGTGTTCCTTGCACCGTTATTGTGTCCCTATCGACGAAAAATATTTACTCCCTCAGCATCTCGAGGCAAATGATAAATTTCCCCAATTACGGGTTCAAATGAGAATTTAGAATTACACACTAATTTATTCCATTCGTCTTCCTGTCTCAAAGCTTGTATTGAATTTTTAAGTCGTTGAACTTATTTTCAAGCTCTTTATTTACTTTAAGAATGTCTGCATTTTCTAAGAAACCACATCATCAACTCGCATTATTAGTACTTCAACATTAGTAGTAATGGGCAATATAAAGTAGTGACAAATTTAATTTTAAACCGTATTTTGTTAACATTGGTTTATAGTAATATTGATATTTTGTGATTTTATCTGCCTGTAATGAAACCGCTAGTTTCAAGCTATAAAAAGTAAGGTCTACGTTAATAATTTAAAAACGTATTCCAAAATGATTAATAAAGTAAAATATTCAGAGTCTCGATCGCTATCGGGATTAATTGTAGCCCAAGTCCCGATAGATATTGGGAGCATTTTAAAAAAACTTTACGACAATCAAAGCTCTTTTCTTGCGATTAAAGCAACTGAAATATTTTTACTCGATCTTCTATTCACAAGTATAATTTTTCTATGCTTATCCAAACATTCAGCCTTATAAAACTCTAAGTTATTTTTGTAGTAGTAGTACTGCCCAAATTAAAAGGATAATCTAATTATACCTTACTGAAAACAATTACAAAAAAAATAGTAAAAAAATCTTAAAAAGTTTTTGCCATTTTTAAATAAACTTAATTATTTTTATATATTTGTTTATTAATCAGACCGTTATGATTTTTGAGATCATTCAAATACTAACTGAAGATGTTAATCGGTATCTATCTGATATTGGTTTAGAGAAATCTATTGTTGCAGAAAATATTGCTTTTCTAGAATCTCAAAATGAAACTGTTGCTAAAATTTTAGATGATAAAGTAGCTTTGACATTGATAAATATTAATGAAGAAGCGACTCTTAAAAATTTCCCAAATCACACTTACGAAGGCACAAAGACAATTTACAAAAACAGTATTATTCATTTAAACCTATTTATTCTTTTTAGTGCCAATAGAAACAACTATGCAAATTCTCTAAATGATATTTCAAAAATTATAGAGTTTTTTCAAGGAAAAAAATTATTTACGCAAGCCAATACCATTTACAATAGAAGTAATGTTGCAATGGGCAACGTCGAGAACTTTCGCTTTACGGTTTTCCCGCGTTAGCAGTTTTTTTCGATTCAATAGATAAAAAAAAACCGTACCACAGCTTACAAATAGAAAAAATAGCTATCGAATTTTTTATAGATCCTAATCTTGAATTTGATGGTTTTAAACAGCAAATGATGAAAAATATCATTCAGCAAATTGACGAAGAAATCAGTAAAAAAACTCTTGATGATAATGATTATAAATTGGTTACCAATAAAGAAAAAGGCATTAAAGAATTTTTTCATTTTCTAGAAACGGGAGCAGCTGCTTGGTGGAACATTGATAAAACTGCATTCATTTCTGATGATGTTGCTGCATTTCAGGAAATTTTAAAACACAAAGATTTTACTTCCCAATTAATAAATGCTCTTAAAAAACCAGTTGTACGATCGCGGTTTATAAAACAATTTAATGATGATCAAATACTGCTTATTATTAATAAAGGGCTGTTACATAAATCTAGTAACAAAGATAACAATGCGATAATAGCCCGAATTGAAAAAACAAAAAAAAGTATTAATGACACAAAATTAACTTTGAATCAAAGGTTTTTGTTTTGGGAAATTATAATTCTTACTCTCTTGGACAGCAATGAAAATGTTGCAAAACAAAAACTGTTTCATTTACTTAATGACGCTATAACATTTGATAAAAAGTACAACCCATTTTTGCTTACAAAAGAAATTAATATTCAATTGGAAAAAAAATCAGTTTTAGAAGCACTAAGCACTTTTACCGATGAGATTTTAAATATTGAAAAAAAAATAGAAGAAACTATTTCGAACCAAAGTTGGATTGAAGGTGAACAAGAAGACTTTGTAAATAAATTTTCAAATTCAGATTTATCAAGTGCGGATCGCAATATTCTTGAAGATAAATACGACGAAACTGATTTGCAAAATAAAAAAGCAAATTTAGAACAGGACGAACGAAAAAATTTATTAGACTCAAAACAGGTAAACGACACTGTTCTAAATGATCTTGAATACGACCAAATTTTTGATCATTATATTGACAATGCTGGTCTAATATTGATTCATCCATTTTTAAAACATCTATTCGATAATTGCCATTTGTTCGACAAAAGTAACGAGATCAGGAATCCAGAAGTTGCTGCACATTTATTGCATTATGTGGCCACAGGACGTGAACAAGATTATGAACACACAATGGTTTTTGAGAAATTTTTATGCAATATCCCTATAAATCAGCCTATTGATAGAAACATTCTTTTACCAGAAAAATATAAGACTGAGGCCCGCGAAATGCTTCGGTCCGTATTAATTAATTGGGACAAAATGAAGAATTCATCTGTAGAATTACTACAAAATGAATTTTTACAACGACCAGGCAAAATAACGTTAAAGGATGGTGAAAGCCCTAAAATAATTATTGAAAGAAAAACGCAAGATATTTTGTTGGACAACTTAAGTTGGAATATCAGTATTGTCAAAATAGCTTGGAAAAAAAGAATCATCTACACCGATTGGTAATTGTCTAAAATTATATGAAGTTTCTGGGCACTGAAAGTTATTGCAAAAGAGATTAACTATGAATATTGAACCTACCCTTTTGCTCAAAAAAAGACCTTAACGAAAATAGTAAATTGGCGCACCAAATTGGTTATAGTCATATCGCTGGCGCAAGAAAGTATAGAATTGACATTGTACAAGCAATAGAGTATAGACTTTTTAAACTATTCCCATATTGGTACAAGCAAATAAATATTGCTTTAGAAAAAGAAAGAGTAATTGAAAACAAAACTCTTCAATTTATTTAACGAAAGTAGGTTGATAAAAACTATGAATAAATTATCAATGCCAAATGGTAAAATAATAAATAATCAGGAGAGAATTTGAACAAAAAAAACCAGCCAAACGCTCCTCTTCTACTTTTTTTGCACCAAAAATTCAAAAAAAACTACCTAGAAGTAGTGTTCTTTGAGTAGATTATGATCTTAAAGACAACTATTGAAGGAACATTAAATTGTAAAATTTTATTACGTAAAGTATCAACACTAATCTAAATGTGATTAAAATAATTAATGAATAAATATAAATAGCAGATAATTCATCATTCAGCCATTCGATACAAATATTAACTTTAAAACCTTTAATCATGCAAAAAACATTCTACCAAAAAGAGCTGCTCATTAAAGCAACGCAACAAAGAAGAGGAGTAAACAACAACAAGAAAGACATTGAAAAAATTCAGTCTTGGCTTAGTCTATTCTCAATGCAAAATCCAAGTTCTGGAACCGCCACCGGAATTGATGGTGATTTTGGCCCAGCAACCGAGCGAGCTGTAATGAATTTTCAAAAAACAAAAAGTATATCACAAACAGGTATTGTTAATCAAGCATTGTTTGATTTACTCGCTTCACCAATGAAAAAAGCGTTTACGGGAACGATTTCCGGAAACAATCTTAGAGAGCTGGTGATAAATGTGGCAAAAAATCATTTGATGAATAACCCTTTTGAATTGGTCATCAAACAACAAAGTAATTCGGGACCGTGGGTTCGCTCTTACATGGACGGTCACGAAGGAACTCCATGGTTTTGGTGTATGGGTTTTGTGCAAGCCATTGTAGACCAAGCGGCTTCAATTCAAGGTAAAAACTTCAAAAATTTAATGCCTTTAACCTACAGTTGCGATACAGTAGGAACTACAGGCCTTCAGAAAAATATACTAACACGATTTCAAGTTGCACGCAACAATCCTGCATTAATTAAACCAGGCGATATATTTTTACTGCAAAAATCACTAAACGATTGGACACATACAGGCATTGTTATAGCCGTAACTGGCGATGTAATTGAAACCATAGAAGGCAACACAAACGGTGCTGGATCTTCTAATGGTAACGCAGTAGTGAACAGAATAAGAAATTTCAAACAAGCAAAACTTGATTTTTTCTCCATCCAGTCATTAGTGTAAAAAATGGAAAACGTATTTATTTATTTAAAAGAATAGCTCGAATAATAACTTGATATGGTTTTTCTAATTGAAAAACCAGTCACTGAAACCAGTAACCAAAAAAAGCAGTCAAGGCATTATAAACCAATTAATCCAGCAAAATGATTTGTCTAACAATGCTATTTTATTACTAGGATTGTCATCAGTGCCAAATATTCAGCCCAATTTTCTAAGCTCGATTGTGGCTGAATATTTACCAAATGGAGGCGAAATTAGCGAGTTTGGGGGTGCAAAATCAAAAAATCATCGAGGCATTTTGCCAACAGCTGAAACCGCTCAATTTATTATTGCTGGAAATAATTTAGAGGAACGAACCGAATTCTATGATTTTTTCTGTAATCATTCTTTTCTTCTCCAAAAAGGAAACATAAAATTAAATTCTGTACCAATTTGTGAACCAAAAATGAGTGGGCTGCTTTTTTTAGATGAGAAAGTTGAAAGCACTTTCTAAAAAATATGATATCACTGGCGCTAACATTGTTAATATTATCCAATATGCATGTTTAAAAACCTTGGAAGAAAAAAACAAAACGATACAACTTAAACATTTCATTCAAGGAATTAAAAAAGAATACATCAAAGATGGAAAGATTATGTGATTCATCATTTAGTAGAGAAAAAAATATTTTTGTGAATATTAAACCATCTATAATTCCTCTTATTTCTTGTTTAGAATACAACAACGATTTATCAGAGTAAAAGATTATAAATTAAAAAAATGAATATCCTTTCCGCTCAGAATTATTATTCCAGATATTTCAAAATACCATTTTGCAGAAAACATCAATCAAAAACTCAATCCACTATTCCAGGCACTGTTAATTCTAAGCAAAACTTAGTAGACACCTACTGTTTTAATCTCTCTTTTACTATCTTTAAATTTAATTTTCTACAAATAACAATCAATCACATGAGAAATATTGCCATAATTTCGCTATTTGCTATTGCTTTTTTGTCTGGCAGTTGTAATGCTCAAGTCAAACCAAATGATATTGCCATAAAGGACGATGTGAAAAATTATAAACTAGAGATTGTTGCCTCTGATATTGCAATTCCTTGGGGAATTGCTTGGTTGCCAGACGGAACCATGCTAGTAACCGAAAAAAGTGGCGTTTTGTATCACATTAAAAATGGTTCAAAAACTGAAATTAAAAATGTTCCCACAGTCTATACTCGCGGACAAGGTGGTTTACTAGACATTGTTTTACATCCTGATTATGCCAAAAATGGTTGGATATACATCACTTATTCTTCTGATGAAGGCGGAGGCACCGGTGGAAATACTAAACTTATTCGAGCTAAATTATTGGACGGAAGTCTTACTCAGATTGAATCACTTTATAAAGCAACGCCAAACACTACGAAAGGACAGCATTTTGGTTCCCGAATTGTATTTGACAATGATGGCTACTTATATTTCTCAATTGGCGAACGTGGTGAAGAATTTGTCAATCCGCAAGATTTAAAACGTGATGGCGGAAAAATATATCGATTAAATGATGACGGAAGCATTCCTAAAGACAATCCATTTGTGGGTCAAGCGGGAGTAAAAGAGGCTATTTACACATACGGAAATCGCAATGCGCAAGGTATCGCAAAAAATCCTGTAACAGGCGCTATTTGGGCACACGAACACGGACCTAAAGGTGGCGATGAAATTAACATTATAAAAAAAGGAGCTAATTACGGCTGGCCAGTAGTTACATTTGGTGTTAATTATGATGGATCACAAATCACTGCCGAAACGGAAAAAAAGGGAATTGAAAAACCTATTTATTATTGGGTGCCTTCGATCGCCCCAAGCGGAATGGCATTTGTAACTGGAGACAAATATCCTGATTGGAAAGGCCATTTATTAGTGGGTTCTTTAAAATTTCAATATCTTGAACTGGTAAAACTGAAAGGAAATACGGTTATTGGCAGACAAAAAATAGCAACTGATATTGGTCGATTGCGTGAGGTCAGACAAGGACCAGATGGCTTTATCTACATGGGTGTTGAAGGAAAAGGAATCGTTAAAATTATACCAAACTAAATGTTATTGAATACAAAGTTAATTACAGGTTTTGTTGCAATTGCGCTAACAGGAATATCGGTTTTAAAACCATTTTCAAATGAAAATTATTTTGATTTGGATACTAAAAAATCCGCTGTATTAGTAATAGAATCTCCAGGAAAGGAAATCTATCTTGATTTTTGTATCCAATGTCACGGCGCTAATGGAAAAGGAGATTCAAAGAATTTCCCTCCGCTTGACGCTTCTGATTGGCTGAAAAATAAAAGAACAGAAAGTATCGCAGCGGTCAAGTTTGGACAAAACGGCGAAATAATGGTCAATAAAATCAAGTACAACAACGCTATGCCGGCAATGGGACTTTCAAATCAAGAAGTTGCTGATGTGATGAATTATATTATGACTTCTTGGAGCAATAAACAATCAAAAATTGTTACCGAAAGCGAAGTTGCAGCAATAAAAAAATAGATTTTAATGGCGATTAAATTTATAAAACCATTAAGAGCATTAACTTAATGTTGCTTAATTTTCTTCATGGTTAGAAAAAAGAGCCTTTTACTTCTTACTGGTATAACTCGATTCGCCAATTATAAAAAAGGCGATTAAATTTATAAAACCATTAAGAACATTAAGTTTAGTTAAGTCTTATGTTGCTTTATTTTCTTAATGGTTAAAAAAAGAGGCTTTTACTTCTTACTGGTATAACTCGATTGTCATTGTCCAATAATTTATTTTCTGACGTGAGTCTTTCAATTACTTTTTATTCCAGTTCAGAGACGCTTCCAGCGTGACAAACGGAATGATAGCACCAATTATAAAAAAGCCGTTTAAATTTATAAAACCATTAAGAGCATTAAGTTGGTTAAGCCTTAATGTTGCTTAATTTTCTTAATGGTTAGAAAAAGAGGCTTTTACTTCTTACTGGTATAACTCGATTGTCATTGTCCAATAGTTTATTTTCTGACGTGAGTCTTTCAATTACTTTTTATTCCAGTTCAGAGACGCTTCCAGCGTGACAAACGGAATGATAGCACCAATTATAAAAAAGTCGATTATATTTTCAAAACCATTAAGAGCATTAAGTTGGTTAAGCCTTAATTTTGCTTAATTTTCTTAATGGTTAGAAAAAAGAGCCTTTTACTTCTTACTGGTATAACTCGATTGTCATTGTCCAATAATTTATTTTCTGACGTGAGTCTTTCAACTACTTTTTGTTCCAGTTCAGAGACGCTTCCAGCGTGACAAACGGAATAATAACGCCAATTATAAAAAAGCCGTTTAAATTTATAAAACCATTAAGAACATAAAGTTTAGTTAAGTCTTATGTTGCTTAATTTTCTTAATGGTTAGAAAAAAGAGCCTTTTACTTCTTACTGGTATAACTCGATTGTCATTGTCCAATAATTTATTTTCTGACGTGAGTCTTTCAACTACTTTTTGTTCCAGTTCAGAGACGCTTCCAGCGTGACAAACGGAATAATAACGCCAATTATAAAAAAGCCGTTTAAATTTATAAAACCATTAAGAACATAAAGTTTAGTTAAGTCTTATGTTGCTTAATTTTCTTAATGGTTAAAAAAAAGGCTATCTATAAAAAAGTCGATTATATTTTCAAAACCATTAAGAGCATTAAGTTGGTTAAGTCTTAATTTTGCTTAATTTTCTTAATGGTTAGAAAAAGAGGCTTTTACTTCTTACTGGTATAACTCGATTGTCATTGTCCAATAATTTATTTTCTGACGTGAGTCTTTCAATTACTTTTTGTTCCAGTTCAGAGACGCTTCCAGCGTGATAAACGGAATGATAGCGCCAATTATAAAAAGTCGATTAAATTTATAAAACCATTAAGAACATTAAGTTTAGTTAAGTTTTATGTTGCTTAATTTTCTTTTGGTTAAAATGAAAGTTGTGATAGATTCACAAATGGTTTAATTAGTAAAATAAGTAATGTTTTCGTTTCTTCCTTTTAAAAAATCAAATTTCTTTAAACTAAAAAAGATAACCCACCGAAAAACCTCCGTAATAATTTACAGGATTTCCTGGATAAAAATAACGTGGTGCAGCATTACCAAAACCAACGGCATTAGGCAAAATATTAGCTGCATACTTCGTGTTTAAAGCATTGTTGACTCCAGCATTCAGCTCTACTTTTAATATTTTAAGTATCGTAAAAACATAAGTGGTTTTTAAATCAAGTAAAGAATAGCGCTCGCTATATTTAGCATTGGAATCATTTAATGGAATTTCGCCCATCGTTCTAAAAGAGCTGTTAATGCTAAAACCTTTTTTAATATTGAAGTCAAGTCCAAAATTAAATTGATTTTCGGGAACGCCCGTTAATTGATTTCCAGAATAATTAGCATTCCCATCGATAAACTCTTTAAACTTAAAATTATTCACTGATCCTGAAATATAAGGTGTGATCTTAAATTTATTCCATGCTGTTAAATTATAGTTTACTAAAAATTCCAATCCGCTGTGCGAACTACTGCCAGCATTAATACCAACAAATTGATCTTCAGCAGTGCGTCTTGCCACCAATAGATTTTTTATTTGTGTGGTGTATAAAGTTACCTCTGTGTACAACTTGTTTTCAAGCCAATTCCCTTTGAAACCTATTTCGTAATTCCAACCTATTTCTGGTTTTAGAGTGGTGTTGATTTGTCCCTCGGGAGTCAACGTCTCTGCAACTGATGGAGTTGAAAATCCATTACTCACTGACGCAAAAAAGTTTTTACCATTTGAAACTTTATAAGACAAGCCAATTCTTGGCGACAAAACGGTACCAAAAGTAAATGGCTCTTTTATGCCAGTAGCATTATTTTCAAAAACATTCTGTAATGAGTATTTCGTTCTATTAAGTGCTAAACCTGTCTCCAAATGCAATTTTTTTGAGAGTAATAGCACCATTTGTAAAAAGTAATTGCTGTAATTTCGATTTTGTTTTATAGCACTGAATTTATCGCCTTGCACACTTCCTTGACCGGGTTGCGACCGATATAAATTTCTAAATAGTGCGTATTCATAATTTTCATATTGTATTTCGGTACCTAAACTTAGTTCCATTGGCAAAGTCAGCAATTGATCTTTATAATTTATGTTGGCACGAAATCCAATTGCGGTAGTTTTATCATCAATAATGTCAAAAGGTCTCGGCTCGTACGCGTCTTTCGAATTAGAAAAAATACTGGTTTGCATCGACCATTTATTAGAAAAACGATGTTCATATCCTAATCCAACCATAAATTTGTCATAGGACTCAAATCCTTGTGCAGCGGCCCAAGTCGGAGCAGCCCTTTCAGGATTATTCATGAAATCGGTTTCATTTATAGAACTGGGAATAAAAGCTTTCAAGCGCGTAAAGACTCCTAAAAAGGACAAAGTGCCATTAGAACCTATTTTTTGTTTGCCATGCAAATTGAATGATTTTCTTTTGTACGAACTATTAGCTCTAAAACCTTCAATATCTAAATCGGTATAACTTGCAAATAAATTGGTTTTCGCATCGCTGTATCCTGCTGAAAGTCGCTGTTGCAACAATCCAAAACTTCCAAAAGTAATTGTTGATTTCCCAAAAGACTCCATCAAGGTCGTTTCTCTAGAGAACAATTGAATCACTCCTCCTAAACCAGAACCAAAACTAGTTGCATTTGGTCCTTTTATAATTTCTATTTTTTCGATTGAGGCTAAATCAATATCATCAATAGTAGTTTCACCTTCGCCAGAAGTCAATGGAATTCCGTCAAAATAGGCTTTTATTTTATTGGTCCCAAATTGCGATCGTGAACCAATACCGCGAATGGTAATTCTATTAGTATTCAAAGCGCCCTGCTGCATGGTGACGCCCGGAATTTTATTTAAAACCGGCGTCAATATAATTCCGTCACTTTTATCAATGTCGGCAGAAGTAATTACAGAAACAGAAGCTGCCGTATTTTGCAGTACATTCTTAATTGGTGAACCTTTTAGCGTAATTCCAGAAAGTGAGATAGTGTCTTTTTTTACTTGACCCAAGACTGAGAAAACGCTTAAAAAAAAAGTGAAGATATAGAAAGATTTTTTGAACAATTGCGATAGTATTTAAATGAAAAATGAAAGGATAAAGTAACCTAATAATCTGTAGTTCCAATGTATTATAAAAAAATCGCAAAAAAATAAGTGCGACCTTCAATAGAACTCCAATTTTACCGTTAGTGACTTTAACGATAAACTTATTGCAACAAATAAATTTAATTTTTTAGAATAAATAACGGACAATTATGTTAAAATTTAGCCACGCTGCAAAACTATAGTAAAAAGAGATTCTTTTAAAAATATATCTTTGCCGCGCTTTTGTATTTCACAAATGCCGCCGTTCTGCCCCTCTTTTATAAAATCTAAAAAAATTATGAAAAAATCATTGTACCTCTATATCGCACTTCCAAGTCTATTATTAACTTTTACATCTTGCAATAATAGCAAAGCTAAAGACAGTGAAAATGAAAACAGTGTTGAAAAAATAGCGCAGATTAAAACAGATTCAATAGCAAAAAGCAAGTCTGTAATAATTGACACACTTGATTATAACAAGAAGTTAATTGCTATGAGTAATAACGATACTACTGGTAGGTGGCCTGTAAAAACGCCATATCCACTGCCGGGAGCAATCTTACCTTACAACAGAATTATTGCTTTTTACGGTAATTTATATTCCAAGAGAATGGGTGTTTTAGGAGAATTTCCCCATCAAGAAATGATTGCAAAACTGCAAAGTGAAGTGGCTAATTGGCAAGCTGCTGACGCTACCGTTAAAACAATACCAGCATTGCACTATATTGCAGTTACAGCCCAAGGTGCCCCAGGAAAAAATAATATGCATAGAATGCGCATGCCTTTCAAACAAATTGACACTGTTATCAAATGGGCAAAACCCATAAACGCTCTGGTGTTTTTGGACATCCAAGTGGGACACAGTAGTGTAAAAGAAGAAGTCGAGCAACTAAAATCCTTTTTTGCTTTACCAAATGTGCACTTAGGAATTGACCCCGAATTTTCAATGAAAAGCGGAGAGCGACCAGGCTCGAAAATTGGTTATTTTACTGCAGATGATATCAATGACGCTATTGATATTCTGGCTGATGTTGTCCGAAAAAATAAGCTTCCGCCAAAAGTATTAGTCGTACATCGATTTACCCAAGGCATGATTAAAAATTACAAAGACATTAAAACCGTACCTGAAGTTCAAATTGTGATGCACATGGACGGTTTTGGCAGTAAAGTTTTAAAAAGATCAACTTATTTGCGTTATATCTATAGAGAACCGGTGCAGTTTACTGGATTCAAATTATTTTATAAAAATGATAACTGGAATGATTGGAAAATGTATGAACCAGAAGAACTAGTAAAATTTACTCCAAAACCCTTATACATTCAGTATCAATAAAATCAAAATTGTCGCATGAAAAATTATTTTTTTCCGCTTATTTTAGGTTTTTTATTTTTGACAAGCTGCCAGTCAGAAACTCGGAAAACGTTACCTAAAGTTCCCGTTGAAACTATTACTGTTCCTAAAAAAGAAGTGATTGTCAATAAAGTTATGGCTGGTGCCAAAGCGATTCTTTCGAAAAAAGAAGTTCCTATTTTATGTTATCACAACATCAAAAATTTTAGCGCTAACTCCGGAGAAATGACAAAGGTTTATAGTGTAAAACCATTAGATTTTGCCGCCCAAATGAGAGCATTAGCCGATGCCGGTTATCAAACAATTCTACCAGAACAGTTATACGACTATCTACTTTATGATGGAAAGCTTCCGACTAAACCTATAATGATCACTTTTGATGATACTAGGGAAGAGCAATTTAGCATTGGCGCCACCGAAATGAAGAAATATAATTTTAAAGGAGTGTTTTTTATAATGACAGTTTCCATAAATCGTCCGGGATATATGAGCAAGGAACAAATTAAGAATCTTGCTGATGATGGCCATATTGTGGCTGCACATACCTGGGATCATCACATGGTAACAAAATATTCTGGTGACGACTGGAATACTCAACTGGTTATGCCAAAGGCAAAACTGGAAAAAATTGTTGGTAAGCCTGTAACAGACTTTGCTTATCCCTTTGGTTTATGGAATCCCTCCGCGATTCCTGAATTAAAGAAAAGCGGTTATCAAATGGCTTATATTTTATCAACAAAAAGGGATTCAGTAGATCCGCTTTATACAATACGGCGTATTATCGTGTCAGGAACGTGGTCAACAGAAAAGATGATGAAATCTATAAGTTCTTCATTTAACTAATTCGTTTAATTATTGATTAACAATTTTTTTTAATAACGTTATCTTAACATACAGAAAGAATTGTTGAAGGACTTTTGTGAAAAATTAAATTATAGATTATAATGGAGCAGATTTACGTAATAATGTTGATTGTTTTAGGGATACTGGCTATTATTGACTTAATAGTTGGCGTTAGCAATGATGCTGTTAACTTTTTAAATTCTGCTATCGGTTCTAAGGCTGTATCTTTTAAAACAACCATGATTGTGGCAAGTTTAGGAGTATTAGTTGGCGCCATGTTTTCCAGCGGAATGATGGAAATAGCAAGAAGCGGAATTTTTGTGCCAAGCATGTTTAGCTTCAATGACGTGATGATTATTTTTCTTGCCGTTATGATCACTGATATTTTGTTGTTAGACGTATTCAATTCGCTTGGCCTACCTACTTCAACTACAGTTTCCATTATTTTTGAATTATTAGGAGCAGCCGTATGCTTAGCGCTCTACAAAATATACACAACTGATGATTCTTTTGACAATTTAGGCATGTATATTAACACCAAGAAGGCTACAACAATTGTTTACAGTATCTTACTCTCGGTAGTTTTATCCTTTTCATTAGGTAGTTTGATCCAATACATTTCCCGTTTAATTTTTACTTTTCATTATGAAAAAAAGCTTAAATATTTCGGAGCAATTTTTGGTGGCGTAGCCATTTCTGCTATCACTTTTTTTATATTAATTAAAGGACTAAAAGGAGTTTCATTTATATCAAAAGAGCAATTTTCATGGATCGATAAGAATCAGTTTTTAATTCTAGGGGTAAGCTTTGTTGTTTTTCTTGTACTTTCACAAATACTAATTCAATTCTTTAAAATCAATATTTTACGTGTTATTATTCTTATTGGAACCTTCGCTTTAGCATTAGCTTTTGCTGGAAATGATTTAGTTAACTTTATTGGAGTTCCAATTGCTGCGTTCAACTCTTATGAAATTTTCCAGCACAGCGGCGTTTCTAGTGATGAGTTTATGATGGGCGCTCTAGCAAATAACGATATAGTTGCACCTTTTTATTTTTTATTAATAGCAGGCGTTGTAATGGTAATCACTCTTTGGACTTCTAAAAAAGCTAGAAGTGTTATTGAAACCGAATTAAGTTTATCCAGACAAGGAGATGGCGTAGATAAATTTTTACCCAATACTGCATCAAGATTTATTGTACGATTAGGAGTGAATATTGGCGAAGGAATAAATTATTTTTTACCAAATAAACTACAGATAAAAATTGATGAACGTTTTATAAGTGTTACAAAACCAACAAAAAACCTCAAGGATGAGCCAGCTTTTGACATGGTTCGTGCATCTGTAAACTTGATGGTTGCAAGTATTTTGATATCTATTGGTACCTCCTTGAAATTACCTTTATCAACAACTTATGTAACGTTTATGGTTGCAATGGGTAGTTCATTTGCCGATAGAGCTTGGGATAGAGAAAGTGCTGTTTATAGAATTGCAGGAGTTTTTAAAGTGATTGGTGGCTGGTTTTTTACAGCATTTATAGCTTTTATTTTGGCATTTATAATGGCTTATATCCTAAAAGTAGGTGAAGTTTTCGCCTTCGTTGGATTATTACTTTTGTTGGGAATAATGCTATATAGAAGTTCTCGAAAGCATAAAGAAAAAGTAAAAGAGGAAGACGAAGTTAAAAGTCTTCGCAAAGAAGATATAGCAACTGTTAACGAAATGATTACTGAGAGCTCATCTCAAATCGCAAAAGTATTTCGTAAAACTAGTGCATTGTATTCTAATTTAATTGATAATTTAAGCTTACTGGATTTAGCAAAATTAAAACAGAACAAAAAAGACCAAAAGAAGCTCGAAAAAGAAATTGATGAGTTAAAAAGCAATGTTTTTTATTTTATCAAAAACTTAGATGACAATTCAGTTGAAGCAAGTAAATTCTATATTTTAATTTTAGGTTATTTACAAGACATGGTTCAATCTATTGATTTTATTACGGCTAATAGTTATTCGCACGTGAATAACAATCATAAGAAATTAAAATTCAACCAAATCAAAGGTCTTAAAACTATTGATCAACAGTTGCAAAACATGCTACAATCATTAGAAGAAAGCTTTAAAAACGAAGATTTTCATAAAATAGATTTAATTTTAAACGAAAAACAAGTTTTATTAGATACTGTTTCTGAGTTAATTTCGAAACAAATTAAAACAATTAGAACTACAGAAACGAGTCCAAAAAACAGTAAGTTATATTTTGGACTACTTTTAGAAGTAAATGATTTAGTGAAATCTATCGTGAATTTACTAGAATTATTTAAGGAGTTTAATAAGTTGAATAAGAAATAATTAAAATAAATTTAATTGTATTTTAAGAAGGATTTGTCACGCTGGAAGCGTGTCAATACTGTTGACATCTTCGTTTTTTTTTCACATAATATTTGTCACGCTGGAAGCGTCTCAATAATGTTGCTCTCTTCGTTTTTTTTCACGTATTATTTGTCACGCTGGAAGCGTCGCGATGCTATTGCGTTCTTCGTTTTTTTTTACGTAATATTTGTCACGCTGGAAGCGTAATATTGCTCTCATTTGCTGTGATGCTTCCAGCATGACAATCGGCGTTGGTTGTTATACGGAGTTCCTAGACTATTACTCTCGTTTGCTGAGATGCTTTCAGCATGACAATTGGAGGCAGTTGCAGTGCAGCGTGAATTTGTCACGCTGGAAGCGTCTCAATACTGTTGCTCTCTTCGTTTTTTTTCACGCACTATTTGTCACGCTGGAAGCGTCCCAATGCTGTTACTCTCTTCATTTTTTTTCACGCACTATTTGTCACGCTGGAAGCGTCTCAACACTGTTGCACTCGTTTGTTGAGATTTTGCCACGCTTGAAGCGTCGCAGTATAGTTGCTCTCGTTTGCTAAGATGCTTACAGCATGATAATTGGAGGCAGTTGTAGTGCAACGTGAATTTGTCACGCTGGAAGCGTCTCAACACTGTTGCTCTCGTTTGTTGAGATTTTGCCACGCTGGAAGCGTCTCAATACTGTTGCTCTCGTTTGTTGAGATGCTTTCAGCATGACAATCGGCGTTGGTTGTGGTGCAGAGTTCCTAGACTATTGCCCTCGTTTGTTGAGATGCTTTCAGCATGACAATTGGAGGCGGTTGTAGTGCAGAGTTGCACTATCGTTGCTCTCGTTTATTGAGATGCTTCCAGCATGACAATTGGAGTCGGTTGCAGTGCAGAGTTCCTAGACTATTGCCCTCGTTTGTTGAGATGCTTTCAGCATGACAATTGGAGGTGGTAGTAGTGCAGAGTTGCACTATCGTTGCTCTCGTTTGTTGAGATGCTTCCAGCATGACAATTGGAGTCGGTTGCAGTGCAGAGTGAATTTGTCACGCTGGAAGCGTCCCAATACTATTGCTCTCTTCGTTTTTTTCACGTACTATTTGTCAAGCTGGAAGCGTCTGAATAATGTTGCTCTCGTTTGTTGAGATACTTTTAGCATAACAATTGGAGGTGGTTGTATTTCAGAGTTGCAATACTATTACTCTCGTTTGTTGAGATGCTTCCAGCATGACAATCGGCGTTGGTTGTAGTGCAGAGTTCCTAGACTATTGCTCTCGTGTGTTGAGATGCTTCCAGCATGACAATTGAAGTACATCTAACTGAAAAAAAAGCACTATCAATTCCTAAAAATTCGATAGTGCTTTTTTGATTAAAGAAAAATAATTTATCTCCCTGACAACCAACCTTCAGGGTCGTTATAACTTGTGTTTTGGAGAATTAAAAACTTAATAATCGTTCTCCCGGTTTCACCATTAGTTCTAACTGTACCGATGCTTTGTTTTATGTTGACCTTATCTCCCTTGCTAACACTTACTGAACTTAGATTTTGGTACACTGTAAAATAATCACCATGTTGTATCATTACTGCTCTATTTACTGGTGATAAGATAATCACGCTCGCTACTTCGCCCCCAAAAACAGCTCTCGCAGTTGCGCCACGATCCGTTGTGATTTCTACACCACTATTGTGTACCGTAATCGTATTAAACAAAGGATGTGTTTGGTTTCCATATCCTAATGATATGTAGCCTTTCTCTACTGGATAAGGGAGTCGGCCTCTATTTGCTCTAAAATTATCGGCAATTATTTTAGCCTCTGGAGTTAATTCAATTTTTGATGATGAAACTGATGTCTTAGAAACTGCTACGCCCGGATTTGCTTTTGCTTTTTCTAAAGCCGCTTTTCTATTTGCGGCAGCAATCGCTTCCCGAATTAATTTGTTTATTTGTCTATCAATAGTGCGGTATTCTTGTTGCTTTTTGCCAATTTCTTTGGCTATTTTGTTTTTATCTTTCTTTAAAACGTTTACCAACTTTACTTGTTGTTGTTTTTCTTTTTCTAATGATAAGCGCTCTTTTACATTTTCAGCAATCAATTTTTGCTTCGCGATTTTTTGAACTGATAATTTATCATTAAAATCAGAAAGTTTATCCGATTTAACTTTAATTTCCTCACCTTGCATTTTCCTGTAGCCCGTATATTGTTTCATATACTGCGCTCTTTTATAAGCTTGTAAAAAACTTTCTGAAGATAATATAAACATCGCTCTACTTTCAGTGGATCTACTTTTATATGATTTCACAATCATTTTAGCATAATCTTCTTTTAAAACAAGTAGTTCTCTTTTTAATTTATTTATTTGCATTTGATTAATATACATGTCGTTACTCAGCAACTTAGTTTGCTTTTCAGTAGTGTTTATTAATTTTTCTTTCAGCTTGATTTTAGTGCTTTGAATAATTACAACATTAACCGCCGATTTCTCTTTTTTCTTTACGCTTTGTAGTAGTTTTTCATTTTCTCGAATCTCTTTTTGAATTTGAGCTTTACGTTCTTCTAGTTTTTCTTGTTGGGAATCCTGACTCCACAGTAATGAAGTCATGCAAATAAAAATAAGGCTTAGGAGAAATTTTGGCATGTTGAAAAAATATTTTTGCAAATTTACTTAATTAAAATTCTTTCGTACCCATTTGGTACACTATATGGAAAAGAAAGTTCTTCATTGAAAGAAACCGAGTTGTATTGCATATTAATTTCGGTATTCCCTTTTTTCTGAAATGTATTGATTAATACGTTGGAAGGAAGCGTCGCGTCATTATAAGATATGTTATTATCATAAGCTACTTTGATCATTCGCTCCTCCGCAGTTTGCGTGATTTCCTGTTTTTGGACTAAAAAATTATTGGCATTTAGAAAGAACGATTTTTTTGTATTAGCCTTTGAGGTGTCATCTAATCGATACGTTTGGTCTAGAAAGGACTCTACGTATTTACCTTTCGTTAAATCATCAATTACTTCACCCAGTAGCATGTTTTGAATTTTTTTGTAATCTAAATCAGTTCCTAACCACGCACTCAAACTGCTAAAGTCTCCTTCAAAATACTTATTATTGATTTTTTCGTAATAACTCACTGTTGTAGGCGTAATCAATGCTTTAGCCATTGTTATTCCAAAAAAACGAATACTTACAAGAATTTGTTCGTCTTTCTTAATTTTAATTTCAGCGGTAACATTTTGTGTTTGCTTGTCATCAACATAGCGCGCATTTGACTTTATGTATAATGTGGAAAATTGATTTTTATTGTTATAATAATTCTCAATTATTTTTTTGGCAGACATTTTATTGGCTATCGTATCAGGTTCATTAGCAGCTGCAATTGCAACTGCCTTTGTTTTACATGAGGCCATAATAATTGTTAATACTACTAATAATACTGTTTTTTTCATCGCTTTTTATCTTTTAATAATTGATTGGCTTTAGAGAAATACTGTTCTTTTTTCTTGAAATCTCCAAGTCCGTTATAGGCTTCTCCTAATTGAATATTGAAATTTATTTCTAAGTCTAAATTCTCCACTACATAATCCATACCCATTTCTAGAAAGTCCTTGGCTTTCTTGAATTCTTTCATTTGATTTTTAGCTAATCCGGCATAATAGTAAAACTGAGGTTGTGTTGGGAAAGTATCTACTAATGCAATTGCTTTACTAAATACAAAGTCAAATTGCCGTAATTCAGTATGCGCTTGAAGCAAAAGTAAATGTGTTTCAATTGTGTCTCCTAACCCGTTGCTAAGCGATATTTCATAGTATTTTATGGCATTCTCCCATTGCTTTTTGACATGGAAAAACTTCCCCACTTCTTTAGCTTCATCAACGGTTTTATCGTTTTCAAAATAACCAACAGCTTTCTGTAAATCAGCACCGTATTGCGGATTGATATCTGTAAATATCAAGAATTCATTTAAAATCCTATGCTTGATTTTAGTGTCTATTTTGGCACTTGCCAAAACAATATTCATTGCTTTAATGGCTTTTGGCGCATCGTTATTATCCAAATAAGTTTTAAATAAAGTCACTTGAGCCCACTCCGAATTTGGGATTGCTTTTTCGAGTTTTTGAACAATTTCAAAAGCTTTAGCTTCTTCATTATTTTTCGAATACAAAAAAATCAAGCTTAGATAATTAGACTCCTCGTTTGGGTATTTTTCTATTTGCGATATTAAATTACTAATCTCAATATTTTGAAATTTACCTTGTGATAGTATTTGACTTTTATACAATTCCCTTCGATCTGTTTTGCCAATAGTCTCATCAAGTTCTTGGATTAAAACTAATGCTTTTTCAAATTGATTGGTTCCCATGTATAGTGAAGCAAGATCTTCTTTATATTTAGGATCAAATTCAATTAATTTATTGATGATGGCTATCCCTTGAGATAAATTTTTAGTTTCATAACTTACGTCGTACATCCCTATCCAAAACCATTTATTTTTAGGATCAATCGCTGCCGCACTCTCAAAGGAATCATACGCATTTTTATAATCTTTTAATGCCAAATAATTTTTTCCTAATTCAAAAGAAACAGTTGCATCATTTGGTTTTAATTTACTTGCTTTGTCTAACGCTACTATTGCTTTATCATAATTTTCAATCCCTTTTTGGAGCAAAGATTCATAAAAAAGTTCTTGAAATTGATCTGTATCCAACTTGATTTCCTCAGGCTCTACTTGCGCCCATAGCAAAGCCGACTTACTTTGTAAGACTAGAAATAGTATAATAAAAAACTTTTTTTGCATAATTTTTTTCTACTTCAATTAGTGGAGACAAAGTGGGACTTACTCTATAACCGAATAATCTCCAATACTAATACTAGTAAAGTTCCCATTAAAACTGGCGTGATTCCCTATCATTGCATTGTCCAAAGTCGCATTTTTTATATGAGAATGCGTTTGAATTAAGCTGTTTGTAATAACACTATTTTGTACAGTACATCCATCTCCCAATGAAACGTTTGGGCCAACGGTTGAGTTTGTCAAAGTTACATTTTTACCAATATAACAAGGCGGAATGATTGTAGCGTTTTCCAATTTCACATCGTTATCTACTAAATGTTCGCCGTCATTATGAAGAAAACCTAATAACCTAGAATTAGTTTCTACCGTGACATTTTTATTACCGCAATCCATCCATTCATCAACTTTGCCTGGGACAAATACCATTCCTTTAGCCATCATTTGCTTGATTCCGTCATTGATTTGGTACTCGCCGCCGTGAATGATGTTGTTGTCTAAAACCAATTGTAGTTCATTTTTTAAAACAGCCACATCTTTAAAATAATAGATTCCAATTACAGCAAGATCAGAAACAAATTCGGCTGGTTTTTCTACTAATTCTACAATTTCATTAGCTTCATTTAATTTCACAACACCAAAAGCCTCGGGTTGATCCACTTGTTTGACCCAGATAACACTATCTGCATTTTTATCTAAATCAAAATCAGCACGTATCAGCGTATCAGCATAAGCGATTACTGCTGGTCCGGTCAATGAATCTTTAGCACACATAATGGCATGACCAGTTCCTAGAGCTTCGTTTTGGTAATAAATGGTTCCTTTAGCGCCGAGTTTAATTGCAATTGCAATTAATTCTTCTTCTACTTTTGTGCCAAAAGTTTCATGGATGATAAAGGCGACTTCCTCTATGTCTTGTTGCAAAACTCCTGCAATATCTTCGACCAAACGGTGCACGATTGGCTTACCAGCAATAGGAATTAACGGTTTAGGAATTGTTAAAGTATGTGGGCGAAGGCGTGATCCACGACCAGCCATTGGGACAATTATTTTCATTTATTTTATTTTTTAACCGCAAATTTCACGAAGATTTTCGTAAAGTTTGCAATGATTTTTATTATTTTATTTGGCCACAGATTAAACGGATAAAACCGATTACCGAAGATTTTTTATTGAAGTTTCTGGCCTTTTAAAACTACTGATTACTGAACACTAACAACTGAACACTAACTGCTGCAAACTGAACACTGAGCTCTACTTCACTCCCGTACTACCAAAACCACCTTCTCCTCTATCGGTTTGGGATAACTCTTGTACTTCGATCCAATCAGCGCGTTCGTGTTTACCGATGATTAGTTGGGCGATGCGTTCTCCGTTTTGCACGATGAAATCTTGATTGGATAAATTTACTAAAATCACACCAATTTCCCCTCGATAATCGGCATCAATTGTTCCTGGCGAGTTAAGCACTGTGATTCCGTTTTTGAAAGCGAGACCGCTTCGTGGTCGCACTTGCGCTTCGTAGCCTAATGGTAAGGCAATAAAAAGTCCTGTTTTTACAATCGCTCTTTCTAATGGTTTGAGCGTTATTGAAGCAGCAATGTTAGCTCTCAAGTCCATTCCTGCCGAAGCTATGGTTTCATAGCTAGGCAAGGCATGCGCTGATTTGTTGATGATGTTTATTGTCATTTTATGTTTTTTGTATGAAACTGTAAACGCGTATTTATCTTGTTAGTGATCGCTATTCTATGTGCTAGCCGTGATGGAAGTGGAAAGCCTTTTTTTATAAAATTGTATTTTTTCTTGGCTAAAAAGAGCGACCAGCGGAAGCTCCTTTTTAGACTTAGAAAAAAACAATTTTAGGAAAAAGCTTGAAACGTCCCGAAGCCTCGGGAGCGCGATCAGCTCCTTGAAATTAAAATTCTAACTCGGTTTTCGTTTTATAATTTTTATTAATATTAATTTTTCGTTGTGGTATATAAAATAAAGAAAAAGCATTAATAACGGGATTCCCACGAAATAATTCTCTCGAAAACCGTAAAAAGAAATTGCTGAAAACCCGATGGAAATAAGCAGATACATCCCTATTTTATTGATGTCATACGGAATAGGATAATATTTATTGCCAAAATAATAAGAGATTCCCATCATGCTTCCGTAGGCGGCAATCGTTGCAATTGCGGATCCGTAATAACTCAGTGTGGGAATTAGCAAGAAATTGAGCACTAGTGTTATTATAGCTCCTACTATGGAAATGTAGGCTCCATAATAAGTTTTATCAATCAGTTTGTACCAAACGGAAAGATTAGTGTAAATGCCTAAAAAGAAATTTGCCAATATGATCAGCGGTACTACTTTCATGGCCTCCCAATAGGATTGGTCTTGGATCATGATTATTTTTAACACATCGGCGAAAACGATTACCGACAGTAAAATGAATGATCCAAATATGACAAAGTATTTAGTGATTGTGGCATACGTTTGTGGTGCATCTTTGCTGTCAGCATGACTAAAAAAGAAAGGTTCGATTCCTAATGTATAGGCAGTGCGGTACAAGACCATGAATAATCCGAGTTTGTAACAAGCGGAATAAACACCCACCTCAGCAGCAGCAACATTAGGAGGCAATAAGTAGCTTAATAAAATTTTGTCGAATTGCTCGTTGATGGCAAATGCGATTCCAGCAATCATGATGGGCATGCCGTACTTCATCATTTTTTTCCAAAGAAGGTAATCAAAATGCCATTTAAGCTTTAAATAACTAGGCGAAAGCACTATGAATGTGACTAAGCTCGCTACGATATTAGACACGAAAATATATCCTATTTGGAAATCCTCAATATATAAATTGCTTAATAAATGCTCTGGATTTGATTGCGCTATTGCTGGCAATGAAATTAAAAAGAAGATGTTTAGAAACAAGTTTACGGCTACGTTTCCTATTTTAATAATGGCGTATCGTGTAGGTTGTTGATCGATTCTTAACTTGGAAAACGGAACTATAACTAATGCATCGAGTACTAAAATCCAAATGGTGTATGTAATATATTGTTCCTCGATTCCTGACCAAAGAGCTAATGTATTTCTAAAAAGTAATGCAATAAATAAAAAGGTAAGTGAAGTCCAGAAGATCGAAACTGAACTTGTTTCTACTACTGAATTCTTATTAGTTTCCTTATTATAAAATCTAAAAAATGACGTTTCCATTCCGTAAGCCAGAATGACATTGAAGAAAATCATGTAAGCAAAAATGATCGATACTTTTCCGTACTCGGCTTTTGGAAGTAAATCAGTGTATAATGGCACTAACAAAAAACTGAACATCCGCGGAATTACTGTTGCTAATCCGTAAATAGCGGTTTGTTTAAAAAGATTTTTATATAATCCCAAAATGGTTTTTTATTAAAATTAAAGGTACAAAAATAACCATTTCTATCTTTTAAAGGGTCAAAGAGGCTAAATGTTTTGAGAGACTTAGGTGGACTGATTTTTAGTTTGAAGTAAACTTCTTTTCAGTCAGGTTTGTGATTTTGAAATACTGGGTTTTGTCATTGTTCTTATATTCCAAAACGGCTTCATCCCGTTTTAAATCAAAATTAGTTTTTTTTAGAACAGGTGCTTTGTTTCCGTATTCTTTTTCAGCGTCAGCATCTAAAATAATATCAGTAGTTGTATTGATTTCTTTGAAATGAGCTTCGAACGTAGTTTGAGTTGTTTCGTCAATTATTGCCGATTGATTGCTAAAGTAAACTTTTTCTAACGTAATGTTTTGCGCCAATGGCTTTTTAAATTCGATGTACAAATGAATTTGGTTTTCGCTACTCGGTCCACTCTTTTTTTGATAGAAAACCGACTTGATTTCCTGCGGAAATTCGGATTCCAGTTCTTGTTTCATAGCACAGAAAGTTAGGTTAAGTGTAATTATAAATACCGAAATTATTGTGAAATATTTTTTCATTACTATTGAATTAGCTGAGTCCGTTTTCGTTTAAAATCTTAAGAAAGTGAAATCCTTTAGGCACGTAGCCTTGGTTGAAATAAAAACGATGCGCGGTGAAGTTTCCGGTAAAAGCGTCTAATACGATCATTGTACAGCCCGTTTCTTTGCCTATGATCTCAATATAATCAGTCATCATTTTGCCAATGCCTTTCATGCGATGCTCCGGATGAACAATAAAATTATCTATTTCCAAGTATTTACCAGACCAGAGTTTAGTCCCAGACCACAGTCCCGACAGCCCTACACAAACCTCATTTTCAAAAACGGCTATTTGTTTGTAATTATGAGGAATCATATCCGATAGATACGCATCGTATTTCTCTAAACTGAAATTAGTATATAAATATTGCATAACGTGGAATTGCGCGAGCATTTCTTGTTTTGTGGTGAGTTCTTTTATTTGTAGTGCCATGTTTGATTTTAAAAGGGTAAAATTAGATAAAAATTGCTGGGATAGAAAAAGAAAAACGGGAGAACTCATTTTTATCATACGCAACTATTTTTGTAAACAGGATGCAAATTATTTCCGACCTTTTTTTGAAATATAAAAATTGCTTAAAAACACCTTATGGTAGAAAAGTTTATCGGAATTCACGGAATTCCGATAACAAGTGGTTGTAAAATAATTCTGAATTATCTAGTTTTGAATTCAGAAATTATAATGTATAATAATTAATACGTGTACAATGGTAAAAATATCAAATTTAATCCCTTCTCAAAGTGATAGCTTTGTGAGGGGTCTTTTAAAAATAGTTGCAGTATTTGCAGCCTTTTTTATGTATTCCTGCAATGATGACGATGCAGTGCCTGCAACTGAACGTTTGTTTACAATCCAACTAGGAGATAAAAAGTACAAAGGAATCAATGCATCTGTAGCAGCAATAAAAAATTGTGAAAGACTTTCAATAGCGACTGGTTATGATAAGCCCGATGGTCATTTTTCTATTAATTTCGATATACTAAAAAACGGAGCTTTGCATAAGGTAACACTAGTTGACTTTACTCGAGGAGGTGACAATAATTTTGAAACAGCAGATTTCAACCCTGTTGCATTAATGAAAATTACAAATTTTAAATATGACGAAGCTACAAACTATGTGCATTTTGAATATAGTGGCGAATTAATTATCGTGCGTAGTGCTTTTGATCCCACAGATAAAATTTCACCTCGATTGAACATTCAAGGTGTGGTTACTATTAAAGACCTTATGGATTATGAATGTAAAGCTTTTGTACCCTCAGTACAATTTAAAATTCCTACTATAACATTTACTGGCACGAGAGCTAATGCAACATACGATGCTAGCTTAAATACTAATCCTTATATACATCGTTTTTATTCAAATAACGGATACCGAGCCATTATTAAATCGAAAGTAGATTTATGGAATCTGGATAAAGGAACCTATACTTTTGACCAAAACACCATAGAGAATAGAATTGATCTAGAGCAATACACTGGCATTTTTAGAGCCACTCAATTATTATGGATTCGTACCCAAGATTGGAAAAAATTCCAAACATCAGGGAGTTATACCATTAAAGAACACTTGATGATAAACGGTCTAAAAGTAACCAAAGGCGAAATGAACTTGCAAGTTTATGATAATGGAGTGCTGTTACATAGCGTAAGTAATGGCAAATTTGAAGTTTTAGGGTTTAACTAAACAGCGGCTTTGCTTAAAAATATAAGGGTTTCACCGTATAGTCAAGCCCTTTTTTAAACCATTTTTCGCTCTTGAGTCTTGTAATAACGATGTAAGTGATCATAAATAATTAATTCATAGTGTCGTTGCCGAGAGGTGAATTACCTGTTGACCATCATGTGGATGTGGCTACTTAAAAAATCCAAAAACGGAATATCTAGTTTTAATGAAATAACTGCAACTACCACTGCAATAGCCGTTTTCTTATCTTGAATTATTTTAAACAATTCTGGAAAATGATTTTGCGCTTTTCCTGAAACAAAATCATCTATATCTTGTGATTTCCTGTAATGCGCATCCCATTGGTTTATTTAAAACTTTATCGGCGTTGGATTCTCTCTTGAAAGAAAGTT
Organism: Flavobacterium micromati; assembly: GCF_900129585.1. Lineage (GTDB taxonomy): Bacteria > Bacteroidota > Bacteroidia > Flavobacteriales > Flavobacteriaceae > Flavobacterium > Flavobacterium micromati. The sequence goes on from NZ_FQWF01000014.1 coordinate 87,882, forward strand.
GCAAATTATCAATTTCAAGATATTTATCAGACCAGAGTTTAGTTCCTGACCACAATCCCGACAGCCCTACGCAAACCTTATTGTCAAAAACGGCATTTTGTTTGTAATTATTAGGAATCATATCCGATAGATATGCATCGTATTTCTATAAACTGAAATTAGTTTTAGTACATGACAAAAATATATTTTACTGATTACCAGTAAAATAAACGACATTATATTAGGAAAAAAGACCGATGTTTTGTAAATTATAAGAT
>NZ_FQWF01000012.1 GCF_900129585.1 Flavobacterium micromati
AGTTGGTACAACTACTTCATCTTCTTTTTTTTATCATTTTAATTTGTTTTATATATATTTACAAAGTACTAACATTTTCAGGCAAAACACTACCGTAGGTTTAGTTCAACAGCGGTTTTGCGAGATTGCGAAATAAGTGCAAAATTCAAGTTTATCTTTCGCAAGAAATTTTATCTTAGCAGAAAAATCTCGGTTCCGAAGTTCGCAACCTCGCAAAGCTGCAAACCGTCAGGCTGTGAATTTACCCCACTTTTGCTCAAATTAATTCAATAACTCCTTTCCTATTCGCACAAAACTCGCTTGTAAGCGAGGCGGTTTTTAGAGATAGAAATAATTGTTTGATAATTTTGAACTCGCAGAAGAGCTTAAAAAAGGTCGCTATGATCAAGGCATACCCTTTTGGTGGGTATTTTGCATTCCATTTCTGGATTTTATCAATTAAATCGGGAATTCCCAGAATATTCATCGTGCGTTTGATGTTGTACACGAGCATGATTAAACTGTGTTCGCCATTTACTTTTTCAAGTCCTATTAAATTGGTGTGATTATAACCCCATTGCCTTTTTATAGTTCCAAAGATATGTTCATTTATCTCTTGTCGTTTGCGATACAATTGTGGGTTTTCCTGATAGCGTTTGTTGTTTTCTTCAACAGCTTGGGCGTACTCGCTGCGGTCTATTTCCCTGCCAGCAGGTCTTGCTGTACAAAGATGTTTCGCGGGACATTCCTTGCAAGAGGAAGTTCGATATTTCTTGAATTGATAACCGCTTTGTTCTGTTCGCCCACTTTTTTTATGCCATCTTCCTGTAGTTTTTAAAGTTGCTCCTTGGGGACAGGTGTAAGTGTCATCGGCTTTATTGTAGATAAATTTGGCTACTAAATAATCTGGTTGCGTGACACTTTCTTTACTTGTGCCTGGCGTAGGATGGGCTACAATGGTGGTGATGTTATGCTTTATGCATTGGGCAATTTCCCTTCCATTGTGGTAGCCTTTATCTACCAAAGCGGTGAAAGTATCTACGCCCAAGTTTTCTTTTGCTTCCAAAGCGATAGCTCCTAAGGCGTTAAGATCATTGCGATTTATGGTGTGGGTAGCTACAATTAAATTGTGTTTATTATCCACTGCTGCTTGGATATTGTAACTTATCTCAACTACTACTCCTTGAACCAAAAGCGCGCGAGCATCTTCATCGGTGGTACTTATCTGAGCAGATCCACTCTCTTCTAGTTTTTTTTGCAGAAGTTCATAGTCTAGTCTATTCTTCTTTAAGCGTTCTATTTTCTCTTGAATATTAGTTACTTTGACACTGCTATCTTTTAAGTCATTTTGAGCTAGTTGGGTTAGATATTCTTCTGTCTTTTCTTCAATGCAAGCCAAGTGTTTGTCAATTTTCTTTTGATTAAAATTAGCTTTCTTACTGTTATGCGCTCTACTTTTTGTACCGTCAATTGCGATGGTTACCAGCAAGCAGGTCGGCATCTTTCAAAAAAGAAACAAAGAGTTTGAATAGTTTTCTAAGCCCAGCTGGGTTTTGTTTTCTAAAATCAGAAATACTATGATAATTTGGGCAAATAGCCTCTAAAAGCCATTGTAATTCGATATTGCGAAAGCACTCTTTTTCTAACTTTCTAGAACTTCTAAGGCCATTTAAGTAACCGTATAAATAGATTTTAAGAAACAACTTAGTGTCAAAACTGGGGCGCCCTTCGGATTTTATAGTTTGTACCGTAAAACCAAGTGCTTCAAGTGAGATATGCTCTACAAAAGCTTCAATAAAACGTATGGGATTATCTGAGGCGATTTTATCTTCTAAACTACTTATTTGTAACTGTTGACGCGATATTCCGGAGATGTGTTGCATCTTTAAATGTACAAATTTTCTCGCTTATATCCAAAATAAAATACTATATTTGATGCAAATAAAACGGAAGTTTTTTCACGGACTGCCGTTATGGGCAATGCTAACAGACACCGCTAATAGACGCCGTTGCTAGACACTTATGAAGACAGAAAAGAAATACATTCAGACAATAATTTCAGCTAATAATGACAATAGTTTAGCAGTTTTCGTTGGTGCGGGAATCTCAAAAAGTTCAGAAACAAAAACAGTAAAGCTTCCTTCATGGAATGACTTAATTGAAGATTTAAAGGATGAATTAGAAATAGAAAATGAAAGTGATTTTTTAAAGATTGCTCAACTTTATTATTTAGCCTTTGGTGAATTTATTTACTACAAAAAACTTAAGGAATATTTTCCTGAACACATTTCTCCATCTATAATTCACAAGCTAATTTTTGATATTAATCCCCATGTTATTATTACTACAAATTGGGACAGTCTATTAGAGAAAACAATACAAGAGAATGCCTATATATATGATGTGGTTTGCTCAGACATTGATTTGGTCAAATCATCCTTACAGAATAAACTAATAAAGATGCATGGTGATTTTAAAAATCATAATATTGTTTTTAAAGAAGATGATTATTTAAAATACAACCTCTTATTCCCTTTAGTTGAAAATTATGTAAAAAGCATTCTTTCTACACATACTGTTGTGTTTATTGGTTATTCATATAATGACACCAATTTAAAACAGATTGTAAAGTGGATTCAAAATTATTCTAACGTGAAACCGCCAATGTATTTGATTACATACAAACGCAATGACAATCAAATTAAATACATGGAAAATCATGGAATTACAACAATAGTTCTCGAGGAAACCGATAACGATAAATTTCAAATAAAAGACGACTTAGACGATTATTCAAAAAAAATGCTCACGTTTCTGTCAAGAATATTGACAAAGGATGAAGTAAATGTAGCTAACAACTCAATGGAAACGATTGATTTCATTCTAAACAAGCTTGAAACCTTAAACGAACTAGATGGTATTCTTATTGAACAAATACAAATTGCTTTAACAAATTGCGGCTACATATACGATGATGATTCTACGCCTATCTTAGAATTTTATGATGAACTTTTGACTTACGATATAAACAAACCAATTAGAGCAATACACGAAAAATTTAGAGAAATTCTATACGGAATTGAGCATGATACAAAGAAACCTTTGCCTAAGATTCTTAAAATTTTTGAGATTTTACGTAAAGCCAGAATCAAGGGAATAGTTATTTCAAAAAATGATATTAAAAACCATGATAAAGAATATATTGCATTTCAAGATTATTTAAAAATTGAAGATTTAGATGAGAAGAATGTTTACTTTGACTTTGACTTTAAAGTTTTAACAAAGCAGGATTCTGAATTGGATGAAATATTTGAGTTAGCCCTTAAATTAAAAAATTTAGATAAGATAGAAGAAGCGTTTGCACAAATTGAAGACACAATAAAAATTTGCTTAAAGCAAAGAAACTACACGAAGTTATTCATTGCAATGTTTAACCGAAATATTTTGTTACATAAATTAAAATTCAGCTTTAGTCATTTTGAAACACAAGACAAATACAAAAACATTAAAGAATATAATTTAAAAGAACGTTATCAAAATCTGACTAAGGATTTAAAGTTTGCATTAGAACCTATTTATGAGTTTGTTGATTTTTCTTTCCTTTACAGATACGCCTATAGGGTCTCTAATGATTTAAGAAAAAAGGAAGAAGACAAAAGAACAATAAAATCAGGTGGCATGATTTTCAACTCCGATGTTTATCAATTTTCATCCAAGCATGAAAACCTTGTGAATTTTGTTTTGAAAAACAAAATAATGATTGAGGATTATAACGAATATAAGTCAATCAATAAATCGTTTGTAAGCATTGCCTTAATCAGACAAATCCAAAAGGAAACTGTTACTCTTTCAAAAACAGAATTGTATTCCTGCATTAAATACATTGACTATAAGGATTTGCGTATACTGTTTGACGAATATTACGACAAGAACTCGACAAACAAAGGGAAATTAGAACTTGATGAAGATTTAAAAGGTTGGCTAATCAATACAGTATTTGAAAATATAACAAAGCAATATTTATCATCAGAAAAACCTTTCAACGGTTTTGAACATTATATTAAAAATACAATGTTCATTCTTTCACTTTTAAAGAACAATAAAGAAGACGCAAAGCGTATTTTTGCAATAATTAGTAAAATATTAAAAGACGGGAAAAATACGCTAACCATATTTGAATCTATTAATCTGTTTATGGGGATTCAGCATAATCTTTATAAGCTGAAAATAGACAAGGAATTTTTGATAAATATGATTGAAACTTTTATAAACAAATTAGTGTATAAAAAATTTACTGGACACGAATACATTGCCTTAACACGCAACGAACTTTCCAATCTATATGGTTACGCTAGTTTAGGAAAAGTGGTGTTTCAAAATGAAGTAATAATTGACAAGTTACTTACTGAAGTAAAAACATATGCAATTTCAGAAAAAATACAAATCACACAAAATTTCATCTTAAACATTTACGAAATTTCAACTCCAAAAATCAAAGATAAAATCAAGAGGTTTACATTATCCATTAACATTAATGATGAAGAAGAAATTGAAAAGCGAATCATCTTTGAAAATACTTTAGTAATCTTTGACTTTAAAGAGTTATCAACGGAATTGGCACAATTGACAGAAACGTATTTAGAACAATATAAAGATGGAAGTAGATTCTCTACAATTTTGTATATGTTAGACAGCCAAATTGACTATTTGATTGCAAATAAAAGTGTAACGGGCTTAGAAAAAATTTCTGAAATATTAAAGACCGCTATAAAAAGACATAAAGAAAGTAATAGAATGGCAATATTTTAAAGAAAAAGAAGCACATGCCTATAACAGCTAGGATTTCGTTGCGTTCGCCGCGGCCAACGAACACCCGAGCGACAGCGAACGGACGAAGTAATGAACCCGCGGTTGAATCCTCCGCAGCGGACAGGCTGGAACCGATTACAAGCCGTCAACACTATGGAGTTATCGTAAAGTATATTAATGAATATCAAGAGGATTTAGAGTCCCTTTTTTTTTGCGGTACAAAAAGGTCGGTTTTTCTCTTGTTTTCCTTTCCCCAAGTTTCGGGATTAGTTACAACTTCCCTTACCCATAAAGTTAACTTATACAAGGACTTGAGCTGTGGTTATCGCCAAGATACCATCCCGACACTACGGGAGGAGGACCAAGCTGGTCAAAACCAGCTTTTCTATGTAAATTGCCTGTTATGCAGCAAGGGCATTTGTGTAAAAAAATTTAAGAAACAGCTTAGTGTCAAAACTGGGGTGGCCTTCGGATTTTATAGTTTGTATTGCAAAACCAAGTGCTTCGAGTGAGATGTGCTCTACAAAAGCTTCAATAAAACGTATGGGATTATCTGAGGCGATTTTATCTTGTAAACTACTTATTTGTAACTGTTGACGCGATATTCCAGATATATGTTGCATCTTTAAATGTACAAATTTTCTCGCTTACATCAAAAATACTATATTTGATGCAAATAAAACGGTAGTTTTTTCACAGACTGCCGTTATTAGCAATAAGCGGACGAATTCCGAATCGACAAATAGACAACTTAAAAAACAGACAGATTAAAACAAAATCAATTATCCTAACAGGACTTTGCCTCCTAACACTATCAATATTCCTTTCTTCTTATATCACTAAGAAAACAATGAATAATTCTAGAACAGAAGAGTACGCAATTGTTGACGTCATCCAAAGTGGTAAAAGAAATTATATTCGTGTGACAAAAGGTACTGAACCAGCAACAGAAAATGAGTGGAAAAAGGAAAAGACCGACGATCGTGAAGATTTTACGCCCGTAATTAAAGTTTTAAATCAGCTTAACGAACAAGGTTTTGCCTACACTACTATAGGTGGCGGAACAATATTAATGTATGGTGAGCCAAGACATACTTTTATGTTAGTAAAAAAAATAAAATAAACTTTTTCGGCAGGCGCATAAGCGAGACGTAACTGTGTGCCGCTTAAAGCACAATACAGAGGTCTTGCGTCAGCGGGATTTTAAAGTAGAAAATAGTTTTAAAACGTCTTACTAGAAAAGTTAAAAACAACTTTTAGTCCTCCGTACACTTATGACGGAAAAAATTAGTCTAACTTTTTTGATACTGCCACAATTAGTTTTTGCTCTTTTATATCATATTTCTCTTTTAAATTCTCAGAGCTTCGGCTCCTAAGTGATAGCTAAAATTTAAGGTCGTATTTTTGATTGAAATTATTTAGTCAGAATTTAAGTTGTCTTTGAGGCTTTAAATGATATATGTTACATCCTAAAATCTACAAACTTTCTTGGTTTTGTACGTAATAATTTGGCTATATTTCTAAGAAATAAAACTAAGGTTTTTTCACAGACTGCCTTTAGCAACAAGCAGAGTGAAACAAACATTATAACTAATAACAATCCTATTTTTGACTTTTACAACATTTTATAAAAGTCAAAATAAATTGACTGAATTTTTCATTTAAGACATTGAATTTAAACTGATCTCCGCAAATGTCCATTAAAAAACTTGATTGCTCTATGATCCCCGAAAGCTATCGGGGCTGACTTCGAAGTCTTTTATCTTTTAATTAAAATACTACCTCTGGTTCTCCGCTCATCAATATATACTGGTTGGCTGCGAAGCCGGACACGTTCGCAGAATAGGCACGGTTTTTCTTATAGATTTAGATGAGCGGATTCATCTGATAAATCAAGAATAAAGTGTTAGAAAACAATCAACAATTGTTAGTGAAACAGTGTGTTTTTTCAAAATCAAAATCTCGAATTGTTGATAACTATTAGTTTTTTGCAACAGCCTGAATATTCACATTTTTTTAAAAGTTATACTTTTGTTTTATCATGCCCCAAAAAATTATCGCAATGAGTATTTTTAAAAATAAAAAAAATTGGAAAAAAGTAATCGCAATTTTTATCGGAATTCCAATACTATTTCTAGCCATAATAACATCGGTCATTACTCTTAAAAAAGATGGCATTGTTCAAGAATTACTAGCAAATACTAACAAAGATTTTAAGGGAAAAATTGAATTCTCAGGAACAGAAATTTCGCCTTTTGAAAACTTTCCATATATTTCAATTGATCTAAAAAATTTTCAGGTTTTTGAATCCAAAGAACCTACCGAAAAAGCTATTATTAACCTTCAAGATGTTTATATAGGTTTTGATTTATGGACCATAATTAGCGGCAAATTTGATATTAAAACCATAAAATTAGCTAATGGTAAAATCAATATTATACAGTATAAAGACAATACATTTAATTTAGTAAAAGCTTTTGAACCGGTAAATGAAGTTGTTGATTTAGAAGAAGAATTTCATATAGATTTACAAAAAATCAAAATCAAAAACGTAGATATTCTAAAAACCAATTTAGTCGATACATTAACATTAGAAGCGTTTATTGATAAAGCCGAAACTTATTTCAAAAAAGATCAGACACAAATAAAAATGCGCTTAGACGCTGCTTTTGTGTTCAACATCATTAAAGATAAAGACACCACTTTTGTTAAAAACAAACATTTTGAGTTAGCAACCGACTTTTCATTTCACAAAAAAACAAACATTTTAAAATTTGAACCTTCAACAGTAAAATTAGAAAATGGGCTTTTTGGTATGCACGGAAGCATTGATATTGACGATGAATTTAATATGAATTTAGACTTTACGGGTAAAAAACCTAATTTTGATTTGTTAATTGCTTTTGCTCCAGAAGACTTGATTCCAACTTTGCAAAAATACGACAATCAAGGTGAAATCTTTTTCTTAGCCACTATTAAAGGGAAATCGTCTAACGGAAATTTACCGGCTGTCGAGGCAAAATTTGGTTGTAAAAACGGCTTTTTTGACAATACCATCACCCACAAAAAACTGGACGGATTGGCTTTTAATGCCTATTTTACAAATGGTGCCAAAAGAAATTTAGAAACTAGTGCTTTTTTTTTAAACGATTTTACTGCAAAACCAGAAGCAGGTAGGTTTAAAGGAAATTTAAAAGTAATAAACTTTGCTTCTCCAGAGATAGATTTGAAATTAGATTCTGATTTTGACTTAGAATTTATTTCTAAATTTTTAAATTTAAATGACTTGTCCAATTTAACAGGAAATGTGCAATTAAGTATGAATTTTCATGATATTATAGATTTATCTCAACCCGAAAAGAGTTTGGAAAAATTCAATCAATCCTATTTTTCAGAATTATTAATTACTAATTTAAACTTTAAATCAGACAGTTATCATTTGCCCGTAAAAAATGTAAACTTAAAGGCAACCATGGATGGCAATAATTTTAAAATGGAGTATTGTCGTTTGCAACTTGGAAAATCAAACTTAGAAGTAAGTGGAAAAATTAATAATGTTCCTGCAATAATTCATCAAACAAACGGCGAAGTACTCTCTGAAATACACATTAAATCAAAATTATTAGATTTCAAAGAATTAACCACTTTTGATACTATAAAACAAAAACCTTTTGATGAAAAAGTTCGAAATTTAAAATTAGACTTAGCATTTAACGGCGCAGCAAATACTTTTTTACAGTCAAATTCGTTGCCAATAGGCAGTTATTTTATTCAAGATTTTTATGCCAAATTAGAAAATTATCCACATGCATTTCACGATTTTAATTGTGTTATAAAAATTGCAGAAAACGAAATTGCCGTCTCTAAATTTGATGGTAAAATTGATGAAACCGATTTTCATTTTGACGGAAAAATAATAAATTACAATCTGTGGTTGGCCGAAAAAAAAATGGGAGATACTCAATTGGAGTTTGATTTAGTTTCTAACGAAATTCATTTTAAAGATTTATTTTCTTATAAAGGGAAAAATTTTGTTCCAGAAGAGTACAGAAATGAAGACATAAAGCAATTAAAAATGCACGGAAGAGTAGCGCTACATTACAAAGATTCACTACAATCTACCGATTTTTATTTAGACGAATTTAAAGGGAAACTAAAAGTACATCCCATAAATTTTGAACAATTTAAAGGAAATATTCATGCCGAAAATAATATATTACAACTAAATAAAATTTCAGGAAAAATTGGTAAAAGTAACTTTTTATTGAGCGGAAAATATCACCTAAAAAACAACGAATCTTACAAAACAAACGGTGATTATATCAACTTTCAGTCAAGTTATTTAGATTTTGACGAATTGATTAGTTATCAAGAAACACCTACAAGTTCAACAAAAAAAATAGATCATGACAAGGTGTTTAACTTATTTGAAGCTCCGTTTAAAAATATGACTATAGAAGCTGTTATTAGTCATTTAAATTACCATAAATATTTAATTAAATCTTTGCATGCCAAGGTGCGATTAAAAGAAAACCATTTTGTGTATTTTGATGATTGTCACTTTAATGCAGCTGGAGGTTTGGTGAACGTCAAAGGATATTTAAACGGTTCCGACCCTAAGAATATTTATTTGAATCCCGATTTAAAAATTCAGAAAGTAAATCTAGATCAAGTGTTGTTTAAGTTTGATAATTTTGGACAAGATAAAATGGTTTCTGAAAATTTACACGGTATTTTTAGCGGAACAATCAAAGGAAAAATTTTATTACATACCGATTTAACGCCAAGAATTGACGAGTCACATTTACAAATGGATGTTGTTATAGAAAACGGAAGATTAGATAATTTTGGTCCTATGCAAGCTTTGGCAGATTTCTTTAAAAATAAAAATTTATCTAAAATTTTGTTTGATAAACTGGAAAATCGATTGCAATTAGAAAATGGTAAGTTAATTTTGCCTAATATGGTTGTTAATTCTTCTCTTGGTTTTATTGAACTTTCTGGAAAACAAGACATGAAATTGAATATGGAATATTATTTACGAATTCCATTAAAATTGGTAACAAATGTAGCGTTTCAAAAACTTTTTGGTAAAAAACCAGAAGAAGTTGACCCTAATCAAGAAGATGAAATTATATCTAAAGATCCCAATAAGAAAATAAATTACATGAATTTAAAGATTGCAGGAACACCTGATGACTTTAAAATTTCAATGGAAAAAAACAAAGAACTTAAAAAAGGAAAAGGTTTTAAAAAGAAGGAAACTTTTTAGTTTGAAGATATAGAAATCAGCTAAGAATAACTCGCTTCCAAATATTAACATAAAAAGCAGTGAAATTTGTTTAGGTACAATGGCTTTTGAAAATCAAAACACACACCCTCAGCTCTACGAAGTTTAACTGCGGCTCTTCGCTGGTCTCTGACTCGAAGCCTTTTCTCTTCTAATCAAAATAATACCTCCTAGTTCGCCGCTTATCAATATAAATTGCGTGACTGCGAATTCGGAGACCTTCGCAGAGCAGCCACGGTTTTTCATATAGACTTAGGGGAGCGGGTATATGTCTTTTAGAGGTGAGGAAGATTTGTCTGCGGGATGAAGTTTTATTCTCTGTTAAACTTAATATGATTTGGAAATAATCTAGCGGTTTTTTTAAACCGCAATTTTTCATCTTCTATATCCAAATTAATTCTTTGTTATCGTATGTTATATTAACATTACAGAAATTTCCACAACTCCAAATTTCACTTATTTCTGAGAAAAATACGGAAGTTTTATTAAGATTATTTTTATTATCAAAATCTCGAATGATCAGGATCAAGAGGCAAGGAAACCTAATTTTTTACAATACATATCGAGTCGTATCATTAGTGTTTTCCTTCACTTTTGAGCGTTGAAAAGCTTAAACATTCTTGTGCCAATTTTTGATTCTTATTTTATTAGATTAAAATCTACTAAAATGGCACTTAAAAGTATTAGCTTCTCTTATAGCTTTTAAGGTTACTTTTTAACCCTTTCTGACTTCAATACATTACATATCAATTGTTTATCTTTTAATAAAGTTTTTTTTTATTCTGAAAAACTAATATATTTACATGATTTTAAATCAAAATTAGTTTGGATAAGGTTTTTTCTTTGAAAGCAATTAAACAAATTAATATTACCTCTTATTTTAAATTATACCCCGATTTAAATGAGAAAACGGCAAAAATAAACAGAAAGCAATTAAACATAAACAATTTGAAGATCGCTTCCAATTGCATTAAACCACTTAATTCTACTGTTTTTGATTGCGGAACCATATTCTATACTGATAAAAATAGATATAATTAACAAGCAAGATTATCGACCTAACGGCTTTCAAATTGTAAAGCGGAATTATAGATTGAAACTACTAGACTTTGCAAAAGATTTTAATTTTTTTTGAAGATTTAAGAAGTTTAAATGAATAAATCGTATTAATAAATCTATCCATTTTGAATATAAATCGAATTAGAATATAGAATTGCTATAAATAAATATTTCACCCTTTAAAAATTAAAATCATGGTAACAACAAAAACATTAAAATCCACAGCATCATTGGATGGAAAAAGTAAAGATGCAAATGTAAAAACACCTAACTATTGCTCATTAATCGAATTGCCGGAAAGAGTGTTTGCTCCTTCCGTAAGCATGCACCGAATGGAATTGATCCAGCTGATTATGAAAAAATGGCTCAACGGGACTACACTCAAGTATTACTTTTTTAACGGAAGCAGCGACGGATCTCCTGCAACCTGGAAAGGAACAGCATCACAAATTGCCAGCGTAAAAAAAGGCTTTAATACATGGAAGCAAGAAGGAATCGGCTTGATTTTCGAAGAAACGAACGACCGTAATGAGGCAGAAATACGCATTGGTTTTCTACGTGGCGATGGAGCTTGGTCGTATGTTGGACGGGATATTATCGATCAAGTTCCTTCACCTAATGAAAGAACGATGAATTTTGGTTGGGATATTTCAACTGATGTGGATACTACGGTTCATGAAATAGGTCACACACTTGGCAGTCCACATGAGCACCAGAATCCGCTTGCAGGAATTGTCTGGAATGAAGAAGCAGTTTATACTGCGCTGGCTCAACCACCAAACCGATGGTCTCGTGAAAAAACATTTCACAATATTATACGAAAATTGCCTATTGGGGAAGTAGAAGGATCAACCCACGACCCGAATTCGATCATGCATTATCCATTCGGCCCAGGTCTGATCTTGTCGCCTACGGAGTTTAGAAACGGCATTACTCCTGCAGGTGGGCTTTCCGCAAAAGACAGAGAGTTTATTAAGAAGTTTTATCCACCGATTGCCGCTGCTGACTACATCCGTTTGGAACTAAATCAATCCAAACCGATTAATGTAAAGCCTGGTCAGCAAAAAAACTTTACGTTCAAACCAACCCGTTCCCGAAAATATACGATTGAAACATTTGGAACTATGGATATGGTGATGGTTATATTTGAGAAAACGACCACAGGAGAACTATATCTTTCAGGAGATGATGATAGCGGAAAGGATTACAATGCAAAAATTAATATGCGCCTAATAAGGGGCCGGGAATATATAATCCGAGTGCGGCTATTTTACGCTGGGGAAGAAGGAGCTGGTTCACTTATGATTTTTTAAGATACCATTAAATTACAATACAATTATATTCTTTCCAAGAGTTTTTAAACCAAACTAATTTTCGATTAACCTTTCTGGTGTTACAATCGTCATGATTCCAAGGGATAAACCCTTATCCTTTGGAATTTTTTAAAAATCCAATTATTCATTCCTGTGATGCTAGAATTTAAAAAATATCCAAATAAGTGTTACAAACGATTTTTTGATATAGACTAGATAGAGTTTCTGAAGAGAATTCATTTGTGGTTTTTTTTGAGAATTATACATAGATTCTAAAGAATTGCTCTTTCACAATAATTTGACATGGGACATGATAATTGTAGCAGAAATAAATAATATAAAAATTCAAGGATTTATCAAAAAAACAGGTGTAATATTAGCTATCTACAATTTATGCTTTTTTATAAAGCAACATCAATTTAAATAAAAATGGAAACAATAACACAATTGATTATCAAAATCTGTATCGAAACAATCTTGATTTCGGGAATCTTAGGCTATTTATTAAACAAAAGAGAAGAACGAATGAAAAAAACTATTGAAGAAGAATTCAACAAGCGAGGGACTTTTTTTACTGCTCGGTTCAATTTTAAACTGAGGTCTCTTGAGGAATTACTAGCCCCCATTATGCTGCAATTAATACGAAGTAAACTTACTCTTAAAAAGTATGATGCCAATAATGAATTTCGCGAGAAAATCTTAAAAGAATGTAATGAAACCATTTTAGATTTACTACTTACGAAAGGTTTTTTACTGCCTACTGAATTGATACCGCATGCCGAAGAATTTATTAACCATTACGATAATTGGTTACAAGAGTACAAAAAGAGAAGGTTAGATAACAACGATAAAGAAACTCGTTTAGTTTTTACTTATGATTTTCCGCATAAAGCTGAAAAGGTCTTTAGAGAAAAATTTGACACTTACCGCAAGGAGTTAGAAATAGAGGGGTCATTGAACTAAAATAAAAAATAATAAAAAACTTCATTATGGACTTTATTACCATCACAATAAATAATGATGGTTATGTCGTATGCTTTTTATATCGGACTTTTTTTGTTGGTAAGTAAAACAAATAATATTTTAAAAAAATAAAAGTGACGCATTTTCATAGTCTGACTTTAGCAACAATTACGCAAAGTAAATGTTTAGAAACGTAAAAAGATTTATAAAAGCACTTACTAAAAAGCCAATTAACATTTAGCTGGCTTACGATAATAAATTTAAATTTAATTTTTATAAATAAGTAGTATCGGTCACTTGGCCAAAGATGACCTAAAATCATTTTCAAGTTTTATTGCAATTTTTTACTAATTTAGTGGCTCGAAATAACAGATTTTAATACTAATAATCTTTACTAAATTATGAAATCAAAATACTTACTCCTACTCTATTTATTTCTTTCTATTTCATTTACAAATTATTCCCAGAATGAAAAATCCAAAGACTTTAAAGTAGAATTCGAAAAATTTACTTTAAAAAACGGATTACAAGTTATTCTTCACATTGATAGATCAGATCCTGTCGTTGCAGTTGCGTTAACAAGCCATGTAGGTTCAGCCCGAGAAAAAGTGGGCAGAACTGGATTTGCACATTTATTTGAACATTTACTTTTCTTAGAATCGGAGAATTTAGGTAAAGGAGGATTGGATAAAATGAGTGCTAGAATAGGTGGCGAAGGAGCAAATGGCTCGACGAGTCGTGACCGAACTAATTATTTTCAAACTGTTCCAAAAGATGCATTAGAAAAAATGATATGGGCTGAAGCCGACAAGTTAGGTTATTTTATTAATACTGTTACCGAACCGGTTTTAGCCAAGGAAAAACAAGTGGTGAAAAACGAAAAAAGACAGAGCTATGACAATAGACCTTACGGGCACACTTCTTCTGTAATTTCGAAAAATTTATACCCTGAGACACACCCTTACAATTGGGAGGTAATTGGTTCACTAGAAGATTTGCAAAATGCTACTTTAGAAGATGTAAAAAGTTTTTACAATCGCTGGTATGTTCCTAATAATGTTACATTGACTATTGCTGGAGACTTTGATGTCAATCAAACAAAAATATGGGTAGAAAAATACTTTGGAGAAATAAAGCGAGGTCAAGATATTCCAAAAATAGAGAAACTAGCGGTGACCTTGACCGAAACTAAAAAATTATATTACGAAGATAATTTTGCGCTTTTACCACAACTCACGCTGACTTGGCCTTCTGTTTATGAATACCATCCAGATAGTTATGCGCTAGAAGTACTTGGTAATTATCTTTCTAAAGGTAAAAAAGCACCGCTTTATAAAAAACTTGTTGAAGATAAAAAAATCACAGATGCGGTAGATATTTATCAATACAATTCGGAAATCGCGGGACAATATATGTTAACTGTTACCGCATTTGAAAAAACCAATCTAAACGCGGTAATGGATGGGATAAATGAAGCATTCAAAGATTTTGAAACAAATGGAATTTCGCAACAAGATTTAAGCAGAATCAAAGCGGGTCAAGAAACAGCTTTTTATACCAATCTATCTAGTGTTTTGGGGAAAGGTTTTCAACTCGCACAATATGAGATTTTTGCAGGAAACCCAAGTTATATTACCCAAGATGTACAAAATATTCTTGCAGTAACCACAGAAGATGTGATGCGTGTGTATCAGAAATATATCCAAGGCAAAAACTTTATTGCCACTAGCTTTGTGCCAAAAGGCGAATCGGATTTAGTTTTAACTGGGTCAAAACTTGCAACAGTTGTAGAAGAAAAAATAGTTGAAGGCAAGGAAGATGCTTTTGATTCGAGTATTGAAGCAACTTATCAAAAAACGGCATCATCATTTGACCGTAGCGCGGAACCTGCTTATGGTGAAAGTCCCGACGTTAAATTACCAACGGTTTGGAAAAGTAAATTATCATCAGGTTTGCACTTAATAGGAATTGAGAATAATGAAGTGCCGCTAGTTCAATTTCAATTGCAAATAAAAGGCGGCATGCTACTTGAATCAAATGAAAAAATAGGCGTTTCAAATATGCTTGCCGAATTGATGACAAAAGGCACAAAAAATAAAACTCCAGAACAATTAGAAAACGCTATCGAAAGTCTGGGGGCAACAATTAATGCATACGCTACTGATGAAGGCATTATTATTTCTGGAAATACATTATCAAAAAACTATAATGCAACAGTTGCGTTAGTTGAGGAAATAGTGTTGCAGCCTCGTTGGGATTTAAAGGAATTTGATTTGATTAAACAAAGTACACTGAGTCAAATCCAACAGCAAAAAGCAGATCCAAACAGCATTGCTAGAAATGAATTCAAAAAATTAATTTATGGCAACGAGTCGATATTATCTCATAACCGCATTGGCGACGAAAAGAGCTTAGAAAACATTACAATTGACGATTTAAAAAAATATTACACGGCAAACGGTTCACCAACTATCTCTCTATTTCAAATTGTAGGTGCTGTTCCTAAAAATGAAGTTATAAAATCGTTATCTACTTTAAATAAAGAATGGAAATCTAAGGTCGTAACATTTCCAAAAATACCAGTTACAAATACAATTGCTTCATCAAAAATCTATTTTTATGATGTTCCAGGTGCAAAACAGTCCGTAATTAGAATAGGTTATCCGGCTCTTGCAGCAACTGATGCTGATTTTTATGCAGCAACGATATTGAATTATCGTTTAGGCGGAGGTGGATTTGCATCACAACTCACACAGCAACTGCGCGAGGGAAAAGGGTACACGTATGGCATAGGATCATCATTTTCAGGTTCTAATAACAAAGGTGCATTTAGTATTGCTAGTGGAGTTCGCTCAAATATTACTTTCGAATCAGTGAGTTTAATCAAAGAAATCCTAAACGATTACGGTAAAAACTTCAACGAAAATGACCTTGATGTGACTAAAGGATATTTAATAAAAAGTAACGCTAGAGCTTTTGAAACATTAGATGAAAAGCTGGGGATGCTTTATAATATAAGCAATTATGGATACAAGGATGCTTATGCAAAGGACCAAGAAAATATTGTAAAAAATATTTCGATCTCAAATGTCAAACTACTTTCAGATAAATATTTAAACGCTGATAAAATGATTTATTTGATTGTAGGTGATGCTGAAACGCAGTTGGAAAAACTGGAGCAAATAGGTTTTGGGAAACCCATTCTTTTAAACGAATCAGCGGTGAAATAGTACGTGAGTGATTAGATTATTTTGTTGATTCATACCGCCGATCTCAACTAGCCCAGATCGAAATGAAAAGCCCGGACTGCAAAAAAATAATTTTTCTTGTCCTGAAAGAGCGACTGAAAGAAGCTCCTTTCAGGACTTAGAAAAATATTTTTATAAAGGAGGACTTGTAATGGAGTGCTGGATTAGCTTCAAAAAAAACTATTCGGCCATTTCATCATATCGTTGCGGCACTTGAGGATCATAAAGAGCACATTTGAATTCTTCCATGATGCTGACCAACGCATCCATGGTCTTGCCCTCTGTACCGTAGCAATCAATTTTTATGCTTTGCGGAGTAGATCTGATATGAAAAGCTCCAACTCCACTGTTATTTTTCCAACTTCTGTCATCTACTTTTTCCCATTTTGAAAAAACTGACGCGATTCTATTGAAGATCACCTGCACAGGAAGCGCTTCTAGCCCGTCTATGTCAATTTGCTCTTCGCAGATGTCCTCATAAACTTCGTGGTGGTTTAAATAAATTCCGTCACAATAATTCCAAAAAAGTAATTCGTACATGTTAAAAAAGTTGAGTATTGAAAACTGCCAGTCAAAATCTAGCATTGTTCAATGGATTATTTAATATTCGAAAGTTCCGTATTCACTGGAAATTGTCAATTGCTTCTTATTCGATGTAACAACTCTACCTACAATTTGGGCATCAACATTAAATGATTTGGAAATCGCAATTATATCGTGAGCTACACTTTCTGGGACATAAATTTCCATACGATGTCCACAATTAAATACTTGGTACATTTCTTTCCAGTCTGTTTTGGATTGCTCTTGGATCAGTTGAAATAATGGAGGCACTGGAAATAAATTGTCTTTTATAATATGCAAATTATCTACGCCTTCTTGATCAGTGGGAAGAAAATGCAAAATTTTAGTTTGTGCGCCTCCACTACAATGCACCATTCCATGAATTTCGGTAGCAGTATATTTATCTAAAATTTTCTTGATAATGGGAGCGTACGTTCGTGTTGGCGAAAGCACTAATTTTCCAGCGTCTATTGGAGAATTCTCCACTTTATCAGTCAATTTTATTTGACCTGAATAAATTAAATCTTCTGGAACGGCCGCATCGAAACTTTCCGGATATTTAGCTGCGAGGTATTTTCCAAAAACATCATGTCGCGCTGATGTTAATCCGTTACTTCCCATTCCACCATTATAACTTTTCTCGTAAGTTGCTTGTCCAAAAGAGGCCAAACCTACAATTACATCTCCTGCTCTTATATTGGCATTATCAATTACTTTGCTGCGTTTCATGCGAGCAGTGACGGTTGAATCGACAATGATTGTGCGAACAATATCGCCCACATCAGCCGTTTCTCCGCCTGTAGAATGAATGGTTACTCCATAAGAATCAAGTTCTTTTATTAATTCCTCGGTACCATTAATAATTGCTGAAATAACATCAGCTGAAATTAGATTCTTGTTTCTGCCAATAGTTGAAGAAAGTAAAATATTATCTGTCGCACCCACGCATAATAAATCATCTATATTCATTATTAATGCATCTTGCGCTATGCCTTTCCAAACTGAAATATCGCCAGTTTCCTTCCAATATAAATAGGCCAACGAGGATTTTGTCCCTGCTCCATCAGCATGCATTATCAAACAATACTCATCGTCTTGTGTTAAATAATCTGGGATGATTTTGCAAAAAGCCTGAGGAAATAAACCTTTATCAATATTTTTAATGGCGTTGTGCACGTCTTCCTTGGATGCTGAAACGCCACGCAGCGCATATCTTTTTGAAGTATCTGAACTCATTTAATATAATTGTGAAGCCTGCCTTTAAGCAGATAGTTGTGTGGGGCAAATATAATTATTTTTTTTGGGTTTTGATTGTGATGTTGAACAAGCATTTACTGAAAATTGCCTTCAATAAAAACAAATTGCAATTACGTTACCAAAATAAAAAAGAGGCCACGAAGGCCTCTCTTAAAATAGTAAGTAAAAAATTATTTAGTAAACAGCAACTCTCTATATTTAGTAAGAGTCCATATTTCATTGTCAACTAACAATTCTAGTTTATCACAATGGTTCCTAATAATTTCAAAGTACGGTTTCACTTTATTACAATATGCTTCTGCCATTTCTTGAGCATTCGTAATATTATTTGCAATCTTTCTTTCATTAGTCATTTCAGCTACTTTAGAATTGATTCCTTCAATATGACCCGAAATTTCTTTTATTAGAAAAATTTGTTCTTTGGCAATATTTTCAAAGTCTTCGCCAAAAATATCCTTCAATCCTTTAACATTTGTAATTAACGTATTTTGGTAACGAATTGCTGTTGGAATTACATGATTTTTTGAAATATCACCTAAAACCCGACCTTCAATTTGTATTTTTTTAGTGTATTCCTCTAGTTCAATTTCGTAACGTGCTTCAACTTCAACATGATTCATAATATTCAACTCTGAAAATAAATCTAGTGATTGCTTTGATATCCTAGCTTTCAGTGCTTCGGGAGTAGTTTTTAAATTACTCAAACCTCTGCTTGTTGCTTCAACTTCCCATTCCTCACTGTAACCATCACCTTCAAAAAGAATTTTTTTAGATTGCTTGATGTATTCTCTAAGGACATTAAATATCGCATCGTCTTTCTTCATGTCTTTCGATTCAATCAAAGCATCAACTTCGATTTTAAAATCCCTTAATTGTTTTGCAACTATAGCGTTTAATGTAGTCATTGCATTTGAACAGTTGGCATTTGAACCTACGGCTCTAAACTCAAACTTGTTTCCTGTAAAAGCGAAAGGTGACGTTCTGTTTCTATCAGTATTGTCCAATAAAACATCTGGAATTTTACCCACGACATTTAGTTTTAAATCGGTTTTTTCTTCAGGAGATAATTTGCCAGCAGTTACGCCTTCTAATTCAGCTAAAACTTTTGTCAATTGCGCACCAATAAACACCGAAATAATTGCTGGAGGAGCTTCATTAGCACCTAGTCTATGGTCATTGCTTGCCGATGCTATTGCGGCTCTTAGTAAAGATTCATTGTCATTTACCGCCTTAATTGTATTAATGAAAAAAGTCAAAAACTGTAAATTACTCATTGGTGTTTTACTTGGACTTAGCAAGTTTACACCAGTATCAGTTGCTAGCGACCAGTTATTGTGTTTACCTGAACCATTTACTCCTTTAAAAGGCTTTTCATGAAATAAGACTTTAAAACTGTGACGTTCAGCTACTTTTTCCATTACATCCATCAATAAGCAATTGTGATCCACGGCAAGATTTGTTTCTTCAAATATTGGCGCTAATTCAAATTGGTTTGGTGCAACTTCATTATGTCTTGTTTTTACTGGAATACCAAGTAACATGCATTCTTGTTCAAGATCTCTCATGTATAAAAGAGCTCGAGTAGGAATAGAACCAAAATAGTGATCATCTAGTTGTTGACCTTTGGCTGATGTGTGACCAAGTAAAGTCCTTCCAGTCATCATAAGATCAGGACGAGAATTAGCTAAAGCACTATCTATTAAAAAATATTCTTGTTCCCAACCCAGCGTTGCTGTTACTTTTTTTACATTTTTATCAAAATATTTACAAACTTCGGTCGCAGCATCATCCATAACCATTAGTGCACGCAAAAGTGGTGTTTTATAGTCTAAAGCTTCGCCGGTATATGAAATGAAAACCGTAGGTATACATAAAGTGGTACCAAAAATAAATGCAGGAGATGTAGGATCCCAAGCAGTGTATCCTCTGGCTTCAAAAGTATTTCTAATTCCTCCATTGGGAAAACTAGATGCGTCTGGTTCTTGTTGTACTAATTGCGCACCACCAAATTTTTCTACTGGATCACTACCATCATAAGAAGTTTCGAAAAAGGCATCATGCTTTTCAGCAGTTGAACCTGTAAGTGGCTGAAACCAGTGCGTATAATGTGTCACTCCTTTTGAAAGTGCCCATTCTTTCATACCCATTGCAATATAATCAGCTAATTTCCTGTCTATTTTTGTTCCGCGCTGAACGGCGCCTTGGACTCCTTTGAAAGCATCAGAAGTTAAATATTGTTTCATTGCCTTATCATTAAAGACATTTGAACCAAATATTGCAGATTTTCTATCAATCTCTTCAAATTTAACTGGATTTCTAGTCGAGGCTTCTCTCAAAGCTTGGAAACGTAATGTTGACATAAATGTTGATTATTTAATTAGACCCCTATTATTTTGTTGCAAAGATAATTTATTTATCATATTTTCCACAATCAACCTATAAATTTTAATGGATCAAGACCTGTTTTTATCATATTAACAAAAAATAATGCTAAAAATTAGCACATCACAAATATAGGAGTTTTATTTTTTTTTACGAATGGTGTTATTTATATCAAATAGTAAGGATATGATTTTAACATTAATTATTACTCAAAATTTAAAAACCAAAAAGTATCTTTACAAAAATATTTAAATATTTAAATTTATGATTGTCTGGATAATTTTTCTGACCGCCGTTTTTATATTCCTAGCTTTAGATCTAGGAGTTTTCAATAAAACCCCACATGTTATTAGTAGTAAAGAAGCAGGAAAGTGGACTGCAATATGGGTAGCTCTATCCTTTATGTTTTCAGGGGTGGTGTATTGGTTATATTCAACTAATTACATAGCAAATCCTGATGATCTAAAGCCAGCAGCCGCCGCCATAAAATACATAACCGGCTATTTAATAGAATTGTCTTTGAGCATAGATAATATTTTTGTAATTGCATTAATATTTGCAGCTTTTAAAATACCACCAAAATACCAGCATCGCGTTTTATTCTGGGGTATTTTAGGTGCAATCGTTTTTCGAGGTCTGATGATATTTTTTGGCGTAATGTTAATCAATAAGTTTACTTGGATGACCTACATATTTGGTGCATTTTTGATTTATACGGCGATGAAAATGTTGTTTAGCGGCGAAGATGAGCAATTTCAACCTAAAAAGTCATTCATATATAGAGCTTTGAAAAAAATTATGCCAATATCGAACCACATGGATAAAGAGCATTTTTTTGTTAAGAGAAAACATATTACTGCCGCAACTCCACTTTTTGTATCGCTGGTAGTGATTGAAGTTATGGATGTCGTTTTTGCCATTGATAGCGTACCAGCGATTTTAGCAATTACTAGTGATCCATTTCTCGTTTTTAGTTCTAACATATTTGCTATTTTAGGGTTACGATCTATGTATTTCTTCCTAGCTAATATGTTGGCAAGATTCAGTTATTTAGAATATAGTTTAATTGCCATACTAAGTTTTGTAGGTCTTAAAATGCTTTTACACGATTTTATAAAATTGCCTGAGTGGTTTTCACTGGCATTTATAGCGCTTTCTCTAATTTTAGGAATTGTTATCTCGCTGAGAAAAAATAAAAAAGAGATTGTTTAAAAACATAAAAAAAGGGAAATCATACGATTTCCCTTTTTTTATAATTAACGATGAGATTACCTGTTCGTTTTGACATTAGTATCATTAATTTTAAATCTTTTAATTACAGCATGATAATCCGAAAAGTCTGCTTTGTTATTAATTGATCTAGAATTAGGTCCACCTGAATTAATTCCGTCATCGCCCGCTATAATTACTATTCGGAATGTTTTATTTAATCTAAAACTTGGTTGCAACTGCTCTAACGGAAAACTTGCATCAACGAATATTGTAAATCTATCTAATGAAAAGTTAAAATTATATTGTGCTGAACCACCGGCAAAATAATAAAGTTGTGGCAACAAAGCCCATGTATCAATACCATTATTTGTGTTGACTAATTCATAAACTAAAATATTGTCACCTGAAAAAATTTTTGGTTGCAATGGAAATGTTACTTTGTAGTTGTTATTTGAAGTAAAACTGATTGTTTCTTCAAAAACTTCACTGATCGTATTGTTTTCAACAACTTCTGTGATCTCTGTAACTTCTGTGACTTCGCAACTTTGAAGCATCATCATCCCGACGAAAACTAAAAATAAGGTAATTTTTTTCATTTTAATAGCTTTTTATATTTGTACTGAATTACGCTATTCATGAACTATGCCAAAATTTATTTTGATAAATTTCATACTTTTGGAAAATGGAAAAAGAACTTAAACTACACATGGTGATGATAGGCTGTAAGCCAAAGGGTCGTTTTACGGAACAGCACGATATATTTTTTGGAATAGCCTCTAGTCTCAAAGAATTGATTCCAAGTATGAATCTTTTTTGGCCTGAAGCCAAAGGACAAATTCATATCGATGCGTGGAGAGAAGTTTCTGTGGTTGGTAATTATTCGATCGAAATTATTTCTAAAACAGTAGAGATAAATGCGACAGAAGAAAAATTATTCTTCATCAATTTAGGTGGTTACAAAGAAAACGAGTTTGAAGAATATCATTATAAAATGGTAACGGTTGCAGAAAATTTGGCTTTAGCATCTAAAGAAGCTAAAAAATCAGCATTTTTCAAACATTGCGGATTTGAAGGAGCTACTTCTCACATCGATGATAAATACGGAATTGATGTTGATGATATTTATAATGTAAGTGATATGCTTGCAGAGCATTACAAAGAACAATACTCTATAAAAATAATAAAGTCGGAGACAACTTTAGAGCAAAACCCTTTACATATTGGATATGTAAAATTGAGCAAACTACTAAAAGACTAATTTTTAAATTCAAGTTTTAACATGTTTTGTTACTTTTTTAATAACTCTTTGTGAGATGTTAGTTAATTGGATTTGTAGTTTTATAAGTCTAAAATTAATTAATTATATAAAAACTGTATTATGGAAAAGAGGATAGCAATTTTAGCCACAAACGGATTTGAAGAAGTTGAATTAAGTTCGCCAAAAGAATATTTAGAAAAAGAAGGTTGGAAAGTAGAAATTGTAAGTCCCGAAAGTGGGTCAATAAAATCATGGGCTTCAACTGATTGGGGGAAAGATTACAAGGTGGATCGAGAATTAAAAAACGCCAACGCTAGTGACTATGACGCTTTAGTTTTACCAGGCGGTGTAATCAATCCCGACAAACTAAGAACAAACGAAGATGCTTTATCTTTCATAAAAGAATTTTTCAAAGCTGGAAAACCAGTAGCTTCAATTTGTCATGGCCCACAAATTTTAATAAGTGCCGAATTAGTAAAAGGGAGAAAAATGACATCTTATCCTTCGATTAAAGTTGACTTAGTCAATGCTGGTGCTGAATGGCATGACCAAGAAGTTGTAGTCGATAAAGGTTTAGTAACCAGTAGAGATCCTAATGATTTGCCCGCATTCAATAGAAAAATGGTTGAGGAAATCAAAGAGGGTAAACACCAACCTGCTCTATAATACCAAATAGTCGTTGAAATTACTGTCATGTTTTTTATCAAATCGCCCGCAGTCGAGATTACGATCGACTTACAAACAACGTTTCGTACTTAAATACGATCATGATGATTTGCTTAACCTGCCACATTTAAATTGTTTTTTGCAGTAAATTCGAAACATAAATGGTATAATTTTATAATCATAAAAAAAGGCAGAATTAATTTCTGCCTTTTTTTATGCCATTATTTTAAATGCGGGATAAGCGATTCACACATTTTCTTTTACGAAGAAAATGGTTCTCTGAGATCCCGCTAAAAAGCGGGATAAGCGATTCACACGCTTTTTTGCTCCGCAAAAAGCGGTACTTTGAGATCCCGCTAAAAAGCGGGATAAGCGATTCACACGCTTTTTTGCTCCGCAAAAAGCGGTTCTCTGAGATCCCGCTAAAAAGCGGGATAAGCGATTCACACGCTTTTTTGCTCCGCGAAAAGCGGTTCTCTAAGATCCCGCTAAAAAGCGGGATAAGCGATTCACACGCTTTTTTGCTCCGCAAAAAGCGGTTCTCTGCTTACATATTTCTTCTGTACTGACCGCCAACTTCAAATAGTGCAACCGTGATTTGGCCTAATGAACACACCTTGGTCGCTTCCATCAAATGTTCAAACAAGTTTTCGTTTTTAATAGCAGCTTCTTGAATGTCGTTTAATTGTTTGCTCACATTGTCTTGATTAGACTGATGTAAATTGTGCAGCATTGTGATTTGGTATTGCTTTTCTTCTTCAGTTGCGCGAATGACCTCAGCTGGAATAACTGTTGGAGAACCCTTAGAACTCAAGAAAGTATTTACACCAATAATAGGAAATTCTCCAGTGTGTTTTAATGTTTCATAATACAAACTTTCTTCCTGAATTTTACTTCGTTGATACATTGTTTCCATTGCACCAAGGACTCCACCACGCTCTGTAATTCTATCAAATTCCAGTAAGACAGCTGCTTCTACTAAATCGGTTAATTCTTCAATAATAAATGCGCCTTGAATTGGATTTTCATTTTTGGCTAAACCTAATTCCTTATTGATAATCAACTGAATCGCCATTGCACGGCGTACTGATTCTTCTGTAGGTGTTGTAATTGCTTCGTCATACGCATTAGTATGCAACGAATTACAATTATCATAAATGGCGTACAACGCTTGCAAAGTGGTACGAATATCATTGAAATCAATTTCCTGTGCATGTAAAGAACGTCCAGACGTTTGAATATGGTACTTCAACATTTGTGCTCTTTCATTAGCGCCGTATTTAATTTTCAGGGCTTTCGCCCAAATTTTACGCGCCACACGACCAATTACTGCGTATTCTGGATCTACTCCATTCGAAAAGAAGAAAGATAAATTAGGTCCAAAATCATTGATATCCATTCCGCGACTTAAGTAATATTCTACGTAAGTGAAACCATTTGAGAGTGTAAAAGCCAATTGTGTGATTGGATTTGCTCCAGCTTCAGCAATATGATAACCAGAAATTGACACCGAATAAAAGTTCCGAACATTTTTAGTAATGAAATATTCCTGAACATCACCCATCAATCGCAATGCAAATTCCGTTGAGAATATACAAGTGTTTTGCGCTTGATCTTCTTTAAGAATATCTGCCTGAACTGTTCCACGAACTTGTGAAAGTGTTCTTGCTTTTATTTCATTATAGATTTCTAGTGGTAAAACAAGATCTCCTGTTACCCCAAGAAGCATAAGTCCTAAACCATTGTTCCCTGCCGGTAAATCACCTTGATATTGTGGTCTCTGAACTTCTTTACCTTTGTATATTTTGTTTATTTTTTGCTCTACTTCTTTGTCTAATCCGTTTTCTTTAATGTAATATTCACATTGTTGATCAATCGCAGCATTCATAAAAAATCCTAATAACATAGGTGCTGGACCATTGATAGTCATACTAACCGAAGTCATTGCATGAACTAAATCAAAACCAGAATATAGTTTTTTAGCATCATCTAAACAGCAAATTGAAACTCCTGCGTTTCCTATTTTTCCATAAATATCAGGACGAACATGTGGATCATTACCATATAAAGTCACACTATCAAAAGCAGTGGATAATCTCTTTGCAGGTAATCCAGCGCTTACGTAATGAAATCGCTTATTGGTTCTCTCTGGTCCGCCTTCGCCAGCAAACATTCGAGAAGGATCTTCACCTTCACGCTTGAAAGGATACAAACCAGCTGTAAAAGGAAATTCTCCTGGAACATTTTCCTGCAAACACCAGCGTAAAATATCGCCCCATGCTTGATACTTTGGTAAAGCGATTTTTGGAATTTGGGAATGTGAAAGTGATTCTGTATGAGTTGCCATTTTTATCTCACGATCCCGAACTTTAAATGTATAAACGGGATTTTTGTATTTATTCACTTTTTCGTTCCAAGTCAATATAATTTCCCAATTGTAAGCATCGAGATCCATCTTTACTTTCTCAAATTGATTGAGCAGTAAATTCAAGAAAATTTTATTTTCGGCAGCTCCATCTTTTTCTGATTCTACAGCAGTTGGCAGCACTGAATCATCATCTAAACCTGCTTTTGTAATAACAGGGACTTTTCCAGAAACTGTTTCAATTGTTTTGACAATTCCATATAATTTTTGAGCAACTTGTTCCTGATTCACTGCTGTAACATCGTATTTGCGATTGCTTTCAGCAATTTCAGATAAATAACGGGTTCTGTGTGGCGGAATAACATAGATCTTCTCGCTCATTTCGCGAGTGATTTGGAACGTAGATTTCAACTCAGAATCAGTTTTTTCATGAATTTTATCCATGATCGCTTTATAAAGCGTATTCATTCCAGGATCATTAAACTGCGAAGCAATAGTTCCAAAAACAGGAAGGTCATCTGGATTTACATCCCATAAATTATGATTGCGTTGGTATTGTTTTTTAACATCTCGAACAGCATCTAAAGCGCCTCTTTTATCAAATTTATTTAACGCTACCAAATCAGCAAAATCAAGCATATCGATTTTCTCTAATTGAGTCGCAGCTCCAAATTCAGGAGTCATCACATATAAGGAAACATCAGAGTGATCCATAATCTCGGTGTCTGATTGACCAATTCCAGAAGTTTCCAAAATAATTAGATCATATTTTGCCGCTTTAATTACTTGAATCGCATCAGCTACATATTTAGATAATGCTAAATTAGATTGGCGAGTCGCTAATGAACGCATATAAACTCTAGGATTATTGATGGCGTTCATTCGGATTCTATCACCTAGAAGCGCTCCACCTGTTTTACGCTTGGAAGGATCCACAGAAATTAATCCAATCGTTTTTTCTGGAAAATCAATAAGAAAACGACGAACTAACTCATCAACAAGTGATGATTTACCTGAACCACCAGTGCCTGTGATTCCAAGAACTGGAGTTTTGCAATTTTCATTCATTTTTTGAATGGCTTCCAAGGCAGGTTTTGCTACATCAGGAAAATTCTCTGCAGCAGAAATAATTCTACCAATAGCGGTAGGATTTTTTGTTTTTAATTCCTCCAACTCATTTGTCAACTGATCTCCAGTAGGAAAATCAGATTGTTGAACTAAATCGTTGATCATTCCCTGCAATCCCATGGCTCGACCATCATCAGGAGCGTATATGCGGGTAATTCCGTACGCTTGTAATTCGGCAATTTCAGAAGGTAAGATTACTCCACCACCGCCTCCAAATATTTTTATTTGTCCTGCTCCTTTTTCTTGAAGCAAATCATACATATATTTAAAGTATTCATTGTGTCCACCTTGATAAGAGGTAATTGCAATAGCATTTGCGTCCTCTTGAATTGCTGTATTTACTACTTCTTCAACGCTACGATCATGACCTAAGTGAATGACCTCTACACCTGTAGACTGAATAATTCTACGCATGATATTAATTGCTGCATCGTGACCATCAAAAAGGGCAGCTGCGGTTACAATTCTTACTTTATTAATAGGGATATATGGTATTTGTACTTCCATTTTATGAATATGATAATTTAAGAGTGCAATTTACAATTTTATTTTAAAAATTATCTGAAGTTGTGCTAGCTTGTTAATAAATACGAAAGATTTTTGTTATTTAGCCCAGATTGAAGCGGCATCCCTCGCTTTTTCGGCAAGGATAGAGCATCCCGAAGAATCGGAAGCGGGACGAATGTTGATAAGGAAGATAAAACAGTTGCTCCTAGTAAAAATTATGGCTTCGTTTTTGAATACGTACTTTTATTCATGCCTGTTGGCAAATAAAAAAATATAAATACAATGAAAAAAATTTTGATTTTAATGGTTGCCGTATCTCTATCAAGTTGTGCGGAAATGCAACAAGTGATGAACCAACTACCTCAAGTGCAAGGAGTAAATGGAATTGACATAGCCGGCGGTTTAAAAGAAGCGTTAAACAACGGAATTACGAAACAAGTTTCTAAATTAACTGCTACAGACGGATTTTATCGCAATGAAGCCGTGAAAATTTTACTGCCAGAGGAATTGAGAAAAGTAGATTCTCGATTGCGCAAAATTGGATTAAGTTCACTTGCTGATGAAGGACTCAAAGTTTTGAACCGTGCTGCTGAGGATGCTGTAAAAGAAGCTACCCCAATATTTGTAGATGCAGTTAGAAATATGAGTTTTATGGATGCCAAAACAATTTTGATGGGAAGTCAAAACTCAGCAACTAATTATTTACAAAATAGCACCTCTACGGCTTTATATGGCAAATTTAATCCAGTGATTAAAAATTCATTTAGTAAAGTTGGTGCTGATAAAGTTTGGGCCAGCATTATTACCAAATACAATAGCATTCCGCTGGTGAATAAAGTAAATCCCGATCTGACTGATTATGTCACTAATCAAGCAATGAATGGTGTCTTTAAAATGGTAGCGGTTGAAGAAAAAAACATTAGAACAGATTTAAAATCTCGAACTTCAACATTGTTACAAAAAGTATTTGCTATGCAAGACAAAAAGTTTTAAAATCCACCTAGAGTAAATTCAACCAACCAAAATGCAGAAAATCACACTACTTATTCATTGCAAAGATCAAAAGGGAATTATTGCCGCCGTTACTTCATTTATATCTAAGGTTGAAGGTAATATTACATATCTAGATCAACATGTTGATGTGGAGCAAAATGTGTTTTTTATGCGTTTAGAAAGTGAATTTTTAATAGCTGCAGATTTTGCTAATGTAAAAACTATTTTCGAGCAAACCATCGCAAAGGATTTTAGCATGTCTTGGGATTTTTATGTTAAGGAAATAAAACCAAAAATGGCATTATTTGTATCCAAATACAATCATTGTTTATATGATATTTTGGGTCGGTTTAGTGCCGGAGAATTAAATATTGAAATTCCGTTGATCATCAGCAATCATAATGATTTAAAACCGATTGCAGACCAGTTTAATGTTCCGTTTTACCATGTTCCTTTTGCAAAGGAGTGTAGAGAGGAAGCAGAACAACAACAAATTGCCTTACTTCAAAAATATCAAATAAATTTTATTGTTTTGGCGCGTTACATGCAGATCATAACGCCTAAGTTGATCTCGTTATATGAAAATAATATTATCAACATTCACCATTCATTTTTACCTGCTTTTCCAGGGGCAAAACCGTACCATTCTGCGTTTAAAAGAGGCGTCAAAATCATTGGTGCAACTAGTCATTATGTAACGGAGGAATTAGACGAAGGACCAATTATTGAGCAAGACATTACCAGAGTTTCGCATATTAATTCTGTAGCCGATTTTATTATGAAAGGAAAAGATTTAGAACGCACAGTTTTGGCTAGAGCCATAAAATTGCATTCAGAAAGGAAAGTTATGATTTATGATAACAAAACAGTAGTATTTTACTAATTGATAGTAACAGAAAAAACTAAATTGGATTTCTTTTAAAACTCAAAATCGATCTTTTTTAAATTAAATTTTGACAAAATTATTTTCTTTTCTGTTTAAAAATTTACGTTCGAGATGACAAAAAAATAGAGCAAAATCTTAACTTATCTTCAACAAAGTAATAACAAAATCTTAACAACGAAACACGGCTTTAAACCTGATCTTTGTAATGTAATAAACTGGTTATTTATTATTTTGGTTTTGGTTTTGGTTAGTTAAAGAATTGCCTGCATCTTTTTTTGATGTGGGCATTTTTTTATTTTGCCCTTTTCATAAAGGAAAGAACAGTTTCATTAAAAGCATTTGGCTGCTCTAAATTCACGACGTGTCCGCAATTCTCTAATACAATTAATTGCGATGATTTATAATGACTCTGTACTACTTTCCTAACTGAAGGTAAAAACATATAGTCCTCCTCGCCCATTACGTATAAAGTTGGAATGTTTAACTCAACTTGGCGAAACAATTTGAGTATAGGATTAATTTCAGCAGTGAGTTTAAACCATTTGATAAATTCTTTTTGATATAGTTTTTTAGCTTCATTTATAAAAAGCAAACGCGACTGTTTGTGATTTTTTTTAGGCATAATAACAAATGCAAAAAGCTTATACAAAAGTAAATACGGCAATACATATTTAAATACATTTCCTACTCGCATTAAAACTTGAGATCTAAAATTCAT
The DNA here is from genome assembly GCF_900129585.1 of Flavobacterium micromati. Classification (GTDB taxonomy): domain Bacteria; phylum Bacteroidota; class Bacteroidia; order Flavobacteriales; family Flavobacteriaceae; genus Flavobacterium; species Flavobacterium micromati. Next base: position 30,598 of record NZ_FQWF01000012.1, read on the forward strand.
TTTTAAAATTGCACCACCAAGAATCATGCTTTGAACACGATCTGGATACATTTCGGCTAATTGTCTAATTAAAATGGTTCCTAAAGAAATTCCAACAAAATGTGATTTCTGAATTTTTAAAAAGTCTAAAACTTCAAGAATATCATTGGCTAGTGCCGAGAAAGTATATTTTTGTCTGAACGCTGTTTTTAAGGTAGTTTTAGACTCTCCATGTCCACGCAAATCAAGCAATAAAACATTGTATTGCTTTTTAAAATCCCGAATTTGCTTAAACCAAATAGAGGAACTTCCGCCCGCACCATGCACAAAAGTGACCCACTGATTAGTGTTTTTGTTTTCGTAAATGGTATAGTTGATCACCTCTTTTTTTTGCAAAAATAGGGCTTTAATTTTAAATCACAATCTTAACAAAAAATATTAGTTATTTTATAAATCTAAAATGTAAATTCGCCAAAAAATTGCATCCATGACAGGAATATTGGAACAGAAAAGTGAAATTGAAAAGTTTAAAGTTGAATATAAAATGATGTCAAAAATAGATTTTGACCTTACAAAGATTGTTATTGTAGAGGAAGAATTGATTCACGAAGATTGCTCACTATAGTTTTTGATGTAACTTTTTGAAATAGTCAAACGCTTTTAGCAACCGGCTTCCATACCAAGAAAACATTTCACCATCAACAAGAATTGTTTTAGCATTAGTGGCATGTTTTCCTATTTCAATAAAGTGTTCTTCCTTGAAGGGAAATGGCTCGGAAGAAAGGAAAATTAGGTCAGGATCTCCATCTAAACGCAATTGGTTTAATTCAATTTCAGGATAGCGACCTTTGTTGTGATAAATGTTTTCAAAATGATTTAGTTTCAGTAATTCATTTATAAAATTATCTGCACCAGCAACCATATATGGATCTTTCCAAATGAAATACGCAATTTTTTTTACCGGAATATCTTTTACGAAATTTTTAAAGTCGTTTAACGCAAAAGCTAATTTGTCATTCCATTTCTGCGCTTCGGTTCTACAATTAAAAAGTTGACCAAAATCAGTTATCATTTGGAAGTTATCTTCGATAGTTCTAATATCAGTAACCCAAACCGGACAAATTTTGCTTAATTCTTCGACAATCTCTATTGTATTTTCTTCTTTATTGCAAATGATAATATCAGGTTTTAGTAACTTTATTTTCTCAAAATGCACTTTTTTTGTACCGCCTACCATTTTAATTTTCGATTTTAAATGATAAGGATGTACGCAGAATTTTGTAATTCCAATTAGACAACTTTCTAGACCCAATTCATATAACAATTCTGTTTGTGAAGGGACAAGAGAAATGATTCGCTGAGGCGAAGTTATAAAAGAGTGGGAAGTCCCAATTTGATCAATTAGCGTTTTTTCTTTCACTTTTAAATTATATTTTACATGTAGAATTATTTTTATTTGCCGCAAAGGTACGAAGGCGCAAATTATATATTATTGAAAGTATTATGTCTTGTTTCTTTATCTTATCTGTCACATTAAGCTTGCCGAAATGCTATAAATTCGCTTTCAAAATACGCTCCATTTCTTGTTGCATTTTCAACGCCTCTTCTCTTGCTTTTTGGGCGAAATCAGTACCATTTGAAGCATAAATAATACCTCTTGATGAATTGATTAACAAACCTACATTTGCATTCATGCCATATTTACAAACTTCTGCAAGACTACCTCCTTGGGCACCAACACCTGGAACTAATAAAAAACTATCAGGAACAATTTTTCGGATTTCAGTAAAATATTCCGCTTTGGTAGCTCCTACCACATACATCAAGTTTTCACTATTTTTCCAGGTTTTAGAAGTTTCTAGTACTTGTTTGTATAATTCTTTTCCGCTTACAGTTAGCGTTTGGAAATCATAGGCACCATCATTAGAAGTTAAAGCTAAAAGGATCGTATGTTTGTTTTCGAAAGCAAGAAAAGGCTCGACTGAATCTTTGCCCATGTATGGTGCAACAGTTACACTATCAAAATTTAAGTCGGCAAAAAAAGCTTTGGCATACATCGATGAGGTATTCCCAATATCACCTCGCTTTGCATCAGCGATTGTGAAAATTTCAGGATAATTATCGTTGAGATAATTGATCGTTTTTTCCAGAGACTTCCAGCCTTTTATTCCACATGCTTCATAAAAAGCAATGTTTGGCTTGTAAGCGACTACTAAGTCAAAAGTAGCATCAATTATCGCTTTATTAAACTCAAAAAGTGGATCTTCAAAAGCAAGTAAATGTTTAGGAATCAAAGTCAAATCGGTGTCTAATCCAATAGTTAGAAACGATTTTTTTATTTTTATTTGCTCGATTAATTGCTGTGTTGTCATTTATTTGTAGTTGTTTGGCAAAACTACAAACATAGAAGTAAAATCAACTTTAAATTCGCGTAAATTTAAAATCGCAATCTATATTTTAAGTTTTATAAAACCAAATTTAAGGTATAATTTGTATTAAAATAAATTTAAATTTAACAGTTGTGCAAAAACATAAATTAACTATTGAACATCAAAATCAGTACTTTAGTTTGCGTTACAAAATATTTAAAAACCTTATTATCAAAATATAACATATTAATATTGAGAAAAATCTATCCAAAATCAAAAATTCTATTTTATATCTGTACCAACAGGAATTAGTCAAATAAAATTTGAAAACATAAATAAATCCAACATTTTTATATCTTTACCGTTAAACAAATATTTATGAAAGTATATTTAAAATTTGATTACGCCCAAATGACCAAAAAAATTATTCAAGAAAAGCTCTCGGAATTGGGTTATAAATTTAGCATAATTGGATTTGGAGAATTAAATTTTAACGAAAAAATACCAACTAAAAATTTTAACGAAATCACAAATATATTTAATGAATATGGTATCGAAATAGTTGAAAATCAAAAAAGTATTTTGGTACAAAAAATAAAAGATACTATTATTGAAATGGTCAATACTGATAAGCCAATGAATATAAAAAGCTCTGTTTACATAGCTGAAAAATTAAACCTAAGTTATCCTTATTTATCAAATGTTTTCTCAGAAGTGACTTATACCTCTATCGAAAACTTTATTATTATTCAGAAAATAGAATTGGCAAAGCAATTAATGATAAATACGGCTTTTAATTTAACTGAAATTTCGATACAATTAAATTATTCAAGTGTCGCTCATTTAAGCACCCAGTTTAAGCACATGACTGGTATGACGCCATCGGCTTTTCAAAAAATTATTACCAAAAGACGAAAATTATCAAACAAAATCAACAACTAAAACCATTTATTATGACGGCTGACTATATAACTATTTGTCTTGCAGACGATGACGAAGATGACAGATTGTTTTTTACAGATGCATTTGATGAGTTAAGAATTAACACAAGAGTAAAGACTTTTAAAGATGGTGTTGAACTGATGAATTATTTAAATCACGCAGACTCAATTTTACCAAACGTTTTGTTTTTAGATTTAAATATGCCAAAAAAAAATGGCGTAGAATGTTTATTAGAAATCAAAAAAAACGTCAAATTTAATGACATTGCAATAGCGATATATTCAACCTCATCAACAGAAGAACACATTGAAGAAACATTTGTAAATGGCGCAAATATTTACATAAAAAAACCAAATGACTTTGAGAATTTAAAAAAAATACTTTCAGAGGTAGTGACAATTAACTGGCAATATCACACTTCAGGTTTAAATAAAGACAATTTTTTAATGAGAATGTAAGATGGAAATTATGCAACTTCATAAATCGCCTCTTTTTCTAAAGATCATTTTCATTGTATCTCTCGCTATCATTTTTTTTATTGGTGCTATTACTTTTAAACATATTACTGTTTTAAAAAAAACATCAACATGGATCAGCAAAAGTTATGAAGTTAATATTGAATTAGAAAGACTTTTGTCCCATGTAAAAGATGCTGAAACTGGACAAAGAGGTTATTTGTTAAGTAAAAACAAAAGCTTTTTAAAACCGTATGATGATTCTAATGAGGAAATAAAAAAGTCATACAAACGAGTTGCCGAACTTACCGTAAACAGTAGGGCTCAGCAAAGAAATCTAAAGAAACTACAATATTTAATAAGTAGGCATCTTAACTACTTATCTAAAACCCTATATCTTGTTGAAAGTAAGGGATATAATGAAAAAATAGTTTCTACTAACTTAGTAACTGGTAAAGAGGCAATGGATTCTATCCGAGTTGAGATAGAAGAAATGATCACGACTCAAAAAAATCTTCTCCAATATAGGCAAAACGATTATAATTCGACAATGAATTATACTCCATTGTTGATCTATCTTACTTTACTAATTACTTTAATTTTGATAACTATCGCGTTTATTAAAATGAATAGGGATGTAGTATTACTCAAAAACACGGTCCACACGCTATCAGTAGCGATTGAAGTCAATAATCTTTCAGAAATCATTGGGAATTTTGGTAGTTGGCAATTGAATTTAGAAACTGGTACCTATACTTTCTCTGATAATCAATATCGCCTTTTAGGATGCGAGCCGCAATCATTTGAAGCTTGTGCCCATGAATATCTAAAATTTATTCATCCAGATGATTTAGAAATTTTAACCGAAAAAACACAAAATATAAAATCCCATAATATTTTACCGCCTTTCACTTACAGAATTATTAGAGAAAATGGCGAAGTTAGATACTTAAAAAGTATGGGACAAATAGTTACTATTTCATCTGATAATAAAACCTTTATTGGCACAACAAGAGACATCACCTCTGAGATAGACGATCAAATTCTTACCGAAGAACGCAATAGAGAATTAGAAAGCAATAATAAGGAATTGAGTGCATTTAATTATATTGCAAGTCACGATTTACAAGAACCTTTGCGCAAAATAGAGACTTTTATATCAAGGTTAGTGAGTAAGGATTTTAATAATATTTCCGCGTCAGGTCAGCAATACGTTGGCAGTATCCAGAAATCAACAAATAGAATGCGAGTTTTAATTGAAGACTTATTGCAATTTTCAAGAACGAATAAAACGGAAAAGAATGTTGTAAATGCCGATCTAAATTATCTTCTTGAAAATGCCAAACACGATTTGGCACAAGCCATTGAAGAAAAAAAAGCTATTATTCAAAGCAATAATTTGCCAACATTGCATATCATTCCGTTTCAAATTCAACAACTATTCATTAATATAATTGGTAACTCACTGAAATACAGTAAAAAAGATGTAGCTCCAATTATAAAACTAACGTACAGCCAAATAGTTTCAAACGAGGAGGAATTTTTACCAAATACCCATCACTGCTATCACAAAATTGCAATTGAAGACAATGGAATAGGTTTTGAGCAAGAATATGCCAAAAATATTTTTGTATTATTCAATAGACTTCACAACAAGAATGAATACCAAGGAACGGGTATTGGATTGGCTATTTGTAAAAAAATCGTTGAAAATCATAAAGGATTTATTACTGCAAAAGGTAACTTAGGCGTTGGCTCTCAATTTAATATCTATTTACCAGTTGAATAAATCATAAAACTGTTTCACAAATATTCTCTACTTATTTCGACTTCAATTTATAGTTCAACTTTTCTCAGACGAACTATTCTTTTTATTTTAAAATCCTGACACCCGTAAATTCTGGAACAAAAGCTTGCAAAGATGTAACGTTAACTTTACATACATGCAATACTTTTGTAGCACTATTAAAATATGGTGCAAATTGCAATTGGAACTAATTGCTTGCAATCAACTTTTTAAAACTTTGTAAATAACAACGATATAATGAAATATCTACAATTATCAGTAGGACTAGTTTTTATCATTATTACAGTAATTTCTTGTAATAAAAAAAATGATGAAAAGGCTGAAATCGTGACCAACAACTACGTGCGCTTTATAGATTCGGTTGTGAAAAAAGGTAAGGAGAACGGAATAAAAAATTGGAATAGCATTACGAAAGAATATGACAAAAAATCGAACGAGCTTCATATCGAAATTGACAAGTTAGAAGATAACACGATTTTAGACGAAAAAATAAATACCGCTACAGCAAAATATGAAACGTTTAGAAATCAAACTTTTGAAGAAAAACTAGAAAGAGAAATGAAAGAAGATGAATTTCTGTAACAATAAAATAGTGGGATAATTTATGCAAAAAGCCAGCAGAAAATCGTTTCGCTGGCTTTTTATTTTGCTTATTGGTTAAACTAAAATTAGAATACTTCGCTTGCCTCTTTAAGTTTTTCCGTGTTGTTGACTAACGCTAATTCGTCAACAATTTTTTGAATGTCACCATTCATAATATTTCCTAAATCGTACAAAGTCAGACCTACACGGTGATCCGTAACACGACCTTGAGCGTAATTGTAAGTACGAATTTTAGCGGAACGGTCGCCAGAACTTACTTGTGAAGTACGTTTAGTGGCATCTTCCGCTTGCTTTTTAGCTAATTCTTGTTCATATAAACGGGAACGTAAAACCCCGAAAGCCTTATCTTTATTTTTGTGTTGTGATTTCTGATCTTGACATTGCGCCACTAATCCAGTAGGAATGTGAGTCAATCGCACCGCTGATTTAGTTGTGTTTACTGACTGTCCTCCAGGTCCTGACGAACAAAAGAAATCTACACGCACGTCATTCATATCAATTTGCACATCAAATTCCTCCGCTTCCGGAAGCACCATCACCGTAGCTGCCGATGTATGAACACGTCCTTGCGTCTCCGTTTGTGGAACCCGTTGCACACGGTGAACACCCGCTTCAAATTTCAAAGTTCCATAAACATCGTCACCAGTAACTTCAAAAATTACCTCTTTGAAACCGCCCGAAGTTCCTTCATTCATATCCACCACAGAAGTTCTCCAACCCTGATTTTCACAATATTTAGTGTACATACGAAATAAATCTCCGGCAAAAATACTCGCTTCATCCCCACCCGTTCCGGCACGAATTTCCACCATAACATTTTTAGCATCTTCGGGATCTTTAGGAATAAGCATGAATTTAATTTCATCCTCTAACTCCGGCAATCTTCCCTTCGCTTCATCCAGTTGCATTTTGGCCATATCGGTCATATCTGCATCACTGTTATCGGCAATAATTTCGTTGGCTTCTTCGATATTTGCCATCAAAATCACGTATTCATCGCGTTTTTCAGCAAGCGCTTTTAAACTTTTATACTCTTGATTCAACTGCACATAACGTTTCTGATCAGAGATTACATCGGGTTGAATAATCAAATCCGAAATCTCATCGAAACGTTGTTTTACTATTTGAAGTCTATCTAACATATTCTAATCCTTTATTTGGAGTGCAAAATTACGAAATTTTTGTTTAAAGTAAGTTGTTTCAAGTTGAGATTGTCATTGGGAGTTTTTTGGAGCTGTTTCCTGCTATCCGTTGCAATCTTTTTTTCGGCAAAAAGCCTCAAAAAAGGATTTTCACTTCTATCAGGGCTAGGAAATTTGACTTTTTTAAGGACGTTTACGGTTTATCGTAATGTTATCGTTTTGTAATCGTTTTGGAAGCAAATAGATTTGAGAAATAAATTTATATCAGTTTTTTCGGAATTAAATTATATATTTGAGAAAATAACGAATTATAATATAAACTTTAGCATGTACAACTAAATATAGGTAAGTTGGCATTACGGAGTAGGGTATATAAGTTAGTTGTATAAAATTTAAAAATACAAAATAGACAAATAATAATATGGAATATATCTCGACATCAGCAGTTGCAAACGAACTCGACATCAAATCAAGCGATCTGTTTGACAAATTAAAAACACTCGGCTGGGTAGACAAAAAAAATGACAAATGGGTTTTGACCGACCTTGGTAAAGAAAAGGGCGGACAAACTAGAACAAACCCAAAGTTTGGCGAATATGTAGTTTGGCCTGAAAACATTTCTATAGACAACGGAAAACTAAAAGAGAAAGCAAAACTTATAAATGCGACAGCAATTGGCAAACACTTTGATATTTCCTCACAGCGATTAAATTTGATTTTTTCAGAACTTGGATGGATTGAAAAGGATATAGCAGGTTGGGAAATAACAAAGCTTGGAAAAAGTTTAGGTGGCAGACAATTTGAACACGATACATCAGGTGGCACATATGTTTTGTGGCCTGATAACATCTTAGAAAACAAAAACTTAACTTCAATTTTTAACGAAGTAGCAAACATTCCAGTTCTACCAAAACTACAAAAAGACAAACCAACACCAAATGTAAAGCCCGCCATCTCTGACAATTTTAGAGAAAAGTTTCCTGCTACATTAAGAACTAAAGACGGACATATGGTTCGTTCAAGAGCAGAAGTTATAATTGATAACGCATTGTATGATTATAAATTAGCCCATGCATACGAAAGAAAATTACCGGTTGAGGAAGATTTATATTCAGACTTTTTCATTCCTACTGAAAATGTTTATATAGAATTTTGGGGAATGGAAGACGACCCAAAATATGCGGAAAGAAAAAAAATAAAAATTGAAATTTATAAGAAATACGACTTCAAATTAATTGAGCTCAATGACTGCGACATATCAAATCTTGACGACCACTTACCAAAAAAACTTTTAAAGTTTGGTATCAAAGTATATTGACGAAAAAAACACCCTAAAAGATCACTTATAATAAATTGACAATTCAGTAATTGAATGAAGCTTTGAGATTCGTATTACATTAACTTGTTTCCGACACTTTTGTGCTTCGTAATCGTAAACTTCTTGCAATTGTAAACCGTTAACTCTGAATGTAGTAAATTCTAAAAAAAACAAAAACTAACAAATAAAAAATTAATAATTATGATGGAAGATTTAAAATTAAAATTGCAACAATTACATCAAAGAGTTGACTCTTTAAAAGACCAAATAAATACAGAGGAAGCTACAAAAAATGCTTTTGTTATGCCTTTTATTCAAATTCTTGGATACGATATTTTTAATCCAACAGAAGTAATTCCTGAATTTGTTTGTGACATAGGAACTAAAAAAGGAGAGAAAATAGATTATGTTATTAAAAGAAATGGTGAACCAATTTTAATTATAGAATGTAAAAACTGGAAAGAGAATGTTGATGCGCATAATTCTCAATTACATAGATATTACCATGTTTCAAAATCACGTTTTGGCGTCTTAACAAATGGACATATTTATAATTTTTATGCAGATTTAGAGAAACCAAATATAATGGATGAAAAACCATTTTTTACTTTAGATATATCAGACTTAAAAGATACAAGTTTAAAAATCTTAGAAAATTTTTCCAAAAACGGTTATAACCTTGAAGAAATTTTAGATTCGGCAGAAGGACTAAAATATATTAAAGCAATTAGAAACGAATTTGAAAAAGAAATTCAAGAACCGTCTGATGAAATGGTTCGTCTTTTAGTTAATCGATTTTTCAGTAAACCTTTAACAGCCCCAAGATTAGTTGCATTTAAAGAATATACAAAAAAAGCCTTTTCTAATTCAATAAATGAATCAATAAATTTCCGCTTAAAAAATGCTTTAAATATCTCTGAAGCCGTTCCCTCTAAAGCGAATGAACAAACGACTGCAATCGACGAAAATGTGGAAACTCCAAAATTCATTACATCGGAGGAAGAAATTGAAGGTTCGCAAATCGTTAAAGCTATATTGAGAGAAGTGCTACCTGCTTCTAGAATTGCATTTAGAGATACACAATCCTACTTTGGAATTTTATTGGACGATAATAATAGAAAACCTATTTGTCGTTTACATTTTAATTCTGCTAATAAATACATTGAGCTTTTCAACAATGGAAAAGATAACGGAGAAAAAAAACTAATATCTTCCTTAGACGAAATTTACAATTACAAAGCTGAGTTATTGACAACTATTAAAAATTTCGAGTAAATTATTGTCCATTTTTCAAAGCCGGTTTACGTTGTACGATAAATCAATTATATTTACATAATAGTTAGTACGTTTTAAAAACTTTTAATGTTTTTTAAATGTACTCTACTTATTTATAATTTTAAAATAATCATAATGAGCAGACGAAAATTTATCAAACGCACCTTTTGGGGATTGACAGGAATAGGTATTCTAGGTGGTTTATATTCATGGCAAATTGAACCGTTTAATTTAGAGTTTGTAAAAGTAAAAATGCCAATAAAAAATTTGCCAAATGAACTAATTGGTAAAACCTTGATGCAAATAAGTGATAGTCATATTGGAAATAGATTTGACTACAATTTTGTAATTGACTCATTCAAAAAGGCAAAAGAATATAATCCTGACTTTGTGGTGTATACAGGTGATTATGTAAGCACATACAAGGATAAAGTTCAATATGATAAATTAAAAGAAGTATTGAATCATAGTGTTAAAGGGCAAATTGGGACTATTGGAGTTCTAGGCAACCACGACTACGGGGTTAATTGGTCTCAAAAAGAAGTTGCAGACAAAATTTCAGAAATATTAACGAGTAAGGGCGTTCATGTATTACGAAATGAAAATATTGAACTATCTGGATTAAACTTTATTGGTTTTGACGACTTTTGGGGACTTGAATTCAATCCTGAAAAAGCAATGAAGGGCTTTGAAAAATCAAAGGCCAATATTGTTCTGTGTCATAATCCTGACGTTTGCGACATAAACATTTGGAGTGATTACAATAGTTGGATTTTATCAGGGCATACACATGGTGGACAAGTCAAACCGCCATTTTTGCCGCCACCAATGCTCCCTGTAAAAAACAAAAAGTATTCTTCAGGTCAAATTAAACTAAGCAATGATCGAACATTATATATAAACAGGGCATTAGGACATTTATGGCAAGTAAGATTTAACGTTAAACCAGAAATAACGATATTTGAATCAGAAAATGCGTAAAATCTACTAAGCTAAAAAAAAATGAAAATAGCTTTAAAATTATTTTAATTTCAAAGTCTAAAATAAACTTACGGTGTCAAAAAGAAACATCAGATAATAAAAACGCTATTTTGAAAATACAAATTCTTCCCTGTGAACTTTGGCTTTTTTACAAACTTCGTTAAACTCTTCCACTGATTTAAAGCGCAGTTGCTCTACAATTCTATATTCGTAAAAAACGGTAAAAGTTTCATTTTTAAAAACCCAAGGTTCTACAGTGATTTTATTCTCCGCCTTATAAAACGTTTGACTCATGTCACCATCAGGGCTTTCGGACACCTCCATTTTACGTCCTTCGGGCTGTATTTTATCCATACAAATAAGAAGAGAAAAAGCATCGCACCATTCCACAAATCGATATAAACGGGTCACATATTTTTTATCAATATTTAAATGTTTTAAAATAGCTTTGCGGTTTTTTACTTGCTCTTTCAAAAACGTTTTTAAATTTTGGTCTTGACCGTCGCTAGGATCACCACAAATAAAATCTAAATGTAACGAGGTTAATAACGCATTCAACTGACTTTTTGAAGTAGCAATTTCCATCACATTTATATATTGCTTTATATCAATTTTTTTAGAATCATCATTTACTAAAAAATGACGTGGCGCGCCTGCTTGTGTTAAATTTTTATTTTCTAAAGTTTCTGCAACTCCATCATCATGCTCAGCAATGGCAATGAGTGTTGGAACCATAATATCATTTGGCAAATCAATCTCATATTGATACGCTAGCATGGCCGCTAGAAGTCCGTGAGAGCGCTGGTATATAATTTTCCAACCTTTGGCATGTGAAGCAACAATCATAATATAAAGGTTTTGAAATTAATATTTTAAACAAAGAAGATCTCAATTTAGAAAATTCTCTTTCAAGTCAAATTTAACAAAATTTATCCAAAGAAGATCATGATTAGAAATTAGGAAACAGCTAAAAAAGGATGAATAATCAAATAAGTTAAATTAACTTCCTATCTTTCATATTGATAGCTATTTAAGTCGAGGTTATAATACAAAAATCAAATATTTCAATTGTAAACAATCAAAAAAAAATAGAGTAAAGCACTTTAACAAAATTTATATGCAGCCAGACGAAAAAAAACAAGAAAAATACCAGCAAGAACTAGAGCAAAAATCCGAAGAAATTGATGGAGTTAGTGAGTATCGCGATATTCTAAGCAGAGTCATTCATGAAGGAGAAGAAATTTTTAAAATAAAAAGTAAAGCACTTACCTTGAGCGCACTGATTGCTGGGCTTGAGATAGGATTTAGTTATTTTTTGTTGTGCACACTTTACTATTTGTTAACAGGAACATACGAGGAAACCACTATTTTCAAAATGTTCAGTTTTGTATATCCCATAGGATTCATTTTCGTGATTTTAGGTAAGTCGGCTTTGTTTACAGAGCAAACATCTGTTTTGACATTACCGGTTTTAAACGGTCAACAATCTATTTGGGATTTACTTCGTATTTGGGCATTAGTAATCTTAGGAAATGTTGTTGGAGGAATATTATTTACCTTGTTTATTGGATTATTAGGACCAAGTTTAAAATTGTTTACGCATGAAACCATGGTCAGTATAGGCACGCATGTGGTTCACCATGAAGGTTGGGTTTTATTTTTAAGTGCAATCGTCGCCGGTTGGTTAATGGGTTTATTGAATTGGTTATTAAACAGTACGACAAATTCCATCACCCGAATATTTTTAATTTTTGTAGTTACTGGTGTTATTGGTTTTGGAGGATTTCACCACAGTATTGTCGGTAATATTGAGGTTTTTGGCGCTTATTTATACTCGGATGCAATCACTTTATTGGATTATTTGTGGTTTTTAGTTTTGGCTTTACTGGGCAACGCAATTGGTGGCGCTATCGTGGTAGGACTTTTCAAATACAGAATATTCGAATCTAATTATTCCGAGAAGTAAGCAATAAAATTGTGCTAAAACTATAATTTATGATTATCAAGTGTGAAAATAATAGCATTTATGTTTTGAATTTATTGTTATAAAGAATTCAAATTTGTTAGGTTGAGCACTTCATCATGATTGTAATGAATCACGAAACTTTGTTTGTAAGTCACTCGTAATCTCGACTGCGCTCGATTTGACAAAGACATGATAGTTGTACCTATGCTGTGAAATAAAATCATAAATGGAATCTGAAAAATAATATGGAAAAACCGATAATACCTTAATGTATTTCCACCTACTATTTAAATATTTGATTATTCCGAATATTGCTCTTGATTTACAAAGGACCTTACCATCTTCAACCAGTATTATCGTTTGTTGTATACCTTGAATTCTTAAATGGTCTAAAATAATTTCCCCTGTCATTGACAGCGATGAAACAAATCTTAAATTTGATGCGGGTTTGTTCTGTAGAACAAATTGTATACTTTGATTACAAAATCCACATGAACCGTCATAGATGATGAGAATATAGGAATTGATGAGATTCTGGACTTTGCGCTTATTCATTTCGTAAGTATTTTAGTAAATATGAGAACGATAATATAAGGAATGTCAAAAAGAACATTATTAAAGCATAATCCCAGGTATCGTGATACGCACCCAAATAATCGAGTCCGCTAATCATGTTAAGGTTGCAATAGGTCAACAAAAGAAATACAATCTCAAAAGTCTTTTGGGTTTTGGTGATTAATCCCAGAAGAATGGATAGAGAAACGATAAAAACTATTCCAAATAAAATACCTAAAATTTTATAAAATTCTCCCTGCCACAAGTACCTGAAGATTAAAGGAACAGCAAATGAAAAAACTAGGATTATTCCAGATAATACTTTTGCCGTGAAAGCTCTACCTATCGGATTAACGGAAGTTGATGTTAGGTATTTTGCTCTATTTATTTTTTCTTTTAAGATTAATTCGGAAATGCTGGATACCTGTAATAGCCATAATAATGGCAACAGGTAACCATGAGCAATTCGGATCGGCACAAAGCAAATGGCTACGATTCCAATGAGGCTCAGACCTGATACCCAATTTTCATTTTTTCTCACAATTAACAATAATTCAGAAAAAACCAGCGGCATTATTTTAAAGGAGGGAGCAGTGGCCACCATTACGGCGTTGAGCTGAAACCCAGCACTCTCCTGTTGAGTGGGCACTAAGTCAACTTCTTCCCTTTCGTATTTATCGAGATTGAAACGGTGAAAGAAAATTGATGAAATATACAAACCAAGTAAAAAGAACAACGCTAAATAGCTTCTTTTTAGGATAAAGACCGAATCAAAATTCAGATCATCAAATACTATTTTTTTATTGACATTCTTTTTTCCAGCTATAAATCCTAAAGACAAAGTGGTTCGAGAATCGTCGGTTTTTTTCAAAACTTGATTATGCATCATTTCCGTACTGCTTTTTATTCCAAAAAAATCTAAAAAAAAAGGGCTCTGACTTGAAGATGTATCAAAGAGCATCAGACAGAAAAAAAAGAAGAAAACGATATATTGTAAGAAAACCTTTTTAGGAAAAACAATCTCGATGATTACCGCTAAGAAAGCAATAAAAAAAATAGAAGGAACAGTAATATAAATATATGGTTTTAAAAAAGTGAACAAATTAAAGTCGTGGCCTTCATTGTATGAAAAGAAAATCACGACTGTTGTAGCTGATACGATAAACAAGATAGCTAACAATACAAGAAAATTATTGATCGCTTTTAATAAGAGATAACTAAAATTAGATATCTGAGTTGCGGCAATTATCTGCCCAACCTTAGTGTAAAAATCCTTTGTAATACTTCCTATGACAAAGAAAAATCCAAAAAACGAAAGGAATATACTGGCCATAATAGCACCTACCGTACCAACCCATTGAACATTATACTCTCCGATATATGAACCAAAACGCATTGTCGTGTAATTTGCTTCTGGTGGAGGGATAAAGCTGATTGCAACGAATATACTAGCGACCAATAAGATAAAGAATGTACGACCATTCACAAATTGAAAAAAATTAGCCTTAATTATTTTGAAATAGATAGTCATAATAATCGGTTTTTGGTCAAATAGATATACAGGTCTTCAAGTGTTGCATTAACTTTTATCCCTTCGTTGGAGCTAATTTTTTCAATAAACCTAACCCTATGCCCGTTTTGTTCTCTTACTGAACTTACAACTAGGTTTTTGGTTTTAAAATCAAGAAACTTATCATGGGCAATAAAAAGCTCGAAAACCATACCTTTCATGGATTCCAGTAATTCAAGTTGATTGCCTTGTTTGAGGACTGAACCATTTTGCATTATAACTATTTGGTTTGCAACACTCTCAATATCCGAAACAATATGGGATGAAATAATCACGATTCTGTCCATTCCTAAATCAGAGATTAACTCTTTAAACCGTATGCGCTCTTCTGGATCGAGACCAACTGTCGGCTCATCAAGAATCAGAACCTTTGGATTGTTAATCAAGGCTTGGGCTATCCCAAGCCTTTGCTTCATTCCTCCTGAATATGTTCCTATTTGATATTTTGCTACATTAGATAAATTAAGTTCCCTCAACATATGGTCTATCTTACCTTCGACCCCCTTGCCGGCCAACCCTTTGAGCGCAGCAACGTATTCAAGGAACTCATAGGCGTTCAAGCTATTAAAAGTACCAAAATCTTGCGGTAGATATCCAAGATCCTTTCTTATGTAATCCGGTTTTTTAACTATGTTTATACCATTATAGATTATATTCCCAGACAGCGGCTTCTCCATTGTCGAAAGCAGCTTTATCAACGTAGATTTCCCTGCGCCGTTGGGGCCTAGAATCCCAAGTACACCCCTTTGGATTTTTAGGGAGAAATTGTCCAGCGCTAGATTATTTTTAGAGTAACTTTTGGTTACGTTGTTTAATTCTAAGATCATAATGCAGTTTTAGAGATTTACGTTGCAGGCAGATTAATTATTCCCTTGCTCCGCCGTTTGTTTGAAGTTTAACTTTTTAGAGAGGACGGATACCAAAGTCTCGTCGGCCTTCACCTTTTTTGTTCCGAATTTTGAATATTTTTTGTTAAACTCAGAAAGATCTTGGTATTGGATCGCGGATGCTGATGCGGTTTGGAATAACTCATTGTACTCTAATATCAAACCGGGTAAACCGCTGTACATATAGGGTCCGGCATTAGCGGGTACATCCTTTGTAAACCATACATATATTTCTGGGTTGTCTACCAAAACAGCTTTGCTGGCTTTGTATTTATTTATTGCTTTTTTCTCATTGGTAATGTTCCACTTTAGCGTATTAGCTTTTCCCTCAAAGCTAAATTCTTTACCCATAAATGTTTCCAGACCATGAATGACACCCTCTTTGTTCTTTATTGTAAAATTGACGTTCCCAACCGTGCTGATTCCATCTACCTCGTGAATCGAGTCAAGAACGAAAACGGACTCCCCTGTTTTTAAATTATGGTAAAGCGAATGGTACATTTTGTATTTCGAGATGTCATTGAGAACACCTGAAAATTTTTCGGGGTCGGTAATCTGCTTCTTCAACATTCCTATCATAAAATCGGAAACATTGTTGGTTACGTAAGAAACTTTTAAAACTTGTTTTTCACTTTGTTGCGCTTTGGCGACATGGATAAAAGAGATACTTAATAAAATTGCGAGCAATACTTTTGAATTTTTCATTATAATTGATTTTAAGATTAAAGATTATATTTGATTCCTATTATTAAATAATTTAAAGATGCATTACGAACTAGGTTTGAAACTAATCCGTTTTGAAGTGATAGTTGGGAATTGAATGCTGTGTTGTCGATAAAAGCGAATAGCTCCTCTAGGTGTCTACCGTCCAGACTTAAAATCATTTTCCCAATTGTATAAGTCATATTGAAATTAATATTGAAGCGTTTGAATACTTCTTCATTCAGTACGTTATACTCTTGAATAAAGGACAATTTTGAGTACCATTTTTCATTTTTGACCATTAATGCTAATGAATTGTTAAGGAAAGTGGATTTGAAAGCAAAATCATCAATAATATCTTCATTATAGGTAAACCGTGATGATATTCTGAAATTGAAAAGATTTTTCGAAATCGATTCAATTTTTAATGAGGGAGATATACCCTCTGAAAAAGCCGTTAGCCCATTTTGGTCAATCTGAATATTTGATTTTTTTACTTTTGCTTGAAAGTCAAGTTTGATAGGATAGTTTTGCTGTAAAAAGGTTTTAGAGAAACTACCGTTTAATTGATAGCTCTCCGAGATGTCTGTGGCAAAATAGGATAAGGTGGTAATTCCGTTTTCCTGAGCCACAAAACCCTTGGCAAGTTCATTTCGAGCATCATCATATGCCAATGCCATAGAGAAAGTCGTTCCGTCAAATAAGTTGTTGTAATTGTATCCAATTTCCAGATGATCGACCCTGCCGAGAATCGAGGGCAATTCAAGGTTACCTATTACAACTTGGTTGAAGGGCTGTATCGTATTTATTCCAGATTCCAAATCATTGAACACGGCTTTACGGCGATAGTCAAAAAAGAGGCGATTTAACCTGCTTTCGTAATTTAGATTGAACTCAATAGGATAGAACAAACGGGAACTATTCTGAAAACTAGAAACCTCTGTTTTCAGGGTGTTGATACCTATTTTAAATTCGTAATCAAATTTTTTAAAAATATTGTCCCCGTAAAATGCCAATGAGGTTGAGTAATCGTTGATGTGTCTTTTAATTTGTGTGGTCGGTGTGAATTCAATATCAATTTTCTCGTTTACACCCTTAAAGTCGCTGGAAATGGACGGCATAAAATAATTTGAAAGCTTCATATCCACATCAAAGGAGAAGGTCAAATCTTGTTTTTTGAATTTATTTTTCTGATCTTCTGAATTTATAATTACATCGTCATTCACGCTGAACCCATTGAATAATCTATCAAATTCATAAAAACCGCTAAAGGCCGTCTTAATAATTATACTTTTCGATAACTTACTGGCCAATCCAAACTTTCCAAAATTTGCTAGCACATTATTATCGTTTTTTGCAAGTGTGCTGCTCTTTCTGTTTTCTTGGATCAGTTGATTTTCTGAACTATTGGTGTTTTCAACATTTGTAAAATTGGAGTGAAAATCAAATGATGCTATGGTATTAGTAGAAATTTTTGTACTAGCGGACAACAACGCAATAATAGCATTAGATCTATAAATGCCTTCGATTTCGCTTCTGAGCAATGCCCTGTTATCAACGGTTGTTAAACTTTTGAAAAGGCTCTCGGTTCTGTTGGGAGCTATATGGTATATAGTTCCTGATATTTTTAGGTTAGATGTTTGTTTCCTAAAAGTCAGATCACTAGTTGTTAAGAAGTCCTTGGCCAAGTTTTCATTGGAAGAAAACAATGTGTTCAACCCTTGTATCATATATGGAGAAAGCGGTTGGCCATTTCCGATGAGCTTGTTTATTTCATCATAGTTAAAAGAAATATCCCCAATATTATTCGTGTTCGTTCTTAAAAATGTATTTATGTTCTTGGAAAAAAGAAATAACCTGCCATAAAAGGAATACTTGGCATCAATGCCATATTTTGCCGTTACTGAACCAGTTAGAATATTTTGGTTTAGATTGGAAGTAGCGATATTAAGAACGCTTTCTTGGCTTTCCTTGAAATTCAGGGTAAAATCTCCTTGGTAATTATTAATTACACTTATACCTTCAATTATTTTTTTCTCTATACTTTCAAGTGCTATTGTATTTTGATTTATGAAAGAAGCTTTGTTGTTAACTAAAATTTTCTCAATTGCCTTTCCATTATAAATGATACTCCCATTATCGCCTATCTTGAAATTGGGTATTTTCTCTAGAATTTCCTTCAAATTATTATCTTCGAAAAGATTCAGCTTTTCCAGATCCAAATTAACCGTGTCCTTCGGGATGTTGGGAGAAATCAATATTATTTCGTCCAATTGATTTACATTTTCCGTTAACTTAAAGTTGATAGTTAATTTATCTTTGGAAGCCTGGGCAGACGTAATGGTGTGATAAGTTGTAATATATCTAGGTTGACTTACTTCTAAGAAATACCCGTGCATAGTTTTTTTGTTTAGCTTATAGGCTCCAATTTCGTTGGTTGTGGTATATCCGATTATGGTACTGTCTTGTTCGTATAAAACTATTGTTGCGCCAGCCACAGGGTCATCTTGCAAATTGCTCACGAGGCCTGCTATTTCAAACGTTTGCCCGAAAACTACTGACAGTGGTAGAAGTAGAAAGAAAATGACGATGTGTGATAAAACAAGCTTCATAAATTTAACTATTATTTTTTATTACATTATACATTGTATAACGATGTATTTAGATAAAAAAAGCTATTTCCTTTTCATAGCCTTTAACAAAAATGTAATTAACAGATACAATAGCACCATACTAATTAACAGAACGGGTATAAACCAACTCCCTAATACCTCAATATCCCCCGGTCCGACATCGAGAATTCCTAGAGCAACGAACTTACCATCATTAATGTAGAGTCCAACTTGAGTTCCATATAAAATCTTTGTTATTATTAAAAACAAAAATGAGAATAAACATAGGTATAGTAAAGCGAAAAGTGAATAAACAAAGCCATTACCTATGTTCAGGAAAATTGCCTGGAAAATATGTTTAGGGTTGAACGTTTTGGTAGCCTGTATTAACTTTCGCTCTGCAACTAAAGGCTTTAAAAACACTTCCGGATCGCCTAAATTTTGGGTAATCTGTAACAAACGTTCGACCTCACTCTTATGTCCGTAACTTTGGAGTCCTTCGTAGATATGACTGTTGTATTCCATAAGTAAATCAATTTTATCACTTTTCGGCAAAACAGAAAGGGTTCT
Source organism: Flavobacterium micromati (assembly GCF_900129585.1). Taxonomy (GTDB): domain Bacteria; phylum Bacteroidota; class Bacteroidia; order Flavobacteriales; family Flavobacteriaceae; genus Flavobacterium; species Flavobacterium micromati. Next base: position 50,331 of record NZ_FQWF01000012.1, read on the forward strand.
GTCAATTCTTCTGATATAACTGTGGTATATCTTTTCAGCTGATTTATCTTGAAAATTTATTTTTTTCATTAAATTATTTTATCGATTGACTCTTCTAGCTTCTTCCAATATTCAACCATTATCTTTAATGTTGAAATCCCATTGCCAGTAAGTTTATAATACTTTCGCGGAATTCCAGATTCTTGTTCTACCCATTTGGAGCTGACAAGATTTTCCTTTTTCAGCCTGTTCATCAATGGGTAGAGCGTCCCTTCAGCTATTTGAATATCCGTGAGCCTTCTTGTCTGCTCCATAAGTTCGAAACCATAATACTCGTTATCTCGAAGTATGTTCAGGAGTATAAAAGCTAAAGTGCCTTTTTTTACCTGAGACTCCCATCTTCTGACAAAATCGTCTTCCATTTCACAAATATAATACTTTATACATTGTTATACAATGTATAAAGGTGTTTTTTTTATTTACTATTTATGAAGAATTAATCGCCCTTTTCCAAATAAAATCGATTCTATTCTTTTAAATGACTTACTTAAACTATAATAATGCCCAAAAGCAATTAAGTTTAACACTATCATTATGGCTCCGAACATATAAAACTTCATTAGAACTGCTATACAAACATGTAATAAAAGAATTACACCAAGCATCCAATTGCGAATTTTAGGAACAAAAATTAAAAAGGGGTATAACAATTCTATCAAAACAGCAAAAGATAGTACCTTATATATCATTGGATATTCAGCAAGTACATTTGCAATCCCAATAAATTCCGGAGAAAATCTATTTATGACAAACCATACTGCATTTCCATCAAACCAATCCATGCCAAGTGTCTTGCCAAATCCTACAAAGAAGTAAACAAGGCATAAATGTATTTAGACGAACCGAATTGTAAAGCTGTATAACAAACTACCATATTTGACATTCAAAATTGTACTTAAGTTAAACATAACGTTCACAAACAATAAGAATGAAATAAAGTAGTCCGCACCGTATGAAAAAAGATAGCTAGAATTAATTAGTATTAAATGTCCAATCCATGACACTAAAGAAAAAACAAGGGGCTTGTATCGTAAAAAAACCAGTATGAAGCTTAACAGATAAATCGAGAATAAGGCTAGTATGATTGTGTTCTCACGAAAGTTTAAAAATTGCAGGCTTTCTGTAATCCATGAAATCCTTGGCTGATACCATTCTATGAACTTATCATTGATTTCTTTTTGAACAAAACCATCGCTACTGAATATTTCGTACATATCAGGGGAAATCATGGTAATGTTAATAATGCAATAAATACAAATAGCCCTTATATAATGGATTTTCTTCCCAAAATGTTCACTACTCTCAAATAAGAATTTGTTCAGTTTAGTAGTTGTCATAATTAACTTCTGTTTTTTCTGCTTACAGTATAACCGTGTATTTTTTCATTTACAACATTGTAACCATTTTTTTCTAGGTCTTGCAATGATTTGAATTTGTAGAAATCAAAGTACACATCGATTTTATCAATTTCATTATAATGGGTAAAATACCATTTGGAAAAAGATTTCAATATTGTATTCCTAAATTCATTGTCCTTGAAGTTCGATTCAAAAAAGAAACGCGCGGTTTTAAACTTTAAAGCAGTTTCATAGGAACTTAGTGGAATGTCTATCTGTTTCCCATTGGCCATAAATACTAAATTCATGTATTCATTGGACACATTGGGAGAAAAAAAGGAATATCCCCTATTGGTTCCTAAAAAAGAGGAATGAAACTTTAGTAAGGGTCTCGTAATCTCGACTGCGCTCGATTTGACAAAAATAGGATAGTTGTACCATTTATGTTTTGAATTTTTAGCTAAAAAGAATTGAAAATTGTCAGGTCGAGCGTCTTGGCATGATAATAATGAAACACGAAACGTTATTTGTAAGTCGCTCTTAATCCCGACTGCGCTCGATTTGACAAAATTAGGACAGTAATTTCAAAGACTATTTGGTACAAGCTTCCAATTAGAGTAATTCTAATACATTAATATTTGATTTGAATTTTTTGTTCATCTGAAGTTGGAGCCTTTCAAGAGAATATATGCATAACGCGGAAAGGAAATTGATAGTAAGAATGATAACCTTCAACTTTGAGTTTACCGAAATATACTTGTGCAATCCAGATTATTTGCAAATAAAATAAGTTCTAAACATTCTAATTTGACAGCTCGATTATTTTTTGTTTTCATTAGAGTCTTTTTCATAATTTTGCATCGCTTTCAAAATAATAGTTAGCACACCATCCAGATGAAAAATACTATCGTTGTTTCTTTAATTGTCCTTAGTTTTGTAGCTTGTAAAGATGCTAGCGCTGGGGAAAAAGATAAAATTAACCAAGCAAAAGACTTACTGGGAAACTGGGAAAATAAATCAGCTGACGGAACGCTTACTGAATCGTGGACGAAAGTAAATGATAGCACTTATCATGGTAGCTCTTATTTTATTAAAAATAAAGATACGCTACATTTTGAAGCGATAACGCTGCAGCAAAAAGCGGAAGAATTGACGTATCAATCTATTACAAAAGGACAAAAAAACGATAAGCCGGTTACTTTTAATCTTAAAGTTCTAGAAGAAAAGCAACTCGTTTTTGAAAATTTAAAAAATGATTATCCTCAAAAAATCATTTACAAGCAATTGTCAAAAAATAATGTGATTCTTGAAATTTCAGGCATTCAGCATGGTAAACCAAGTGCTGAAAAATATACAATGGTAAAATTAAAATAAATTGTTTGTACTTTTTGTCAAAAAATAATACCAAAACTTAATTTTCAAAAAGACACGAATTATAAAAATTATCATGAACTTTTTTAAAAAATATTTCTGACTTTAAGTAAACAAAATATTTTCTTATGCTTGTGAAAATAATTGCTTCTAGATCGTCAAATTTAGAAAAATTCTTAAAGAATTCATTTTTATTTCTAAGATTTAGTCCTGAAATTAAGTCGCGATAATTAGCCCTGATTGAAGTGGCATCCTCGAAGCGCAGCGAAGAGATACAGCGTAAAGCAGGACGAATCGTCACCGAATAAATAACTTTTCTGCTCCTAAAAAAACCTAAAAAATATATTTCGTTTATAACTCACCATGATTTACACTCGATTTCAATTTCTAATATGGTACTTTGCGACATTAAACAAATGATAAAATGAAGGTTTGTATTGCTGAAAAACCAAGTGTTGCGCGTGAAATTGCTTCTGTTTTAGGTGCAAATACCAAGCACGATGGCTATTTTGAAGGCAATGGTTATGTAGTGACCTATACTTTTGGGCATTTATGTACTTTGAAAGAACCTAATGATTACAAAGCGCATTGGAAAAGTTGGGATTTAAACAACTTGCCAATGCTACCTGATAAGTTTGAAACTAAAGTCGTCGCGAATTCTGGCATCCAAAAGCAATTCAAAATCATAAAAAGCCTATTTGACAAAGCTAACTTAGTCATCAACTGCGGGGATGCTGGACAAGAAGGCGAACTGATTCAACGCTGGGTGATGAACGAAGCAAAGTACAAGGGCGAGGTAAAACGCTTGTGGATTTCATCTCTGACGACCGAAGCCATAAAAGAGGGTTTTGAAAACTTAAAACCATCTTCTAATTATGATAATTTATACTATGCCGGATTTTCGAGAGCCATAGGTGACTGGTTACTTGGGATGAATGCAACGCGACTGTACACGGTAAAACATGGCGGATACAAACAAGTTTTGTCAGTGGGAAGAGTGCAAACGCCAACACTAGCAATGGTTGTAGATCGATTTAAGGAAATCGAAAATTTCAAACCTCAACCGTATTGGGAATTACAAACTCTATATCGAGATATTCTTTTTAACTACGAGGAAGGACGTTTTTTAAAGAAAGAAGATGGCGAACTCTTAGCTGACAAAGTCAAAGAAAGTGAATTCGAAATTGTCTCCGTCGAAAAAAAGAATGGCAATGAGTTTGCACCAAAATTGTTTGACTTAACAGGATTGCAGGTTTATTGCAATACAAAATTTGGCTTTTCGGCGGATGAAACACTAAAAATTGCACAAACACTATACGAACAGAAAGTGATTAGTTATCCAAGAGTCGATACGACTTTTTTACCAAATGATGTTTATCCAAAAGTAGCTGGGATTTTACAAAAGTTGACTAATTACGCTGAATTAGTTCAACCGCTATTGACTAAAAAGATAAAAAAATCTCCAAAGGTATTTAATGATAAAAAAGTTACGGATCACCACGCGATTATTCCAACAGGTATTCAAAATAAGTTGCAATACAATCAGCAACTCGTATATGATATTATAACAAAGCGTTTTATTGCTGTGTTTTACGATGACTGTTTAGTGGCGAACACTACGGTTACAGGAAAAGCGGCTGATGTTGCTTTTAAAACTACTGGAAAAGAAATTTTGAAAAAGGGATTTCGAGTTGTTTTCGAGACTTCGACTGTTACCAGTACCAATAGTAAAGAAAAAGAAGCGGATATTTTACCCAGTTTTGTTGTTGGCGAAAAAGGCCCGCACCAACCTTCATTCTTAGAAAAAGAAACAAAACCGCCGAATCAGTTTACAGAAGCTACGTTACTAAGAGCCATGGAAACGGCTGGTAAGCAAGTGGATGATGAGGATTTACGAGAACTGATGAAAGAAAATGGCATTGGACGACCATCGACACGCGCAAATATTATTGAAACGCTTTTTAGGAGACAGTATATTATTCGAAATAAAAAGCAAGTTTTACCAACTCCCACGGGAATTAAGTTGATAGATACGATTCAAAATGATTTGGTTAAATCAGCTGAATTAACTGGAACCTGGGAAAAGCAACTGAAAGACATTGAAAAAGGAACCTATAGCGCCGCTGCTTTTATCAATAATATGAAGCTAATGGTAGAAGGATTAGTAGCTGACGTAAGAAGTGAAACTACACACGCTAATATTTCACACACTGAAAATGTTTATAAAAAAGTAGTCATCGTTGAAAAAAAGAAGGTAGAGGGAATTTTGGCGCAAGCCTGTCCTAAATGTAAAAAAGCGAATCTAATCAAAGGAAAATCGGCTTTTGGATGCGCTAATTACAAGACGGGTTGTGACTTTATTTTACCTTATACGTTTGCAACAAAAAAAATATCAGAAAATCAGTATTTGCGTTTATTGCAAAAAGGCTCGACGGTTAATTTAAAAGACTTTAAAACAGATGCGGGACTTGTGGAAGGTTTGCTGCGCTTTGATCAGGATTTCAAAATTATATTGGAACCAAAAAAAACCACTTCTACTACTCCAATTAAAAAATCTGGATCCATTATGATTTGTCCTAAGTGTAAAAAAGGAACAATACTTAAAGGAAAAGCTGCGTATGGATGTAGTAATTACAAATTAGGTTGCGATTTTAAAGTTGCATTTACTACGGTTCGAGAGAAATTAGCAGACAAAAAGCCAACTGAAGAATTAGTACACAATATTCTCAAACAAAGTATTTAGTGAGTAATCATTAATTATGAAAGTAAATTTAAGTTAAAAAATAGTAACTACGATGCCATTATTGACCTTCAACAAAGCCTACATTGGCTTCTTACAAATTTAAAATGTTAAATCTTTAATTGCATTGTATTGACTTGTAATAATTTGATTCGTTTAAATTTTCATTATTAATATTTAGTCTAAATAAGCTTTGTCAATCCAAAAGGAGATTTTATATTTGCATCATTATTTTTAATCATTCCAAATAAAAATTATGAGCAATCAAATTAAACTTCTTTTCATTCTATTTTTTATATCAATTTTTGCGCAAGCACAAGAAACAGGCATTATAAAAGGTAAAATACTCTCAGCTGACGGATATCCTCTTTCAGAGATCGCAATTAAACTCGGCAAAGCTGCTACAACAGAAACTGATAATAGTGGCGAGTTTCACTTTAATGATTTTCCCGTGGGAAGTCACACCATCACTCTCGAAGGAGCTGGGATGAAAAGGCAATCTAAAGAAATTAAAGTGTATGCTAGTCAAACTAACTTCATAGAATTCAAATTAGTTGAGGATATTACTACGTTGAAAGAATTAGTTATCAAAATTAAGCAAAGCCCCAATAAGAAAAAATTAACCGTGTTGTCCGGTTTAAACATAAAAGCAATTGATTTGCCACAAAGTATCCAGATAATTGGGTCGGAAGTAATTGAGCAGCAACAAGCCGTAAGAATGAGCGATGTAATCCGCAACGTAAATGGCGTTTATGTTGGATCTGCACGCGGTGGAGCTCAGGAATCGTTTTGGTCCAGAGGTTATGACATGTCGGCTAATAATATGTTCAAAAACGGTTTTCGTTTTAATAATGGTTCGATTCCCGAGGTTTCCTCGCTAGAGCGAATTGAAGTTTTAAAAGGAAGTGCTGCTTTACTTTTTGGCAATGTAGCTCCAGGTGGAATTTTGAATATGGTTACTAAAAAGCCTTTATTTAAATCGGGAGGAGAAATCAGTATGCAACTAGGAAGCTATGCGTTCTATAAACCAACTATTGACGTTTATGGTGCACTAGACAAGAATATTGCGTACCGTTTTACAGGTTCTTATGAAAATTCAGCGAGTTTTAGGGACGTTGTAAAAAAAGAGCGTTACTACATTAATCCATCAGTACTTTTTAGAGCAACAGAAAAAACAGAAATAATCTTACAAGGAGATTATTTACATGACAATTGGACCCCCGATTTTGGATCGGGAATCATTGGGAAAACAATTGCCAATTTACCTAGAAACACTTATCTAGGCGCCACTTGGTCTAACGGTCAAACGAGGCAAGCCAGCGTTTCTGGATTAGTAAAACATGAATTTGATGAAAACTGGAAACTAAATTTGAATAGTTCATTTCAAAATTACGAGAGAGATTCGAAAGGAACAGAACGCGTGCAACCAAGCGCAAATGGAGATTGGAAAAGACCATTAGGACAAAATAGAAATTTAGAACAAATAATAGGTGAACAAATTAGTTTGCAAGGAAATTTTGATACTGGCAAAGTAAAACACCAATTGTTTACCGGTATAGATTTTGAAAACTCTTTTGCGCAAGCGTACACTTTTACTTTCTCACCAAATACTTATGGTAGCGGAAACATTTTTGACTTTGAAAATTTCAATCAAGGTGGTGCAATCCCAGAAAGTACAAATACCAGAATTGTGAAAACAGACACGAACCGTTTTGGAATATATGCGCAAGACTTGATCTCACTTACTGATCAATTCAAAGTATTAGCAGGAATTCGTTGGTCGTGGCAAGAAGCACAAGCAAAAACTAATGATCTATCTAAAAATCCTACCGTAATTATTGAAGCACCGAAAAGAATCGATCAGGCTTTTACGCCAAGATTAGGTTTAGTGTACCAACCAACAAAAGACCTATCAGTATTTGCGAGTTATGCAAATTCTTTCACGCCAAATACAGGAACAACAGTCGACTTAAAAGTTATTAAACCATCGTTAATTGATCAGTACGAAGTGGGAATCAAGAAAGATTTTTGGAGAGGAATGTTAACAACAAATATTACTTTGTACCAAATTGAGAATAGCAATCTAGCGCAAACTGCTGAATTCAATTCAAATGGTTTACCTAATATTGATTCTAGCATAAAAGTCCTTAGCGGATCAACAAAAAGTAAAGGTGTCGAAATAGACATAACTGCCAGACCTACAGAAGGATTAAATATAATTGCGGGCTACAGTTATAATGATATGCGATTTACAGAAACATCAGGATTAGAGGGTAGTTTTATAGAAGGAGATCGATTAGCCAGAACACCGGCCAACACTGCTAATTTAAGCTTTTTCTATACGGTGCCAACAGGAATTTTTGAGGGAATAGCAATAGGATCATCGACTAATTATATTGGACAACGTTTAGGCGGATGGAACAACCAGTTTAAAGCTATTGAGCCGAACGGTGTTTTTGATAGAGAAATTCCGCTTAATGATTATACAACCATAGATATTTCTGCTGGTTACGAGTGGAGTAAATTCTCTATTCTATGTAAATTATCGAATGTTACTAATGAATTGAATTATAATGTACATGAAAATTACAGTGTAAATCCAATTGCACCGCGTCAGGTTATGACTTCTTTAAGATATAAATTTTAAAATTTGTTAAAACATTAAGCATCTTTTTACAACCACTAAAAAGAGGAAAAAAGGTGCTACTATTTTTTAAATAATAGATTATTTTTGCCAACTCAAAAACCTAAATTAATAATGAAAAAGAAAACGTTTCGCAATCTACACCGAGATTTAGGATATTTCTATATTGGACTTATTATTTCCTTTGCTGCTTCGGGATTACTGATGAATCATAGAGATTCTTGGCATCCTGAAAAGTACACCACAGAAACTAAAGCGATCCAAGTTAAGCTCCCAGCAGAAGAAAAAATCAACGAAAAATTTGCCGAATCCTTAGGCAAAAAGTTAGGAATTGAAGATAAATTCCGCCGCCACAATATAAAAAAAGGAACGCTAAAAATTTCGTATGAAAATCACGATGTCGAGATTGATGTTGCAACCGGAAAAGGTGAAGTGGTAACTTTTTTAAAAACACCAATCATCAGCCAAACGATGAAATTGCATAAAAGCACTTCTAATTTTTGGATTTATTATTCTGATGTTTTTGCGTTGAGTTTAATAATCATTGCACTTACGGGAACAGTAATGATAAAAGGAGGTAAATTCAGTTTTAAAGAACGCGGTTGGAAATTAGCTTTAGCTGGTATTATATTTCCGTTGATTTTCTTGTTTTTGTTGGGGTAAAATTCACAAACTAAATAGTTAAAAAGCAAAGGTTAAAATTACCTATTGCAAATATAAAAATCCCAATCCTGCAGTAATCAGTTTTGGGATTTTATATTTTAAAACATATCTAAAATCTATTTTAACCTAGCTGAGTGATGCTCGATTGTCGCGATTTTTATAAATAATCGGCTTCTTTTTGTCTTCAATTTTTTTATAACTTATTGGAATAGGAGTCTTGAGCTATTAGCACTATTTAAAGTTTCCTTTTTTTGTATATTTGCTTAAAGTAAAATTAATTCTTATGACAACAATAACAGTCAATAAACGTACAAAAGCTGGGAAAGCTTTATTAGAATTGGCAAAACTATTATCTTTAAACAACAAGGGGGTTGAAATAATCGAGGAAAGTCCATATAATCCTGAATTTGTAAAAAAAATAATTGATGCTGAGAAAAGAGGGAATTATAAAACGATTGATCCAAATGACGTATGGGGAAGTTTAGGATTAAAATAGAAGAATTAGCTGAAGAGCATTTACAATATCACCACAAATCAGGAAATAAAGCTAGTATAAAGAAAATTTCTAAAATATTACAAGAGTTAACTGAAACACCCTATGAAGGCAGTGGAAAACCAGAAGCTTTAAAATATCATTTACTAGGTTTTTGGTCAAGGGAAATAAACAAGAAAGATAGACTTATTTATAAAGTTAATAATGATGAGGTAATGGTTTTTGTTATTTCAGCAATCGGTCATTATTCTGATAAACAAAAAAATCCCAATCCTGAACGAATCAGCATTGGGATTTTATATTTTAAAAATCTAAAATTTACTTCAATCCAGCTAGACTCTGTTCGATTGTTGCAATCTTCGCTAATGAATCAGCTTCTTTTTGTATTTCGTTTGCCAAAACTTTCTCTGGCGCACCTGCCACAAATTTCTCATTCGCCAGTTTGCTTTGAACTGATTTTAAAAAACCTTGAGTATAAATTAGCTCCGCAGTTAATTTAGCGACCTCTGCTTCGACGTCAATGCTTCCTGTTATTGGAATAAAATATTCGTTTGAGTTCACACGGTAGGACAAAGCTCCATCTGCTTTCTCTGAAACAAATTCTAGTGTAGAGATGTTTCCTAATTTGGTTACAACCGAATCAAAATACTTCGAAGTTTTATCATTATTGATCACTTTCAATTCGATTGCGTCTTTGAAGGGAATATTCTTGTCCTTACGAATAGTTCTGATTCCTGAAATTACGCCAATTGTGTTATCAAAATCTGAAATTAAACCAGCATTAAATGGTTTTATTTCTGGCCAAGTAGAAACAATTAAGGCCTCTTCAACATTTCTTTCTGCGATTATTTGCCAAATTTCCTCTGTCAAAAATGGCATAAACGGATGTAATAATTTCATATTGTTTTCTAACATTTCAATCGCCTTCGCAAAAGTTACGCTGTCAATTGGTTGCTGGTAACCCGGTTTAATCATTTCGAGAAACCAAGAACAGAAATCATCCCAAACTAGTTTATAAATTGCCATTAAAGCATCGGAAATTCTATACTTTTCAAAATTATCTTCTATCTCTAAAAGTGTTTGTTGTAGTTTCGCTTCGTACCACTCAATCGCCACTTTTGACGATTCTGGTTGCGGAATAGTAACTGAAACTTCCCAACCTTTTATTATAGTCTGAAAATTTTATTTTTCCGGTCGTTGTTACCGCTTCAAAATCCGGAGGCATCTCGCCATTTCTTGGTATTGAAAATATTCTTTTTTTCATTTTAATTTTATTTATTGGATTATTTTAAACCATAAAAGTAGCTTTGATTTAAATGCTCTTTTTGTAATATTAGTTTCGGATAATCATTTTTATTTATTTTAAAATTTGATTCAATAGTTCAATACTATTGTTGTATCAATGTAGGTTCTCTTCCTAAAATACAAATTTAGTTGACCAATTAATTTTTGTTCATTACCAACATAAATAGCACCAGCATTCGAATTGACTTACAAATCAAATTTTAATTACTTTTTTTTAAAATTGTAGGATTGTCTTTAATCCACTCATCCATTCCAGCTGCGTAATTTGCTATTTTTGTATATCCTTCTTTTACTAAAATAGAATATGCAATTGCAGAGCGCTCTCCACCTTAACAATGAATAATAACTTGTTTATCTTTAGGAATTAAATTTAGATGATCATAAATAGTACCTACAAATACATTTTTGGCCCCTTTTATGTGGGCTTTATTAAATTCCGAAACACCTCTCACATCAATTATAATGCTGTCGTTCATAACTTCTTTAAATTTCTTAAGATCAATAACTGTTTCTGTTACTAATTTTTCCCCTTTGTCAGTCCACGATTTTGTTCCTACAACATATCCCAAAACATTGTCTAACCCAACTCTCATTAATTTACGGGTCAGGTCATCTACTTGGTTTACGTTTTCAACAACTAAAATAAAATTTTCATTATAATTCACGAACCACCCTGCCCAAGTTGCAAATGAATTATTTCCCCTTATATTGAGAGTTTGAGGAATAAATCCTTTTGCAAAGTCGGCTTTATTTCTAGTGTCTATTACTTTCACACCATTTTCAATAGCTATTTTTAATTCTGAAGCGGAAAGTAATTTTTGCGCAGGCACTTCAGTTAATAGTGGTCTGTCAACTTTGTTCAACTTTTTCATCATAGCAAAATACTTAGGCGGCTCCGGTTGATCTTCTAACAAATATTTTACAAATCCATCTCTATCATTTTCATATTGTAAAGCCCAGTTTCTAATTTTTTCGTATCCTACTGTCGTACTTGCTATAGAACCTAATGCTTTACCACAGGCAGAACCGGCACCATGGCCTGGCCAAACCTGGATATAATCGGCTAACTCTGAAAAAAAATGAATTGATTTAAACATTTGTAAAGCACCAGCATTAGCAGTACTTACTACATTAGCGGCTTTTTCCAATAAATCTGGACGACCTACATCTCCCACAAAGACAAAGTCACCAGTAAAAAACATAACCGGCTTATTAGTTGCAGGAATATCGGTAAGCAAGAAACTAATACTTTCAGGAGTGTGTCCTGGAGTATATACAACTTCTAATTTCAAATTACCTAATTTTATGATATCGCCATGTCTTAAACTATTATGTGGAAACTCATATTGCCAATCCTTACCCCCCTCTGCCGATAGATATAATTCAGCGCCTGTAAGTTTTGCTAATTCTCTTGAACCTGCAAGAAAATCGGCGTGTATGTGAGTTTCGAGTATATGCGTGATTTGCATGTTATTTTCCCTTGCTATCTCTATATAAGTATCTACATCTCTTTTGGATCAATAACTGCTGCTATACCTGACTTTTGACATCCTATAAAATAACTTCCTTGAGCTAAACTTTTATCGTATATATGTTGAAAATACATTATTTTATATTTACTTAATTAATTGAGTCTAATTTATAAAAAAACCATCCTAAAAAGAATGGTTTTTAGGATTATTAACACAGAATATTTAAATAGATTTTTTAGCTAAATACCAATCCACCATTTCCAAATTACTGTTTTTTCTTTCTGCTAATTCTTTAACTGTTTTTGGAGCTGGAACAATTACTTTATCGCCAGGTTGCCAGTCAAGAGGCATAGCCACACTGTATTCATCGGATGTTTGTAAAGCAAGTAAAGAACGTTTGATCTCTGCCATATTTCTACCTACATTTAAAGGATAATACATTATTAAACGCACTTTTCCTTTTGGATCCATAATAAAAACAGCTCTTAATGCAGCTGTTTCGCTTTCGCCTGGTTGTAGCATTCCGTACAGTTTTGAGACTTCCATACTAATGTCAGCAACTATAGGAAATTCGAATAAAACGCCTGTTTTTTCATTTACGGCATTAACCCATGCAATGTGAGAGTGGATGCTGTCAATACTTAATCCCATTAATTTTGTATTGTGTTTTGCAAAAAAAACTTTTCAAGGGTAAACAAACTCATTTCTGTTGTGCAAACTGGAGTAAAATCAGCAGGATGTGAAAAAAACACGACCCAACTTCCTTTATTATAGTCTGAAAATTTTATTTTTCCTGTTGTGGTTACCGCTTCAAAATCCGGAGCCAAATCACCAATTCTTAGCATTGAAATTACTTTTTCTTCCATAATATTGTTATTTTAAATGTTAAATTTATTGATGGATAACGGATGTGATATTAGTCACGTTTTATAGATTATTATTATTATATTTTTAATTATAATAGATTTATACTATTGTAATATGTAGCGAATTATTTGAATGAAAATTACATTTATGTGATAAATGTTACAATACTTCTGGCTATTAATAAATAGTTTTACAGAAACATTAGAACATATTATGAATAAATTCTTTCTACTTTTTTTGGTAATTTTTATTTTCTCTTGTAATAAAAATATACATTCTTATCAAGATATTGATAAAAGACCAAGTTTTGGTTACGAACCTCAGGAAGCCAAAAAATTAATGGAGAAACACTGTTATACTTGTCATAGTCCAGTCGCAGATGAGGTGGAAGGTAGAATTGCGCCACCTTTTGTTGCTATTAAAGCACGCTATATTGACAAAGAAGGCTATAATAGAGTCGAATTTATAAAAGCAATTTCTGAATTTGTAGCAAATCCTACAGATGATAATGCGTTACTATATGGAGCAGTTAGAAAATTTGGTGTAATGCCAAAACAGGCTTTCCCTGATAGTGCTGCTGTAAAAATTGCCGCATTTATGTATGATTATAAAGTGGATGCGCCAGCATGGTTCAAGGAGCATTGGCAAGGTCACGGAAATACCGGTTGGGAACAATCTGGTAAAACGTTTGTTGCTGTCGCAAAAGAAAAGACGTTTGCAGATATAGGTTTAGAATATGCATTGGGAACCCAAAAGGTTTTAGGTAAAAATCTAATGGGAACTATCCAAAAGAAGGGAACTATAGAAGCAATGGCTTTTTGTAATATTCAGGCCATTCCATTAACGGATAGTATGTCTGCAATATACAATGCAAAAATTAAACGTGTTTCTGATAAAAATAGAAATCAAAACAATCAAGCAAATGCCGAAGAATTGATTTATATCGAGAAATTTAAGGAAGATTTGGCAGCTAATAAGGACCCTAAACCAGTCATTGTAGAAAAAGGCAACAAAGTACACTTTTACTACCCAATACCAACCAATGCAATGTGTTTACAATGTCATGGTAAAGCTGAAAATATTAAACCAGATGTGCAGCTGAAAATAAAAGCGTTGTATCCAAAAGATTTAGCAACAGGGTATAGTGAAAATGAAGTAAGAGGAATGTGGAGTATTATATTTAATAAAAAATAAATTATGGAAGATTTAAAAATAAAAGAAGTTTGCCCAACAAGTACATTAGAGTTAATAAAACGTAATTATTTAGTACTCGACGTCCGCGAAGAAAAGGAATTCAATCAGTATTCATTTGATGTTCCCCATGTATTACACATACCGTTAAGTCAACTGGAAGACCGATTAAACGAAATCCCGAAAGAGGAGAAAGTTACTGTGGCTTGTTTAACCGGAGAACGAAGCTTGAGAGTGGTCCATGTGTTAAGTGAATATAGTTTTACTAATTTAATTAACATGAAAAAAGGACTTGCAAAATGGATTCAAAAAGGATATCCTATAAAAGGCAAAGCTACGATAGAAGAAAAAGCATGTTGTAAAGGCGAATCAAAATGTAAATAAAATGACGAAAAAACAATATTTTTTTACAGGAGTTGGAATAGTGGTAGGCCTAATTGCGGGCTACGCTTATTATCATTTTGTAGGTTGTGCATCAGGAACATGTGCCATCACTTCAAAGCCTTTAAACAGTATCTTGTACGGTGGATTTATGGGAGGATTATTATTTAATATGTTCGTAACTTCACCAAAAAAGAAAGAAATATTATGAGTGATTTTTGGAATGAACGATATGCTAAAAACGAGTATGCTTACGGAATTCAGCCCAATCAATTTTTAGTAGAATCGATTTCTAAATTGCCTAAAAACGGAAAAATATTATTTCCTGCTGAAGGTGAAGGTCGAAATGCTGTTTTTGCAGCAAAAAATGGATTTGAAGTTTTTGCTTTTGACACTAGTAATGAAGGTAAAAAGAAGGCAGATAAGTTAGCCGATGATAACAATATAAAAATAGATTATCGAGTTGGAATATTGGATAATTTAAATTTTACAGCAGCTTCCTTTGATGGAGTTGTCTTTATTTATTCTCATTTTCCAAAGGCCATTCGTGCAACAATTCACCAACAAATTGAACAATTATTAAAACCAAATGGGGTTATAATTTTTGAAGCATTTAGTAAAGAGCAGTTACAATATCCTTCCGGTGGACCAAAAAATATTGAAATGCTTTTTTCAGAAGAAGAAGTAACAGAGCAATTTCAAAACATCGAATTTGACTTCGTAAAAACAGAAATTATAGAATTAAGTGAAGGCCCTTTTCATCAAGGTAAAGGATCAGTTGTTCGATTTACAGGAAAGAAAAAATGACAAAATCTTGGAAAGATTATCTATTTGTAAGCATACAGTTTCTATTATTTGGATTGTATGCTTTCGATTTTTTACCACATTTTGAACTTCCGCAAATTATAAAATATATTGGACTGATTGTTTCGATTACAGGTTTTATTATCTTAGCACTTTCAGTTTTGCAACTCAACAAAAATTTAACTGTTTTTCCAACACCCAAATCAGATTCCGAGCTAATAACTTTTGGAATGTACAAATTCAGTAGACATCCCATTTATACAGGACTAATCTTGTTTACTTTTGGATATGCCTTTTATAAAGTTTCATGGTTAAAATTAGTAATTTCCTTAAGTTTATTCCTCTTATTTTATTTTAAAACAAATTATGAAGAACAACAATTACTTCAAAAATTTACTGACTATAAGGAGTACAAGAAAAAAATAAACCGATTTTTCCCTAAAATCAAAAAGCCTCAAGAATAACTTGAGGCTTTTTTGAGTTTTAAAATTTATAGTTTACAAATAGCGTAAAGTTCCGACCTGGTTCGGTGATAGGAACTCTTCCAAAACCGGCTACATTGTTAAAAGCAAAGGTTAAATGGTTGTTGTAGTATTGATCAAACACATTTAAAAGCCCCATTCCAATAGAGACTGATTTTGTAGGTTTGTAACCAATGTTTAAATCCATCACTTCATAGCCTGCGGTAATAATTTCATCATAACTAGTCGAAATTTTGTTTTGTTTGGCTGTCATTGTGTACAACGCTTTGGCCCAAAATTTCTTGTATTCATAACTCAATTTTAGTCTCGTTACTAATGGCGGAGTTAATGGCAGGCTTTCTTTGAAATCTTTATTTTCTGTATAGATATAAGAAACCTCTATTCCAAAATTGAATTTATCATAGAAATTAATGTTTCCGTACGCTTCAAAACCTGTCTTTAGCGCCTTGTCAATATTTCTAAAAACTTTTGGGTGAACTGGCAGTGAGGTTGAATTGTATTTTCGAGTTAAAGAGCCATCTACAACACCTAAAATGTAGTTTTCATAAATAGAATAAAAGATTGAGGTACCATATTGAACCGAATTGAAAAATCCTATTAAACTCTTTTTTCCATCAAAACTCAATTCAAATTGATTGTTCACTTCAGGTTTTAAATTTGGATTTCCAACATATTCGTAAGGATCTCTTCCAATGTTGAAAAAGGCGATATATCGTTCCTCAATATTGGCAGCTCTAGTTCCTCGACCAAAAGAAGCTTCCATTTTGTAATTGGGATTAAAAAGGTATTGATATGAAGCCGTTCCACTGTAAAGGGTTTCATTTCTCTTTTCTAAATCTGGATATAAAGCAGCGTAGGTTCGATCTAAATCATTTGCGTCAGAAGTAATAAAATCCAAACGAGAACCAATAGTTACCCACGCTTTATCAGAAGCTTTAATTTTGGTTTCAGCAAAATAACCAAAGTCATTGGAGTAACTATCTTGCCAAACCCTATCAAAGAAGGCTGCAGGAACTGGCAGTGGATTTCCCATCATATTAACTTTTACTAATCGATCTCTTCCACCTTCTCTGGATAAATTTACTATGTCAAATCCTGTAAATAGATTCACTTTAGAGCCCAAACTCCATTCAGTTTCAATTTTCCCACCATAAGTTAAAGCATTTACTTTTGAAACTGCTTGCGAGATTGCAAAAGAAGCTCTTCGTGAATTGCTCATAATGTGATCTACATAGGAGTAGTAAACCTTAGAAGTTAATCCTTTAAAATAATTTCCGTTTTTCTCTAACTTATAATCTAAATTAGCCAGAGCACTATTGTCTTCGTCAGTATCCATCGGTAAACCTGCATGAAGCACATCTCTGCCAAAATTTTGACGAAAAGTAGCTTGTACGCGTTGGTTGTCTGAAATTTGATATCCTGTTTTTAAGCCGTAACTAATACTTCTAAAAGAAGAAGGAATTTCGTTTTGGTTTCCGTCTTTATAGTTTCCATAATCGCGATAACTGAAGTTTCCAGAAAAGTCAAACTTTTTTATTTTACTGTCTAAAGTAAACATATTGACCACTGAATTTCCGTTGCTTTCATAACCAGAGGAGAAGCTTCCGCCAATAAGTTTGGTATTGTTAGCCGGAGATTTCGAAACTAAATTAATAAGCCCAGCAAAAGTGTTTCCATATCGAACTGAAAAAGGGCCTTTTATGATTTCAATTTTGATTATTTCTTCAGGATTTATTAATGTCGTAACAGGATCCATTCTATTTGGACAAGCATGAAACGCTTTGGTTCCTCCATCTATTTGAACATTTAACTGTTCGTATTGAGAAGCTCTAAAAGCAGGGTCAACGGCATAATTCCCTCTTTTTATGAGATGAAAACCATTGATATCTTCAAATAATTCACCAGAGTTTTTTGGTTGCACTACTTTTTCGGTAAAATCTTGTTTAACGATAACTTGAGCGGGATTTTTTATTACTGATCCTGTGACGATTACTTCATTTAAAAGGGTCACTTTGGTTGTGTCTATTTTTTTAGTTGATTCTTGAGCATAACCCCCTAAAGCGCCTAATATTGTTAAGGCACAAATAATTTTTTTCATTCTGATAATTTTGATTAAACATTATAGCTAATAAGCTGTGGCGATGTTAAACAAAACTTTGCGGAGGATGATCTAATGGATAAATAATTTTAGACTGAAATAAATCTTGTTTAGAATAAATCTTTTTTTTCTTTGAAGGAGTTGAATAAGAAAAGCTGTAATTAAAAGATGAAATAAAAAATAAAATTTCATTACCAGCTACTATTTTTTTTGAAGAATCTTGATTATTTTGTTCCTTATTTATCTTTTTCAAATGACATTTACCATTGCATTTAAGTTCTGGTTTTGCTTTATTCTGGCAAAATTGTTCTGTGAAACTTTCATTAAAAAAAGAATATTCAAATTGCAAAATAGTTGTTCTCAAATTAAAACATAGAATGCTAATTAGGATTAAAAAGATAAAACTATTTTGAATTAATTTGTGCATTTCTTTGATGTTTTCTGCGAGTTTCAGACCCGTTGCAGTTCAATTTTTAGATAGGTTAAAACGGATATTTAATAACTCGTATCGTCTAATTTTACTTTTCCATTGAAGGTTTTATACAAAAAGAAGAAGTATCCGGCAAGTAAAGGAGTTCCAATTAAAACGATGGTAAGCATAATTCCCAATGATTTCTGTGAAGAAGCCGCGTTGTAAATCGTAACACTAAATTTAGGATCTATAGTAGAAATTAATAAAGTAGGATACAGTTGTAAAGCTACCAATCCCAACAATAACGCCATGGTTAGCGATGAAAAAACCAAGGCTAACATGTATCTTTTTTTAGAAGCCAACCGAGGGACATTGGCTACAGCCAAAAGGGACAAAATTGGAACGCCAAAATAAATCGGATTATTTCTAAAAGTTTCGGTTACTTCCGGAATAAAAATCAGCGTGTAAAGCGTTGTAATTCCAAATGTGATAATGAAAAATAGCATTCCTTTTTTTAGTAGAAGAGTCAATCGAGCATGCAATCGTCCTTCGGTTTTTAGCAAAAGAAAAATTGCTCCTTGCGTCATAAAAAGTGAAAGTGTAGTAAAACCAACTAGTATAGCATACGGATTTAGGAACGAAAAGAAAACGCCACCTTGGTACGTGTGGTTTTCCCCTAAAGGAAATCCTTGTAAAATATTGCCCAGAACAACGCCTAACAAAAATGCAATCATGATGCTGGAAACACTATAAATAATGTCCCAAGTTTTGCGCCACCACAACATCTCTTCGTCGCTTCTAAATTTTATTGCCACAGCACGAATTACATTGAACATCAAAAATAGCATAAACGGAACGTACATTGCAGACAACATGGTGGCGTACATAACGGGAAATCCCGCGAATAAAGCGCCACCGCCAATGACAAGCCACACTTGATTGGCATCCCAAACGGGAGCGATTGCATTAATTGCAACCCGACGACTTAAATCCTTTTTGAGAAATAAATGCCAAGCTCCCGCACCAAAGTCGAATCCTTCCAAAATGGCATAGCCGGAAAATAAAAGCCCGATGACCAAATACCATAAAGTAGGATAGTCAATTCCTAGAAAATATTCCATGAGTATTGATTTTTGAGTTTTTAAAACGACTGAAAGTTTACGGGTTCATTGAGTTCATTATAAGGACCGTGTTTGATTTTTTTATTGACCATGTAAATAAATAGTGCAAATAAAATAGCGTAAATAACGGTAAACATGATTAGGGAGAACATAATTTGATTGGCTGATACTTCTTGTGAGAAAGCGTCGCCCGTTCTTAAATGTCCATAAACCACCCACGGTTGTCGACCCATTTCTGCAGCAAACCAACCCACTTGATTGGCAATTTGCGGTAGAATGACTGCATAAGAAAATATCCACAACAACCATTTGGTTTCAAATAATTTTTTACGCCACCACATATAACTTGCAAATAAAGTCATTCCAATTAAAGTCATTCCAATGGCAATCATAATGTGGTAAAATTGAAAAACTGCATTTATTTGACCTGGTCGGTCTACTTCGGGAAAGCTGTTCAATCCAACTACTGGTGCATCAAAATCTTGATGAACTAGAAAGGACAAACCTCCTGGAATTCCAAGTCCCGTTACTTCTTGTTTTTCTTTATCGACCCAACCAAAAAGATATAAATCTGCGGGAGCATTTTTCTCAAAATGACCTTCCAATGCGGCCAATTTTGCTGGCTGATTGACTGCCACGCCATCTGCAGAACTGTGTCCCGAAACCAATTGTCCGAGTGAAAAAACGGTAGCGACGACCAAGGCAATTTTAAAAGCTTTTTTTGAAATTTCCACATACCGTCCTTTTCGTAAATAATAGGCATGAACGCTCAACACTAAAAAGGCTCCCGCCAATAAAGCGCCTTGCCAAGTATGTACCAATCGATCCATGCTTGACGGATTGAAAACCATTTCCCAAAAGTCAGTCACTTCGGCACGAGCAGCTAAGCCTTCGCCTACAATGTGATAACCGGCTGGCGTCTGTTGCCAAGAATTAGCTACCACAATCCAAACGGCTGAAAACATAGAACCCAAGAACACACCAATTGTCGAAACCAAATGCACCCAAGGCTTTACGCGGTGCCATCCAAAAAGGAGTACACCTAAAAAAGCACTTTCTAAACCAAAAGCGAATAATCCTTCGGCAGCCAAAGCACTTCCGAAAATATCGCCGACATATCTAGAATAAACGGCCCAGTTGGTACCGAATTCAAATTCCATAATGATCCCTGTTGCAACGCCAATTCCAAAAGTCAGGGCAAATATTTTTATCCAGAAACGAGTTAAAATTTCATATTCTTTTTTACCTGTTTTTATGTAAAGGCTTTCCATAATTACCATAATCAGTCCGATACCAATACTCAAAGGGGGATAAATATAATGGAAAGCAATAGTGAAGGCAAATTGGATTCGAGCAAGAATTTCTACATCCATTGTGTTGTAATTTTAAAATTAATTGTGTTGAAGTTTGTCGTCTCCACGAAAGAAAAGTGTTAACCAAATCACACGCGACAATCGCATGAACCACGGTTGCAAGAGAATTAGAGCAGTAACATTTAGGGAAACCACCACAAGATTTCTATGTTTTTAAAACTGTATACAGTGGATAATTTCCAAATAATAAATGTGATGATAGAAAAAGCAATAGTAAGACCATAACTCACATAACCAGTTCGTTGGTAAAAACCAAGTTCGATTTCCGTTCGCTGTTTGCAAACGTAAAATTTGTCAACTATCTTTGTGTTTTTGCTTAAATTATACCATTTGTATTTGAAAAGTTCGCCATTGTGGCATCGGGGAGATCTAAAAGAAACTAGGTTTTTAAGAAAGAAAAACATTGACTATATTTTTATCAAAGGTATTTCTTCAGAAGGAAATTTTATGTGATAAAAGTTACTTAACAGGCCTAAAAACAGCTTTCTTAAACAATTTCCGATTAATTTTTAAGAAACATTTTCTTAAATCCATCAGGAGTATTATTTTCATATTTCTTAAAGAATCGTCCAAAATAGGAATTATCAGTGAATCCTAATTCATAAGCGATCTCCGATGCTGTTTTTTTCTCATGGGTTAATAATCGTTTTGCTTCTAGAATGATTCTATTCCGAATTAAATCCCCTGCTGAACTCTTCGTTACTTCATTGCAAACGGCATTAAGATAGTTAGGACGTACATGCAATATTGAAGCATAATCTTTTACAAAATGTTTCTCTCTAAAATACTTATCAATAAGTTCTTCAAAATGATAAATGAGCTGAAGTGATTGACTAAACTCAGTGTTTTTGTTGTTTGGCTCGAATAAGCGGTCCAATTCTAGCAACATTAAATTAAGTAGTGAATATAAATGTTTATCAAAATTATTTCCCTTTCCACTAAACTCCTTTAACATCCATAACGCAATCGATTTCACATTTTCAAATTGTTCCTTTGAAACTTTAGCATAAGGTATTTTGTGCCTATACGTTAAAAATGAAAACTCACTAAGTTCATAATTTTGATGGCGTAGTGCAAAGAAATCATTTTCAAATACAATTATATATCCTTCAATTTTATCGTAATCAAGCCACTGATGAATTTGCCCATAATGCAAACATGTAATAGAAAAAGGTTCTATAATACATTCTTCAAAATCAACTAGTTGCTTACCTGAATTGCGTTCGTTTAACAAAATCATATTATAATTATGACGGTGCGGAACATCTAATTCTTTCATGTAAGGGAGAAAATCAATCGTTTTATAAATAGAAAATTTCAACTTATTTTGGGTAATAGCGGTAAATTTGATATTTTTTATTTCACACATAATTTTATCCTAAAGAAGTAATTGTATAGTAAATAGCCCAAGCAACAAAAGCGATAATTCCAGCAATAACCCAGGAGGGAACACTTTTTGGCGTTTCAGAACCGTCGATTAAAAACTGTTTTTGATTTCCTTTGCCATAAGCATTAATCATTAAAGGCAAAATGCCGTCAACTTCATCATTAGGATCTAAACCATCAATGGTAATTGAAGGCCCGTTTCTGACCATGAATGGAATAATTTTAATCCCTTCTTTGCCAATTGGGTCTTTACTTACTATTTTTAAATGGTGTAATCCATCAATTAGTTTTCTGGTATCCAAATCGAAATTTACAGGAGTTATGAATTCGCCGATCGGCAAAACCTCCTCATCAACAAATATAATCACTTTTGTTTTACTGTCCATATTAGTCAAATTTTAAGATGGTTCGTTTAATGTGATTGCTGTTCGTTTCTTTGGGTTGAACAATGTATTTCACTGAATAAAAAAGTGTTATCAAAACTATGATACTCATTCCAATCACGATTGCATAATCCACGTTACCGTCTGGGCCTGCCCCATGAGCGATACCTTGTAAAATTTTAGGTTGCTGTTTGTCACATACAGGACAAGCAAATAGACCTATTGAAAAAAGGCTAAAAAGCGTTATAAAGATTGATTTTTTCATACTATTTATTGTACTGGTGCAGTTGCTTTTGCAAGTTCCATTAATTTTTTTACTTGTTCTACTGTCACTTTCTTGGCATTATTGCCCCAACTCGTTTTCTCGTGATTCATAATGGCGGCTACTTCTTCAGCAGATAGACCGGCATTTGTCCCAACAGCAGGCATAACGCCGTATTGTTCTTGAGCGTTGTAGCCATTCATGATAATGGCAACCATAATTTCAGAGTCATCATTAAGCACAACCTTACTTCCTTTTAAAGGTGGAAATGCGCCCGCAAGTCCTTCCCCATTTTGCTGGTGACACGCCATACAATTTGCTGCGTATAAATCACTTCCGTTCAATTCTGGCTCAACGCCAGCTGCTGAAGCCATTGCTTCTTTTTTCTCCTTTTTATATAGAAATTTTGGATCAGGCGTACCGTCTGGTAATTTGACTTGTTTCAAACTTTGCAAATAGGCAACTAAATTTAACCCATCTAGTGTAGCCACTACAATTCCTTTTTGGCCTTTCATAAAAGCTTCAGGAACTGCAACTTTGATATCGCCTTTTGCTGCTTTGTCTTTGACTTCAAATAGCCACGGATAAGGCGCCATAATGGATTGCGGCGTAACAATTCTTGGATTGTATAGGTGAACCAAATGCCAATCTTGACTTGGCTGGCGTTCGCCAATATTCGTCAAATCGGGACCTGTTCGCTCGGTACCCATTAAAGTTCCGGCGTTTTGCCAAATACTTTTCCGAGTGCTTAACGCATAATCGGCAGCAATTCCGGGACGCTTCCCCCATGTTTTATCCATATCCACATTTCGGACTTGCTGAGTATGACAGCCTACACATCCATTACTGATATAAATTTGTCTTCCCGCTTCTTGAGCTTCCGTTAGCGGAATAGCACCATACAATGGAACGCTGTTTTTTTGATTGTACAAACTTGGAATTACAGCAACGAAAAGCGTGAGTGTGCCAAATAAAAGTGAGGCCGCCGTAAATAGTTTTTTATGATCGTGAAATATACTCATCTTAATTAAATTTTAGGTTCAGCCAAATTTGTTTCCAAATTTTGATTGATAATTTCAAATGCTTTTTGCTTAACATCAACATCCACGGTGGGTTGCATCATTTTATACATATTATAAACCAATACAATATGCGAAAGCCACATTAAAGTTCCTCCGATAGCCCTCCACAACCAATACGGACCCATCATAACCACACTATCAATAAATGGAGCGCCTTCAGCCCACATTAATCCTTTTAAAGTTCCACCAATCATCAATGGGATTGTGTAAAATTGCAATCCAATCAATGCCAACCAGAAATGCGCTCCAACACCCAATTGAGGCGGTTCTTTTCCTGTAAGTCGAGGGACAATGGCGTAAATTCCTCCAAAAAGTAAGAACGTTATAATTCCGTACATCGTAATGTGCGAGTGTGCAATGGTAAAATCAGTAAAATGCCAAATTAAATTAGTAGAACGAAAGGCTTCGGCCGTTCCTTGAAAAGATCCCGTAAAATAATAAATAATCCCCACAAAAAAGAAAGGTAATGAATAACTGTTACTCACTTTGCTCCAAGAACCTCTCAACGTCATTAGATAATTGGTTGTTCCTGCGACAACCGGAATTAACATTCCCACACTTCCTACAATCGCAACCGTTTGCAACCACCAAGGCAAAGCACTAAAGACGAAATGATGTGTACCAATAACCGTATAAAATAAAATTTGCGACCAAAAAGCTAAAACTCCTAAACTGTAGGAATAAATGGGTTTGTTCAATTGTTGCGGCAATAAATAATACAGTACACCCAACATAGAAAACATAAACCACATTCCTACTGCTTGATGCATATAATAACCTTGCACAATAGTTTCACCAATTCCATCTTGTCCCATTGGGATATAAGCAATAAAGGCAACTATTAAAATAAATATATACGAAGCAACGATGAACCAATTGGAAATATAAATTTCGGTCGTAGTTCGTTTGGCAATTGTTTTTATAAAATTAATCACAGTAAGAAGTAATCCAACAGCCCAGATTGCCATAATAGGCCAGATGATTTCGCGGTATTCGCCACCGCCGTTATTGATTCCTACCATAATGGTAATAGCTCCTACAAACATCGCAAAATTTACACAAATAAGTGCTGTCCAACCATTTTTAATACTATTCAAAGGGGCGTTACTGACCATAGGAACTATATAATAACCCAATCCCATAATTCCTATAGTTGCCCAAGCCCAAAAAACTAAATTAGTATGAACGGCTCGAAGTCGTCCAATACTTAACCAACTATAGGTATCAGCATCGGGGACTATAAATTTAATTCCGACGTATTCTCCAACAGAACTACCTACAAAAAGCCAGAAAACAGCTGTTCCTAAAAACCATAAAACAAGCTTTGTCAATGCAGGGTCAATTTTCGGTCTTTTTATAGGAGGTCTTTTTGTAGCAAAAAATCGGTAATTAGTTTCAGAAGTAATATTTTTCAGTAACCCTTTAGAATCATGGGATACTTTTCCAGCAGAAATTTCGTTAGGAACTACTTCATAAGTTGATTTTTGTTTGATTTCTTCTAATTCTGTATTACTGGGCATATTTTCGTCATCGGAAATAAATGCAGCAAATGCTTCTGCTTCTTTCAGTTTTTGAAAATTGTGGTAATTTCTAAAGCTAGTAGTCACTTTTGAAACTAAATAAAGCAAAGCAAAAAATAGCGGAATAAAAATCAATACTAAAGTAATTACAATTCCAGGCTCAGAGAAGATATCTTCTCTTTTTGCAGGCCCAGTTTGGGCAAAAATAATTTGTGGTACTAAATAAAGTAATCCTAAAATTACAAGAGAAAGCCCATTATTATTTTTGATTCTTTTTCTTTTTATAAGCTCAATTTCATTAGCATTAAGATTACTAATATATTCTTTAAACTTACTTTTTTTATGTTCAGTTTGGTCGTTTGCGGTCTTATTAGTGTTGGAAATAAGCTTTAACAATAAAACAACAATAGAAGCAACAGTGATTAAAACGACCGTGACGAGCAAGTCTATGAATTCTATGGATTTGTTAGGAAAAAAACTAATATCGGTGTCGTTTTGAGCGACAGCGAAAAAAGGTTGTAAAAATATAAGAAGAGTTAAAATAAGAAGCTTCAGCTTAGATTTGGATAAACGGTTTATCATTTGGAATATCATATTATACTGTTTTAAAACATGACGTAAAAATAAAAATAGAAGCTCATCGCTCTATGGTTATAAAAGCAGTAATGATGGTACTATTTACTGTAAGTGATATTTAACTCTTGTATAAAACAAAAAAATCCCAATCCTGAACGAATCAGCATCGGGATTTTCTATTTTAAAAATCAAAAATCTACTTCAATCCAGCTAGACTCTGTTCGATTGTTAAAATCTTCGCTAATGAATCAGCTTCTTTTTGTCTTTCGTTTACCAAAACTTTCTCTGGAGCACCTGCCACAAATTTCTCATTCGCCAGTTTGCTTTGAACTGATTTTAAAAAACCTTGAGTATAAATTAGCTCCGCAGTCAATTTAGCGACCTCTGCTTCAACGTCAATGCTTCCTGTTATTGGAATAAAATATTCGTTTGAGTTCACACGGTAGGACAAAGCTCCATCTACTTTCTCTGAAACATATTCTAGTGTAGAGATGTTTCCTAATTTGGTTACAACCGAATCGAAGTACTTCGAAGTTTTATCATTATTGATCACTTTCAATTCGATTGCGTCTTTGAAGGGAATATTCTTGTCCTTACGAATAGTTCTAATTCCTGAAATTACGTCAATTATGTTATCAAAATCTAAAATTAAACCAGCATTAAAAGGTTTTATTTCTGGCCAAGTAGAAACAATTAAGGCCTCTTCAACATTTCTTTCAGCAAGAATTTGCCAAATTTCCTCTGTCAAAAATGGCATAAATGGATGAAGTAATTTCATATTGTTTTCTAACATTTCTATCGCCTTCGCAAAAGTTACGCTGTCAATTGGTTGCTGGTAACCCGGTTTAATCATTTCGAGAAACCAAGAACAGAAATCATCCCAAACTAGTTTATAAATTGCCATTAAAGCATCGGAAATTCTATACTTTTCAAAATTATCTTCTATCTCTAAAAGTGTTTGTTGAAGTTTAGCTTCGTACCACTCAATCGCCACTTTTGACGATTCTGGTTGCGGAATAGTAACTGAAACTTCCCAACCTTTTATTAGTTTAAACGCATTCCAAATTTTGTTAGTAAATGCTTTTCCTTGATTGCACAATTCTTCGTCAAACATAATGTCATTTCCTGCAGAAGCGCTCAATAACAAGCCTACTCGAACTCCATCGGCACCAAATTTTTCAATTAAATCCAATGGATCAGGAGAATTTCCTAGTGATTTAGACATTTTACGTCGCTGTTTGTCACGAACCAAACCAGTCAAATACACATTTGTAAATGGTTTTTTGCCTGTGTATTCATAACCGGCAATAATCATTCTAGCCACCCAAAAAAACAAAATATCCGGACCTGTAACCAAATCATTCGTAGGATAATAATATTTAAAATCCTCACTTTCTGGATCCATAATTCCACCAAAAACAGACATCGGCCACAACCAAGAAGAAAACCAAGTATCAAGAGCATCCACATCTTGAGTTAAGTCCGCAGTACTTAGTCCATGGTTCTTGGTCTTTTCTTTGGCTAAAGCCAGAGCATCATTTATGTTTTCAGCAACTACAAAATCTTCTTTTCCATCACCATAAAAATAAGCTGGGATTTGTTGTCCCCACCACAATTGACGCGAAATATTCCAGTCGCGAATATTGTTTAACCAGTGTGCGTATGTATTATTGAATCGTGCTGGATGCAATTTAATGTCGCCATCAACTAAAACAGATTGAATGGCTGGCTTTACCAAATCTTCCATTTTCAAAAACCATTGATCAGACAAGCGAGGTTCAATAACCGCTTTTGTTCGTTCAGAAGTTCCCACTTTATTCAAGTAAATTTCGGTTTTTGCAAGAGCTCCCATAGTTTCTAATTCTTTCGCAATTTCGGCACGAACTACAAAACGATCTTTTCCTTGATAATGCAATCCAAAACTATTTAAAGTAGCGTCCTCATTAAAAATATCAACAATTTCGAGATGGTGTTTTTCGCCTAAAGCTTTGTCGTTAATATCGTGAGCAGGAGTCACTTTTAGGCAACCGGTTCCAAATTCAACGTCTACATATTCA
Source organism: Flavobacterium micromati (assembly GCF_900129585.1). Taxonomy (GTDB): domain Bacteria; phylum Bacteroidota; class Bacteroidia; order Flavobacteriales; family Flavobacteriaceae; genus Flavobacterium; species Flavobacterium micromati. The sequence goes on from NZ_FQWF01000012.1 coordinate 78,390, forward strand.
TCTTCGATAATTGGAATTACTCTTCCGCAAATAGGAACAATCGCTTTTTTACCTTTTAAATGTGCAAACCGCTCATCATTAGGATTTATACAAATAGCGGTATCTCCAAAAATAGTTTCCGGACGCGTGGTTGCTATAGTGAGGTATTCCTCCCCCAACCCCTCCGAAGGATGAGAGCTATCGGCAACGGCTCCCTCTCCTTTGGAATCCCGATAGCTATCGGGAGGGGAGAGGATTTTGTATTTTATAAAGTATAATTTCCCTTGTTGTTCTTCATAGATAACTTCCTCGTCAGACAAAGTTGTTTTGGCTTCGGGATCCCAGTTTACCATTCGGAATCCTCTATAAATGAGTCCTTTATTGTATAAATCCACAAATGATTTAATCACAGAAGCTGACATTTCAGGATCCATCGTGAATTTTGTACGTTCCCAATCGCACGAAGCACCTATCTTTTTTAATTGGTCTAGAATTACACCACCATATTTATCAGTCCATTCCCAAGCGTGAGCTAAAAATTCTTCACGCGTTAAATCATTTTTGTTGATACCCTTGGCTTTTAATTTGGCAACCACTTTAGCTTCAGTAGCAATCGAAGCATGATCTGTTCCAGGAACCCAACAAGCGTTAAACCCTTTCAGTCGCGCTCTTCTTATCAAAACATCTTGAATCGTGTTATTTAGCATGTGTCCCATGTGTAAAACTCCCGTAACATTAGGCGGGGGAATCACAATGGTATAAGGCGTTCTGTGATCTGGCTCTGAATGGAAATAGTTATTTTTCATCCAGTAATCATACCATTTATTTTCTATGGTTTTAGCGTCAAATTGAGCGGGGATAGTCATATAAAGCAACTGTTAAGACCAAAAAACGTAACTGGTCTGATGTTTGTAATTGAGATGGCAGCAAAAGTAAATAATTATATACACTATTAAAAGGGAAATAAAAATTTGTACATTAAATAAAAGAAACTAATTTTACTAAATGATTTTAAACAAATAAATATGAAAAAAGCTATACTTTTATTTGCATTTGCGCTAGTTAGTACATTTGGTTTTGCTCAAAGCGGCCCTAAAATTGTATTCACTGCAAAGGATAATACAATTGATTTTGGAACAGTAAATACAACTGAAAACGGTACCCGTGACTTCGTTTTTACTAACACAGGAAACGCCCCGCTCGTTATCACAAATGTTCTTTCAACCTGTGGCTGTGCGGTTCCTACCAAACCAGAAGAACCAATAATGCCAGGGAAAACAGGGAAAATTACAATAAAATACAACATGGCTTTAGGTCCAATACGAAAAACTATAACTGTAGAATCAAATGCCGTAAATTATGACGGCGGACGAGTTGCCTTAAAGATAAAAGGGGAAGTAGTATCCAATTAACACCTATTTTAAAATATAAAAATGCTTTTGAGTTACTTCAAAAGCATTTTTTTATAATATATCATCAAGTTTAAATGCAAACTTTAAGATTTGACTTTCTCTTTCTATTTCTAAAGTGATCCATTTTTCATTCTCTGACCTAAAAAATGCATTGACATCTTGCAATGAATATCTATGGGTGGTCACATTATCAATAGTAATAATGATATCACCTTCACGAAGACCTGCTTTTGCCGCTGAAGAGTTTTTTCTAACATTTGCAATTTCGTAAACCGGTTTTAGATTAAATTTGTATTTAAAATTTGATTTTATGTTGTATGCAGTTGTTCCTCCTGAACCAGATCCCATAGAAACTGTTTGCATTGGCACTGTTTCTTGAACCCACTGCAAACCGTTATGTTGAATGTCGACACCGCTTCGATTGTATCCAAAAGCCGCCGAATAATTACTATTCTTTTTTAAATATAATTGCTGATGTTGATAATCAAATACAACGTTAAATCTCTTCATTATTTCACCTCCCACTGATCCCATTCGGTCTGCAACCATTGTAACACTTTTTGTTGAAATAGAATCTGGAAACGCAGCTACAAGGTCACTAAAATTAAATTCTCCCATTTGCAATTTTTGTATTCTTGCACGCTTTCCATAAATATCACCACTAAAGCCTTTACCTAAAAAATCATCAAAATTTTTCAGTGGCACTTTTATAAATTCGGAGCGATTTTCAAATAACCAAACTGCATCACTGTTACCAATATCTACTAATAATTTTACCGGAATTTCTTTATCATTCAGGGTCACTTTACTATTTAGGTAAGGTTTTGATTTTTCAACAGACATTGGGATTTTAGTAAATTTCTCTTCAATCTTTTCTCTGACTTTTATGTTGTCTTTATAAACAGTAATTCTTTTTTTTCGATAATTAATTTCAACTAAATTATCCCTAAAAAACTGATAACCAATAATACCATTAACGGGAATACCAATGTGTGAAGATAAATTAAACTCAGGGTCTAAAACGATGTATAGCATGTGATCGCTCCTTTTTAAACCACTAAATTCCAAATTATTATTTGTAGATTTCAGGCCTTCAACAGCTGTTTCATTACCTAAACCTCTTAGAATGACTTTTTCAGTATTAAAAAAGCGAACTTCTTTTTTATCTTCCAAACTAAATAAAATAGTTTCAGAAACGCCAGTGTCTAATAAGAAATTTAATTCGATTCCATTCACTTTAATTGGCACAAAAATTAAATTATTAATCAGCTTAAAATGGAATTTGGTTTTATTAATGCCCTTGTCAAACTGAAATCCAAGTTGAGAAAATGCAGGCAATGAAAATATTGAAATGAAGATAAAAAATACTGCTTTGAACATAGTTAATAATTTAGCTAAAAATAACAAATTAATCCAATTTCGAATATAGATTTAACAGTTTATACACCATTTTTTTGTTATAAATCCGAAAAAAAATTCGCAAATTTGCAATTCAATAATTTATATTATGCCAACAATCTCAAACAAGGGAAAATTAATGCCTGAATCGCCAATTAGAAAATTGGTTCCTTACTCGGAAATAGCTAAGAAAAAAGGAAATAAAGTATATCATTTGAACATTGGTCAACCAGATATAAAAACTCCTGAAGTGGCTATGAATGCCGTTAAAAATATTGATTTAACGATTTTAGAATACAGCCACTCTGCTGGAAATGAAAGTTACCGTAAAAAATTAGCATCTCATTACAGCAATCAGGGTATTCCTGTAAACGTTGAAGATATTATAGTTACTACTGGCGGATCAGAAGCTTTAATGTTTGCTATGGGAAGTATCATGGACCAAGGCGATGAAATTATTATTCCAGAACCATTTTATGCAAATTATAACGGCTTTTCAACCGCTTCTGGAGCTGTGGTGGTTCCTGTAATTTCCACGATAGAAAGTGGTTTTGCGTTACCAGCAATCGCAGATTTTGAAAAACTAATCACTGAAAAAACTAAAGCAATCTTAATTTGCAATCCAGGAAATCCAACTGGTTACTTATATTCGAAAGAAGAGATCCTGCAACTTGCCGATTTAGTTAAAAAACATGATTTGTTTTTGATTTCTGATGAAGTTTATCGTGAATTTACTTATGACGGTGATGTTCATTATTCGGTGATGAATATTACTGGACTTGAAGAGTACGCCATTATGATTGATTCTGTATCAAAAAGGTACAGCATGTGTGGCGCTCGTATCGGTTGTATTGTTTCTAAAAATAAGGAATTAATGGCTACGGCTATGAAATTTGCGCAAGCTAGACTAAGCCCACCTACTATTGAACAAATTGCCAGTGAAGCTGCACTAGATACGCCTCAAAGTTATTTTGACGAAGTAATTTCAGAATATAGAGAGCGCAGAGATACTCTTGTTGACGAATTAAATAAAATTGAAGGCGTAATTGTAAGTAAACCTAAAGGTGCTTTTTATTGTATTGCACAACTTCCTGTTGATAATGCTGATGCTTTTGCGCAATGGCTTTTAGAAAGTTATGATCTAAATGGAGAAACTGTAATGGTAGCTCCTGCGGCTGGCTTCTACTCCACTGCTGGAATGGGCTTGAACCAAGTGAGAATTGCTTACGTACTAAAAAAAGAAGATTTGATTAGCGCGGTGCGTATTTTAAAAGCAGCTATTCCTGTTTATAATTCAGTTCTTGCGAACGTGTAATTAAAATATAAACCTGATTTTTCGAAATCATCATTATATTTATTTAAAAGTAAAGGCAATAGCAGCAGTGTTATTGCCTTTACTTTTAAATACGATTTTTAGAAAAACTAAAAAGAATTATTTTGTGGCCTAAATTAAACTTGAATTTACAAGCTATAAAATTAAATTTGGTTTCAAAGTGTAAATTCCTTTATCATTAAATAGTATCACCTATAGAAATTCTTTACTTTTTATTATTTACCTTTACGCCTCAAATAAATACACCTAATATAATAGTTGCTTTTAATGATAAAGAAAGAAGAATTTCAAGACGAAATAGGAGACAATCATTTTAGTTTGTCCGCGAAAAACCCAATAAGAGATGATGCTTTCGCAATTTCTGATGATGAAAAAATTGAAAAAATAAAGAAAGATGTTGAGAACATTCTATTAACTCTTGGAATGGATTTGACTGACGATAGTTTAAAAGGCACGCCTAATCGTGTGGCAAAAATGTTTGTGAAGGAAATATTTGGCGGTTTAAACCCAAATAAAAAACCAAAAGCATCTACTTTTGACAATAACTACAAGTACGGTGAAATGTTAGTGGAGAAAAATATCATCGTATATTCTACTTGTGAACATCATTTATTACCTATTATTGGAAGAGCGCATGTAGCGTATATTAGCAATGGAAGAGTTATTGGCTTGTCAAAAATGAACCGTATTGTTGAATATTATGCTAAAAGACCTCAAGTACAGGAACGTTTGACTATGCAAATTGTCCAAGAATTGCAAATAGCACTTGGTACAGAAGACGTAGCTTGTGTGATTGATGCTAAACATCTTTGCGTGAATTCTAGAGGAATCAGCGACATTGAAAGCAGCACTGTGACTTCAGAATTTGGTGGGAAATTTAAAGATCCTCAATCTAGAAGAGAATTTTTAGATTATATTAAAATGGAAACAAAGTTCTAAATTCCTCTAACTCCCGCCGCGGCTGGGGAATAAGAGGGATATTGAATAATAAAATAAATTTCTTCCGTATCGTAAGATCCTAGCCCTGATTGCAGTGGAAATCCTTTTTTTTGTCCTTTTTTGGACATAAAAAAAGATTGAAACGTAAAGCAGGATAAAGCTCGAAAAAACAAATTCTATGCCCTTATATAAAAGTCAGCCTTTAAAAATATACAATTCACTTTCGGGAGAGAAAGAAACATTCACACCTATTCACGAGGGAAATGTGGGGATGTATGTATGTGGACCAACAGTTTACAGCAATGTCCACCTTGGGAATGTGCGAACATTTATGTCTTTTGATGTGATTTTCAGATACTTTTTACATTTAGATTATAAGGTGCGTTACGTTCGAAATATTACCGACGTGGGCCATATTGTAGATGATGAGGATGAAGGCGAGGATAAAATTGCCAAGAAAGCGCGATTGGAACAGCTAGAACCAATGGAAGTGGTGCAGCGTTATACTGTAGATTTTCACGAAATTTTGAAAGCTTTTAACTTTTTACCACCTAGCATTGAGCCGACTGCAACTGGTCATATGATTGAACAAATAGAAATTATAAAGACTATTATTGCGAACGGAATTGGATACGAAGCCAATGGATCGGTTTATTTCGATGTGGTAAAATTTAATAAAACCAATCATTATGGTAAATTGAGCGGTCGAAATATTGAAGATATGCTTACCAATACTAGAGATCTTGACGGTCAAAGTGACAAACGAAATCCGCAAGATTTTGCACTTTGGAAAAAAGCCGAAGCACAACATATCATGAGATGGCCTTCACCATGGAGTGATGGTTTTCCGGGTTGGCACTTAGAATGCACCGCAATGAGCACTAAATATTTGGGAAACCATTTTGATATTCACGGAGGCGGAATGGATTTAAAATTTCCGCATCATGAATGTGAAATTGCTCAAAATGAAGCGTGCACTGGCCATACTCCTGTTAATTACTGGCTCCACGCCAATATGTTGACTTTGAATGGAAAAAAAATGGCCAAATCAACTGGAAATAATATTCTACCAAGAGAAATATTGACTGGGGAAAATACTATTTTAAGTAAAGCTTTCTCGGCATCGGTTGCTCGCTTTTTTATGTTACAAGCGCATTATAGAAGTATTCTTGATTTTTCAGATGATGCGATTGTGGCTGCAGAAAAAGGATACAAACGATTGATGGAAGCTGTAAGTTTGTTAAAAGAAATTACTGTTTCCGCAAAAAGCACTATCGATATTTCCACATGGAAGCAATCATGTTATGACGCGATGAATGACGATTTTAACACGCCAATTTTGATTGCGCAGTTGTTTGAGGGCGTCAAGTTCATCAACTTGTTGAACGATGGCAAGGAAAGCTTGACTGCAGTTGATTTGGAAATTTTCGATAAAGCAATGAACGCTTTTATTTATGATGTTCTAGGGCTTGAGAACGAAAAAGTTGCAAATGAAAATTCTGATAAACTAGAAGGTACTGTAAATATGCTGATTGAAATGAGAAAACAGGCTAGAGACAATAAGAATTTTGCTTTGTCAGATCAAATTAGAGATCAACTAGTTACTTTGGGAATCCAATTGAAAGATGGTAAAGAAGGAACTACTTTTAGTATTTAACAAAACAGTTTTGAGTGATTTGCGATACATTTCCAATTGTAAATATCTAAAATATGATTTCAAAAATTCTCATATTTCCTTTTGTGCTATTAGTTCGGTTTTATCAAGCTGCAATTTCGCCATTCACCCCAGCAGCCTGCCGATTTGAGCCTACTTGTTCTTCTTATATGATTGAAGCCTTGCAAAAACACGGATTATTACGCGGCGGATTTTTGGGCATAAAGAGAATCTTGAGCTGTCATCCTTGGGGACGAAGTGGATACGATCCCGTTCCGGATAAGAAATGCAAAGACAAACATTAACCTTTTTTGAATACATAATTTACTTTAAAATCCTATTTTTACGATTTACAAATAAAATTAACACTAAATGACACACGCTTTAAACATAGTTTGGAATCCAGCAGAAGGAATTGATTTGGGCTTTTTTATGATTAGATATTACAGCTTAATGTTTGTAGTTGCTTTTGGATTAGGCTGGTACATAATGAAAAACATATTTGATCGCGAAGGCGAGTCAATAGAAAAGCTGGATTCATTATTTATTTGGACTGTTTTGGCAACATTAGCTGGAGCGCGTTTAGGACATGTTTTCTTTTATGATTGGGAATATTATCGCAATAATCTTTTAGAAATATTATTGCCGTTTCGCTTCTCGCCAAGTTTTGAATTTACAGGTTATCAAGGACTAGCCAGTCATGGTGCTGCTATTTCGATCATAATTGCGATGTATTTTTACAGTAAAAATATATTAAGAAGACCTCAACTATGGATTTTAGACCGCATTGTAATTCCAGTTGCCAGCGGTGCAATTTTTGTGCGATTGGGTAACTTTTTCAATTCAGAAATTATAGGTCACGAAACAACGTCGACTTTTGGAATAAAATTTATAAGGGATCACTTTACTGCAATGGATGCTGTCAACGCGACTCAGATACCGAATCCAAAAGAGGCATACACTGCAATTGCAACCGATCCAAAGTTTGCTACTTTACTAGAACAAGTTCCTGCAAGACATCCTACACAATTGTATGAGGCAATTTGCTATGTTTTTGTATTTGCAATCTTGTTCTTTTTATATTGGAAAACAGAAAAAAGAATTTACACAGGATATATTTTTGGAATGTTTTTAGTTCTTTTATTCACGGTGCGTTTCTTTGTTGAATTTGTAAAAGAAAGTCAGGGTGGTTTTGAGAGTGCCTTGGGATTATTCTCTACGGGACAGTGGCTAAGCATTCCTTTTGTTTTAGTAGGAATGTATTTTGTAATTAAAGCTAAAAAAGAAATTCCGAGTTTATAAATTAACTATTAAAAATTAAAAAAGCGTTATCTGCATATTTGTAGATAACGCTTTTTTAGTTTAACCATGAATCTATCATAGAAACTAATGAGGTTTTTGGATTTAAAATTATGCTTTGATGTTAGTTTTAATAATCAAAGCGGTAATTAAAAACCTCGAATTTGCACAAACTAAAGTTCCTTAGAAATACTAACTTATAATTCATACAAAAATCTTTTACAATAAAGTAGAGGACTTTTATTAGGCTTTCGCCAAATATCAAAATGCAATTACATTCTTTCAGGAACAGCAATCCCTAATAATTGAAATGCTAATGCTATTGTATCGGCTACTTTTTTAGAAAGTTGCACTCGGAATATTTTTTTATCAATGTCCTCTTCTCCTAAAATAGAAACTGCTTGATAGAATGAATTGTACTCTCGTACTAATTCATAAGTGAAATTTGCCACTAAAGCTGGACTGTGTTGCTGCGCCGCACTTTGAATCACTTCTGGAAATAATTCTAGTTGCTTCACTAATTCCTTTTCTTTTTGATGCAACTCTGAAACGTTAGATTTAACACTATAATCAAAATTAGCTTTGCGAATTATGGATTGAATTCTAGCATACGTATATTGAATAAACGGACCTGTGTTTCCTGCAAAATCGACTGATTCTTCTGGATTAAACAAGATTCGTTTTTTAGGATCTACTTTCAAAATGTAATATTTTAAAGCACCAAGACCTATTGTGTTATATAACTTTGCCTTATCTTCAACTGAATAGCTGTCTAATTTCCCTAAATCTTCAGCAATTTTTTGAGCAGTATCTGTCATTTCCTGCATCAAATCATCGGCATCAACAACAGTTCCCTCACGGCTTTTCATTTTTCCAGAAGGTAAATCTACCATTCCGTAAGATAAGTGAAACAAGTTTTTAGACCAATCAAAACCTAATTTTTTCAGGATTAGGAACAAAACTTTAAAGTGATAATCTTGTTCGTTTCCTACGGTATAAACCATGCCGCCTACATCAGGAAAATCTTTCACACGTTGAATAGCAGTTCCTATATCCTGCGTCATGTAAACCGCTGTTCCATCTGAACGAAGCACAATTTTTCGATCTAGACCTTCCTCAGTCAAATCAATCCAAACGGAACCGTCAGCATCTTTTTCGAAAACGCCTTTGTCTAAACCAATTTGCACCACATCTTTACCGAGTAAATAGGTGTTACTTTCATAGTAATATTGATCGAAGTCGACTCCTAGGTTTTTATAAGTGATAGCAAAACCGTCATAAACCCATTGGTTCATCATTTTCCAAAGTTTGATCACCTCTTCATCGCCAGCCTCCCATTTAAGCAGCATTTCCTGCGCTTCTATAATGATTGGAGCTTGTTTTTTAGCTTCATCTTCGGTGTGACCGGCAATTATTGATTGTGCAATTTCTTCTTTATATACTTTGTCAAAAGCTACATAATAATTTCCCACAAGTTTATCTCCTTTTAGACCAGTAGATTCTGGAGTTTGCCCATTTCCAAATTTTTGCCAAGCCAACATTGATTTACAAATATGGATTCCTCGATCGTTGATGATTTGGGTTTTGTACACTTTTTTTCCACTCGCTTTTATTATTTCAGCTACTGAATATCCTAAAAGGTTGTTTCGAACATGACCTAAATGTAGCGGTTTATTAGTATTAGGTGAAGAATATTCAACTAATACCGCTTTATCATCTGATCCAATATTTGGTGATGGAGTTACAAAACCAAATTTAGCTTCATCTTTTATTCTTGCAAAAAATTCTAAATAGTAATCATCAGAGATGACAATATTTAAAAATCCTGAAACGACATTAAACTGACTCACTTCAGTCAAATTTTCAACTAAATAATTTCCTATTTTATTGCCTAATTCGACTGGATTACTTTTTATCAGTTTTAATAATGGAAAAATAACCATTGTAATATCGCCCTGAAATTCTTTCCGTGTGGTTTGAAATTCAACTTTATCAAGAGTAACATCAAATAAAGCTTTTACAGCTTTTTCGATAGCGGGCGTAAGAATTTGTGGTAATGTCATTTGATGAAATATTTTAAAGCGTGCAAAGATAGTTATTCTGGGGGAATTAAATCCTTATCCATTTTTAAGATCGAGGTTAAACCCTGAAGTACTTGATAAAAATACAACTTCATTCTAAAAAACCTCAAAATGTGGACTCAATAGCGAAATCTGACAAAAAAAATGAATATTCCAATAAAAAAAAGTGTGAATATAACAATGAATCTCAAAAATTGTGTAACACTATTTCATCAGTAATTTAGGATCTTTATTTCTGTCTTTAATTATTTAGAAAAACGCTACGCTTAAAATATTATTTAGTACAAATTTTTGCTGACAAATACAGTTTCAAATTAACAAACTAATTTCAAATCAACATGGAAACTATAAAAGAATTAGAACAAAAGATCATCAATTTTACTGCCAAAATTCTAGAAGAATATCCGGAGCTTTCCAAATATATTTCTGAAATGCCAGCAAATAATTCTGAAGATGAAAAAATAAAAATTGAAAATTTTGAAAAGTACTATCAATCATTAAGGGACGTTGTTCATCAGTATTCTCAAACACATGATGGCAACATACAACTCAGTGATAATAAAAACGCTAAATACGCAGACCTTCAAATTTATCCAGCAGAAGAAGATATTTACCAACAATTTACTAAAGAAGCAGATTTAAATCCTGAAAATATTTCTAAAAACAAAACGCCATACGAAACGGTAGACGGAACGAACAAAAAAGATTTTCAGGACACGATGACAGGAAGCGATTTAGATGTTCCGGGTTCAGAACTAGATGACCAGCAAGAAAGTATTGGAAGTGAAGACGAAGAAAATAATTATTATAGTTTGGGCGGAGATAATCATAATGATTTGGATGAAGATAAAGCGTAATAAAAAGTAACAACTTTGAATTTTTTATCGGTAAAAAATGGTTTGAAACTGAAAAACAATGCGAGATTCAAACTAATAAATACAAAGAATTACTATAGATTAAGCAAACTGCGAGGCATACAAACAATTTATAAATTAAAACGAAATGAAGAGATTAGAAAATAAAGTAGCAGTTATAACTGGCGGAGCTGGTAGTATTGGAAAAATTACTGCTCAACTATTTTTAGATGAAGGAGCTAAAGTGATGTTGGTTGACTTATCTGAGGATTCTTTAAAAAAAACTGTAGAAGAATTAAACAGTGAACAAGTACAACATTGTGTTGCCGATGTTTCAAAAGCTGTTGACGTACGGCATTATATTGATAAAACGGTAAAACTGTTTGGAAAAATTGATATTTTTTTCAACAATGCTGGAATTGAAGGTGCTGTAAAACCAATAGTAGATTATCCTGAAGATATTTTTGATAAAGTGATCGCGGTTAACGTCAAAGGAATGTGGTTAGGAAATAAATATGCATTACCCCAAATGAATGACGGCGGAAGCATAATTCTGACTTCATCCGTTGCAGGAATATTAGGTTCGGCTAATATGAGTGCTTACATAATAAGCAAACATGCCGGTGTGGGCATCATGCGAAGTGCAGCGATTGAAGCAGCAACAAGAAAAATTCGCGTAAATTCGGTAAATCCTTCACCTGTTAACAATAGAATGATGCGATCTATTGAAGAAGGCGTGTCATCAGGTAATGCGGCAGATATACAAAAGGAATTTGAAGCAATTATACCATTAAAACGGTATGCGGAACCTGAGGAAATTGCCAAATTAGTTTTATTTCTTGCGAGTGATGATAGTCAATTTATTACTGGAACCACTCAGATTATAGATGGTGGATTGTCAGCTCAATAATTATAAAGACTTTTTAACTACAAGGTTGATGAACGATACAGATAGATTTCGCAAAGGCACTAATTTTTTTAACCGAAACTGTGGTAATAATAATTTTTCGGTCGATGATCAACAAATTTATTTTCATTTCCAGTGAATATGCTTATCAAAATAAGTAAATAATGTTGCAGCCCAAATTTCGCTTTGTTGTTGATTCGGTTTTTAACTATTAAAATTATTTTGTTGCAAAAAGAGATTATGATAAATTTAACGATCGTATATTTTAGTATTTTAACTTTCAGTGACAACTTTCGATATTTTTACTGTTTAAACTGCTCTAAATTAATAATTTATCGTGGTAAAAAAAATTACAGAGGACTTCGTTGTTTAAACAATACTGTGAAATAAACAACTTTTTATAATTATTTTACAATACTTTTTTTTTAGATTTTATCCAATTTTACAATTAGAAAAAATTATTTTTCTAAAAAAAAACAATAGAAAATGGAAAACGAAATGCAAAATGACATTGTAGCAATAGCTACAACATCAGCCAAAACATTAGCTGCAGCAGTACAAGCTGCTGGATTAGTTGAAACTTTACAGGGAGATGGACCTTTTACAGTTTTTGCTCCCACCGATGCTGCCTTTGCGGCCATTCAATCAGATGTAGATCAATTACTAAAGCCCGAAAGCAAGTCAAAATTGGCTAAAATTTTAACTTATCATGTAGTAAGTGGAAAAATGACAGCGGCCGATTTAGAAGATGGTCAAGAGCTAACTACAGTTGAAGGCGGTAATTTAGAAGTTATGATACAAGATGGAAAAGTCAAAGTGGGAAACGCAAATGTTGTAGCTACTGACATTATAGCATCAAATGGGATCATTCATGTTATTGACAAAGTATTATTGCCAAAAGATTAAATTTTTTGAAAATAAAACCTTGCGATTGTGAGGTTTTATTTTTAGTTCTAGAATAAAAATTCGTTTATTAAAGTTCCCAAAAATCAATAATAACTTCAATATTAATCAAAACATTAAACGAAACAAATTACCAATAATATCTGTTTAAGATGCGCTTATTTAAAAAAATTCAGTCAATGAATTTGTACAGATACTCAGGCTATTTCTGTTATCTAAAAATAGAAACTTATAGAATATTTCTAATATTATTTTAACAAGCGCTAAAAAATAGGAATGTCAAATAAAACAAAACATCGTTAACTCAAGAAAAAATATCGCAAATTTATGAAAGTTTTGTCAGGCGTTTGCATCCGTTGCATACATAAGACAGTAATTTTAATTTGTAATTAATAAATATTAAAACAATGGAAAACACACACCAATATGAAGTCAATTTTGAATGGACACAAGACAGAAAAGGAATAATTTCTTCACCGGTTTTAAACCAAAAAATAGAAATTGTAACACCTCCTGACTTCCCGAAAGGCGAGCCCAATATTTGGTCATCAGAACATTTATTTGTAGCAGCAATAAGCAGTTGCGTAATGAATACTTTTTTTGCTATTGCCGATAATTCAGAATTAGAATATGAAAGTATTAAATGCAATGCAATTGGAATCGTAGAAAAAATCGATGAAATGTATACGGTGACTGAAATAAAATTAAAACCAATTCTTACAATTGCCGACGCCGAAGATTCTGATAAAGCGCTACGAGTTTTAGAAATGAGTGAAAAAAATTGTTTGATTTCTAATTCCGTAAAATCAAACATTGTGGTAGAATCTGAAATTGTGGTTACGGCATAAATTGGTTAATACAATATATTTCTAAAATCATCGTAAACAAGTTTTTGACTGATAAGGAAATGCTATTAAATAGCGCGATTTGGTCACAGACAACGCTCAATATTTAAAAGCTTCGAGCTTCTACCTTTGGAATAAAGAAGTGAAGTTGAATAAACAATGATGGTGTTTATTGTAAAAATGAGCAATTTGAAATTGCGAAATATATTGTTTATTTAAGTACATAAAAATGTATTATACTTGATTTCTAAGGCAGTTAAAGTAAAAAATTATTTATCATGGCAAAAGCAAAAAAAAGCACTAAAAAAAAGGATGACCCTTGCTGGAAGGGTTATAATCAACTTGGAACAAAAACTAAAGGTGGAAAAAAAGTCCCTAATTGTGTTCCCAAAGGAAAGGCTAAAGCTAAAAAAAGTAAATAATTGTTGTTAAAAAACAAATTTTCATCTCTTTTTAAGAACCAAACTACAATTAAACAAACAGATTGTAGAAATCATTTGTATAACGTAATTGTTTTGAATGATATAAAAAAAATGTTTAACTATCTAGGCGCTGATTTTAAGGCTTATAAATTACATGTCCGCTTGAGTTTTATTAAAAAAACCGCTACAAGCAAATTTTAAAATTAGTAGTTCCGAAGCAAATGATCTTTCTTTAAAAATTTTAAGAATGTTTTTCATCCAGATTTATTGATGAATAAGAAGTAAGCAGAAACACATCTATACGATTCAATCATTATGAATACTTACGATTTTAGCCTCTTTTTTTTACTGTTTTAACAAAATAATTTGACACCTTTCAATTTTAAATAAAATTCAAATTCTATCATTTTATAGATCATCAACACAATAATAAGTTATGAACTATTACATTATAATTCCGGTAATTATTGCTGCGATTGCATTAATTGTTTTTTTGATAAAAAGTAATCAGAAAGACAAGCAAGAATATATAAAATTTCTAAAAAATGATTTCCAGAAAAAACCATAAGAGGAATATGAAGATTATTAAAGCTTTAATAAAGCAAAAATTTTAATCGATTATGTTAAAATACATTTTAAGCTTTTTTATTGTAATCCACGGACTGATACATTTTATTGGGTTTGCAAAAGCGTTCAACTTCGGCACTATATCCCAAATTAGCAAAGAAATTTCAAAACCTGTTGGACTGCTTTGGCTTGGAACTGCATTTCTGTTTCTATTTGTCACCATTTTATTCTTACTGAAAAAAGAAGCTTGGATGATCGTTGGAATTACAGCCATTGTAATTTCACAATTATTGATTTTTGCGGTTTGGAAAGATGCAAAATTTGGAACAATTGCTAATATAATTATTCTTGTTGCTGTGTTACTAAATTATGGAAGTTTTCATTTTGAAAAAAGTTACCATAAAGATGTCCATGTAAACCTTCAAAGAACCAATACATTAGAAATGGATTTGTTGACAGAAACAGATTTAACTGCACTGCCTGAACCTGTAAAACGATATTTAAAATATGCTGGGGTTGTAAATAAACCAAAAGTAAAAAATATGCGCATTGCATTTGAAGGCCAAATGAGAGAAAAAGGCAAAGATTTTTTTCCCTTTATTTGTGAACAATATAATTTTTTTGACAATCCTACCCGACTGTTTTTTATGAAAGCAAAAATCAAAGGCTTTACAGTTCCGGGTTATCACAAATATTCAAATGCTAATGCAATAATGGATATTAGACTCTTTGGGCTATTCTCGGTAGTTAAAAAATCAGGAAAAGAAATGGATCGAGCAGAAACCGTAACACTATTTAACGATATGTGTTTAATGGCTCCTGCAACATTAATTGATAAACGGATTTCTTGGCAGATAATTAATAGCAGTTCGGCAAAAGCGATCTTTACAAATGACAAAATTACCATTTCAGCCATTTTGTATTTTAATGAAGAAGGACAATTAATTGATTTTATTTCTACAGATCGCGATGTCAATAACAATCCTTTTTCTACTCCAGTAAGCAATTATAAAAACTTAAACGGCATAAACATTATGACCTATGGAGAGACGATTTGGCATTATCCTGATGGAAAATTTGTGTACGGAAAATTTAATTTAAAAGAGGTTGAGTATAATGTTTCGGGAATGAAATAAGTAGTTGAAAAATAAGAACTGAATTGTTATTGGATAATCTAATTGTTACCATAGTAATCTTCATTTTATTTATAAAATGGCGGATAAAAAACCACACTTATTTCGACGTCCGAACAAAACTACCATTAAAGTCAAAGGTTCTGACAGCGCGGTAAATCTAGCGGTTGACTTTATTTCACTAAATTTATACAACTATTTGATTACCAATGCAAAAATGATGAAATCCAATGTTAAATTTTAACACGAATTAAAAACTTAACATTGCAAATTGATTCTATTTCTTTACATTTACATAACAAAATATTTACAATTAGCTAATTAACACTATAAAAATTTTAATATGGAAGAAAATAATCAAATGAGCACAAGCAATACTGAGGAAGAAAAAGCAACTAGCAAAACTGTTCCGCCTGTAGTAAAAAAAACAACGGCAGTTTCTAATCCGGTTGTAAAAAAACCTGCTATAAAAAATCCTGCTGTAAAAAATCCTGCTGTAAAAAAACCAGCCGCTAAAAAGGAAACAGTAACTAAAATATCAGCAGAAACTGCAACCAATATAAAGAAAAATGACATTGTCAGCATTGACGAACTAATCCAAGCTGAAATGTTAGATCTTAAGGCTACGAAAAAGTTAGATAAAAAAAATCTTAAAAAATTAAAAAAGATGAGCGACAAAAGCAAAGAGAAAGAGAAAAAAGCAAAAAACAAACTAAAAGAAAAAGCGAAAAAAGCGCAGAAAAAGAAAAAAGAGAAAGCTAAAAAAGAAAAGGTCAAAAAGAAATTAAAAGAAAAAAAAGCTAAGAAAAAAGCAGCTGCCAAAAAGAAAAAATCAAAGAATAAGGCAAAGAAAAAATAATTATTAAAAAAATCGGAACTAACAGTTTCGATTTTTTTTTGATCTGAAAATAACTAAACAGAAATAGTTGAATTAAATTATCAGTAGTTAAATTAGAATATCGATAGCAATTAATAATGGGGAAGATTCGGTGCAAGCGGAAGTTTATTATGGCTTACTTTTGCAAAAAACTACAACAGTAGTTAGTAAATGAACTTTATCTTCAGTAATGAATTGTTTTTTTTCTAAAAATTAAAAGTAATCACTAAAGAAAAAACCTTAATAATCAAAACTGAAATTGCATTAATTTTTTCTGTGTCAAGAAATTCAGCGGTAAACAAATTAAATGATACCATTTTTTAAATATTGATTTTGTAAAAAAATCAACTGAATTACTTAATTATAAAAATTATCGCTCAAGATTCTCCTTCAAAGTCACTAAACTACTAGCAATGTCATTACCTATTAATTTTTCAAGATTAACAAAATAAATAATAGCATTCAGCGGAAAATTATAAAAACTGCTAAAAGTCCAAGTGACTTTGGTTTCGTTTTCATTAATTGCTGTCAGTGAAATTATAGCAACAGACTTTAGAGGTAAAGGTTTTGTAAATTGGATATCACAGCAAATTTCCTCTCCTTCAACTATTTTTGATATGGTTTGGGTTCCTGTGCCAATACTATTTACTTTGCTACTCCATGAATACGTAAAACCAACTTCACCATCAGTTCCGGAATAAGACTTTACAGTATTTGGATCCTTCCGATTGTAATAACTATACTCGTTTTGATTTCTAAGCAGTCTTATGTAATTAAAAATTTGTTGTTTTGGTTTCTTAATTATTATCTCTCTAACAATTAAGTAATCATTCTTTAAATAAGATCCCAAAACAATTATTGCAACGGCTAATAATAATATTACAGTCATACTTTTTTTTTAAATTTAATCAATCGATTTTACTTTTAAATAAAAAACCTACGCAATAATTTACGTAGGCTTAAAATAATTATAAGAGTATAATTTAAAATATACTAAAATTAATTTTTACACTACCACTTTATAATTGCGCTGGCCCAAGTAAATCCGCTTCCAAAAGCAGCTAAAACAATTGTATCACCAGATTTAATCTTTCCTTGTTCCCAAGCTTCGGTCAATGCAATAGGAATAGACGCTGCCGTAGTATTTCCATATTTTTGAATATTATTAAAGACTTGATCGTCGCTTAACTCGAATTTATTTTGAATGAACTGAGAAATTCTCAAATTGGCTTGATGCGGAATTAACATATCTATGTCGGAAACCTCCAGATTATTTGCTTGTAAACCTTCATTAATTACTTCGCTAAAACGAACTACCGCATTTTTAAATACAAATTGTCCATTCATGTGTGGATAATAACTTTCATCATCTGGATCATTATCAGCAAGAATATCTGAAACCCAACGACCACCCATTCCTGGTGCTTTCAAAACCAGTTCTTCAGCATGCTGCCCTTCAGAATGTAAATGTGTAGACAAAATTCCTTTAGTCAAATCTTCTTCTCTACTTAAAACTGCAGCTCCTGCTCCATCACCAAAAATTACCGAAACTCCGCGACCACGAGAAGTCATATCTAATCCTGATGAATGTACCTCGGATCCAATAACTAGAATGTTTTTATACATTCCGGTTTTAATATATTGATCGGCAACTGATAAAGCGTAAATAAAACCAGAACACTGATTTCTTACGTCTAATGCGCCAATGGTTTTTAAACCTAAATCTCTCTGTACTAAAACTCCTGGTCCAGGAAAATAATAGTCAGGGCTTAAAGTTGCAAAAACAATAAAATCAATATCGTGTTTATCTAATCCAGAACGCTCAATTGCAATCTCAGCAGCTTTGACGCCCATTGAAGTTGTAGTATCTTCTCCTGGAATAATATGTCTTCGCTCTTGAATTCCCGTTCTTTCCTGAATCCACTCGTCATTAGTTTCGATGATTTTTGATAAATCATCATTAGTCACTACGTTGTCAGGAACATAAAATCCTAAACCTGTTATTTTTGAATGATACATATTATTATTTTTATTATAAACCTGTTGTAAATTTAAAACGATTGTCAAAATTTCAACTTACAAAGAACCGCTTTTTTAATAATTAAAACTAGAATACTTAGAGTTAAAAAATAAATTAATTTTAAGGCGAACTATTCCATTTATGCAAAGTGATATTGTTTGAACATTGTTTTTTAATTTTTGCGCTTTTATTTTATTCGAAAAATGAACAGCAATTGATATTGCAAAAAAGTTAAAAAAAGTGTTACGCTTTCAAATGTAATAATATTGCATTATTTTCGAATCATAATACATTCTACTATCGCTAATTTAAAATCATTCAATTTATGAAGTCAAAAATTCCATTTTTCTTATTTTTAGGACTGAGCTTAACTACCTTTGCTCAGGAAAACTTGAGTTACCAAAAACCATCTAAATCCATTCTGGAATTAGCTGATTTTGAAAGAGCACCAGCCGTATCGATGGATACTAAAAAAGAATATTTGTTATTATCTTACAGAAATACATACAAAACCTTAGATGATTTAAACCAAGATGAATTGCGTTTAGGAGGTTTACGAATCAATCCTGTAACTAATATCTCGAGTACAGTCACGTACATCAATAATCTTAAATTAAGGAAAGTAAATGACAAAAACGAAATGCAAGTTGCTGGTTTACCTGAAAATCCTCGTATAAGTAATATCGCTTGGTCACCAAATGATAAAAAAATCTCTTTTTCTCATACTACAGCTTCTGGAGTTGAACTTTGGGTTATCGACGTCGCTCTGGCAAAAGCCACAAAATTAACCGAAGCAATTGTCAATGCTAACATCGGGAGTCCGTTTAGCTGGTTGAATGACAATGAGACTATTCTAGTAAAAATGCTTCCAAAAAATAGAGCGGCCTTATTAGATTCTAAAAAAGATTTGCCTGCAGGTCCAATAATTTCTAATGCCGACGGAGCAAAATCACAAAACAGAACTTATCCAGATATGTTGAAAAACAAGAACGATGAAATCAATTTTGAGAACATCATGACATCTGAATTGTACAAAGTAAAACTAAATGGAACGGCAACTCTATTTATGAAAGCAGCAATGTATGCCGGAGAAAGTTTTTCGCCAGACGGTAATTATTTGATGGTAACCACAATTCAAAAACCATTTTCATACATTGTTCCACTTAGTCGATTTCCATCTAAATCAGCTATTTACGACAGTGCTGGAAAAGAAGTGAAAGTTGTTAATGAAGTTCCGTTGACCGAAATTATTCCAAAAGGGTTTATGGCAGTTCGCAAAGGAAAAAGAAACATGAGTTGGAGAGCAGATAAACCTGCGACTTTAGTTTTTACGGAAGCATTAGATGGCGGAGATCCTGCAAACGATGTAGCTTTTAGAGACGAAGTTTTCTTGTGGAATGCTCCTTTTACTACTGCTCCTACCTCATTAGTTAAAACTCCTCAACGTTATGACCGAATGATTTGGGGCAATAATAACATTGCTATCGTTTCTGATGAATGGTATGATAGTCGAAATACAAAAACGTATTTAATCAATCCGTCTGATCCAAGTCAAGCTCCAAAAGTAATATTTGATAGAAATTCACAAGACGTATATTCTGATCCAGGAAATTTCGAAACAAGAAAAAATCAGTACAATCGATATGTTTTGGCAATAGAAAATGAAAATACTTTTCTTATTGGTGATGGATTTACTAAAAATGGTCAGTTCCCGTTTATTACTGAATTTAACTTAAAAACTTTAAAATCAAACCGACTTTACACCTCAACTTTCACTGATAAAAAAGAAGACATAATCGAAATTGAGGATTTCAAGAAAGGAACTGTTTTAGTGCAAATTCAATCTAAAAATGAGTATCCAAATTATTACCTAAGAAATATCAAACAAAAAGACAAGTTAACACCAATTACTGATTTTAAAAATCCGTTTGAAAGCATCAAAAACGTCAGTAAAGAAGTGATTAAATACAAGCGTAAAGATGGCGTTGAATTATCTGGTACTTTGTATATGCCAGTTGGTTATGACAAAGCAAAAAAAGAGAAAATGCCTTTGTTAATTTGGGCTTACCCAGCAGAATACAAGGACAAAAATTCAGCAGGACAAGTAACCCAAAATCCAAATGAGTTTACATTTCCTAGTTATGGTTCATTCGTTTATTGGGTAACTAAAGGCTATGTCGTTCTTGATGACGCTGCTTTCCCCATTATTGGCGAAGGAACAACGGAACCAAATGATAATTTTATCACGCAGTTAGTTGATAATGCCGAAGCAGCGATCAATGCTGTAGATGCTTTGGGTTACATTGACAGAAAAAAAGTAGCAGTTGGCGGTCATTCTTATGGTGCTTTTATGACTGCTAATTTATTAACCCACTCTAATCTTTTTGCGTGCGGAATTGCTAGAAGTGGTGCTTATAATAGAACATTAACTCCTTTTGGTTTTCAAAGTGAGCAGCGTAACTATTGGGAAAGTCCAGACGTCTATAATGCGATGTCTCCGTTTATGAATGCTGGCAAAATGAAAACACCAATGCTTTTAGTTCACGGCGAAGCTGATAACAATCCTGGGACTTTTACATTGCAAACAGAGCGTTATTTCCAAGCTTTGAAAGGATTAGGTGCTCCCGCTAGAATGGTAATTTTACCAAAAGAATCTCATGGATATGTTGGGAAGGAAAACATACTTCATTTGCTTTGGGAACAAGATCAGTTTTTAGAGAAGTATTTGAAGAACTAATTAAAAAAAATTTAAAATAAGCGATTTACTGCTAAGGAATAAAAAAAGGATTTATTGCCACAAAGTCATGAAGGCACAAAGTTTTAACAAAAGTGGATTTACTACCTAGCTAAATGAAATTGGTGCCCTAGAGTCTTCGTGGCAAATGCTTTACAAAATCAAGTTAAGTAAGCTATATACTGCTAAGGAATAAAAAAAGGATTTATTGCCACAAAGTCACGAAGCCACAAAATTTTTGCAAAAGTGAATTTACTACTAAGCTAAATGAAATTGGTGTCTTAGAGTCTTCATGGCAAATGCTTTAAAAGATCAAGTAAAGTGCAGTAACTTCTGTGTTACTATCACAAATTCAAAATCTGTGAATCTGTGGCGAAAAAAATTTTTATCGCCACAGAAAAATCCTATGGAGTTGAAAGGCTTACTAAAATAAATTGAAACTCTGAAATTACTGATTTTCAGGGCTTTTAATATGATAGAAATTGGATTATAAGTTTTTTTAGTGCTGATCAGTTTATTTGTTACAAAAAGGTTTTAAAAACATTTATGGTCTAAAAATCTATAAAATTATACCTACAAGGTCAAAAAAAGACCTTGCAGGAAAACGGCAAATAAAGTATGTTCTAACAATCAATATTTTAAATTAAGCTATTAGCGGATCCAGCTTCTAAAATAATAATAAAGCCTACTTAAATATTATAAAAAACCTTTTTTCATGACATCATCAAAGTAACTTCTTGATTCACTTCTAACTCAGAATCATGTTCGAAGAAAATAGCTCTTCTTTCAAAAGCTGCTTTGATTAAATAATGACTTCCTTTAAAATAACATTGTTTTACAACTACGTGCATCATCCCGTTATCCACTACTATTAATTGATGCGGGTACAATAATAGTAATTGATCTTCTTCGTCTTCAAGAGGAATTAACTGCGATAATTTTAATTCATTCACTTCACCAAAAAGTGATGCAATATATTTGTTTGCTGGATTTTCATACAACGTCTTTGAATTGGCTTTTGCCATTAATTTTCCGTCTTGAATCACTATCGTTTCATCAGAAAAAGCCAATGCGTCTGTGCTGTCGTGCGTTGCAATAATGCAAGTCACTCGTTTATCTTTCAAGTAGCGAAATAAATTACGACGTAAAGAATTCTTTCTAAAAGAATCAATTTGGCTAAAAGGTTCGTCAAGCAATAAAATTTCTGGTTCTAATGCTAAAACTCTCGCTAGCGCCACTCTTTGCTGCTGACCGCCACTTAGGAATCTTGCCTTTACTTTTGCGAAAGCAGTCATTTCAACCATGTCTAATAGTTCGTGCACACGAGCACTTTTTTCTTCAGGATACATATTAGACAAAAACTTACCCACATTTTCCTCCACAGTAATGTATGGCATCAAATCAAAATCTTGCGCTAAATATTTTATGTAATCTTCTCCTGCAACTAAATTAAATTTTGGTCCTAATATAGGATTTCCATTATATGTGATTTCACCGCTGTCTAAATTGTACAATCCGTATATGAGTTTTAGCAAAGTGCTTTTACCGCAACCGCTTTCGCCAATAAGTGCCGTGTTTTGACCTTTTGTAATTGTAAAACTGATATTTTCAATAACCGGTTTGTCAATGTAAGTAAACGTTATGTCTTTTATCTCAAGCATCATCAATATTTAAAAGTGCAAATTTACAATGTTTAATTTATTTACACCACGATTTATGTGGGTTTGTGAGTCATTTTCCACCAAGGCTCCGAGTCGCAAATCGTGCTCTTTAGGGTTATAAAAATGTACTTTAATAAGCATCCGAATTATGAATATAGAATAGTTTTTTTGCAGCAAAAATTAATAAGTTACCATAAAGCTTAACTTTCCTTAATTTGCTTACTATTTTATTTTTGTCAAATCGAGCGCAGTCGAGATTACGCATCAATTATAGATTAGGTTTCGCCCTTCGACTAGGCAACACATAAAGCGCTAAATATAAAAACTTTTTTTATGTAAAATTAAAACACAAATTGTATTAAACAGACCTTCCTAAAAATATAAATGGAATTGATTGATCGTACCAAAATTAAAGAAATTGTAACTTATTTAAATTATTCTTTGCAACAAACTAGAGGCTACTTTCTTACCTTAGATCACTTTAAAAAACTGTCATAAAAATTTGGGTACAAAAAAAGGTTGCTTCGTGACGAAACAACCTCTTTTTTAAAAATATTTTTTTTTAATTTTTGCTTTCCGCTTCGGAGTCTTTGATCATTTTATCATTTGCAGTAATAGCAAATTCGACACGACGATTTTGACTTCTTCCTTGCAGTGTTTCATTTGATGCAATTGGATCAGCAATTCCTAAACCAGTCACTTGAAATCTACTTGAAGAAACACCTTTTCCAGTTAAATAATTTCTCACTGCTGACGCTCTTTCTCCTGAAAGTTTCAAATTATATTCTGCCGCACCAGTATTATCAGTGTAACCATAGATTGTAATATTAGTATCAGGATATTCTCCAAAAACAGGAACTAATTTATTTAAATTAGCTTTTGCAGCAGCAGTCAAAGAGGATTTGTTTGTATCAAAACGCACTGCGTTTTCATTTAAAACAAGTTTGATTCCCTCACCTACACGTACAACTTCAGCACCAGGAAGCACCGCATCAATTTCTCTTGCTTGCTTGTCCATTTTGTTACCAATCACGCCACCGGCAACTCCACCTACGACTCCACCTAACACAGCTCCCATTGCGCCTTTACCACCTTTACCTAGGTTGTTTCCAAGAACTCCACCAAGTACAGCACCGGCAACAGCACCTATTCCTGCTCCTCTTTGTTTTTGATTTGTATTTTTTATCGCTTCACAACTAGTAAATATTGAACCTATGACCATTATTGTTGCAATCGCAACTACTGAAATCTTTTTCATAACTGAATTTATTTATTAATTAACTTTTTGAAACTGGTAAACTACATCAGTCATTTTTCCGCCAACATCGATTTTATCAATCAATTGGAATGAAGTTTCTGTTTGATTAGCAAGGCCTAAAACGTATCCATCTCTTACTTTCTTCGCTTTTTCGCCAGCGGATAAAACTTTAAGAACAAACTGCCCGTTGTCATTTACAAACCAAGTGATTGGCGAACTGAACGCAGCGCAATCCGCTTTTGTCAACGCCATCACGCCTTTGTTATTATTAGAAACGAATTTCCACGTACTTCCTACAAAACATTCTGAATCGGCTAACTGAAAAGTATTTACCTTGATGTATTGCGATCCTGGATAAGTAACGGAACTAATTTCCCAATTTCCTTTGATCGCGATCTGTGCTTTTCTGTCGGTACTAGTGCTTGTAGCAGATTGTGATTTACAAGCAAACATCAATACGGCTACTACACATATTAGAATAACTTTTTTCATTTTTCTTAATTTTAATGAATTAATACTCACACAAAGGTAAGTGGGGGGTTACAGATTTTTGTTGCAAAATTACATTATATTTTATTAAAATTATCACTTCCGACATTTTGTCACCTAATATATAAGTGGTACTGTGTTTGAAAGAATACTAGCCATTAAAACAAACTTAAAAATTCAAAATATGACAACAGGCAAAATTAATGTTTCGGTTGAAAACATCTTTCCCTTAATCAAGAAGTTCCTATACAGTGATCACGAGATTTTCTTGAGAGAGTTAATTTCCAATGGTACTGATGCGACGTTAAAACTAAAGCATCTTACTAGCATTGGCGAAGCCAAAGTAGAATATGGCAACCCAATGATTGAAGTGAAAATCGATAAAGAAGGTAAAAAACTCCACATAATCGATCAAGGTTTAGGAATGACTGCAGATGAAGTAGAGAAATATATCAACCAAGTTGCTTTTTCTGGTGCGGAAGAATTCTTAGACAAATACAAAGATTCAGCTAAGGATTCTGGAATTATTGGACATTTTGGACTTGGTTTCTACTCGGCTTTTATGGTTGCTGAAAAAGTGGAGATCATCACTAAATCTTACAAAGACGAACCAGCTGCACACTGGACTTGTGATGGAAGCCCAGAATTTACATTAGAACCAGCAGACAAAACCACTCGTGGAACCGAAATTATTTTGCACATAGCCGAAGATTCTTTGGAATTTCTTGAAGATTCTAAAATCAAAGGTTTATTGAATAAGTACAATAAGTTTATGCCTATTCCAATTAAATTTGGAACAAAGACAGAAAAAATTGAACAAAAAAAGGGCGAAGAAGTTGCCGAAGAGGATAAAGACAAAACTTTTACAGAAGTAGAAGTTGATAACATCATCAACAACCCAAACCCAGCTTGGACAAAGCAACCTACCGAATTATCTCCAGAAGATTATAAGAATTTCTACCATGAATTGTATCCTATGCAGTTTGAGGAGCCATTGTTCCATATTCACTTAAATGTTGATTATCCGTTCAACTTAACCGGTATTTTATATTTCCCTAAATTGGGTTCCGACTTACAAATTCAGAAAGATAAAATCCAGTTGTATCAAAATCAGGTTTACGTAACGGATAATGTAGAGGGAATTGTTCCTGAATTTTTAATGATGCTTAAAGGTGTTGTTGATTCTCCAGATATTCCATTAAATGTATCTCGTTCTGGATTGCAAGCTGATGCTGCGGTTAAGAAAATTTCGAACTATATCACTCGTAAAGTAGCGGATAAATTGAAATCATTATTCACAGAAAATCGTGCTGATTTTGAACAAAAATGGAATGACATCAAAATCGTTCTAGAGTACGGAATGCTATCTGAAGATAAATTCTATGAAAAAGCAGGTGCTTTTGTTTTATACCCAACAGTAGATGACAAATTCTACACACTGGAGGAAATCAAAGAAAACCTTGCTGCAAATCAAACTGATAAAGACGGAAAATTAGTCGTTTTATACGCTGGAAATAAGGAAGCGCAACACTCTTACATTGAAACTGCAAAAGAGAAAGGATATGAAGTTTTATTGCTAGACTCTCCTATTATCTCTCACCTGATTCAAAAAATTGAAGGCGATAACAGCAACATGACTTTTATACGTGTCGATTCAGATCATATTGATAATTTAATTAAGAAAGACGAAACTACGATTTCTAAATTATCCGAAGAAGAGCAAACCAACTTGAAAACCGTTCTAGAAGCCATTGTTCCTAAACAAACATACAGTGTCCAACTAGAAGCGCTAGACAGCAATGCATCTCCATTCATTATTACCCAACCAGAATTCATGCGTAGAATGAAAGAAATGAGTCAGTCTGGCGGTGGCGGCGGAATGTTTGGAATGGGTAATATGCCAGAAATGTACAATTTGGTCGTGAATACTAATTCTGAATTAGCGACTAACATTTTAAACAATAAAGACGCAGCAGCTCAAGAAAGCTTGATCAAACAAGCGCTTGACTTAGCTAAATTATCGCAAAACCTTTTAAAAGGAGAAGCACTAACGGCTTTTGTAAAAAGAAGTTTTGAGCTGATAAAATAGTCCTCCCCTAACCCCTTTATGGTTCGGGAACTAAGACCTGCAAGTGAAAACTTGCGGGTCTTTTTTTTGGAGCAGAATGATTGGTTTTCATGAGGCGCTATGTCCCGCTATTCGCTGCAATCTTTGCTCTTGGCTATCGCCCAAGCAAAGGATTTCCGCTACTATCGGGGCTATTTTAGAGCGATTTGTTTTATAAGTGCATCAG
Source organism: Flavobacterium micromati (assembly GCF_900129585.1). Classification (GTDB taxonomy): domain Bacteria; phylum Bacteroidota; class Bacteroidia; order Flavobacteriales; family Flavobacteriaceae; genus Flavobacterium; species Flavobacterium micromati. The sequence continues at coordinate 105,449 of NZ_FQWF01000012.1, forward strand.
AAAGGATGTTACGAATTAAGTTAAAATTTGTTAAAACTTAAAAGAAAAGAAAACCGAATAAGAAGTCGCTCAAACTTTTTCCCCGCACCCTATTTCACATAAAATTTAAAGTACATAATTTTTATCTTTAGAGAATGGATGTTATAAATAAATCTGTATCCGAAAGTTTAAAATTAACTTGTATCTTTGAATGGAAACAAATGGAATTGCAAATGAATAAGTTTGATGTAATATTCTTAACAGAAGCAAGAGAATTTCTTCTAGAAATCGAAGATAAAAGTCGTAACAAAATAATTTTCAATATTGACAAATCGAGAATTAAAATTGACAATGAGTTATTTAAAAAGCTGAGTGGATAAATTTGGGAATTTAGAACATTGTATAATAAAACACATTACCGAATTTTTGCATTTTGGGATAAAACAGAGAAATTTAAATCTAACATTAAAGAATTGCCAAAGCAAACTTTAGTTTTAGCAACTCACGGAATAATTAAAAAAACTGGCAAAGTTCCTGACAAAGAGATTGAAAAAGCAAATAACATAAGATTAAGGTATTTTGAACTTAAAAATAAGAGAAATGAAAAATAAAGAAAATGAATTAGAAATGTTCTCTTTTGACCAAATTAAAGACGAGTTTATAGGAGAATCTGGAACTGCTCAAAGGACTATTTACGAGCAAGAACTTCAAATGGCAATACTTGGAAACTTAATAAAAAAAGTTCGTCTTGACAGAAACATGACCCAAGAAGAACTCGGAAAGTTAATTGGTGTTCAACGAGCACAAATTTCGAAGCTTGAAAACAATACAACTAATGTAACTGTTGAAACAATTTTAAGAGTTTTCAGTGCTTTAAATGCTAAAGTAAATTTTAAGGTCGAAATTTTAGATAGTATCATAAAAATTGCTGGATAAACTAAGTATTGTCAATTACGTCGATTAAACAAGCACTATTCTCAGCTAAATTACTGTAAAACCAAATAAAAAGGAGAATTGGTAAAGGTTTTTGTAGAAAGAAGTTTTGAGCGGATTAAATAATTCTACCCTAACCCCTGCACAGAAGGGGAATTTAAGACCTGCAAGTGCAAACTGGTAGGTCTTTTTTTTGGAGTAAAATGAATAGTTTTTATGGAATCTTATCCCGCTCCCGAGTCTACTGAACGCTACACCCGAGCAAAGCACACTAACGAAGTAATCTTTGTTTGTGGCCATCGCCGACGCGCAGAATTCACTCTTAAATATTAGAGACAAGCGGGTCTCAGGAATTAGTGCGAAAAAAGAGAATTTGTGGTTTGCCGTACATTTATAAATTAAAGGTTTTATTTATGAAAAATAAGCTTATATAAGTTTTTTCGGAATTAAATTATATATTTGGGGAGAAGAAAAAAAAAACAAAGTATGCGCTTATCATTTTGTTTTGGTATCAAAACTGTGTGACATTGGCACTATAAGTAAGTTGGCAAATATATTGACCCACAAAACAGAAAATTATGATAAAAGATGAAATAAGAAGTTTAATTCCTGTTGACAAAGTGTATGTAGATGCTCTAAGTCCTGCAATGAAACAAATCGGTAAATCACTTGAGAGTGTTGCGAAAACTTCTAGATTTTTACTTGCTCCATTTGAATACTTAGCAAAACAGCACGACAGATGGGAAAGATACTTGGAAAAAGTTTCAGAAAGAGTTGATAAAGAAAACTTAATCGAAGGTCATCCTCAAATTGTAATTCCTACATTAGAAGGTTTAAGTTTGACATATGAAAATACTTTACTAAGTGAATTATTTATAAATCTTTTAGCAATATCTATTGACAAATCTAAACAAGATTTGGCTCATCCAGCGTTTCCAAGTATAATCAAACAATTAAGTAGAGATGAAGCAGTAATCTTGTTTTATCTTAAACATAAAAATTATAAAATAAAACAAAAATCAGATTATAATGAAGAGAAAAATCAATTTAAAAATAAAGAAACTCTCTGCGAAGAATTCCCCATGGAAAAACTCGACTTTCCTCAAAATATTTGGATGAATATGAATCATTTAAATAGTTTAAATCTCGCTGGAACTTGGCAAGTTGGTCAACAAGAAGTGATTTATGACAAAGCTACAAAAAGACAAATAGGAGTATTTATAAATAGTGAAAGAAGATTAATGGAATTTGGGGAACTGTTTGCTAATGCCTGTATTCCAAATGACTTTATCGAACTATAAAAGCATCTGCTAACAGCAAATACTCACTGCGTCTGACAGATGAACAATGAACCCGCGGTTGAATCCTCCGCGGCGGGCAAGCTGGAACCGATTACATTCCGTCAACACTATGGAGTTATCGTAAAAATTATTTGAAAGATTATAAGAGGCAAAAATGCCTCTTTTTTTTCAGTTCAATAAACTTGATTTTTTAAAGCGATTTCACTAACTGCGAGGCCTTGATTTCTAAAATCGTTAATGATGTTATAATTCGGCTCAATATCTGTTAAGAGCCATTGTAATTCAATAATGCGAACGCACTCTTTTTCTAACTTTCTAGAACTTCAAGTCCATTTAAGTAACCGTGTAAATAGATTCAAAGAAACAACTTAGTGTCAAAACTGGGTCAACTTTCGGATTTTATAGTTTGTACCGTAAAACCAAGTGCTTCGAGTGAGATGTGTTCTACAAAAGCTTTAATAAAACGCACGAAATTATCTGCGGCAATTATATCTTCTAAACTACTTATTTGTAACTGTTGACAATTGTTCCCGATATATGTTGCATCTTTTAATGTAAAAATTTTCTCGCTTATATCTAAAATAAAATACTATATTTGATGCAAACAAAACGGAAGTTTTTCACAGACTGACGTTGTAGACCTTGTCGCAAAATAACACCAAACAATTAAAAATGAAAAAAAAAATAGTCCTTTTTTCTTTATCAGCCTTCATGTTTTTAAATTCCTGTAATAATTCAGAAAAAAAGCATAAAATAAATATTACGGATTACATTCTAAATATTCCGGAAAACAAAAATTTTGAGGATAAGTATATCATCATTGAGTTTTGGGCAACATGGTGTGGTCCATGTTTGAGTGCAGTTCCTCACATAAACAAGTTACAAGAAAAATATAAATCAAATAAAGAACTAGTTTTTATTTCAATGACTGACGAAAAAGCAGAAAAAGTTCTAGCAACATTAAATAGAATAGAGTTCAAAACGATAGTTGTAAGCGATCAAACCAAAAAAACACATAGAGATTTAGAAGTTGAAAAAAATGGAATAATGGCAATTCCATTAACAGTTCTAATAGATAATAAAGGTGTAATTAAATGGAAAGGGTTACCCGAAGATTTGAATGAACAAAAAATTGACCTATTTTTAAAAGGAGGAAAATTGAATGTAAATAAAACAAAAATTAATACTAAGAACATATCGTTAAAAAACGACTTTTTTGAGAAAGCAATAACAATTATAAAAAATAAAAAAATTGACACAACTTTTTACTTGGTTAAAGCAAAAAATGAAAATTCATCAATGATTGTAAATGGCTTAACAAATGGAAAATATATTGTCCAAAACAAAAAACTTTCTAACATAATTTCTAATTTCACGGATATTCCCGAAGAACAAATTAAAATTTCAGAAAAGTTTAATGACTTAACTTATAATTTAATTTATAAAAATACAACTAATAAAGAATTGCCAAAAGAATTAAAAATAAAAATTTTAAACCGATTAAATCTAAAAGAGAAAATTTACAGAAAAGAAGAGCCAGTTTACAGTTTAAAAATTTCAAATAAATCTAAACTTAAAATCTCAAGGAAAACAGAAAAAAATACAGGACATAATAGCGAAAGTGAAAGTCATTTAATTTCATCAGGCTCCAATATTAATAATTTGATAAGACAAGTAAGTTCTACTTTTAAAATTGTTATTGTAAACAAAACTGGACTTAATGAAAATTACGATTTAATTTTAAGTAAGGAATCACTTGAAAAATTAAATATTGATTTAAGGTCATATGGATTAACACTTGAAAAAAATATGCTAAGTACTAAAATATACAAATACGAATAATAAACTCAGCCTACAACAGCGAGACGTTTGTTGGGTTCGCCGCGACGAACCAACAATGAACCCGCGGTTGAATCCTCCGCGGCGGACAAGCTGGAACCGCTTACATGCAGTCAACACTTTGGAGTTATCGTAAAGTATTGCGAGAGAATTTTAAGAGGCAAGTACGCCTCTTTTTTATTTAAGCGAAACAAAAGTCATTTGTAGCGTGTTTTTTACTTTTTAACAACCAATAAATCAACTATATTTACTCCAAAAAGGTTTGAATAAACCTTTTTGATTTTTAAAATCAATTAAATTAACTGACCATTTAAAAACGAAACCTCTACCAACTAATATTGATTTACAATTATGACAACTGCACAAAAAACAATTTTAATAACTAGTATTCTTGCAATTTATTCTTGCAAGAATTCACAAAGTGTCTTAAATGAGAAAAAAAATACGCAAAATATTGTTTTAAATAACAAAGAAGATCAAGACCTAAAAAAAATACCTGTTCTTAATTTTGGGACTTTTCACATGGGATTAACTAATGATGCGACCACAACAGAATTTGATGAAAATGATAGAAAAAATCAACTGGCTATAAAAGAAATTGCAAAAAAATTATCTGAATTTCGTCCAACAGTAATTATTGTAGAAAGACCTCCAAGCTTTGACAATAGACTCCAAGCCGAGTACAGTGAATATGTTTCTAATCCTAAAATGAAATTCAAAGATCCATCGGAAATTGAATTGTTAGCTTATGAATTAGGACGCATTAGTGGCACTAAAAGAATTTATGGGGTTGATCATAAAATGAGTTACAATTATAATATTGGCAGCGAAATGACAAATTCAATTGACTCTACTTGGCACAATAAATATTATAAAAATCCCTTACAATATTATCCTGATGTTAATATCGATCAGAGTAAGTTGAATTTATTAGAAAAATTAAAAATAACAAATCAGCAGTCTTTTCTAGACTTTTTGATAGAAGTAAACGCAGAAATGCTTGCACATGTAGGTAGTGAAAAAGGATTTGAAGGCGCTGACGAGGCAACAAAATATTATCAAAGAAATATCAGAATGTATTCCAATTTAAATAGGATTCCACTTAATGAAAATGATAGGGTTTTTATTATTTTAGGAGCTAGTCATACCGCATATTTCAAAGATTTTATCCAGAGAAGTCCTAAATTTAAAATGGTAGACACCTTTCAATACTTAAATTAAAAGTTAACAAAAGTAGTTAAAATTAGTGGTATTTGTCACAGCAAATGGAGCATTACAGGTTGTTTTGGCAATACAACGCTGATAGCAATAGAATTGTAAAAATCGTTTAACATCTTTGGGGAATTATCGGTTATACAATTTTTGTATTTGGTTTTTTGATGGAGCTATTTAACAAGCATGGAGCAGCAATCTTTTTAGACATGCAGGGTCATGGGAAATAACTTTTGCTATTTGGTTAATTGTCAAAAGCGGTCAAAATGAAAATCAACGGAACCACTAAAACTACCTAGAAAAAATTGGCGATTCAGTGGTTGAATGATCCCGATGAGACTCGGGATTGTGCTTCGTGGTAAATTCGATGTTGGCTAAAGGTTTAGTACTTCGAAATCATCCGTTTTCGAAAAGTTCCAAAAAAACAAACTTTTATATATTGCTGTAGTGCTTCCCATTCTGCTAACTTATCAGTAATAAAACGATAAATATTTGATATTTAGATTCTTATCATTTACAAATTTATAGTAAATTGAAAAATAACAAATATTTCATATATTTGAATCAAACAACTCAAGATCCCTTTTACTATAAAAATTTAATAGAAAATTATTTCGGATTGTTCGAAAGCTTGAACATAATGAGCAAACTAGAACTAGTTTAAAAATCATTAAAAGCGGAAACAAAAAGAAAAGAAAATAAATTTTATAAGTGTTTTATTAAATTCTCAACGAAAAAAAAGTTCTGATGAAATAAACAAAGAGGTCAAATCAAGCAGAAAATTTAGAAACAAAGAAATTAAAATTCTAATATTATTTATTTGATACTAATATCTAAATCCATTTTGCATGGAAAATTTGAAGTTGACAAAACACTTAAATTAAAAGACTTCAGAATACGGTTTTATTTTAGAAATAACAGTTTTAAAATAAAGGTTTGGTGCTGAAACAATTATGACAACGTAAAATCATATAAATCTGTGGATGTTTTCTTAAAAGGAATTGTAACAATTCCAATCTTTAAATCCAAAAAAAAGTACGCTGAAGAAAAAGTTCTTCTTAATAATCTTGGTCAACGCTGAAATGACGAATCTGATGTATTAATTGGTATTGCCGCCTCTAAAAAAAATTAAAAGTAGTTACTGAAAATACCAAAGATTTTGAAAGGATAAATGACTTTGAAATTGAGAATTAGGTTGTGCGTAAACAACACTTTTACTGATAAGATACGTTTAGTTGCATTCACTTGTTATCAAATTACTAAGTATGATCACAAACAAAATAATTTTGGCCAATAAATAGAGCAATCACCAATCTAAAAAAAACATATTAAGACATTATATTTAGTAGTTTACTACACGCGTGATTAATTAATATATTTATTATCTCAATAGAAACTAACAAACGCTAGCTATGAAATTGATACAAAACAATCTTAAACTTTGCTGCATTTTGTTACTGTTAACATTTTTACAATCGTGTTATTCTGTTCGAATGGTCAACACTAGCGGTGTCCCACAACCCGATCCTATGAATAATGTAGCAGGCTTTTATCGGCATAAAGCGGTAACTAAAATAGACACCGTTATTAAATTAAAAACACTTGAAAAAGAATTCACCTTACTTGAAAAATGCGGTGATCGCGGTTTTCACTCGGTAGAATACAGGAACACTTTTGGAGGTTTATTAAGAAGTGTTTTTTCGTTTGGAAAAAAAAAGACAGTACAAATAAAATATGTGTGTTTAAAAGAGTCCAATTAAATAATATGTTATGGCAAGTACAAAAACGTTTACAATCGGTGAGTGGGATACCTTTCATAATAACGGTCCGTTTCCAACAAAAATGCTACATATTACCGAGTTAGAAGGCAAGGGAAACATGCCTTCAAGCACAGATCGTTACAATGATTGTGCACAAGAAATACAACGCTTAATTCAAGAAGCGCTCAATAATAATGAGGGATTTAGAGCTTACGGTTCCGCTTGGTCTCTATCGGCCATTGCGCACCATAAAGACAGAATGCATTACAATGGTAACATGAATTTAAAAATGACGATCGATGCAGATGACCTCCATGCAAACACTAACTATCATCACAAAAACCTATTTTTTATAGAATGTGGCAATACAATTAAAGAAATTTCTAATTTTTTATCGGCGCATGGAAAATCATTAAAAGCCAGTGGAGCCAGCAACGGTCAAACCATTGGTGGATGCATCTCCACAGGAGTTCATGGTGCTGGTCTAGATGCAGGAGCAGTGCAGGATTTTGTTGTTGGTATTAATCTCATAATTGGTCCAAATAAAAACGATATTGTATATTTAGAACGCCACTCAAAACCTGCACTTAATCAGTTATTCTTACAGAAAATAAATACCAGAATTATTAGAAATGATGATTTATTTAATGCGGCTTTAGTTGGTTTAGGAGGCTTCGGATTTATCCACGGCGTTGTTATAGAAGCAGAAGATCGATTTTTGCTAAAACGTTATGTTAAAAAAATTGATAAGAACATCGCTTTAGAATTAGCTAAGACATTGGATTTTGAAAATTCATCTTTTACAATTCCACAAGAGGTAGATTCTAGTGGCAAAGGCTTGCGGCCTTATCATTACAAAATATTTGTAAATCCTTATCGAAATGACAATGAATATGTAGTAGAACTGATGTATAAAAAAGAATATAAACTACCCTATCCAGATCCATTTCCAAGAATAAAAACAGCAATTTATAAGGATCTTATTACATTATTTACTAAAATAGCAGAGAAATTTCCAAAAAATATTCCTTGGCTAGTAGACCAACTTAGAAACACAATAATGCCTCAAGTCGATGAAGAAGTCACTGGTACTCTGGCAGAAATATTTTGGGATGCGCCACATCAAGGGCCAGCATTTGCTTGTTCGGTTGGTATTGATCATAAAGATTCACCGAAAGCGCTAGAATTATTATCCAAACTTGTCAATGACGAAGGGCCAATTCCTGGAATTTTTGCCATGCGTTTTGTAAAACAATCACAGGCTACTTTAGCTTTTACTAAGTTTACGATAACATGCATGCTCGAAATGGATGGTGTATTATGGGAAAAAACAAATAACATAATAAGCTTAACCGAATTTTCTAAACGGATCATAGAAGTTTTAATGCAAAATGGGATCTTATTTACCATACACTGGGGGAAAAATTCAGATTGGGCCTTTCCTGGGCTTGTTGAGCACATGTTTGGAAACAAAATGAAAATATGGAAAAACTACAGAAACTCATTGCTTTCTGCAGAGTTGGCGCAATTGTTTTCCAACGATTTTTTAGAAATGACAAATTTAGCACAACCAGAAAGTGATATACCGCAAGATTTGATTGTTTCTTTGTAGTGCGGGGATGATTCTTCGTTTGTTGCGAAAAATGCTTTTGAAACATATAATTTTGAACAAGTAAAATCTTTTTGCAATGTAAAGTGAAACATTCATAAAACTAAAAAAATTGACAATTCACAAAAAAAAGAAGAACTTGCGTTATAACTATTATAAAAAAATTTATGATGGTGTGCTTTATTGAAACGAGTAAGTACAATAGCTACTACCGGCAATAATGGAAAATTAATTACCTATTTAAGTCGATCCACAAATACAATAAAGGATAAGTTCAATTTTTAAAATTATATTTTATGACGAGACAAAACTTTTTAAAAACACGATTGTATTGTACAGCAATAATAGCAATTGTAATCTGGTCATTATTAGTTTGGGATCATTTTCATGGAGGTGTGCCCAGCCACCACGTATTGCATCGTGAAGATTTACCGGCGTTTTCTAATTGGTGGGGAGGTTTTTTAATTCCATTACTGACATGGTTCCTATTCTCCCGAATTCAAGGTAGAATCAGCAAAAATAGCGGTTTTGATACTACTATTCCAGCAAATGTGTTTTATGGATTCCTTAGTGCTCTAATTTTTGGAATACTACTTTCTATATTTTTTACAGCTGGATTTGAGGAATTGCCACTTTACATGATTATTGGCCTTATCCTTACTTCACTTTTCTTACCAATTTACCGAGCAGAATGCTTTCTAGGATTTGTTGTTGGCATGATATATACCTTTGGCGGTGTTCTTCCTATTTTGATTGTGTCCATTTTAACTTTAATAGGAGCAATAATGTACCTGATCGTTAGATCCGGCGTACTCTTTATTATATTAAAAGTCTCGAACTTAAAAATCATAAAATAATGGATTACTACAGAACCAAATATAACAGGTATTTGTAAAAATAATCGTTATAAAAAAACCCGTAAACCCTTAAGTGATAAAGAAAGCCTTGGTGTTATTCTCTCCTTAATAATACCTAACGGTCTTTGAAATTACAGTCATGTTTGTGTCAAATCGAGCGCAGTCGAGATTACGAAAGACTTAAAAACAACATTTCCTATTGCATTACAATCATGATCACGTGCTCAACCTGATAAATTTCAATTCTTTTTAATAGTAAGTTCTCCATTTAACTTGCACCGCGGCAAAACATCATTCCTTTCTAGACATTGTGAAATATTTTAAAGCATTCATTTTCATTGCCTTATATTTTTTATCTTTAGCAAATGATGCGTTAGCAAAGTCAAAAGAATCCCTTGCCAATAAGATGTTTTTAATAAATACTAACTTTCATAAAAAACACCAAATGAAAAAAACTATTATAATAACAATGTTAGTGTTGAACTGTGTGACGATTCTTGCTCAAAAATCATTTTTTTATAATCTTACTGCAACACTTCCAACAAATACTGAGGTTACTAAGTTGTACATTGCTTATGAAATTGCAGGTGTGAAATACAAAGACAGTTTAGATTTTACGAAAAAACAACTACAACTAAACAAGATCTTAGCACAGCCAGTTGCAGCATCAATCGCTACTAATAAAAAGACAATTACGCCACTTTCAGTAATGTTAGCAAATAATACTGTATCGGTAATGATAGCTAGCGACACTATTTTTATTAATAAATCTACATTACAAGATGACTTTTCGTATTTGACAAAAAATGACAGGATCCGACCAACATATTTCCCACTTTATGGTGAATTAACAGCAAAAAATGATACTGTAGGCCTAAATAAATTAGGAGTAATTTTTGAAGACCTTAAAAAAGACGATATTAAAACGTCTTTTGACTATTTCAAGGCAAATAAAACCTCTATTTTGAGTTTGTTCTCATTTAATAGGTTTACCACATTTTTCGCAGATTATTCAAAAGTTGCGAACGACTTTGCCCTTTTACCAAGTTGGGCTAAAAACAGCCCAGACGGGAAAAATATTGCCGCTAAAATTGAAGGTGCAAAATCGGCACAAGTAAATACCCCAGCAAAAAAATTCACACAACAGTCTTCAACAGGGCAAAAAATAAGTTCAGACACATTTGAAGGAAAATATATTTTACTTGATTTCTGGGCAAGCTGGTGTGCGCCATGTAGAAAAGAGCATCCAAATTTAATTAAAATTTATGAGGCGTTTAAAGATAAAAACTTTGAAATAATATCTGTTTCTGTAGACTCAGAAAATGATAATTGGCTTACGGCAATTGCAAAAGATAAATTAACGTGGACACAGCTTTCAGATTTAAAAGGACAACAAAATGACATCGCAGTAAAATACGGCGTACAATCGATTCCTACGAATTTTTTAATTGATCAAAAAGGTATAATTATTGACAAAAACCTTACAGGCGAAGCTCTTATTGATAGATTAATTGAATTGCTAGGCAATTAAAGGAATTACTTAGCACCTTTTTTATTCGTTTGAGATTTCCATTTTTAGTAGAAATTTCATTGCCCCGCTATTTTTTATTATTGAGATACATCTCAAAATTAAAAAATTTACGATCTTACTTGCACTTGTACCTTACTTGAGATTTACTGTAGATCATTTTTTGCGTCACTTTTGAGCATGAAACTCTTTACGTATTTTCATATCGATTTTTGATTCTTTATTTGATCAAAATCTTAAAAGTATTGGCTTTATTTTCTATCTTCTTAATGGTGCATTTACAACTTTTTTAGGCCTTGAATTTCTAACTGTAATTGCAAGCCATTTTATAAAACCACTTTTTAGTGCACGACAAATCGATTACATTTACTAAATAGTTAGGATGTTTTGAAACCTTTGAAGGTTTTTAGGGGAGCTGACATTAGCGGTAATTTTGAAAAAAAAGTAAATAAAAGAAAAATTTGACAACGTAAAAAATTCAGGTAATAAGTATATAATATCAAATAAAACAAACAAACAAACAATATGAAAAAAACACTACTAACTTTATCAATGTTACTTGTATTTAATAATTGTATTTCTCAAAGCTTCAAAAAATACGAATTGAGAAGATTAAGTTCCTTTGAGATTGAAACTGAAACAAATGACATCTACCAAACTAAGAACTATCTTGATTTGAAGAATATTTTGGAAAAAGAACAGATACAAAGAACAAGAAAAACTGAAGCAATAATTTTCGCTTCGCTTTCCATTCTAACAACTGCATTTGGAGCTATCACCTATTCAAACTCAAGAAATGCCGAAAATGGAATTGGACAATCAATCGGAACTCTGTTTATGGGGATTGGAGTCGTTAAATCGGGAATTTCGATACGCTTATTTGTATCATCTAATAAAAGAAAAAAACAAAGAGATGAATTAATTGAGTCTTATAAAATACAAAATCCACAAAATTAAAAGATTTACAAAAATAAAATCTATGAAGGGTATCGAATAAACGACTTTACTTTCATCAGCTAGAGGTAGATGCGTTCACCGCGGCGAACTAACTGAGCGATAACGAACGGACGAAGTAATAAATCCGCGGTTGAATCCTCCGCGGCAAACATGCTGGAAAATATTACATGCCGTAAACACTTTAGAGTTATGATAAAATTATCAGAGCAAATTCGGGATAAAGAGATAGAAACACCTCTTTTTTTTGAATTACATTAGTCTACTTTTTTCACGTTACAGTCATTGAAAATCAATTGATTTTGACTCAAAAAAACTCCTCTTTCAAATTACAATAAATAATCTATATTTACCAAAGTCTATTCAAATGAAACTCGAACTATGCAGTCAAGTAAATAGTATAAAAACCGAAATCGAAAGACATTTTATAAACTTAGATAATGACGAAATTAAAAAATATAAGGGAATTACAAAATCTAACGCAGGAAGAATTATCTAATAAATCAGGGATTTCAGTGCGTACCATTCAACGAATTGAAACCGGAAAAGAACCAAAAGGACATACTCTTCGCGTTATCGCAAAAGCATTAGATGTAAAAGAAAAAGAATTAATCGTCAACGAGTCTTACCAAAAATTCACAATAACCGAGCATTGTAAAGAAAATAAGAATGTTGTTTTAATTAACTATTCTCTGCTAAAATTAATAAACCTATCATCAATTCTATTCATAGTCATGCCACCACTTAATATTATAATTCCTGTACTTCTAATGCTTGTATTGAAACAAAAAAACAACTTAACGAAACAGCTTATTTCGGTACAAATTCTCTGGACAATTATAGCACCTATTGTATTTCTTTTGGGCATTTTCATGAAGCTTGGTAAATTATTTACGATGATCCTTCTGATCGTTATTGTGTTGTCTAACATCTTTATTATTCTGCGCAATGCTTTTGAAATAGACAGAAAACAAAAACTATACTGTAAGCTGAATTTCAATTTGATATAAATATTGTCAGGACATTGTCGGGTTATTGTCGTGTTACTTTTTAGGATAAAATAAAAGATTTTATAAGTTTTGTTCCAAAATGAATTCCCAACAAAACCAACATATTCATGACACTTAAAATTATCCTATCGTTCATTACCGCACTTGTATTTATTGGCAATTGTAGTGCGCAATTAGAGTCCAATTCAGAACTCAATAAAATCATCCTTTTAAAAGACAGTTTATTATTTGACATTGGTTTCAACCAATGCAACATCAAACAATTTGAGGAATTATTGAGCGCCGACTTTAAATTTCATCACGACAAAGACGGAATTGCTGATAAATCAAAATTTCTGTTAGACCTAAAAAATGGATTATGCAAAAATCCACAAACCCGACAAGTTTATAGATTTCTAATAAAAGAAAGCACCGAAATTTTTCCACTTTACAAAAATGGAATTCTGTATGGAGCGATCCAGAAAGGCGAGCATACTTTTTCTGAAAAAGGAGAAAATCAATCTGGAATCGCAAAATTCACCCATTTTTGGCAATTAGAAAATAAAGAATGGAAACTGTCGACATCATTTAGTTTTGATCATAAAGTTTTAGAAATTCAAATTGCTGAAAAATCATTTTTTGATGATAATGCTGCAATTGAGAAATGGATAAAAGAAAACAAAGTGCCTGCACTTGGTCTTGGAATTATTGAAAATGGACTACTCAAACAAATAAAAGTATTTGGCGAAATTGTTAAAGGAGTTTCTGCACCTTACAACACTATTTTTAATGTTGCATCATTAACAAAGCCCGTAACAGCTTTGATTGCCTTACGATTAATTAGTTTAGGCAAATGGAAATTAGACGAACCCGTTTATAAATATTGGACAGATCCTGATATTGCCTCAGACCCAAGGAACAAGCTGCTTACGACAAGAATTATTTTGAGTCATCAAACAGGTTTTGGAAATTGGCGCTGGATCGATGACAGCAAAAAACTGAAATTCCAGTTTGATCCAGCAACAAGATACCAATATTCGGGCGAGGGAATGGAATATCTAAGAAAGGCTTTGGAAAACAAATTCCAAAAATCTTTGCAACAATTGGCTAATGAACTTATTTTTCAACCACTTAAAATGTCCGATACTCGCTACGTATGGGACAAAAATGTGGATACAACACGATTAGCTATTGGTTATGACAAAGATGGAAATGCATATAAAACTATTAAGAACGATATGCCAAATGGAGCCGATGACTTACTGACCACAATTGAAGATTACGGCAACTTTTTGATCAGCGTATTGAACAAAGATGGAATTGAAAAGAAAGTTTATGATGAAATGATAAGCAATCAAGTGGCCAGTGGTAAAGGAAAACATTTTGGATTAGGTTTTGAAATTTATGATTTGGGTCACAACGAAATTGCACTATCTCACGGTGGTTCGGACAAAGGCGTTCAAACCATTTTTTTTATTTTGCCAAAAACAAAACAAGGACTTCTGATTTTTACAAACTCAGATACAGGCGTAAATGTTTATAAAAAAATATTGAAACATTATTTAGGCGATAAAGGTCAAAAAATAATTGATATTGAAACAAAATAGAGGCTTTGACTTGGGATTCCCCATACCGCTTTTTAGCGAGCTAGAATTTCAAAAATTAAGCCGCTTTATATCATTGCTCCTTTTTTAGTGGGCAAATTTACAAGTGATTCCATTGCCTTGCACTTAGGGAAATTTGCATCCGAAAATCAACAAAACATTATCGATAACATTTTTTCGTGGCAATCCGTTGCTAGTTTTATTTTGGCACTAGTAATGCTGTTTTGTTTGTTTTTTATCGATTGGCGCACCTTAATCCAAACGAGAAAATTGGCATTTGATTTTAAAATCTTTAATTAAGGTCTGTATGTTTGTTTAACTAAGAATTTGTTCTTTTTATATTTTCAAATAGAAAACAGGCGAATGCTTTAGGTAATTCTATTTCGTCGATATCCAAGTTTGCATGTTAGAGCATTAAAAGTTTAGATCGTACAATATTTATCATTCTCATACAAAACTCTGCTTTCCGACCTTAAAAAAAGCGCAAAGTCAGAGACAGTTGCGCTTTACTATTATTTTGAGAATTCGTTATATTATTTTCCCCATTTTCCACCACCTATGTAAAAACCTAAATGAATACCCAAATAGCTATTTGCGATAGTACCTACTTCAGCACCAGAAATGTTTTGCAAAGTAGATTTAGGTACTAAATTATATTCTAGACCCATTCTGAATTTTCCATATTCAAATCCGCCTCGTACCAAACCTCCAAATTTACCGCTAGCATCTAAACCAACAGTATCATTTGAAGATTGAACGTTGTCAAATTCAACATTTGCTATCGAATAAAATCCTGCTCCTCCTCCAATGTATGGAACAAAAGAACTGCCCGATTTATTAAAATAGTAGTCATAGGTACCAACATAAGATCCGTTTGCCGAAATTTTTGCACTTGTAGATTCTCCCTGAGTGTTAATATCACGAACCATCGCAGCAGCTCCAATTCTTAAACCAACATTCATATTGTCTTTTATGTTGTATTTAGGCTCGATCGAGAATAAAATACCTCCGCCACCATTACTAGGAACTGTATATCCTAAGTCTAATCCAACTCTAAATTTGCCTTCTACTTGAGAATGACCATTTGCAAAAGCCAATACAGCAATCGCTGCTAAAATAATTTTTTTCATGAAATTTCTTTTAAAATTTAAGCTGTAAACATAAATATTTATTTTATATAGAACAATAGAAAAAAATAAATTAAGTAAGCTTTTTAAGTAATATTTTCTGACAAAGTCTTTATTCGCGTTACTAGAATTTGCGTTCAGAAGATCACAATTACAACGGGCGAAAACTATACTATTTAAAATGGCATTTTCTTGTCAGTTCGCGATAAACTCAAGCTAAACAGAAGAGAAAAATAATGATTGCACGAAATGCCAAAAATTACCAATTGCATTCTACGATCTAAATATTATATGTCTTAGTTATTTATCGTACATTACACTTAAAAGTAAGACCATGAAAATAGTATACATAATTCTCGGAATTGCCGCAATAGCCTTCATTGGCGTGCAAATTTTCTTTATGAACGGCCAAAGAAATATTGAAACTTATCCTTACAAAGTCGATAAAAAATATAAGGATTTCGAAATAAGAAGCTATGAAGCCACCTTGTTTACGTCTGTTAATATGTCGGGAAATAAATATAAGGAATCTTCAAGTAAAGGTTTTTCAGTGTTGGCCGGGTATATTTTTGGTGGAAATAAAAAAAATGAAAAAATAGCAATGACCTCGCCAGTGGCAATGTCACTAGGGGATTCGACCACTATGATGTTCATGGTTCCAAAGAAATTCAATAAAGAAACGCTACCTCAGCCTAACGAATCCCAAATTAAATTTCGTGAGGAACCAGCAAAAACAGTTGCTGCAATCAGTTTTAGCGGCTGGGCAAACGATGAAAAGATTGAAAAGTTTAAGCAGCAATTAATTACAGCGTTAAATGCCGAGGGCATAAAGTTTTCAAACCGCTTTTACTTTTTAGGTTACAATGCTCCTTTCGAAGTTTTCAACCGCAAAAATGAAATTATCGTG
Organism: Flavobacterium micromati; assembly: GCF_900129585.1. GTDB lineage: Bacteria > Bacteroidota > Bacteroidia > Flavobacteriales > Flavobacteriaceae > Flavobacterium > Flavobacterium micromati. The sequence continues at coordinate 122,048 of NZ_FQWF01000012.1, forward strand.
GAGCTGGAAAATGAGTTGGTCAAAAAGTAAAAATTATAAACTCATAATAAAACCATTTAAAAAATAGGAGAGGAGATTGCATCCCCGTTTTAAATATTTTAAAAATCACTTTCACTTCTAAAAATCCGTTCATTCAAAATCATTTCGGTTTTAAAAGTTTTTTTAGGAGCTCGATCCAGCTATCCGCTATATCTTTTTTATCCCGAACATTTTTCAGAATCCTGAAAAATGTTCAGGATAAAAAAGGATGCCGCTGCTATCTGGGCTAAGGCATCTGTTATTACAAGAATATTTTTTTTAGAAACATTATTAATTTCAGCAATTAAAGGCTATGTACTCCACATGCTGACTAATGCTTCCATTGCGGGTGATAATATACAAAGTACTACTTAAATGATCAGGCTTTTTCTTAGTAGTATAAAACACAAAAACCAAACACTTTGCTCGGTTTTTTTATACTTATTTCTCTTTCTTACTTGCTCAACTTTGTGGGCACAGATTGCAAATCTGCGCTAGCGTTGTCGACATATCCGAGCGGTCTGGGATCTGCTATCGTTTTTTATTTTTTATTTTATTAATAAAATCATCTTCAAATATTTTTATTTTATCACGATATTTATCTCTGTTATCATAAGAAATATCAGTTCTTTTTAAATTAGAATCTAAAATTCCAACTAGTTCAATCCATGCTCCGTCATATTTTTTAGATTGATTTTCATTTAAATTAGTTGTAAAAAAATAATTATATGAATCTTTTCCTAAAGTTACATATCTGGTCTGATCGGCAGTGACTGTGCTTTTTTTTAAATTAATGTGGTTTAACATCTCTCTATCTACTCTTTTTTCTAATTCATTATAAGACATTGAAAACGTATAGGATTCAATCGGATTAGGCTCTTTTGTGAAAAAATATATAAAAGTAAGGTACGAAACTATTATAAAAAAGATTGGTGCAATAATTATTAATAATACTTTATATTTTGTGCTCATAAAAACATGTTTAACATTTTAATTAAAAAAAAAATTATCTCTAAAAAAGAGGAAAAAGACACTTTATTACCATACGACAGGGTTCATTAAAGATTTTTTAGCATTTTCATTTGTCATTTTTATATTTTCTTTTGCTTTTTTAGCTTGTTCAGTAGCGTAAATCCTTGCCTGTTTTTCTTTTACTATTGGTTCAAATGCTTTAATAATTGCATCTGCGCGAACAGCCGTAACTAAAGAAACTTCTTCTCCAGTTTTGACATCTATGCCTCCATTAATAGACTTTTTTGCTACTTTTTTTGAATCTGACAATAACTTTATGTCCGCTGGTAAAGTCTTTAAATCTAAAAGTGCACCTTCAACACCAGCTGCTTCTAATTTATCATAAGAAACATCATGATTAAATGCGGCTAGATCTACTTCATCTACTGGTTCTACACCACTTTCTCTTTGTTTTATTGCTGTTAATTTAGAGACTGATGGGCCAATATAATTACTCTTAAACCAAGACTAACAATCCCCTCCACAATTTGGATATGCCATATATAGAATTGTAGCCTCAATACCCATTCTAACCGTGCCTAACAGTGTTCCAGCTACACTCTGTTTGCCATTTGGATCAACATACTTGATGGGATTTTGATAGCAATAATTATAATTTGAAAGGTTACCAGAATTATAAACCCCTCCATTATGTTGTCCATCAAAATAAAACTCATCTTCAAAAATTGGATTATAAAGAGCCAACGGAGATTTAATTACATATTTCATTATAATAGCCATAAAATAGGTATATAAAAATGCCCACAAATAAAAGTGTGAAAATTAAAACATTTATAGCTATACTTTTAAAAGCACATTTAAACAAAAATTTGAGAAACAGAATATCTATTAAAATAAAAAAAACATACTCAATTATTAAAGTATCCAAAAAAACATATAGTTGTTGTTTTATCTCATCACAATTTACTTTTGGAGATGTCCCAATTAAAATTACTTGAAGTGATAAACTTATCAAAAACAAAACAATTGTCAATATTATCTTTTTTCTCATTAGTTAGTTGGATTTTCAATTGGTTTTTTAGATGATGTTGGATTACTTGTGCTTTTCGGCAAATCTCCCGCAGGAGCCCAAGATGGATGATGATGCTTCATACTTGATGATCCAATTTCTGTCGAACCTGGAACGTTATTTCCACCAACGAAATTACTTTCCCAGCCATCTGCCTTCATGAAATAATTAGATTGACTATTTGGATCTGCTCCAACTTTTTTAGCTTGAAACGCATCTAAATCTACTGTGAACTCAATAGAAACATTTAATCTTTGTTTTACTTTAGATGGTTCAACGTAATTACCCGCCTTGTTTTTTGATAAACTATTATTAAATTTATCAATAATATTATTTTGATCAGTTACATAATCATTTATTGCCGCTGTCATACCTCTAGAGTATGCTGCACCCATGCTTGAAGTTACAACTTTAATAGATTCTGTGATTTCTCCATTACTTCCACGCTCCAAAGAGTTTACAATATTAGCAGCGTCTTTTTTTCCTTGCGAGTAACCTGAACTATATCTATTCACGGGATCCATATTCCAGCTAACTCTTGACATTCCTCCCGTTTTTCCTGTCCAATCAGATGATCCATCGTAAAAGCGAGCATTATAATCCCCAATTGCTTTTTGTGCTGACAGAATCCAATCTTGTCCCCAATGTTTTGCAGTTCCTCCGTCAGAAGCTCCTGTTCCTCTACCCCACATACCATTAATAAAAAGAACAAGTCTTCCATCAGGATCTATAGCATTAATTGGATTATTGGCACAATAAGTATAAACTCCAATGTTCGGATATTTCTCCGCCAAGGGATCAACAGTCAACCACAAACTAGTCTTCATATCCAAATACCTAGCCCCATAATAGCTAAGATTTGTTTCGCGGTCGAGTTCCTTTCCATTAAACAAGTACGGCGAAGAAAACGAGCTAGAATGCTCCTCAAACAAAACCTCTCCAAAAGCTATGTACTCCACATGCTGGCTTATGCTTCCTGAGCGAGTGCTAATATACGAAGTACTGCCTAAATGATCAGGATGAAAATAAAAAATATCATTCTCCCGCAAACCTATGCTTGTAAAGCCCTCAGCTGCTTGCACGGTTTCTGGGTTTAGCGGTGGACCAAACTGCACCAGCGGTCCCGGCACACCACCTGGTTTGTTGAAAATAGGATTTCGTGGCCAGCCCTCAGGAGGCTCCTGATTTTCTTCAACGGGTTGTAGTACTTCACTCGGGTAAGGATCGCCTGTATACTCAGGTGTGGCGTAAATACCCTGTTGCGTGGGAGGTCCTGGAGGAACGCCCAAGCTTTTTACATAATTATCCAGCGCTTGTTGTTGCTCGGCAGTGAGTTGGCTATAATTTACACCACCTGCCGTGATTTTTAACGGTTGGGCAAATGCGCCATTGCCTAGTTTACTCAAAATGCGTCCTGCACCTTCAAAATAATGCTTGGTAAACTTGCCTTTGCTGATTACAAAATAAGAAGATGACAAACAAACCATCTTTAAACTCATTGACAAAATTTAAATTCTTTTTCTAAAAATTTGGCAACGCTATAAAATATAAAAAAACGAGCAACTACGCTCGTTTTTTTTATTTTGACTTGTTTTGTTTGCTCAACTTTGTGGGCACGAGCCAGAGGCATCGCGCTAGCCCAGTAATACCTAATGCTCGCGACGGCGGGGGACCTCCAAAAGTATTTGCATCTGGATTTTCTTTTCTATGGAAATTCAGGTCCCCGGAAGATAGTTAATTTCAAAGTAAATAATATTATAGTTAAAGTGATGAGCAGAAATAACATATTTACTTTTATACTGCATCTAAAAAAGATTATCACAATTACAAATGTTATTAAAGTCAAAGCAATCAAGTAAAATAAATCACCAAGCCCATGACCAAAAGTAAAAGATGCTGTAAGGACACCTATGCTTACAGCAAAATACCAAAATATATATAATAAGAACATTTTTTTCATTAGTCTTTTAGTTTGGTATTATTGTGCTTAATTGCTGCCTTTAAAGTTTCAGGATGTTCTATGTCGAAAGAATGAGCATCTAAAGTTTCATTAGATTTGTAATGCTTACTTACATCTACTTCTGTATTTTGTGTTTTATTGTTTTTATAAGTATCATCACCAGCCATTCCACCAGAAACTCCATCAATCTTATTCCAAAAAGAAATATGCTCTTTAATATAATTTTGTTGTGTTGTTGGATTTTCAATATTACCTTTTTTATTATATGCAGGTGTTGCTATTGTTATAATATTTACTTTTTCTTTAGTGCTTTCATAAATTAATTTAGCAGCTTGAATAGCTACATTCCCACCATGACTATGACCAATTAATGTTATAGACTCACCTTCTTTCCTTGTTTTAAGTACATGCTTAGCCAACCGACTAGCTGCTTTTCCCCTCATTTCAGAACCATTATAAATAGGAGCATCCCAATTAAAACTAGCATTATATGTCTTGTTATTAGTTACACCCAAAATAACCTTAACAGCTATTTTTGCAGAAGTTGTTTCTGACCACCTTTTAGATGAACTAGAAGTCCCGTGTATAAAATAGGCTTGCTTGCCATTTGGATCAATAAGATTTATGGGGTTTTGATAACAATAATTGTATGAATTTAGATTTTTAGGATTAAAAACCCCCCCATTATGCTGCCCATCAAAATAAAATTCATCCTCAAAAATTGGGTTGTAAAGTGCGAGTGGATCGACCGTTAGCCACAAACTCGTCTTCATATCTAAATACCTCGCCCCATAATAGCTAAGATTCGTTTCCCTATCTAATTCCTTTCCATTAAATAAATAAGGACTAGAAAAATTAGAACTATGCTCTTCAAAAAGTATCTCTCCAAAGGCTATGTATTCTACATGTTGCGAAATAGAACCATTTCGGGTGCTAATATACGAAGTACTACCTAAATGATCAGGATGAAAATAAAAAATATCATTCTCCCGCAAACCTATGCCTGTAAAGCCCTCAGCTGCTTGCACCGTTTCAGGTTTTATTGGTGGGCCAAACTGCACCGGTGGTCCCGGCACACCGCCTGGTTTGTTAAATATAGGATTTCTTGGCCAACCCTCAGGAGGCTCCTGATTCTCTTCTACTGGCTGTAGTATCTCACTTGGGTAAGGATTTCCTGTAAACTCTGGTGTGGCATAAATCCCTTGCTGCGTTGGTGGTCCCGGTGGAACGCCTAAAGTACGAACATAATTGTCTAATGCTTTTTGTTGCTCTGCGGTTAACTTGGTGTAATTAACACCACCTGCTGTGATTTTTAACGGTTGCGCAAAAGCTCCATTCCCCAGTTTACTCACAATACGTCCCGCTCCTTCAAAATAATGCTTGGTGAATTTCCCTTTGCTGATTACAAAGTATGGAGACACATAGCCCGTGTAATCATCTGTGTGCACAATTGTAGCAGCCGTTTGCCCGTTGATTGCCACGTTTTGAGAATCTCCAGAACTTTTTATCACTCGCTCGCCGCCTGCATCATAAGTGTATTGATGAATCCTTCCGTTATCATTGATTCCCATCAAGCGGTTTTCTTCATCCCATGTCATTTTTCTGAAGCTCTTTTCTTCAGAATAACTTGTTGAATTTCCGTTTCCGTCATAGCTGTAACTTCGGACTCCAGTCCCCCTTTCGGGGATTAGGGGGTTAACCAGTTTAAGCTAGTAAATCTATATAAAAAAACCGAGCAAATTGCTCGGTTTTTTTATACTTAATTTTCAATATCCTCTCTCGAAAATCCTGCTTTTAATATTGCTGTTGTATCTGTAACTTGTTGTAAAGGATCAACAAGGATTATGGTAGGGTGTTTTGGATCATATTTAGCTAAATAAAAACAATTGATTTTTAAGTCGTCTATAATTTTAGTCTCTGATTCTGAATTTAAGATATCATAATGTATTCCAGCATTTGCCGTAACAATTTTCTCTTGATTTAGGATATAAGTAAAGTAAAAACTTGTTCTTTTAGGTAAATTCTTTTTTAAAGTGAATTTTGCAATTGTAAATTTATTCAATTTTTTAACTTCACTTTTTATATAAAAATCTCTTGCTATGAAAGTCAATAAAATAATTATAACAATAACCGTTAGCATTTTACTTTGTATAGAGTTCTCATTTTTTTTCATAGTAATTATTATTTAACTAGATTTGGTGCCGCATTAGAACCTGTTTCTACTAGTCCTTTAAAAAAACCACCAATTACTTCTCCGCCAATACCTTCACCAGCAAGATGGTTATCTGTTGCTTTTCCAAAACCAAAACTTAGTATTCCACCACCAACTTGCGCTCCCCATTTTCCAAGTGTTTTGGGCCTTTCAAAGCCATTATTTGTTGTTAAACTAAAAGTTTCTCCTGCAATTACTGGAGCTAATTCTCCCAATAATCCAACCCTATCCTAGGTATTCCAGAAAAACCTGCTTCCAACATATTAATATCTCCAGCATTTCCTCCATTGGCAATATATTGAGTAGTTGCATTGATTCCTGCGCCTACTGCAAAATTGGTAGCCACTTTACCTGTTGTAGTACGTAAAGCGGAACTGAATAAACCAACACCTTTGGAAGCGCCACCAGTAGCTAGAAAAAGTATTGCGCCATCTACTGCGCCCATACCAACACCCTTCGGATAAGTAGTTTCCTTAAGTGCTTTGCCGTGTTGTTTAAATGTACTTTCAGTATAGCCTTTTTTTGTTATCCCTACATAACTACCATCTTTAAAGACTCTATCAAATTTATCGTTAGTTCTTACAATTTCAGTTACTTTAGTTTTTGTATTTATTCTTATGTCATCAGTTGGGGCTCTGCCATCAGGATCAACAAACTTAATAGGATTATTAAAAGCATAAACATACGCTCCATAATTCGGCATCTTCTCCGCCAACGGGTCAATACTCAACCAAAGACTCGTCTTCATATCTAAATACCTCGCCCCATAATAGCTAAGATTGGTTTCTCTGTCTAGTTCCTTCCCATTAAACAAGTACGGCGAAGAAAACGAGCTAGAATGCTCCTCAAACAAAATCTCTCCAAAGGCTATGTATTCTACATGTTGCGAAATAGAACCATTTCGGGCGCTAATATACGAAGTACTACCTAAATGATCAGGATGAAAATAAAAAATATCATTCTCCCGCAAACCTATGCCTGTAAAGCCCTCAGCTGCTTGAACCGTTTCAGGTTTTACTGGTGGGCCAAACTGCACCGGTGGTCCAGGCACACCGCCTGGTTTGTTAAATATAGGATTTCTTGGCCAACCCTCAGGTGGTTCTTGATTTTCAAGCCCCCCAGCCCCCAAAGGGGGAGTTGAAGGATATGGATTTCCTGTATACTGTGGACTGGCATAAATCCCTTGTTGGGTGGGTGGTCCCGGCGGAACTCCCAAATTGCGGACATAATTGTCTAATGCTTTTTGTTGCTCTGCGGTTAACTTGGTATAATTAACACCACCTGCTGTGATTTTTAACGGTTGCGCAAAAGCTCCATTCCCTAGTTTACTCACAATACGTCCCGCTCCTTCAAAATAATGCTTGGTGAATTTCCCTTTGCTGATTACAAAGTATGGAGACACATAGCCCGTATAATCATCTGTGTGCACAATTGTAGCAGCCGTTTGCCCGTTGATTGCCACGTTTTGAGAATCTCCAGAACTTTTTATGACTCTTTCGCCTCCTGCATCATAAGTGTATTGATGAATCCTTCCGTTATCGTTGATTCCCATCAAGCGGTTTTCTTCATCCCATGTCATTTTTATCCCCCCAGCCCCCGAAGGGGTAGCTCCCTCGATATACGTAGGATTACCATTTCCATCATAATTGTAAGTTCTCCCTAGTGCTCCTGGACTCGGAGTTGCAGTTGCTTGCGAAACTTCACTGATAGAGGAGGGTGCATTCGGATGCAATTCGTTATCATAGTTATAATCTAAAACATAGCCTTTTTGTTCGTTGTTTACCGTATGCACTAGGTCTTTCTTGGTGATGTTGTGCATTTTATTATAGCTCATGTTCAGCTCATAACTGGCCTTGGTAAACTCCCCTTGATAGACTGCTTTAGCACTTTTTAATCGGTAAAAATCATCGTATTGGTACTCGTGATTGGAAGTTCCTCCTAATGTATTATTGACTATTGGAGCTGTATTTTTTATTCCTAACACATTTCCAACCAAATCATAGCTATAACTGTTATTCATGATTTGGCGACCTAAACTGGAGCTTACTTGCAATTGTTGCAAACGGCGCATCGTAGGGTCGTAGTTGTAATTGGTCTCGGTGTCGTTTCCGTATTTTAAATACTTGCGCTGCTCAAACTCATCATACGCTAATTGCTTGATGTAATCGTAAGTGTGACTTTCTTTCTTGCCTCGCATGCTTTGCAAGTTTCCTGCTCGATTGTACGTATAATCGACTACTTCGCCATCGGGATAGGTCATTTTTTGGATACGGTTCCAAGTGTCGTATTCAAATTGCGAAATATACGTTTGCACATCTGTAGGAGTGATTCTAAGCGTGCGAATCTCTTTTTCGACTTCGCCTAGTTTTCCGTAGAAAAATTCCTGCCCGCCACTGGCATCTTGCACAAACCACAATCTACCTCGGCGTGAAGCCGTACCATCGGCTTTACCATAATTGTACTGTACATTATTTTGTGGATTTTTAGGATATTTTATGGTTTCTAAACGGTTGTAATCGTACTCATATTTTATAGCACCTCCAAGCCCCCCAGCCCCCAAAGGGGGAGTTATATTGCGGATATCTTGAGTGATGCGTCTAATAAGATTTCCAGCCAAATCGTATTCCATCGTAGTGGTTCCTGCATCGGGATGGGTGAATTCGGTTCTTCTGCCTAACCAGTCATAACTACTTGTAGTAATGTGATCCAAAGCATCGGTCACTTGAATGGTTTCGCCAAGCGAATTGATATCAAATTTGGTAACCAAATCATTTTGAATACTTGCCAAATTCCTTCCTTTGACATCCGTTTGTGATTGAACGGTTTTACCCAATGCATCGGTTTGTGTCGTTAGCATCGTGGGAACGCCATTAAAAGTATCAATTTTAAACGAAGTCGCATTGGTACTGCCATCAGGCAAAGTTACTTTTACGGCACGACCTACTTCGTCATATTCTGTTGTTGTTGGCGTAACATTCGATACCGCTGTACTAAAATCAGCATTTATTGTGGTAGTCGTGGTGGGATAATAACTAGTGGTTGGGCGACCCAAGCCGTCATAAATCACTTTTCCAGATACAATTTGCGCTTCTTGATCGAGGCTTCCCGCGGCAGTAAACAAACTGGCTGTTTTCTTGACCTGCAAGGCTCTGCCCAAACCATCAGTGTAGGTATAAGTTTCGATATCCTTGTCCAACTCTGGATCATAATTTCTAGTTTTCGCATACGGAACTTTGGCTGTTGGAAAATAATCGTAAGCTATCGTATATGGTTTGCCACTTGCAATTTCATAAGGTGCACGAATGGTGGCTGGCCTTCCTGCAGCATCAATGGTATACAAGGTGCTTTGATCGTTTCGATCCGTCGTTTTTAATGGAATACCAAAACGATAATCGTATTCCATTTTGTTTTGGTACCCAAAAGCATCTTTGATTGCGGTCAAAAACTGGTGGTTCTCGCTGTCATAAACATAGTCCATCGTCATGCGTTGATCCTTGTAGTTAGCAGCTGCTGTTATTTTTTGTAGGTTCCCGTACGCATCATAAACAATGTCCGTAAGCGCTATTTTATCAGCCGCAGTGTAGTTTTTGATTTGGGTAACTTCGGCAGTCGTTGTATTAATCGTTGTCGCTCTTTTACGGCGCAATCCGTCCTTGGTAAACACTTCCAACTGTTTTGGAATCCCTCCATAATAAGGCATCGTGCTCTCGTGATAACTGATTTTAGCGGTCACTTTGTCAGTGCTAGTTCCGTTGCCTAAATCGTCGTATTGAGTAATATTTCCGTTGGCATCGTAGGTATTAAAAGTATCTGTTTCTAGGAATTCGCTGCCGCCTTCATACATTTTTTGATTGCTGTGAATCAATCCCACAAAAATACGCTTGGCATCACAAACTGACGAACTTAAATCAGTAAGCGATACGCTCGATTGTGTTGCAACATCAACAAAACTATATTCGTTTTCTGATTCTTGACGCATTTTGTTATTTTTATCTAACGTAAAACTGCGTTTCAACAAGTTTTTCCTGAAATAATCTTGATTGTAAAATTCCTGAACGGTAGTTGCAAAAACCGTATTATCAGCAGCATTAATTTGCTGTTGAATTACTTTTTCAAAACCATAAAATTCACGTTCGCGACGGTCATAATACCCATTTTCATATTTAAATTTGGCGATAGAATGATCGATACCGTCACCCACATGTCCATCATTGACATCCACCGATTGTAATACCCATCGTGCGGATGGATCTTCATAAGTAGGTTTTGTTAGTTCGTAATCAACAACGTAGCTGTTACCAGCAGCATTGGTTACACCTTTAAGTTTGTTTGTGCGTTTGATGTTGTTAAAGTTGGATTTTATTAGAAGCGCAATTCGTGGCTAAAAAGACATTAATAAGTACCCGTAAATAGGCTCAAATTTGTCATTTGAGTTCTACTACAAGAACATAAAACTTTAGGATTACTGGTTCAGCATGGTGTCGCCTTCTTCTTTCTTTTCTTTATTTAGCAAACTTGGATCTTCTTTAGCTAATTTATTTCTAGTCGGAATCTTGTAATTAATACTAAATCCAAAACGGCGTGTATCATTTTTATTAAAAAGTAACAGTGGTGTATCAACGGAACTAAAAATGGAACGAGTAGAATCGAGTACGTCATCAACAGTCAAAGACACCGAAACTTGATCTTTGAAAAACTTCTTTGAAAGTGTCAAATCTAATGTGTTTCTGAATGGTTTTTCAGCTATAAAGTAAAAGTAATTACCTTTTGGAATGGTGTAATTATAGTTAGCTACAAATTTTATTTTTTTCGGTAAAACAATCTGCGACATGAAATTAAACATCCAAAACCCATTTGTTTCGATTTCTGGAATTTGGTGAAACTGGTATCCTGCATAAACATATAAAAAGTTCATTGTGTCTGGATTAACATTCATTTTCATGGTTTCTGCTAAACCTTTGGTAAACAACATGTATGGAATGGGTAATCCTACATTAAAATTATGGATTTTTATTTCTGGAACGTTTATGTTCGTGTTTAAGACCACATCATTAGTAATTAACACCCTGGTGATTACCTGATTTTGAGCTGAACTTAAATTATATCCAATGAAAGCATAATCAAAAGCACTCAATTTAACTTCGTAATTATCAAAAATAGTAGGCTGTAAATTTGGGTTTCCAGCAAATTCAACATTTGGATTTTGATAGTTGGTGTTATTAGGATTTAAAGCTGAGGTGCTTGGCAAACTAATTTTTTTATTATAATTGACATTAAAATAAACTGAATTACTAAAATTGTATTGTGCGCTCGCATTGGGAAAAAAACGAAACTGCTTGAACGGAATTAAGGTTGCTATGGCTGTTGTACCAGTGATATTATAATCCTCAGCTCTAGCACCAACGATAAAATTAAATTTACTAAACTTCGATTGCAGTTCACCATAAGCTGCTGTCGTTTTGCGCTGATAATCTAGATTGATTACATTCATATTCTGCGCTTCAAAAAGCAACGCTTCATACAAGGCACCAAAACTTATTTTGCCCTCATCTGAGAAATCGATGGGTTGCGCGTAATCAATTTTAGCGTTGTATAACTGCTGTTTAGATGCATTGTCTAAAAGAGCTGCATTATTAACTCTTGAATTGAGCTCAAATTCGTTTTGATTCTTATTATAGTTGAAACGTACGTCCAATTTCTTAGCTTTATCTTCAAACTTTTTTTGGTATGTTATTACAAAATCTTGACGTAAAGCATCAGTAAAGGAATCATCATCAGTACTAAAGCCCGGACCATTTCCTATTGTATTACTATTGTTGTTGCTATAATTCAAATCATAATTGAGTAATAATCTATCTTTTCCAACATCAAAATTAATCGCTGATTTAACAAAATTAGTTCGTCCAAACCGACTTGCATTAGTTGCAGAAAGTACAGAGCTAAGGCCATTCTCGCTCTTTGTTACTGAATTCCATAGAGCTGTTTCATTGTAACTTTGACCAAAATTAAGTTGCCAACCAAAATATTTGTTTTTTGCATTAAGTAACAAGCTATTATTTGTCCTATATCTAACTTGATCATAATTAGTAATATTTGTGCTGTTTGTGTACGTTGCACTTAAATATTTTTTGGCATTCACGTTAGTAATAATATTCATAATAGCACCGCCAGAAGTTGCAGGAAACTCAGCACCAGGCTGCGTTATAATTTCGATTTTTTCGATGGCATTTGCGGGCATGCCTTCGAGAAAAGAGTTTAATTCGTTAGTGGTTATATTTAATGGTCTGCCATCCATAAAAACATCAAGTTGCTTTCCTTGATACATCATCCCGGCAACATCTGAAGCTATTAATCCGGGTAATTTTCGGATACCTTCCATTACAGATCCCGAATTTAAACTGGGTTGACTAGCAAAGTCAAATATGGTTCTGTCTGCTTTCTGTTCAATTACTTTTTTCGTTTTTATAATTGCAACTTCATTTAATTCTACAGCTTTTTCGAGCTTTTCTTGCGCATTTATTGTAAATATGCCAGTTAATAAAAACAGGCTGTAAAAAATCTTTTTAATCATCATTGTTCATTTATTGTCATTTTAGTCTGATGATAAATGAAAATGTTACCAAAATAAAAAATAATTAGTAAACCTTTTTGGTTTTTTACTTAGCACGTATTTATTACACTGGAATCAATCAGGTAAGTCAAAATATATTCACAACTCCATACAGAAACTTTTTGTTCATTAGTTCCAACTAAAACCTATCTTTGCCAGCTTTTTAAAATTTAAAAAATGACAAAAAATAAGGTAATGAAGGGAGTTTTCTTAGTGGGAATTGGCGCAACGAGTTACGGAATGTTAGCCACATTTGTAAAACTTGCTTATGATGATGGATTTACAACCGCAGAGGTTACAACTGCTCAATTTATATATGGAATTATAGGATTGCTACTTTTAAATTTTTTCCAGAAAATAAAAAATAAAAATACCGCTACCAAAGCATCTAAAAAGAATATATTTCATTTAATGCTCGCTGGAACATCGCTAGGAATGACGAGCTTGTTTTACTATCTGGCTGTGAAATACATCCCTGTTTCGATAGGAATTGTTTTATTGATGCAGACGGTCTGGATGGGCGTTTTGTTAGAATGGTTTCTTGATAAAAAAGCACCTTCATTGCAGAAAATAATTTCGGTAATTATTGTTTTAATTGGAACAGCGCTTGCAATAAACATCTTTAAGATTAATTTTAACGATGCAACTACTAACTGGCCTTTGGGAATTTTATTTGGATTATTAGCGGCAACCTCATTTACAACAACTATGTTTACCGCTAATAGAGTTGCCACTAGTATTTCATCTACGCAAAGAAGTTTATATATGCTTTTAGGAGGTGCAGTCATTATATTTAGTTTTGCATTGATTACACAAGTTACACCGTTTAATTTTGAAATTTTCGCTAAGTGGGGAATAATTTTAGCACTTTTTGGTACAATCATTCCACCTATGCTTTTAAATGCTGGTTTTCCACTAACAGGAATCGGACTGGGAAGTATTGTCTCAGCACTTGAACTACCCGTTTCGGTTTTGATGGCTTATACATTACTAAACGAAGCGGTAATTCCATTACAGTGGTTTGGTATTGTTTTAATCATTTTTGCAATCGTAATTATGAATGTCGATTTTAAAAAAAAATCCAAACTAATAACAGAATAAAATAAAAAATTAGCGGTCGTATTGCGTTTGTTTTTTCATAAATTCGTATTAAATAAAATAACTATGAGTTTACCTTCGCATTTATACGTAATGGCTTTTGTTTACTTTATTGCGGGAATTAACCATTTTAGAAATCCACGACTGTACATAAAAATCATTCCTCCCTATTTTCCTAATCCTAAATTACTAAATAATGTAAGCGGTGTAGCCGAAATGATTTTAGCAATTGCACTCTGCATTCCTCCTATTTCAAATTACGCAGCTTGGGGAGTAATTGCATTATTGATTGCTATTTTTCCAACACATCTCTATATGTTTTTTGAAGAAAAGGCCAGAATGGGTTTACCAAAATGGATTGCGCTTTTGCGAATGCCTTTGCAATTAGGTCTAATTTACTGGGCTTATCAATATACATAGCCACATGAAAACGCTATTTGACTCCTCTTCGGAACCTATTATTTTTGATTTGCCAAATGCTGAAATTAGTTATTTTCCTAATTTTTATGATAAAGTAATTGCAGACGAAATCTACGCCGAATTACAAAAAGATATTCTGTGGCAACAAGATGATATTAGAGTTTATGGAAAAATTTATCCGCAGCCTCGCTTAACCGCTTTGTATGGAGACGAAGGACTTTCCTACTCCTATTCTAATATTAAAATGCAACCTCATCCATGGAGTTTGCTGTTGCAAAAAATTAAAGCGGAAGTTGAACAAATTGCTATGGCAAATTTTAGTACCGTCTTACTCAATTACTATCGTAATGGTAAAGATAGTAATGGCTGGCACGCCGATAATGAAAAAGAATTGGGATTAAATCCAATAATTGCATCTATGACTTTTGGGGCCGAACGCGTATTTCAATTAAAACACAACACTGAAAAGGACCAGAAAAAAAATATTGTGCTTGAACATGGTAGTTTACTATTGATGAAAGGAACGACGCAGCATTTCTGGAAACACCAAATTCCAAAAACAGCAAAACCAATCAATCCTCGAATTAACCTCACTTTCAGAATGATAAAATAAATTGTAATGAAAAATTATTACATTTGGTATACTTATTTTTTACCATGAACGACATTATATCCTACTTTTCTACTATTCCATCCTTACACCGAAGCATAATTCTTGTGGGTGGAATTACCACATTTTGGATGATTGAAAATGCTTTTCCGCTTTTTAATTTCAGCTATAAAAAGTGGCAACATGCAGGAATCAATATTTTTTTGACTGCAACAACAATAATCGTCAATTTTGCTTTAGCGTTTGTTTTATTGAAAACCGCCGACTGGACAGTAAAAAACAATTTTGGTATTTTACAGTGGTTACCACAAATGAATATTTGGCTTTATGCACTTCTTGGGCTATTGTTGCTCGATTTAATAGGAGCGTATTTAGTTCATTTAGTAGAACATAAAGTCAAAATTTTATGGAGATTTCATTTAATTCATCATACTGATACTTGGATCGATACCACTACAGCTAACAGACACCATCCTGGAGAAAGTGTTATTCGTTTTACCTTTACAGTTTTAGGCGTGTTAATAATAGGTAGTCCAATGTGGATGGTATTCTTATATCAAAGTCTTTCAGTGGTTGCATCACAATTTAATCATGCTAACATTTCATTACCAAAAAAAATAGATACACTATTGAGTTATTTTATTGTATCGCCCAATATGCACAAAGTACATCATCATCATGTTCTGCCTTACACTGACAGTAATTATGGCAATATATTCTCCGTTTGGGATCGGTTATTTGGAACATTTATGACACTTCCAAGAGAAGAAATAATTTATGGTGTGGACTCGCATCCCGATCCGCAACAACACAATGATTTACAAAATTTATTAAAAATACCTTTCCAAAATCGGAAGGAAAATTAAATCGTTGAAAAAGCGTAAATAAAATTTAAGTTTTGATAAAATCTAACTTTTTTTTCTTAATATTGGTATCAAATTAAAATTGTAATTTATTAATCATTAACAACTTATTAGAATTAATTTTCACGTGATGAAAAAAAGTAATAAAAAAGAATTGAGCTGGGAGCAAACAGAAAAACTTGTTAAAATGGCTTTAGAAGAAAAGAATCCTTTTGAGAGTATAAAAAAGGAGTACGGTCTAGCCGAAAAAGAGATTCTGGAGATCATGAAAAAGAAGATGCCTGCGGAAAAATTCGAAATGTGGAAAAAGAAAGCAACAGCACTTAAGCCAAAACCAAAACCCGTTAAAATTGATGATTTTGATGAAGATTTGGATGGTAAGTATTATATAAAAAATAAATTTGACTAAAAGCAAAACTCCTGAAATTCAGGAGTTTTTTTGTTTTAAATTAGATTGTAAAGTCTTTTTTTTTAGAATTTGGCGAGGTTCCATTTAAATTTAAATAACAATTAGACATTACATTTGTCACAATGCAAGCGTCTCCTTAACAAAGAAAAAAAAGTTTTAGATAATTACATAAAGCATGAAACAGCAACAAACTAACCACCCTCCTTATTCTTCTAGCGTGAATATATTGAAATGCAAAGATTATTTAGCACCCTTCTGAAAATCTTGTCTAATTTTTTGTTCCATCAAAATACTCTTTAAGTAGGGCTTTGTGACTTTTTCAAGTTCGCTTTCAGAGATATCTAAAATTTTTGGATTGTCAATTAACTGCAACCATGGTTTAGCAGCTTTAAAATCATAGGCTCCAAAAACAATCACTGGAGTTCCTTTTACTTTCACCGTTTCTGGATCTGACAATTCCCATTGTTCGGCCCAATCGTAAAGTTTACGAGCATCTTTTTCCTGAAGTCTTAAACACGAGTGCGAAGCAGGATAACCAGGTAAAGCATATTGATGCCATCCTACACCTAATTTATTCTCAATATTGAAATTCCAAAGTAATTCCCATTCATCGTCAAAAGTACTGATCGTTTTTTCCGCTTTCCAATTTGTAAAAAAGAGTCCGGTGGGAGTTTTGTCCTTTTCTCGTCCCATATTTGTTGGACCAGTGTAAACGAGTTGCCCTTTTTCATAGGCAGCAAATGTTTGAGTGGGATAAGAAAAGAAAACAATTCTATTAATCTCTCTTAATACACCTACTTCTAACGGAAAAGGTAAATAAAATTCAATATCTCCTTTCCAATCATCGGCAATCAGCACAGAATCCATTTTTTTGAAATTTTCAGCGTCGGTTCTATTTATTGCGTAAGCAATAGTAACTTGTGTACTATCACTGCTGTTTTTTGCTAAAAATTCTTTAGCACTTTCCATGTGGTACGTTCGCTTCTTGGGTTGGTTTCGCTCTTTTACAGCAATTGATTCTGGTTTTGCAACTTCTTGAACTTTATCTTGTTTTTTACACGAGAATAAAACTAGTACAATGCAGATGTTTAAAAGTAAAGTGATTTTTTTCATAGTTAATTTGTTTATTGGTAAACATATTAATACTTCTGTGCAACACAATGGTGTGCTTTGACACAAATGTATAATTCAACCAGCAAAATTGCATAATTTCGATGCAATGTACATTACATAATTAAACTTAATCGTTATTAAATTTAATCGCGTTTTCTTAGTTCACTTTCGATCTAAAAGTTAAAACCATCCTATTTTACTTTTACAATTGTGTCGAAAAAAACGAAATAATTTAACTTTGCTGATCATAACATAATATTAAATAAAATGAATGATCTAAAAAATAAAAATGCTTTAATTACAGGAGCTGGAAAAGGAATAGGTAAAGCGGTAGCAATTGCACTAGCAAAAGAAGGTGTAAATGTAATTTTACTTGCTAGAACACAATCGGATTTAGATGAAGTAGCGCAAGAGGTAAAAGCTCACGGAGTAAAAGCATTAACAGTAATTGCTGATGTTGCCGATATTAATTCAGTGAATACAGCAGTCGAAAAAGCCTTTTCCGAATTTAAAACGATCGACATTTTAATTAACAATGCTGGAATTGCAGCTTTTGGAAAATTCCTAGAATTAGAACCTAAGGATTGGGAAAATATAATTCAGGTAAATTTAATGGGAACGTATTATGTAACTAGGGCTATTTTACCAAATATGATCGAAAGAAAAACTGGTGATATTATCAACATTTCATCTACAGCGGGACTGAATGGAAACGCATTAACTAGTGCCTATAGCGCTTCTAAATTTGCCGTTTTAGGATTGACAGATTCATTGATGCAAGAAGTACGCAAATATAACATCAGAGTTACCGCTTTAACGCCAAGCACTGTTGCTACTGATATGGCTAAGGAATTAAAACTAACAGACGGAAATCCTGATAAAGTGATGCAAGCTGAAGATATGGCTGAATTAATTGTTGCTCAACTCAAATTAAACCGAAGAGTTTTTATAAAAAATAGCAGCATTTGGTCAACAAATCCATAATATTTTTTAGAAATTATGGATTTTAATTCCCTCTCCTTTGAGAGGGATATGGAAATAATTTCACACAAGAGTAGCAACAAAATCCATCCTTACACTTCCATCTTCATCAATTCTCGTTAAATTTATATCGTGCAATGTATTGACTAACTCTGGATTCCATGGAGTTTTTACTTTTACATAGTTCTCTGTAAATCCATGAATATAACCTTCTTTATTTTCACTTTCAAAAAGTACTGATCGATTAGTTCCTAACTGGCTCTCATAAAAAGCCCGACGTTTTTTAACGGATAATCCGCGCATCATCTTACTTCTTTTTGCGCGAACATTACCAGCTACAACACCTTCCATATCGGCAGCCTCAGTATTGTCACGCTCAGAATAGGTGAAAACATGTAAATAAGAAATATCCATTTCGTTCAAGAAATTATAGGTTTCTAAGAAATGCTCATCAGTTTCACCTGGAAAGCCCACGATAACATCAACGCCTATGCAAGCATGCGGCATTACTTCCCGTATTTTATTTACTCTTTCAGTGTAAACTTCCCGTTGATAACGACGCTTCATCAGCTTTAAAATCGCGTTACTTCCAGATTGTAAAGGAATATGAAAATGCGGAACAAAAGTTCTACTTTTTGAGACAAACTCTATTGTTTCATTTTTTAGTAAATTGGGTTCGATAGACGAAATACGCAAACGCTCAATTCCTTCTACTTTATCTAATTCTTGAACTAATTCTAGAAAGGTATGTTGGTGCTTTTTATTTCCAAATTCCCCTTTTCCGTAGTCACCAATGTTCACTCCAGTTAAAACAATTTCCTTGATATTTTGAGCTGAAATAGCGGCCGCATTTTTTAGAACATTTTCTAATTCATCACTTCTAGAAATTCCCCTGGCTAATGGAATCGTACAATACGTGCATTTATAATCACAACCATCTTGAACTTTTAAAAAGGCACGTGTTCTATCACCAATCGAGTAACTTCCCACGTAAAAATCAGCTTCTGAAATTTCGCAAGAATGTACCTCGCCCATGTCATTTTTAGACAAGTCATTTATGTAATCGGTAATTTTGAATTTTTCTGTTGCGCCAAGAACTAAATCTACACCATCAACAGCAGCTAATTCCTCAGGTTTTAATTGCGCATAACAACCCACAGCAGCAATAAACGCTTTGTTATTTAGCTTCATTGCCTTTTTCACAATTTGCTTAAACTGTTTATCGGCATTTTCAGTTACGGAGCAGGTGTTTATTACATACATATCAGCTACTTCTTCAAAATCAACTCTATCAAATCCTTCATCCTCTATAGAACGAGCAATTGTAGAAGTTTCCGAAAAATTTAATTTGCAACCAAGCGTATAAAAGGCAACTTTTTTTCTATTTTCCATAATAATTCTTAAACTAATGAAATCGTTGTCAAAAAATTTAAGTGTGCAAATTTACAAACTAATATTCGGTAAAACAGATACAGCCTTAATTTTATTATAAAGTAAATCCGATATTCAATCTGTTTTTCAGACTCAATATCGGACATAAATTATTTTGCAACGCAATATCAATTTAATATAAACCGTCTCACAACTTCAGCTACACCATGATTATTATTCGATGCAACGATCACATCCGCTCTATCTCTTAATTCTGGATCAACATTGTCTACCCAAACTCCCAATCCAGCATATTCTATCATCGATAGATCATTTCCAGCATTACCAACAGCAATAATTTCGCTTTGCAGAATATTTAATTTTTCAGCTAAGAATTTAACACTCGCCGCTTTATCAATTCCGTTTTGTGCGACTTCTAGGAAAAAAGGCTTCGACATAGAAACGCTCAAATGCGGCATCGCCTTTTTTAAATCTGTCTCCACTTTTTTTAAATAACTAGGCTCTTCTAATAAAATACATTTAATTGCCGAAGTAGTAACCGCTTCCTTAAAACTAGCAACTTTGTTATGTTCTAATCCTGTTATAGTTTTCTCTATCTCAATATATTCCGAATCCGTTTCACTCAAGATATTACCATCAATGTATGTAATAATGTGAGTTTTACTGATCAAGCTGTAATCATATAGATCGTGAATTTGCTGTTGCGTCAAGGTTTGCTCAAACAACACTTTATCTTCTTTTAAATCTGTAATTACAGCACCGTTGAAAGACAACATATAAGAATTATTATCATCTAATTTTAATTCCTTGGCAAACGAAGTCATTGCTAATGTGGGTCTCCCCGACGCTAAAACTACATAAACTCCAAGTTCTTGCGCCTTAAATAACATTTCTTTATTCTCTTCAGAAATTTTATGGTCATCAGTTAACAAGGTATCATCCATGTCCAAAACCAACATTTTGTATTTCATTTCCTTATATTAACAATTACAGTTTGCGTTTATATACTCATTCGAAATTCTTCAATAACTGGATTTACTTTTGCAAATTCTGTTTCTTGAACGAATAATTCCACTGCCAAATCTGTATTTCCAAAACCCCCTAATCTAGCGGATTGTATGTTGTTTTTTACCACTACGTCAACACCAATAGCTTCTATTTTTTGTTGCAAAGCCATTGCTAAAATTTCACTTCCCGAAAACACTTTCATTAATCCCATCTTGTTGTTTTTTTTATGCTTATTTCTATTATTTTTTTTAAATCAGCTTCAGAGTCCCACAAATTTTCCAACTTTGAGGAGCGTGAAACGTAAAAAAACAATTCGTTATTATAGAAATATAATTACCGTCAAATACTGAAAATCACCTACTCAAAATTAAAAACTTCGCGGAGCGTCTAATTACTCTTTTTTATTCATTTCCTTTTTCTAAATCTTCATCGTCCATTTCAGAATTTTCGTCCTCTTCTAGATCTCCATCTTCCTCTTCTTCAATTTCGAATAAAATAGGTTCAAGCAACATTTTATCCGCTAAAATCTCTATTCTATCTGTTAATACATCAGAAAAAATAACACGTTGTGTTTTATTGATACTATTTGAAATACGCATAATTTTAGTCTCGTGACGCAATTTTAAAATAGGATCTGCATCGTCAAGGATGAACATTTTTAAACGATTGACATTAAAACCTGCCGTTGTAAACATTTCACTTAACTTGTTTGGGGTTCCTATAAGCACATCAACTCCTGTCGAAATATAATTTTTATCATATTCCATATCGCCTTTATCATGCACTCCGTAAACTTGAAGATCCGTATATTTTCCATACTTTTCAAAAAGTTCTTCCATCTCCAAAACTTTCGCTTTGTCCTCAACAATAATTAATGCACGCGGGGATTCCTCAGTTTCTCTGGCTAATTGTTGAATCACATTGAGTACAATTGTGGTTGTTTTTCCAGTCCCTTTATCGGCAATAATGATACAATCGGCACCACTTTTTAAGGTCGAAAATGTTTCTTGTTGCAGCACGTTAGCCTCGCTCAAGCCGTTTTCGATTAATGCTTCTTGTAACTTTTCGTTTATTTTTTTTAATTTCATTTTTTTATAACTTAATACTCGATTCAATTTTTTTTGATTGCTACTATTTACTAGCAAACAATTTCACATCATTCTCAGAAATTTCGCTTCCGCCAAGGATAATCAAACGTTCTACAACATTTCTTAATTCCCGAATATTTCCCGTCCAATCATATTCTTTTAATAAATTTATTGCTGTTGCAGAAAACTTTTTTACTGCATTTCCCTGCTCAGTTGCAATTTTATCAGCAAAATGAGTGATCAACATCGGAATATCATCGCGTCTTTCATTCAAGGCTGGCACTTTTATAAGGATTACTGCTAATCTATGATACAAATCTTCGCGGAAACGACCTTCGGCGATTTCTAGTTTTAAATCTTTGTTAGTGGCCGCAACAACACGCACATCTACTTTTATGTCTTTATCCGCTCCTACTCTTGTGATCATACTTTCTTGTAACGCACGCAACACTTTGGCTTGAGCCGAAAGACTCATATCGCCAATTTCATCTAAAAAAATTGTTCCTTTATCAGCTGCTTCAAACTTTCCCGCACGGTCTTTTACCGCAGATGTAAACGCTCCTTTTACATGACCAAACAATTCACTTTCTATCAATTCTGATGGAATCGCAGCGCAATTTACTTCAATCAACGGAAAGTTTGCTCTGGAACTTTTTTCATGTAGTTGATGAGCAACTAACTCTTTTCCGGTGCCATTTGGACCTGTAATTAAAACTCTCGCTTCGGTTTCCGCTACTTTATCAATCATTACTTTGATGTGATTAATAGCTTCACTTTCGCCAATCATTTCGTAGTTTTTACTAACTTTTTTCTTTAGGATTTTGTTTTCTACTACAAGTTGTTTTTTGTCTAAAGCGTTCCGAACAGTGTTCAATAATCGGTTTAAATCTGGTGGTTTTGAGATATAATCAAACGCTCCTAGACGCATTGTATTAATAGCGGTTTCCATGTCCCCGTGACCAGAAATCATCACCATAGGAATTTCAGGTTTGATTTTTTTAACGGCTTCAAGAACCTCAACTCCATCCATTTTGGGCATTTTTATGTCGCACAAAACTAGATCGTAATCGTTATTTTTAATTTTTTCAAAGCCTATTAAGCCATCTTCTGCGTCTTCTACTTGATAAGTGTCGTTTTCTTCAGAAAGTATTTTGGTAAGTACTCTCCGAATTGCAGCTTCGTCCTCTATTATTAATATTTTTGGCATTTTTATAATTTTAAAAAGGCTGTTTGGCTATTGGCTTTTAGCTCTTGGCAAACCTCCTGAATTTTTCTTTGTTTTTAAAACCCATAGTAACATTTGAGTTTTTTTAATTTAATAACCATCAACTTTGGCTCATATGATTGACTGCGTATTATTGACTAATCACTGACTAAGGACTATTCACTAACGACTAGGAACTAGTCAATAATAACTGCTTTTAATACTTCAACCACTTGTATAATTCCCCCCATGTTGGTTTTTTGCCATACATTAAAATTCCTATGCGGTATATTTTTGCAGCGAACCAAACCACTGAAAAGAAAGTTCCAAATAATAGCGTTACTGATATCGCAATTTGCCACAAAGGTACGCCAAACGGTATTCGCATCAGCATTACGATAGGCGATGTGAGCGGAATCATTGAAAAAACGACCGCTACCGTGCCGTGAGGATCATTGATTACTGTAAAGAAACCAACATAAACACTCAAAATTAACGGCATTATAACTGGCAAAAGGAATTGTTGTGAGTCGGTTTGATTATCAACTGCAGCACCAATTGCAGCATAAAACGAGCTGTAAAGAAAATAGCCACCGATGAAGTAAATCACAAAGGCTACTAAGATACTGGCAATAGGTAAATTCCATAGTTCCTTGATATACATTTGCGCTGTCCCAGCCATTTCTTGCTGTGCTGCTTGCATAATTTCGGGAGAAATTTTAGCTGTTGGAGCTACATTTACACCAAAAAACATTGAAATAGCAAAAAGTAGCGATAGCCCAATTATTGCCCAAATAAAGAATTGTAATAATCCAGCAAGCGCGGTCCCAACAATTTTTCCAATCATTAATTGGAATGGTTTTACCGAAGAAATGATGATTTCTACAATTCGACTGGTTTTTTCCTCAATTACGCTGCGCATTACCATGTTGCCGTAAATAATAATGAACATCATAATTAAATAGCCAAAAGCGCCACCAATACCAATTTTAATTTCGTTCAAACCTTTAACCGTTTCCTCACCTGTCGCTTTTGCTAAGCTGATATTTACATTAGCTTTGGCCTTATTAATTGCTATCGTATCTAGTTTTGCATTGATTAGATTTGTTTTCGTCAATTTAGTACCAATTAATGATTGCGCTCTTTCTATAAAGGACAGACTTGGACTGTTATTTGAAATAAATTGAATGTTATTTTCAAAATCTTGAGGATTTGTTGGTTTTGGAATAAATAAAAGACCTTCAAAACTTTCATTAGCGATACTGTCTTTAAGAAACTTTAAATCAATAGCTGATAAATCAAGGTATTTATATTCTGCTGACTTGCTATTTTTAGCTGTGAATTCTTTTACAAATAATCCCGATTCATCATGAATTGCAATTCGTTTTGTATCCGCCTTCATCGAACCCAAATAACCAACGAATGCTGCAAGTGCGACAAATAATAACGGACTCAAAAAAGTCATAACAATAAAAGATTTATTGCGCACTTTTGTAATAAATTCTCGCTTTATAATTAATGATACTATACTCATTTAGATTTTTGATTTCGGATTAACGATTTTTGATTTTAGATTTAAATATTCAAAATATTTAAATTATCAAATATTAATTTCCAAATTCCAATATTTTTGGAATTTGCTATTTTAAAAATGTAGATTTATTTATCACTTACTGTTCGAATAAAAATATCATTGACAGTTGGTATTTTTTCGACAAAATGAGTGACTTGACCGCGTTGCGTTAAAACATGTAATAATTCATTTGGAGTAGCATTACCTAACTGAATTTCTAGTTTTAAGCTATCGTTTAATGACTTAAAATTAGCTGGATTGACTTTGTATTTTTGAGTAAGATCATACATTAAACCTTCTACATTGTCTGACAACACACCCACTTCATAGCTATTGGTTTTAAATTGTCTTTTTACATCATTTATTTTTCCTTCAATCAATTTATTAGATTTGTGAATCAACGCAATGTGATCACACAACTCTTCGACACTTTCCATGCGATGGGTTGAAAAAATTATCGTGGCTCCATCTTCACGAAGTTTCAAAATCTCATCTTTGATAATATTAGCATTTACGGGATCAAAACCAGAAAAAGGTTCATCAAAAATTAATAGTTTTGGTTTGTGTAAAACACAAACAACAAATTGAATTTTTTGCGCCATTCCCTTAGATAGTTCCTGGATTTTCTTGTTCCACCACCCTTGAATTTCCAATCGTTCAAACCAATATTCGAGTTGTTTTTTAGCTTCTGCTTTAGAAAGTCCTTTCATTTGAGCCAAATACAAACACTGTTCACCAACTTTCATCGTGTTGTAAAGTCCTCTTTCTTCCGGAAGATAACCTATATATTGCACATGTTTGGGCTGCAGTTTCTCACCGTCAAGAATAATTTCACCGCTGTCAGGTAAGGTAATTTGATTGATGATCCGGATTAGGGATGTTTTTCCAGCTCCGTTCGGACCTAAGAGTCCATAAATACTTCCTTTGGGAACTGATAATGTAACTTCATTTAGCGCAACGTAATCTCCGTATCGTTTTACTACTTTATTAACCTCCAGTATAGTGCTCATGCTTTATTTTTAATTGTTGTAAAAGTAAATAATTAGTGCCAAAATACTTGTAATTGTTACATAAAAAACCCATCCTTGTATCTTTAAGGATGGGTCTAATAGTATTTATAGTGTTGCAAGTATAGCAATCGTATTTATGAAAACATATCTTTTACTTTCTCGAAAAATGATTTATCTGTTTTTTCTGGATTTGGAATAAAATTATCATCGGTCAACGCATTTTCAAAAAACTGTTTTTGTTCTTTATTTAATGTTTTTGGCGTCCAAACATTTACGTGAACTAGTAAATCTCCATTTCCGTATCCATTGATGTTTGGAATTCCTTTCCCTTTTAACCTTAAAATTTTACCAGACTGAATTCCTTCCTCTAATTTAATTCTAACTTTACCGTTCACCGCTTCTATGTCTTTAGAAATACCTAGAACTGCTTCTGCAAAACTGATGTATAGGTCATAATGCAAATTCTCACCTTCACGTTTCAATGACTCATGTTCAAGTTCCTCAATAGCAACAATTAAATCTCCAGGAATACTATTTCCTGGCGCATCATTTCCTTTATTGGAAACCTTTAATTGCATTCCATCAACAACTCCAGCAGGAATTTTAATCGAAACCGTTTCATCTTCAAGAATCATTCCTTGAGAATCGGCATTGGTCGGTTTTTTATCTAAAATCTGACCAGAACCACCACAAGTGGGACAAGTAGATGCAGACTGCATGCGACCTAAGATTGTATTGGTAACACGCATTACTTGCCCTTGACCATTACAAGTAGTACATGTTCTATATGATACTCCCGGAGCCTGAACCTTACGTTTTACTTTTACTTTTTTCTCGACACCATTAGCAATTTCTTCTAATGTCAATTTTACTTTTATACGAAGATTGCTTCCTTTAGCACGACGAACTCCGCCGCCACCGCCACCTCCAAAACCACCGAAGCCACTTCCGAAGATATCGCCAAACTGACTGAAAATGTCATCCATGTTCATTCCGCCCTGACCACCGCCACTAAAACCACCAGAGCCATCAAAAGCTTGATGACCATATTGATCATACTTCGCTTTTTTCTGAGGATCACTTAAAACCTCATAAGCTTCTGCAGCTAATTTGAATTTATCCTCTGCCGATTTGTCTCCAGGGTTTTTATCAGGATGATACTGTAAAGCGCTTTTTCTATATGCTTTTTTAATTTCAGTAGCATCAGCACCCTTTGAAATGCCTAGTATTTCGTAAAAATCTTTTTTCATTTTTATATTTTATAACAATAATAAAGTGGCAATTAAATGCCCTTTTACAAATAGATTTACTGACCGATTACCACTTTTGGAAAACGAATAATTTTTTCCCCTAGCTTGTATCCTTTTTCAAGAATATCAACAATTTTACCTTTCATATTGTCTGATGCAGCAGGGATTTGCGTTATTGCTTCAGCAAAATCAGCATTAAATACGTCACCCACATTTATATCTACCACCTCTAAACCTTTAGCAACTAGTGTGCTTTTCAATTTCTCATGGATCAATTCGACTCCTTTTAAAACAGATTCATCAGCAGATTTTGTAATTTCAGTAATCGCCCTATCAAAATCATCGAGCACTGGTAACATTGCTGATATCACTTCCTGATTTGCAGTTTTAAATAACTCAATACGCTCTTTAACCGTTCTTCTCTTATAATTTTCGAACTCAGCAAATAATCGTAAATATTTATCTTTTTCTTTTGCTAAGTCTTGCGTTAATTGCTCCTCAACACTTAATTCTTCAACAATAGCTTGCTCTTCATTGGCATTATTTTCTAATATAGTTTCCTCTAATTCTTGATCGATTTCTGTATTTTCGGTATTCATACTGCTCGTATTTTTAAATATATTTTTAAAGTTCATTTCAATTCTTTTCTCTGGATTGCAAAAGTGTTGCCAATTCTTTTAAAATGTCATAATGTCATATTTTTAAAAAATTGATTGTTTTCAATTTTTATATAATTTAGTTTACAAACTTTAGGTTTAATTTAAGACTTACAAGCCCTTATTTTTCTACTTTTGTAAAAGAAATTTATTTTTAAGTGATAAATTTTATTAAATTGTTAGTTCCACACAATTATTAATTCACCTTTGTATTATATTAGAAAAAGCTTCGTTTTATAAAACGAAGCTTTTTTTTGTGGTCACAAATTTTGTACGATCTATAATAATGTCACTTTCAATTTCTCAAAATCAACCGATATCTGCTCACCTGTACTTAAATTTTTAAGTGAATAAGTATTTGATTCTAATTCTTGCTTTCCAATAATTACTGCAAATGGAATTCTTCTTTTGTCAGCATGTTGAAATTGTTTGGCAACCTTTGCATTATCTGGATACAATTCTACCTTAATTCCCGCGGCTCTTAACCTTTGAATTGCTTGCAAAGCATAAAAAGCTTCATCATCTCCATAATTTATGAACAATGCTTTTGTAGTTTCCGTTACGGTTTCTGGAAATAAGTTAAGCTCTTCAATGACTAAATAGATACGGTCTAAACCAAAGGAGATTCCAACACCGCTCATATCTTTTAATCCAAAAATCCCCGTCAAATCATCGTAGCGGCCACCGCCACCTATAGATCCCATTGCAACTGATTTTGGCGGAGCAACTTCAAAAATAGCTCCTGTGTAATAATTTAATCCTCTAGCTAAGGTTACGTCTAAATCTAAAATGGCGCTATTTAATCCAAGCTTCATTACGTTATCACAAATAAAACGAAGTTCCTCCACTCCTTTCAAGCCTTCAACGGAAGAAGAAAGTAAATCAGATAGTTTATCGATTTTTTCAGAAATAGTTCCAATAAAATTGAATAATGGCTGTACTTTGACAATCGCTTCAGCGGCAATTCCTTTCTCGATCATTTCCTTTTTCACACCGTCCTCACCTATTTTATCGAGCTTGTCCAACGCAACTGTAAAATCGATTAGTTTATCCGAAGCACCAATTACCTCAGCAATTCCAGATAAAATTTTTCTGTTATTGATTTTTATTGTTGCTCCAATTAAACCTAAATCTGTAAAAACGGTATCATATAATTGAACTAATTCTACTTCCTGCCATAAGGATTTTGACCCAACAACATCAGCATCACATTGAAAAAATTCTCTAAACCGACCTTTTTGCGGGCGATCTGCTCGCCATACCGGCTGAATTTGGTATCTTTTAAAAGGAAATTCAATTTCGTTTTGATGTTGTACCACATATCGTGCAAAGGGAACCGTCAAATCATAACGCAAGGCTTTTTCGGAGATGCTCGAAGTTAACTTAGCACTGTCTTTATTTTCCAAATAAGCTGCATCGGCTTTCGACAAATAATCTCCAGAATTCAAGATTTTAAAAATTAGACGATCGCCCTCTTCTCCGTACTTTCCCATCAAAGTATCAGAATTTTCAAACGAAGGCGTTTCTATGGGTTGGAAACCAAATTTTTCAAAATTACTTTTGATAATCTGGATTATATACTGCCGTTTTGCCACCTCGATAGGTGAAAAATCTCTCGTTCCTTTTGGAATGCTTGGTTTAGATGCCATTTGTTTGTGTCATTTACGATAAAAGATTTTCGATCACAATTTTTTAATTGTGTGAAAATCGAAATATGTTGCAAATATCATATTTTAAAAATTATTCTATTTAAAAAAATTATGATTTTATCGCAATTTCTCTAGCCTTGATTGCAATGGAAATACAGCAGTGCAAAATAATATTGTTTTCTTGCTTGAAAGAGCGACCAGCGGAAGCTCCTTTCAAGGAATTGAAAACAAATTATTTTTGCTGCTGGATTGTAATGAAAAGCGAGAAAAAGCTCCCAGTAATAACGATTGTAATTAATTCCCTTTCCGATAAAGAAAACTTGTAACAAAAATTGTATTTTCGTGTCAAACTTGTATGATGTTAAAATTATTTAAAGAAAATATACGCATTGCATTGGGTTCTATTAGAACGCAATTGCTGCGAACGGTTCTTACCGTGATGATTATCGCAATAGGAATTACTGCTTTAGTGAGTATTCTTACCGTTGTTTCGGCGCTTGAAAATACGATTTCGACTGATTTTGCATCGATGGGTGCTAATACATTCAACATAAAGCAGTATGAAAATACAACTCGAAATCGCGGTGGTGCTGAGCGGGAAATTATAAATCCAATTATATCCTACCCAGAAGCGGTTTCTTTTAAAAATAAATACAAATATCCATTTACTGAAACTTCACTTTCATTTACTGCTACTGCTGCGGCTGAAGTAAAATATGAAGCAACTAAAACTGATCCTGAAAATTCTATTCTAGGAGTTGATGAATTTTTTATGACCAACTCTGGTTTAGAAACGAGTGCTGGACGCAATTTTACAGGTTTTGACATCGATAATAATGCGTATGTATGCGTTGTGGGTTCTGATTTTGAAAAAGGCATTCTTAAAGATGTAAACCCAATAGACAAAATTATTTCTATTCGAGGCGCTAAGTTTAAAGTAATTGGGGTCTTAAAAGAGAAAGGCTCCACTTTTGGTAATAACCAAGATTTACGAGTTTTAATTCCCATTCAAGTGGCTCGTTCTTTATTTACAGCTCCGAGCATTAATTATACTTTAAGTGTGATGGTTGCCAAAAAAGAACTGCTAGAGCAAGCGCTTGATAATGCCACGAGCACGATGCGGAGAGTTCGTAAATTAAGTCCTATAAAAGACAACAATTTTGGTGTGGTTCGTAGTGATGATTTGATAAATAGAATTTTAGGAATAACAAAATATCTTGGATTAGCGTCATGGCTGATTGGTGTGATTACTGTTCTAGGATCTTCTATCGCTTTGATGAACATCATGATCGTATCAGTTACAGAGCGTACTCGCGAAATTGGGGTTAGAAAAGCATTAGGAGCAAAGAAAACTACTATTGCCATTCAATTTTTTATTGAAACGCTGCTTATTGGTCAACTAGGCGGACTAATGGGGATTATTTTTGGAATTCTCATCGGGTTTGGAATAGCAACTGCATTGGATTTTGCTTTTGTAATTCCGTGGGGCGCGATCATGGCAGCATTTATTACTAGTTTTATTGTTGCAATTGCCTCGGGATTATATCCAGCTATAAAAGCTGCGGTACTAGATCCTATTGAAGCTTTGCGATATGAGTAAATAATAAGGTACGAGGTATTTTAGGTACGAGGTACGAAAGTGGAGGTACGAGGTTTGAAGTACGAGGTACGAAGGTGGAGGTACGAAGGTGGAGGTACGAAGGCGGAAGTTGGAGGTACGAGATACGAGGTTTTAAGTACGAGGTACGAAGGCGGAAGTACGAGCTTTGAAGTACGAGGTATGAAGTACGAGGTCTGAAGTATGGGGATTTAGGAGCGAGGTTTACAGTTGGAGTTGCGAGTTTAGAGGTAGATAAATTTACTTTATATTTACTTTTTGTTCCCCTGATTAATTCTGGCTGTTTTG
This sequence comes from Flavobacterium micromati, assembly GCF_900129585.1. Classification (GTDB taxonomy): domain Bacteria; phylum Bacteroidota; class Bacteroidia; order Flavobacteriales; family Flavobacteriaceae; genus Flavobacterium; species Flavobacterium micromati. Next base: position 153,119 of record NZ_FQWF01000012.1, read on the forward strand.
ATGGATGCAACAATAATTGCCAAGATTTCGTTGCCTTCTTTTAACAGTGTATTAATCTCTAATTTTAGGTCTGCGTTCTTATTTAGTTCTAAAATAATTTCTAAAAAAAAATTACTTTCATCTGCTTCTTCTTCTACTATCTTTAATTTATTTATAAAATCAGCGGCAGATTTTGCTCTTTGTGAAGCGCGATAATTAGCACCAACAGAACTCGAACACCTTATAAGCTGATTTAAATAAGCATTGTATTCTCGTGAATTTGGTATTTTTGAACACAGCAATGCACAATCAATTGTGAACTTTTTAGTTCTAGCTTTCATATCAATCATAGTAAATACTTTAAAAATTTCAATAATTTAACTTTTCCTCGTAATTCGTAACTCTTTCTAAAAATTCTTACTTCTTATCTCGAACTTTTTTAAGACCTCGTATTTTAAATTTCTACCTTTTTTAAAACATAATACCTTTTTCAAGCCCTTGTGCCTTTTTCAAAACCTCGTAACTTTTTCAAGCCCTTGTGCCTTTTTCAAAACCTCGTATTTCGTACCTCGTACCTTTTTTAAAGACCTCGTACCTTTTCAAAACCTCGTATTTCGTACCTCGTACCTTTTTCAAAACCTCGTACCTTTTTCAAACCCTCGTACCTCGTACCTTTCTCAAGACCTCGTACCTTTTTCAAACCCTCGTACCTTTTTCAAGACTTACTTTATCCCCCGGATCATTCTATCATTCCCATAAATATCTTTGCGTAATTCGATATTTTTGAAATTCATTTTCCCAAGTAATTCGATCATTTCTTGACCTAAATATTGATTTATTTCAAAAAATAATTCTCCGTTTTGAGTTAGGTTTTTCTGGGCTAACGTTGCTATTTTCTTGTAGAAAATCAATGCATCATTATCCTCAACAAAAAGTGCCAGATGTGGTTCATTGTTTAAAACATTTTTCTTGATTTCCTGTTTTTCAAGGTTTCGAACATAAGGAGGATTTGAAACTATAATGTCAAACTTTTGATTTAAATCTGTCGTTTCAAGAATGTTTTGATTTAAAAAATTAACCTCAACGTTATTAATTTCTGCGTTTTTTTGGGCTGTAGCCAAAGCTTTATCAGATATATCAATCGCAAATACTTGTGCATTTTTGATGTTTTTTGCTAAAGAAATTGCAATACATCCACTTCCTGTTCCGATGTCGAGGATCTTTATTTTTGCACTTTCAACTTGTGACTTTGAATTTTTAATAATCCAATCTACTAGTTCTTCGGTTTCTGGTCTAGGAATTAAAACGGAAGGATTCACTTCAAAATCCAATCCGAAAAAGCTCGTTTTGCCCAGTAAATATTGAACTGGAATTTCAAGTTTTAATTGTTCTAAAATTGAATTCCACATTAAAATTTCTTCTTCAGAAAAAGTTAAGTCAGGTTGCAAAGCCAAATCAATTCTTTTAAGTTGCTGCTTTTCCTCTAAAATTAAATAGAAAAAACTTTCGGCTTCATCTTCGCCAAAAATTGCTATTAATTCTTGAATAAATTGGGTTCTAAACTCTTTAATTTTCATTTTGTGATTTTTTGCAAACTAGAGAAACTCATTTAATACATCATTATTAACCTTGTGGCGCCGTAAGTTAAATGGCTAAATCTTTCAACATCCAAACAGGGCAACTCACGTGTCCTGTACTTCCCATTGGAGCAGCGATGTTTTCAAAACCTACTTTTTTATATAGCTTTTGGGCATCGAGCATAAAAGGCATTGTTTCTAGATAACACTTTGCAAATCCAAAGTTTTTTGCACTTGCTAAACAAAGTTCCATCATTTCAGCTCCAATCCCCATTCCACGTGTTTCAGGCAAAAAATACATTTTTTGCAGTTCGCAAATTGTGTCCACTTCATTTTCTAGTTGCGCTATTCCCGCACAACCTACAATTTTACCGTTATTTTCTACTATATAATAAACAGATCTTGGGTTGCTATATTCCTCGAACATAAGATCTAAATAAGGATCTTCATAAGCAGTGCCCACTTTTGGAATCTCTAATTCGTCAAAGACGAAGCGTATCAGCTGCGCAACTTGCTGATTGTCTTGTTTTTCAATTTTTCTAATAATGTAATTTTCCATTTTTATAAATATATTAGTCGCCGCAAAAATAGAGATTGTTTATTATAAATTTTAGAAGTTTTGCAACAAAATCCTAAACTCAAAAATTAGTACTTTTACATCGTGAAAATAAATGAAAAATATATTAAAAGGTGCATTCAGTTAGCTAAAAACGGACTAGGAACAACCTATCCAAATCCATTAGTAGGCAGTGTTATTGTGTGCGACGGGAAGATAATAGGTGAAGGTTGGCACAAAACAGCAGGAGAACCTCACGCCGAAGTAAATGCCATCAATTCTGTAAAGGACAAATCCTTATTAAAAAAAGCAACAATCTATGTCTCTTTAGAACCTTGTAGTCATTTTGGTAAGACACCACCATGCTGTAATTTAATCATTGCAAACAAAATTCCAAAAGTAGTTATAGGAACAATCGATACCAACATTAAAGTGGCGGGAAACGGGATCAAAAAATTGATTGAAGCCGGAATTCAAGTCACGATTGGCATTCTTGAAAAAGACTGCTACAAACTTAATAAACGTTTTTTTACTTTCCATGAAAAACAGCGACCTTATATTATTTTAAAATGGGCAGAAAGCCAAGATGGCTATATTGCACCTACTGAAAAAATTGAAAAAAAACCGGTTTGGATTACTAATGCCCATTCGAGGCAGATTGTTCATAAATGGCGAAGTGAAGAACAAGCAATTCTTGTAGGGACACAAACTGTTATAGATGACAATCCTAAACTAGATGTTAGAGATTGGACTGGAAATAATCCCATCCGATTGGTTTTAGATCAGCACAATCGCATTCCAAAACAGAGTCAAATTTTTGATAATCAAGTTAAAACATTCCTTTTTTCTAAAATTAAAAGTAATGATGAAAAAGAAAATACTATCTTTGAAATCATCGATTTTGAAAAAGATGTTCCCAATCAACTTATTCAGTCGTTATACAGGCACCAAATTCAATCAGTTATTATTGAAGGAGGGAGACACACTTTACAAACTTTTATTAATGCCAATCTCTGGGATGAAGCTCGTATATTTTATGGAAAAGTTCAAATAAACGCTGGCACTAAAGCGCCGATTTTAGAATCGAAGCAAAACGAGAAATTTATCATTGGAACTGACAAACTAATAATTTCAAGAAACCATGATTAATACTATAATATTTGATTTTGGAGATATTTTTATCAATTTAGATATACAAGCCACCACAACAGCTTTTAAAAAACTAGGGTTGAAGGAGTGGAATGATGAATTGCGCGATTTAAACCTACAGTTTGAAACCGGAAAAATCACCAATGAAAATTTTCTTTTAGGTATCCAAAAACACATTCCAAATTCTAACATAAAAGACATAGACGCTGCTTGGAACGCAGTTCTTCTTGATTTTCCGCTATATCGGCTAGAATTTTTACAATTACTTTCTAAGAAATACCGCTTGTTCTTATTATCTAATACCGATTCTATTCATATTGAAACTTTTGAAAGTAATAACGGAATTTCATTTTACAGTGATTTTTATCAATGTTTCGAAAAAGTTTATTTTTCATTTGAAATTGGATTACGAAAACCAGACTTGGATGCTTTTAAACATCTGATAAACAATCACAAACTTGATCCAAAACGCACATTATTTGTAGATGACAAAAAAGAAAATACAGATGCAGCGGCTGAATTAGGATTTCAAGTTTGGAATTTACAAGTTGGTGAAGATGATGTTATTCAATTATTTGACAAAAATATAATTTAGAAAATAAAAGCTTTTTGGAAATAAAAGATACCTACCGCACAATAGAACATTCCTCTGACGAAATCCTTTTTAAAGAAAAAAACAGCAAATTTTTTGGTTATGCTTTCCCCATTTCAACAGAGGATCAAGTTAAACCACAAATTGAAAAACTACGAAAGCAACACCCTAATGCAGGACATTTTTGTTACGCTTATCAAATAGGCACCGATGCGATAACTTATAGAGTAAATGATGACGGAGAACCAAGTAATAGTGCTGGCATGCCTATTTATGGTCAAATACAATCATTTTCTGTTACTAATATATTAATAGTGGTGGTGCGCGTTTTTGGGGGAACTAAATTAGGCATTGGTGGATTAATATCCGCGTATAAAAATTCAGCCCATTTAGTACTTGAAAATTGTGAAATAGTTGAAAAAACTATTGATTATAGTTTTAAACTTTCTTTCGATTATCAAAACATGAATAAAGTAATGCGGGTAATCAAAGAAAAAAAACTCGAAATTACGAATCAAGAAATGGAAATTGATAAAATTTCAGGATTTCCGGTAGGTAAAATTGAGATAAAAACAAGAAAAAAAAATGCCGAAATGATTTTCGACATTTTTAATATTATGTACGAAATTACGGTTAAACGACTGTAATTTACGATGAAATACATCAATATTTTATACATCATTCCATAGCCTTAAACAATTCTAAAATATTATCCGGCGGACTCACTGGTTTTCCCGTTTTTAACAATACAAAAACCAATATAAACTGGGCAGTTGTTAATAACTCATTAGACTCATTGTAAATTGCACAATCAAATTCTACCTTAACAGACGACTGACTTTTGAAGACTGTATGAACCGTTAGCAGCTCATCATAACGCGCTGGTTTTTTATAATTGATATTCATCGAAACAATGGGAAGCGCAATACCATTTTCTTCCATGGTTTTATACGAAATCCCTTTGTTTCTAAGCCATTCGACCCTTCCTATCTCAAAATAAGGGATATAATTTCCATGGTAAACGACACCCATCTGATCTGTTTCTGAGTATCGAACTCTAACTTCTACTTTGTGATCTTTCATTATTTATTAATTAAATTTTAAATTTTTTTAAACCTCCTTACAACAATAATTCGTGAAATTATTATGCTAGATATTTTTTTTTACAGAAAATTGTTCACATATTTGTTATCCTAATAATGGGTACCAATCCAATTTTTTTTTGGTAAGATAAAAATTACCAATCAAAAATAATTTAAAAGAAATTTATGAATAAAACTGCTGAATCAGTATGGGAAAACTGCTTGTCTTTTATTAAAGACAACATCCAAGATCAAGCCTACAAAACATGGTTTGAACCTATCAAATCAGTTGAACTTACCGATAATGCTTTGTATATTCAAGTACCCAGTAAATTTTTTTATGAATGGCTTGAGGAACATTATGTAAAATTATTAAAAGTGGCTCTAACCAAAGAGCTTGGAAAAAATGCAAAGTTACTTTATAAAATTAGAATGGAAAACACTTATGGCAACAAACAACCTTTTACGGAACAGTTGCCAAGTGCGAATAGAGTACCTATGCGGCCACAAGAAGTGGATGCTCCTTTTAAGAATTTAAACCCAGAGTTAAAAAACCCATTTGTGATTCCTGGTATTCGAAATCTTAAAATCGAATCCCAATTGAATGCTAATTATAGTTTTGATAATTTTCTAGAAGGAGATTCAAATCGATTAGCGCGTTCTGCTGGAATGGCTGTTGCCAACAAACCGGGAGGTACTTCTTTTAATCCTTTATTAATTTTTGGTGGTGTAGGTCTTGGAAAAACGCATTTAGCGCATGCTATTGGAGTTGAAATTAAAGATAAATATCCTGAAAAAACAGTTTTATACATTTCTGCCGAAATTTTCACCCAACAATATATTGATTCCGTAAAGAAAAATAATAGAAATGATTTTATTCATTTTTACCAATTAATTGATGTATTAATCATTGATGACGTTCAATTTCTTTCAGGGAAATCAGGAACTCAAGATGTATTTTTCCATATATTTAACTATTTACATCAAAATGGAAAACAAGTAATATTGACTTCAGATAAAGCTCCAGTTGACATGCAAGATATCGAACAGCGTTTGTTATCTCGTTTTAAATGGGGATTATCAGCTGAAATTCATCAGCCAGATTATGAAACTCGAATTTCGATTTTGAAAAATATTTTATATCGAGATGGAGTTGAAATTCCAGATGAAATTATAGAATATGTTGCCCGTAATATTAAGTCAAATGTACGGGAACTTGAAGGAGCGATAATTTCTTTGATCGCACAATCATCTTTTAACAAAAAAGAAGTAACAATTGAACTTGCTAAAAGTGTAGTTGAAAAATTTGTCAAAAATGTAAAAAGAGAGATATCGATCGATTACATTCAAAAAATTGTTTCGGACTATTTTCAATTGGATTTGGAAACCTTACAATCAAAAACACGAAAAAGACATGTTGTTCAAGCGAGACAATTAGCAATGTTTTTTGCTAAGAAATTTACAAAGGCATCATTAGCTAGCATCGGTTCTCAAATTGGAGATCGCGATCATGCAACAGTGTTACACGCTTGTAAAACAGTAGACAATTTAGTGGCTACTGATAAACAGTTCAAAAAGTTCATGGAAGATATCAATAAAAAATTAACGTTATAAAATATCATGCCTATAAAAATTTTGATGGTTTGTTTAGGGAACATTTGTCGTTCGCCATTAGCAGAGGGGATTTTAGCATCAAAACTGCCGAAAGACAAATTTATAGTTGATTCAGCAGGAACAGGTTCATGGCACATTGGTCATTCTCCAGACGAACGTTCTATAGCAATTGCAAAAAAAAATCAAATCAGTATTTCACATCAAATAGGAAAACAATTCAGTGCAGCTGATTTTGATACTTATGATTATATTTATGTGATGGACAACTCTAATCACATCAATGTTTTAGAACTAGCATTAACACAAGATCACAAGGATAAGGTCAAAATCATTTTGAACGAATTATTTCCAAATGAAAATGTAGATGTTCCCGATCCTTATTTTGGTCTACCCAATGGATTTGAAATTGTTTACAACATGCTTGATGAAGTATGTGAAGTAATTTCCAAAAAACTGATTGAAAAACATCAATAGTTTTTTATCAGAATCTTTTATAAATGAATTAAGCCTAATTCATTTACTGCAATTAGACATAATACTTTCAGGAAATAAACTACTGATTGACAAAAGTAATCTATATGAAATCAAATACAGTTTTAGGAAAACTTTACTTAATCCCAACAACTATGGGAGATTGCGATCCGATGGATGTTTTTCCACAAACTATAAAAAGAAGTATTGATCTGATTGATTATTATGTTGTTGAAAATGATAAAACAGCTCGAAAATCTATTAAAGAAGTAAATCCGGAGAAGAAGCAATCCGAACTTAAGCTTTTTGTTTTAAACAAACACACTGAACCTAAGGAGCATTTAGAATTTATAAAACCACTTTTGGAAGGTCTCGATATGGGTTTAATGAGCGAAGCAGGTTGTCCTGGAGTTGCTGATCCTGGCGCTGTTATTGTGAAACTAGCTCACGAAAGAGGCATTCAAGTTATTCCGTTAGTGGGACCTTCTTCGATCCTTTTGGCAATGATGGCATCTGGAATGAATGGACAAAGTTTTACCTTTCATGGTTATTTACCAATCGAAAAAGACGAAAAGAAAGCCAGTTTTAAGACATTAGAAAGAGTATCTTTTGAAAAAAATCAATCACAAATTTTTATCGAAACTCCTTACCGCAATAACAAATTACTAGAAGATTTACTGCAAACGCTTCATCCAGAAACGCATCTTTGTATTGCAACAGATATTACTTTATCAACAGAATATATTAAAACTAAAAAAATAGCCGCTTGGAAAAAAGAAACGGTTGATTTACACAAACGTCCAACAATTTTTATCATTCACAAGATGTAAACTTTGTTAAATTTAGTTTCTGCAAATGCAAAGTTAATTTGATAATTTGATCATTTTATATTTAAAAATCTCGTTTTAGCTTTACAAAAATCCCAAATAATTGCTGAGCGATTTTTTAAACTAGAGCATTTCCTAGATTTACCAAATGTGAAAAATACGGCGTAATATTTGCAAAAATTATTAAATTTCAATCGATTGAATTATTAAGGATTGTTATGCATGCATACTATTTAATTCATTATATTTACGAATCAAAAACTAAAAATTATGAGTTATACAGATAAGATGTTGCGCGACGATGCTTTAAAAGGAAAAGTAATTGTAGTAACTGGCGGCGGAAGCGGTCTTGGAAAAGCAATGACTAAATATTTCTTAGAATTAGGTGCACAAGTTGCAATAACATCAAGAGATTTAGAAAAACTAAAAAATACTGCAGCAGAATTAGAGACAGAAACCGGCGGTACTTGCCTTCCTATTCAATGTGATGTGCGCCATTACGAAGAGGTGGACAATATGCTTCAGGAAGTTTTGAAAACTTTTGGAAAAGTAGACGTCTTATTAAACAACGCAGCGGGAAACTTTATATCTCCAACTGAGAGATTATCTGCTAATGCCTTTGATACTGTAATAGATATTGTTTTGAAAGGTACAAAAAACTGTACTTTGGCTTTTGGAAAACATTGGATTGACACCAAACAAAAATCTTCGACAGTTTTGAATATTGTAACCACTTATGCGTGGACTGGTTCTGCATATGTAGTTCCAAGTGCTACCGCAAAAGCTGGAGTATTAGCTATGACACGAAGCCTTGCTGTAGAATGGGCAAAGTACGGAATTCGTACCAATGCAATTGCACCAGGACCATTTCCAACCAAAGGCGCTTGGGACAGATTGCTACCCGGCGATCTAGCAGAAAAATTTGATATGGCTAAAAAAGTTCCATTACAACGCGTAGGAGATCATCAGGAGTTAGCAAATTTGGCTGCTTATTTAGTTTCTGATTTTTCCGCTTACGTTAATGGTGAAGTAATAGTAATAGATGGGGGTGAATGGCTAAAAGGCGCTGGACAATTCAACCTTTTAGAAGCTATTCCAGAAGAACTTTGGGATCAACTAGAAATGATGATTAAATCAAAGAAGAATAAATAAAGTAAAAAAAGAGAGAGTCAATGATTCTCTCTTTTACTTTAAAATAAAAGGGATTTATAAAATTTAATTCTCATAACACAATGTCTATCGCAGTCACAAAAAAAACGGACATAATGGTCTGATTAGTTCTAAATTTTAAATTAACGATTATATCATAAAAAGAAATTCGCTCCCAATTAAATTCTTACTTTTGTTTTTTTTACTAACACAACAAGAATTGTATGCTCATTATTGGAATTGCAGGTGGTACGGGAAGCGGTAAAACAACCGTTGTACATCAAATTATGAATGAATTGCCTCAAACAGAGGTTGGAATTATTTCTCAAGATTCCTATTATAAAGAAAATAAAGGACTCTCTTTTGACGAGAGAGCTTTGATAAATTTTGATCATCCACGAGCTATTGATTTTGAACTTTTAGTTGCTCATCTTAAAGAATTAAAGCTGGGCAATAACATTCATCAACCTGTTTACTCATTTGTAACTCACAATAGAACTGACGATACCATATTTACACATCCTAGAAAGGTGATGATTGTGGAAGGTATTTTAATTTTGGCAAATCCAGAGTTGAGAGAATTATTTGATGTAAAAATTTATGTCCATGCTGATTCTGACGAACGATTAATCCGGAGAATGAAGCGCGATATAGCAGAACGCGGTCGGGATATGACCGAAGTACTTAATAGATATCAAAGTACATTAAAGCCAATGCACGAGCAATTTATTGAACCTACAAAGGCATTTGCTGATATAATTATTCCAAATGACAAATATAATACGGTAGCAATTGATGTTGTTAGAGCAGTAATAAATCAAAAAATTTTATAATTTATTCGTACATTTAAATTTTAATATTTTCTACTACCGAAACTATATTTTCGAAGTTTATATTTCAATAAAAATATTTAGTAAGCCTATAAAATAAAGATAATTCTCTTATTTTTAATATTAAAAAATAGAAATGAAAAATTCTTTTAAAGACAAACCGTGGTTCAAAGTGGCAAGTAACAAATACATTTGGGTACTGCTGTTTTTTTGTACATGGATGTTTTTTCTAGACAACTACTCGTTTTTTGATCATCGTATTTTAGATAAGCAAATTGAAGATTTAGAAGATAATGCTGATTATTACCAGCAAGAAATAAAAAAAGATCAAAAGAATATAAAGCAATTAAAGAATTCTGAACAAATAGAAAAATACGCCCGCGAAAAATATTATATGAAAAAAGATAGCGAAGATATTTACATCATAGAATTTGAAAGCGACACTATTGAAAAAGCTACTAATTAAAATTTTTATTAGTTAAAAACAAACAATCACAAATAAAATGGCTACTACTCTTTTCGATGACTTCGATCCCATTTCTTCTAAACAATGGAAACAAAAAATCCAGTTTGAACTCAAAGGAGCTGATTATAACGAAACTTTAGTTTGGAATTCTCCCGAAGATATTCAGGTTAAACCGTTTTATCATAAAGATGAATTAACTAACAATTATTCGGTTGTCACCAAAGCAACTGAATTTAAAATTTGCCAAAATATATACGTTTACGATGTCGAAAAATCCATTGAACGTGCGATAGACTCTTTGAATCGTGGTGCTGAAAGTCTGCGTTTCACAATAGAAAACGAAGCTATTGATGTGCTAAATCTGTTGGAAAATTTACCGTTAGATAACATTACAATATATTTTAATCTCAGTTTTATCTCAATCGATTTCGTTAAAAAATTAGACGATTTTGCCCAAAAAAATAAAGCTATTATTTACTGTAATTTAGATTCAATTGGCCAATTAGCAAAAGATGGAAATTGGTTTACCACCAAAGAAAAAAATAATTTTGAAACCTTGAATTTACTTTCAAGACAAACAAAATCGATCTCCTTAATAAGCATTGACGCGACTTTATATCAAAATGCTGGCGCTAATATGGTTCAACAGCTTGCTTACAGTATTGGTCATGTCAATGAATATTTTAATCGATTAGAATCAATTAATCAACCTATTGTTTTTGAGGTTGCAGTGGGTACAAACTACTTTTTTGAAATCGCAAAGTTGCGTGCACTTAGGATTTTATTTAATTTAGTTGCTAAAGAATATAATCACAATTTAGATTGTAATATTATTGCTTCACCTACAAAACGAAACAAAACCTTATACGATTACAACGTGAATATGTTACGTACCACAACCGAGTGCATGAGTGCGATTCTTGGTGGTGCTGATGCAATCGCAAATTTACCTTACGATGCTTTATACCATAAAGACAACGAATTTGGAGATCGGATTGCTCGTAATCAATTGCTGATATTAAAAAAAGAAAGCTATTTTGACAAAGTTAATAATCCAGCTGACGGAAGTTATTATATAGAAAGTCTGACCAATCAACTCGCTGAAAAAGCATTGACTTTATTTAAAGATATTGAGTCCAATGGTGGTTTCTTAAAACAACTGAATGAGGGAATTATCAAACGAAAAATTCAAGAGAGCGCTGAGGCTGAGCAAAATTTATTCGATTCAGGAAAAGAAATTTTATTAGGGACAAATAAGTATCCCAATAAACAGGATCGAATGAAACATGATTTAGAGTTATTCCCTTTTGTAAAGCAAAATCCAAGAAAAACATTAATAAAGCCCATTATTGAAAAAAGACTAGCAGAAAAAACGGAGCAAGAACGATTAAATCTTGAATAAAACGAAATTTTTTTATCTAAAAAATTGATCATTGGATGGATAATTTGTCAGTAAACAAATGAGAAAAGATATACAACACATAAAATTACAGCAGGAAGAGAATAGCAAATTAATTTCTGAAGAGAAAGTTTATTTGACAGCAGAAGGCATCGAACTAAAATCAACCTACTCAGAGCAAGATATAGAAAATCTTACTCATCTTGATTTTGGAGCTGGCTTTGCGCCAAATTTACGCGGACCTTACGCAACAATGTACGTTCGTCGACCGTGGACTGTTCGCCAATATGCTGGATTTTCGACTGCTGAAGAGAGTAATGCTTTTTACAGAAGAAACTTGGCTGCAGGACAAAAAGGGCTTTCAATTGCCTTTGATTTACCAACTCACCGTGGCTATGATTCAGATCATGAAAGAGTAGTTGGTGATGTGGGAAAAGCTGGCGTGGCTATCGATACAGTTGAAGATATGAAAGTATTATTTGACCAAATTCCGCTAGATGAAATGTCTGTTTCGATGACGATGAACGGCGCTGTTTTGCCTATTATGGCTTTTTACATTGTTGCAGCTGAGGAACAAGGAGTACAACCAGAATTACTTTCTGGAACGATACAAAATGATATATTGAAAGAGTTTATGGTGCGAAATACTTATATTTATCCACCAACACCTTCGATGAAAATTATTGCTGATATTTTTGAGTATACCAGTAAAAATATGCCCAAATTCAATTCTATTTCAATTTCTGGTTACCACATGCAAGAAGCGGGAGCTACCGCCGATATTGAATTAGCGTACACCTTAGCAGATGGTCTGGAATACATTAGAACAGGACTTGCAACAGGAATGAAAATTGACGAATTTGCTCCTAGATTGTCCTTTTTCTGGGCAATTGGAATGAACCATTTTATGGAAATCGCCAAAATGCGTGCGGGGAGAATGATATGGGCCAAATTAGTCAAACAATTTGAACCTAAAGATGATAAATCATTAGCATTACGCACCCACTGTCAAACTTCTGGTTGGAGTCTAACAGAGCAAGATCCTTTCAATAATGTAGCTAGAACGTGTATTGAAGCAACGGCAGCCGCTTTTGGAGGAACGCAATCGCTACACACAAATGCGTTAGATGAAGCAATAGCATTACCAACAGATTTCTCAGCTAGAATTGCTAGAAATACGCAACTATATTTACAAGAAGAAACTAAAATTACTAAAACTGTCGATCCTTGGGCTGGAAGTTATTATGTTGAAAGTTTAACTAATGAAATTGCTGAAAACGCTTGGAAGCTGATTGAAGAAGTAGAAGAGCTAGGTGGAATGACCAAAGCAATTGAATCTGGAATTCCTAAACTTAGAATCGAAGAAGCAGCGGCAAGAAAACAAGCTAGAATTGATAGTGGACAAGATATTATTGTTGGTGTAAACCAATATCGCCTAGAAAAAGAAGATCCGTTGCAAATATTGGATGTGGACAACCAAATGGTTCGTAAACAACAATTAGAGCAATTAGACCGAATAAAAGGAACAAGAAATTCTGAAAAAGTACAAAATTCCCTAACGCAGTTGATTCATTGCGCTAAAACTGGTGAAGGGAATTTACTAGAAATAGCTGTCGAAGCTGCTCGAAATAGAACCACTTTAGGTGAAATTAGTGATGCACTGGAAACAGTTTTTGGAAGATATAAAGCGCAAATTAAATCCTTTAGCGGCGTGTATAGTAAAGAGATAAAAGACGATAAAAGTTTTGAAAAAGCAAAACAAATAGCTGACGAATTTGCAAAAAGAGAAGGCCGCAGACCCCGAATCATGATAGCAAAAATGGGACAAGACGGGCACGATCGCGGCGCCAAAGTTGTTGCTACTGGTTATGCGGATGTCGGTTTTGATGTTGATATTGGTCCGCTTTTTCAAACACCAGCTGAAGCAGCCAAACAAGCTGTAGAAAATGATGTGCATATTCTTGGCGTATCCTCACTTGCAGCTGGCCATAAAACGTTAGTTCCGCAAGTAATAGAAGAGCTCAAAAAATATGGTAGAGAAGATATTATGGTTGTTGTAGGTGGCGTGATTCCCGCGCAAGATTACCAGTTTTTATTCGATGCAGGTGCGGTAGCAGTATTTGGACCAGGCACAAAAATAAGTGAAGCAGCAATAAAGATTATCGAAATTTTAATGGGAAGTTTTGAGGAAATTTAAATAATAATTTTAAAGAAAAGCATTTTTCAGAGTTTGGATATTTCGCTTAAATACTGACTGCATATTCTTCGATTACTTTTGTAATGATGGGAAAATCAAGATTAAATTGGCCCCAAATCCTAAGAATTTGAAAGTTGATGGGTGGTTGATATAATATGTAAAATGCAATTTTTAAGCTAGCTAAAATTACGAGGTTAAGAAAAAAAATAGGCTGTCAAATATTTGACAGCCTATTTTATTTTATAATTTTTTTATGTTATATAGTTTTCGCTTTTGCTTTCCCATTTGCAATAATAAAAGAAGTATCGTATCCTCCAAAAACTTTCATGTAATGTCGTATTGAACTTCCATAAGCGTCGGTAAAGTTGCGTTTCCCCTTATATCTAAAAAACTTTTTTACTGATCCAGCACCACCAAGATGTGCAGCAGCTAGTATTCCAGATTCAGTAATATGCAGACCGTTTAGTACTTTGCCTTCATATTTTTTAATTTCATTTTTTAATTCCCATTTATTTTTTGCTAAAAGCGCTAAAAAAGCTTTTTCTTGAAGTTCTGGACTATTTAAAAAAGCAATTTTGTCGTGAATACCAACTGATTTTAAAGTTTCAATACCAAACTGGTATTTTCCCATATAACCTAAGGAATTTATTTTTTTGTATTTACTTTGAGATTCTTTAAAGCCAATTGCTTCTCTAAAACCTACAAAGAAATTTCCGGTAAAAGGGATGTTTAAATCAATGTATTCTTCTTGTTCTTCAGATGGAAATAAGTAGTGTGTACCATCTTCTTCATTGATGAGAAACCAAGGGTTGGTTTCTAAATTTAAGGGTTTAAAGCCAGAGCTTAAAAAAACTGTAATAACAGTCAAACTTGTATAAAAATACCATTTCTTTATCATAAATTGTTTTTCTTCAAAACGCTGTCCCGTTAAGAAATTTCTACGAGCAAATATACAAAAAAAATATTTATGCTGATTATCAGGTAGTTAAACTTTTCTAAAAATAGATTAGGTGGTATTTTATATCATTAAATCGTTTAAATTCAATTGTGGGAGCTGGGACTTTAACCGTATTTAAAACAGAGAAAACAGTCTTTAAAAATCGAGAATTAGTTTCGATTTTTGTCAAATCAACATCAAAACTAAGGTAAAATTGTCTAAACCTTGCTGGATTATTTGATAGAAATTCTGTATTTTTTGTATTCCCAGTAACCATTCCCTCAGCGCCATATCCTACTGCAACGTTTAACCATTTTGGCAACTTTGACTCTTTTGCAAAAGAATGTAAATTAACTGATAGCCAATACGTTTGACCATTATAATCTTTCAAAATTTGTTCAGAAAAGGATTTTCCTAAAACTTCTGGTCGGAGTTCAGCAAATTTTGTGGTGTGAAAGGAAAATTTTGGTGAAATTCGCTGTTCCCTCCAAAGTAATTCTTGCGAAACATACAATGCAGTTCCAGCAGTATTTGCAATGATATCACCAGATGAAGCGCCCCATTGACTAGAATATCCATCTAAGACCTCAACAGCTGTCAAAAAAGCGAATCCTAAACCAGCGCCATAAATTAGTTGATTTTTTCTGGAAGAACCGCTCCATTGTAACATTTCAGCGCCAAAACGACCAATTTGATAGGACGAAAAAACATGTCCCGCTTTATCCATTTGCAGCCAATCGGAATTGTCATTTATAAAATGAAATTTAGATCGAGGGTAATTAGCGTACCAAAGTTGGTTTAAAGCCACCAAAGTTCCTGCCGCAACAACTGCCTCCGAAATTACAACAGCATTCTGTCTTTTTACATTTAACGAATCAGAAGGTTTAAAGAAATTATCAAACTGACTATTTTGGGAATAGCCTATTTGAAAAGTAAGTATTAGTGTAAGTAATGCTATTTTAAATCTCAAAATTATCTTTTCACCCCTTGACGGTTTATCCAATCTGAATATTTTTTGGCATTTTTATTATGCTCTTCTAGCGTCACCGCAAATTCATGATATCCAAATCGATCTACGCTAGCGCAGAAATATATAAAATCGTTTTTTTCAGGATCTAAAACTGCTTCTAGCGCCGTAATATCTGGCATTGCGATAGGTCCTGGAGGAAGTCCCACATTCATGTACGTATTATAAGGATGACTCATTAATAAGTCATTATAAAAAACGCGTTTGATTACTTGTTCAAAATCATTTGATTTCTTTTTAATGGCATAAATAACCGTTGGATCTGCTTGAAGCGGCATTCCAGCTCTTAAACGGTTTAAATATACTCCAGCAATTCTAGGTCTTTCATCTTTTTTTACTGATTCTTTATGAACAATAGAAGCTAGAATTGTTGCTTCTATTGGCGTAAATCCTTGCTTTTCAGCTTTAGCAATTCTTTCTTTATTCCAAAAATTACGATATTCCTTGATCATTTTATCACGAAACTTTACAGCCGTTGTATTCCAATAAACCTCATAAGTATTTGGGATAAACATAGCCAGAATATTGTCTTCATTAAAACCATTTTCTTGCATGAAAATTGAATCCTTGAATGAATTTAATAACAATATGCTATCTGGTTCAATTTGTGAACCTATACGTCCTGCTAAATCTTCTATTCGTTCTTGGTTATTGAAAGCTAATTTCACAGCAGAATTGAATCGCAGCGCTTTGACTAACTCGTAGCTATTCATCCCTTTTGTTACTAAAAATCGTCCCGGAATAACATTATCAGTGTAACCTCTTTTTTCTGCAACCATATTAAAATGATCCATGTTTGAGATAAATGGTGCCACCAATTGCTGCACATCCTTATATTTGGAATCCGTAGGAACATAAATGTATATTTCGCTATCAGTAAATTTTGTATTAGGCGAAAAAATTTGTCGCAGCACTACTACTCCGTAAATCATTAAGATTGTGATTAAAACGACAGAGATAATTGTGATAATTTTCTTTATGCTCATTTGTGGTATTTTTTTATAGAAAAAAGGAACGCTTTTTTTAAATTTTTATTTTAAAATGATAGTAACTGAATACAAGGAATTAAAAGTTTTTATTTAACAATTGAAAAATAGCTTCATCTTTATATGTACCATTTATTAAAGTCCATTCTTTTTTCACGCCTATCATTTCGAATCCAAATTTAGTAAAAAGTGCAGTACTTGCTACATTCTGTGTACCAATATTTGCAAATAATTGATGTAAATTCAAATTGGAAAAAGCATATTCAATTAGCAACGCTAACGCTTCTGATCCAATGTTTTGATTTCTATGTTCATTCCCTTGGATAACAATACCTACTCCTGCCCTATTATTCTTTGGATCAAAATCAAATAAATCAACTAATCCTACCGCAGGAAAATCTTGATCTTGACAAATTGCTAACCGCAATTGCTTGGCTTCATAAATATCCTGATGCGCATTTTCTAAATACTGTTTCACTAAAAACCGACTGTAAGGCGTGTGAGTATTACTGACTTCCCAAATACTTTGATCATTTTCAATGGCATAAATAAATTCTAGATCATTAGGTTCCAATGCCCTTATGTAAATATTCTTTCCTTTTAATGTTTTCATTTTTTAATGTAGCGTTTATTAAATGACAATTGTTCCTTTGAAAACAAATTCAGCCGGTCCTTTTAGAGTCACTTTTGTAAAAAGAGATTCATTTTTCTCAAAGGACACTGTCAGTTTTCCACCTTCGACATTTAAATTAACGCTCGAGGCTTCAGTTTTACCTAGAATATTCATTGCAATTGCAACTGCTGTAGCGCCAGTCCCGCAGGAAAGCGTTTCATCTTCTACTCCTCTTTCATACGTTCGCAATGAAAATGTGTTTTCATCCACTTGGTTGACAAAGTTAACATTGCTGCCGGCTTTTCCGTATAAATCACCATATCGTATTTTGGCTCCATTTTCTTTAATATCGTAACTTTCTAAATCTTCCACAAGCTGAACGTGATGCGGAGATCCCGTGTTTAAAAAAACATAATTTTGATTTACTTTTACATCGGCAACATCAATCATTTGCAAAGAGACTAATCCGTCATCACTGATACTAGCATGGTGCAAACCGTCTACCGCACTGAAAGTAGCGATGTTTTTAATCACTTTTAGCATTTTGGCGAAAGCCACTAAACACCTACCACCGTTGCCGCACATCGAACTTTGATTACCATCTGAGTTGTAATAAACCATTTTGAAATCGGATTCTGTATCATTCTCTAACAAAATCAATCCATCGCCACCAATACCAAACCGCCTATCACATAAATGCGCAATTAATTTAATGTTGTCTTTTGGAAAAAAATCAGTTCGATTATCTACCATTACAAAATCATTTCCCGTTCCCTGATATTTATAAAATTCTAATTGCATTGTAATCATTGTTTAAAAATACAAAAGTACAAACTATTAATGTAATGTTAATCACTGTTAAAGAGCGTTAAACTATTTTTCAAAAAATGATTTAAGTGTTAATTTTGCAAACAAATAATTTTTTTAATACAAAATAAATATGAAAAAATTTTCAACACTTTTCTTGGTTGCGCTGTTGAGTGGAGTTGTAACACTTGGAGCATATAAAGTATTATTTGACAACAATGGATATTTTTCTAACAATAGTAATTCAGGCATTACTACCGAAGCAAATTCTTTTGGTAAAAAAGTAGGTTTATCAACTGAAATTCTCGATTTTACAGAAGCTGCTGAAAGAACTATTCATACTGTAGTACACGTAAAAAATGTTTCTAGAAGAACAGTTAGCAATCCTATTTTAGAATATTTTTATGGTTATAAAGGTGGACAATCACAAGAACAAGTAGGAACAGGCTCAGGTGTAATCATTTCAGAAGATGGCTATATTGTTACTAACAACCACGTTATAAAAGGTGCGTCAGAAATAGAAATCACTTTAAATAATAAAAAAACATATCAAGCAAAACTCATTGGAACCGATTCAAAAATGGACATTGCTTTGTTAAAAATTGATGTAAATGAGAAATTGCCTTATAGCGCTTTTGCAAATTCAGATGCGGTAAAAGTAGGCGAATGGGTTTTGGCCGTTGGAAATCCTTATAATTTGACATCGACAGTAACAGCTGGAATTGTTTCGGCGAAAGCCAGAGACCTAAACACTAGCGGAATGCAGTCATTTATTCAAACTGATGCAGCAGTAAATCCTGGAAATAGTGGTGGCGCATTAGTAAATACAAGGGGAGAATTAATAGGAATCAATACCATGATTTCATCGATGACAGGATCGTATGTAGGATATTCATTTGCAGTACCTTCAAATTTAGTCCGTAAAATTATTGAAGATCTTATGGAATTTGGTAATGTACGCCGCGGTATTTTAGGTGTTGAAGGAGGCGAACTTAACGGCATAGCTTCAAAAGAATTGGGTATTGATCAAACACAAGGATTTTATATCAACAAGGTAACTAAGAATTCTGGTGCTGAAAAATCAGGACTGATGAAAGGCGATATTATTATAAAACTTGACGAACAAACCGTTTCAACATTTGCTGACCTTTCGGGATACATCAATACAAAAAGACCAAATGATAAAGTTCAAGTCACTTATTTAAGAGATGGAAAAACTAAAACGATCCCAGTCACTTTAAACAAAAATGAGTTTATTAGTACTGAATTTAAAGGAATTGAATTAGAAAATATTGAAGCATCTGAGAAAAAAAGATTCAAAATTGATTATGGAGTTCGGATAAAAGCGATTAATAGTCAAGCTTTAAAACAGTATGAGGAAGAGTTAGTGGGAAATATTATATTGAGCATTGATAACGTAAAAGCTATAGATGTGGAAACAGTTTCTAAACTAATAGATAAAAAAGAAGAAAATCAAACAGTGCGTATTGAAATGATAAATAAAAGTGGAGAAATACTGCGTGTGATTTTATAGAGTCCATTTACTCCAAAATAATTTAGCCATCTTGAAATTTCACGGTGGCTTTTTTATTTTCCAAATATTTCCCAAAATAGTCTACGAAATCGATTGAAATAGGTACTTTTGCACCAAATTTTAAAAAAAATACGTTCATTTATTTTCATTGAATTTACATTATGGCAACTACAACTTTATACGAAAAAGAAGTTTCTTTTCAAGCTGACAGGCGACGTGCAGGCGTAAAACTGATTAAAATTATCAGCGATTTATGGTATGATAAATCGATTGAAATGGTTTTATTTCGCAATCAATTGATTGACAGAAACGTCAGCGATATTATCAATCTTCACGGTTACGCAGCTGAATTTGTAGGCAAACCTATCTCTATTTTCGATTCTGTTAAAATTGCAAAAGCTATATTAGAATTAGACCTTCCGCCAGCTAAACTAGACATTGGGAAATTAGCGTATGAATATGCGATGGAAGAAGATAAATATCAAGATGTACGGTATTTTGTAATTGACAAATTAAAAAACGCAAAAAACTGTGAGGAAATTTTTCCAAAAGATGTGGTTTTATATGGTTTTGGGCGAATAGGTAGATTACTTGCTAGAGAATTAATGTCTAAAACTGGAAAAGGAAGTCAGCTGCGGCTGCGCGCTATTGTAACCCGTGATAAAAACGACACCACTACTCTTGAAAAAAGAGCTTCGTTGTTGCGATACGATTCTATTCATGGCGACTTTGAAGGATCAGTTACTGCTGATGTAAAGAACAACGCATTAATTATAAATGGAACAACAGTTCACATCATCACCGCTAATTCTCCTGAGGAAATTGATTATACACTTTACGGAATAGACAAAGCTTTAGTAATTGACAACACAGGAGCATTCACGACTCATGAAGCACTGAGCCGGCATTTAGCTTCAAAAGGAACAGATAAAGTATTGCTTACTGCACCAGGAAAAGGAGTTCCAAATATTGTTCACGGCGTAAACCAAAACGAATACAATCCTGATGAGATTGATATATTTTCGGCTGCATCGTGCACTACTAATGCAATTACTCCTGTTTTAAAAGCAGTTGAAGATACGCTGGGAGTTGTAAGAGGGCATTTAGAAACCATTCATGCGTACACAAACGACCAGAATTTAGTTGACAATATGCACAAAAAATACCGTCGTGGAAGAGCAGCGGCATTGAATATGGTTATTACTGAAACTGGTGCAGGTAGCGCTGTCGCAAAAGCGTTACCGTCGCTGGAGGGAAAATTGACTTCTAACGCAATTCGGGTTCCGGTACCAAATGGATCGCTAGTAGTTGTGAATTTAGAAGTTTCAAAAGCAACTTCAGTAGAAGAGATTAATGCAATAATGAAAAAATACGCATTAGAAGGCGAGCTGGTAGAGCAAATAAAATATTCTTTGAATAACGAGTTAGTTTCTTCGGATATTGTGGGAACACCTCAACCAGCCATTTATGATAGTAACGCAACTATTGTTTCAAAAGACGGTAAAAATATTGTGCTTTACATTTGGTATGACAATGAATACGGTTATAGCCATCAAGTAATACGATTGGCAAAATATATTGCTAAAGTAAGACGTTTTACGTATTACTAGCAGCTACTTTACAGGTTAGTTATTGCTGATTGTACTTTTTAATTTTTAGTTTTTAGTCGGTAATTTTTAGATTTAAGCAACAGCAATGCAACCTGAATTTAAAAGCCGTTTTGTTTTGAAGCAAAACGGCTTTTTTTATGGTAATTGTTGAGCGCTATTATTTTGGATTAAAACCGATGATTAAATTGCATAGTAAAGATCTCTTTGTTTGTGTTATTGGGTGATTTTTTAGAAATATTAGAACACGCATTACACAGATCAAAATGATTTTGAATGATTTTTTTTATCTAAATAATCCTGAAAAAATAAATTTAATCTCTATTTAACTATTCACTAAAATGCCAATCCCTGATTACTAAACACTGAAAACCGACCACTGACCACTAAAAACTACTCCTTAGCCTTAGTCAAATAATAAACCGGAATTCCCACTAACATAATCACAACACCCCAACCACTTGTACTTGTTTTAGTGTAGAGCAACGCAATACATATTGCAGTAGCAATAATTATATATAGAGCTGGCAAAACTGGATATCCAAAAGCTTTATAAGGTCTTTCTACATCTGGCATTTTTTTTCGAAGGATAAAGATTCCCAGAATTGTCAGTATGTAAAATATCAAAACAACTATCACTACAAAATCGAGTAAATCGCCATATTTACCCGTCAAACATAAAGCCGAAGCCCAAAAACATTGCACCCATATTGACCACTCCGGAACACTCGCTTTATTTAATTGCGCAGCCTTTTTAAAGAAAACACCGTCTTGCGCCATGGTGTAATATACTCTGGCACCAGCCATAATGAGTCCGTTATTACAAGCAAAAGTTGAAATCATTATCATAACTGCGATTATCAAAGTCCCAATTCCGCCAAAAATAGTTTGGGAAGCCACAACCGCAACCCGGTCAGATTCGGCTGTTGCAATACCTTGCAGTGGAACAACAGCTAAATACATTAAATTAGTTAAAATATAAATTACACTCACTATCAAGGTTCCTAAAAACAAACTCAAGCCTACATTTCGTTTTGGATTTTTAATTTCGCCCGCAATAAAAGTTACACCTTCCCAAGCCACACTGGAAAATAATGAACCTACTAAAGCAGCAGAAATTGCTGATATCAAAGCAACGCCACTTATAGGCATCCAACTTCCAGCGTTCACGTCTAGTGATCTTGAAAACCAAGCATTTGCCCAGTTAGCATCCCAAACCTCAGCCTTAGCAGCCATAAAACCAAAAATAATTAAACCAGCTATTGAAACAATTTTTATAACCGTGAGAACAGTTTGCAATATTTTAGAGTTTTTTACCCCGCGACTGTTAATGTAACTCAGTAGAATAATCGTCACTATCGAAACAATTTGGGCAGCATTCAGTTTAAAACTTCCTAATTCGTATAAAATATTTTCATCACTCAAAGGAGGATATAAATAAGCCGAAAACTTGGCAAAAGCAACACCTACCGCAGCAATAGTTCCTGTTTGTATTACCGCAAAAAAGCTCCAACCGTATAAAAAACCTACCAGCTTTCCGTAAGCTTCCTTTATATAAACATATTGTCCACCTGCTTTAGGAAACATAGCACTTAACTCGCCATAACTTACCGCGGCAATGACTGTAATAACCCCTGTAAGTACCCACATGGCAATAAGCCAACCAGCAGATCCCAATTGCCGTACCATATCTGAACTAACAATAAATATTCCTGAACCTATCATCGATCCCACAACAAGCATAGTCCCATCAAGCAATCCTAATTCTCGTTTAAAATCGTCTGGTTTATTCTCTTCCATAAAATAGTTTTAAATTTTGGTTTGGCTAAAGATATACTTTTTTAGAAATTTAAAATCAATTTTTTTAGCGCATGTCCTTGCTTCCACTCTCGTTACAGCAAGGTCGGGCAGTACGCTGTATCTTTATTTTCTTAAAGAAAGAAAATAAAGGATGCCGCTTCCTTCCCTCATGCAAAAACAGCGTAAGGTATCAAAATCATTTTTCGCCATTTTGAAGAGAAAATAACAAGACCTATAATTTTTTGGTTCTAATTTGTAAATTTCATTGCAACAGCACATTTGACAAAATATTTAAAGTCAATCACAATCCAAATGTCACTCTAAGTTTGTCGTAGCGCTAAAATAAACTGTTAACCGCGTTACTAGATTAATATAAAAAAGAGTTTAGCTATTAGAAAATTAGAAAAGCTATTTAGTATTACTTTAGAAGAAAAAATTAAAGCGATTCCAACTCCAAAAGTCAAAATGGAATTACATCTAAAACCAATAATCATTAATCAATTAAAATTAGGATGGGTCGGACTTGGGAACATAGGAACTCCAATGGTACTTAATTAAAAGTAGGATATGAAGTATCAGTTTTTAATCGCATACCAAAAAAATTCTTTTAGCATTTGACTGGAACGGATGGTTTATTCGAAATAAGAATAGAACTCGGCGGGAATATTTTCAGAGTTTTTTGTTGTTTTGACGAAGGTAAATTGGTCGTTTTGTTTAACGGTTTTCAAAAGAAGACCCATAAAACACCAAAAGGAGAAATTGAAAAAGCTGAAAAACTAAAACACGAATATTTTAAATCAAAGGATGGAAATAGAAAAAGTAAATAAGAATGTTACAACATTCGAGGAATTGCTTGATAACAATTATGGTATAGTTGGAACGTTAAAGAGAACCAATTTTGAAATAAAAGCAAAAGCATTTGCTATTGGCGTACTAATAAAAGAGGAACGAAGATTGGCTCATTTAACCCAACAACAATTAGCAGATAAAACCGGAACAAAAAAAAGTTTTATTTCCAGAATTGAAAATGGTCATACAGATATTCAGCTTTCAACATTATATAGATTATTAGAAATTGGATTGGGCAAAAAAATTTCAATATCTATTGCTTAAATATAGCACCTTCACCCAACAGCGATAACTTTGTTATGCCTGAAAAGCCAACACTCAAGCGACAGCGAACGAACGAAGTAATAAAGCCGCTTTTCAATCCCATCGCGGCGAACAGGCTGGATCCGATTATCTTTATATCTTTACAATGACAGGAACAATAGATAAGCATTGCTTACTAAAGGTTTGGTAGATAAGTGGTTTGCCAATCTGCAAACCCAATTGTAGTTCATCAAACAGCATTTTTCTGCATCAACATTGGCAGTGAAATTCTAAACTTTCGCCTATCGAAAAAACGTTATGCACTGTCTTAAAAATCAATTCTATTAACTAAATAAAAACTAAAATGACAGATAGAAAAGAAAACGTAGTTTGGATCACTGGTGCTTCATCTGGCATTGGTAAAGCTTTGGCTTTTGAATGGGCTAGATTAAGATACAAAGTTGTGCTATCAGCTAGACGCACTGAACTTTTAGAGGAGATTGCTTCTGAGATTAAAAAATCGGGTGGTGAAGCATTGGTAGTTCCAGTTGATGTTATGGATGAAAAATCAATAGAAAATGCTGTGCAAGTAATCATCAGCACTTGGGGACGAATCGATGTAACTATAGCGAATGCTGGGTTTGGTATTTTCGGGAATATTGAAAACCTGACTGCGACCGAATGGAATAGACAACTACAATGCAATGTCACTGGGTTAGCTTTAACTGTTAAATATGCCTTGCCCTATTTAAAGCAAAGTAAGGGTCGGATTGGTTTGGTTGGTAGTGTTGGAGCCTATCTTCCCAACCTTGGTCTTGGAGCTTATGGAGCGTCTAAAGCTGCGGTTCAATCCATCGGTCTGACTTTGCAGGTTGAGTTAATAGGTAGCGGTGTAAGTTGCACCACTTTGCATCCGGGGTTTGTAGAGTCGGAGATTACCAGAGTTGACAATGAAGGAATGTGGCATCCTGACCGCATGGACCCACGTCCTAAAAACTTGATTTGGCCTACTGACAAAGCCGCTAGTGTAATGGTAAAAGCAATTCTGAAACGAAAGAGAATTTACATCTTTACTAACCACGGCCGG
The DNA here is from genome assembly GCF_900129585.1 of Flavobacterium micromati. Taxonomy (GTDB): domain Bacteria; phylum Bacteroidota; class Bacteroidia; order Flavobacteriales; family Flavobacteriaceae; genus Flavobacterium; species Flavobacterium micromati. The sequence goes on from NZ_FQWF01000012.1 coordinate 178,497, forward strand.
GTTTTAGTATCATTGCAACGCTGCTTTCCAGGATTAATAAGATTGATTATATCAAAAGGTCCTAAACCGAATTTATAAAAATAAAAAGTAACTAACAGCATCTTTGATGCTCGAAACAAAATAAATAAAAGGCGAAATCACAATAGCGCTCAACCAAAAGGCGTGCTTCAATACCAAGCAAAAAAACATTTGGGGGTATTTAAAATTACGCTCCGCACCAAAATTTGTGGCAAAAATCATAACTTTGACAAAGCTCCGAAAAACCGGTCTTTAACGCTAAAGATATGATTGATAAAATTGTTAAATTGTTAAATAAGTAATAACTATTCTTAGCAATTCTAGGTTTGATGGTAGGAACAAACACCTTATCTACAGCAAACGGTCGAAGTAATCAACGTACTGTTGAATCCTGAGCAGTGGAAAGCTGGAACAGTCTACATGTCAATGACTCGCTGGATCAAAAGGGTACATAACGTCCTTTTTTTTGCATCAAAAAAAGTCCAGTTTTAATATATTTTACCTTATTGTAAAGTGAATTCGTCAGATTTAATAAAAGGTTTCTTCTGGAATTACTACTTTTCAGCACCCCCAAAACACCACAAATTTCGTATTTGCTAGTTAAAAATTAAAATAGGTTTTTAATTTTTCAGTTTATTATACACGTATTTTCTTTCTTAAAATTTTTGATTTTTCAATTTTAGCACTGAAACTAAGTATTTCAGGTACAATTTGTTTACCTAAATCTTATATAAACGAACCGCACTTTCTTTAATAATTTATTTTTACAAAGAACTAATATATAGCAATTTACGATTAAATAATAGGATTTGGCACAGTAATAAACATACCACTTTTCTTGCTTATAAATAATAAAAAAATATTATATTTGAAAGACATAAACTGGAGGCTTCTTTATGGGCCGCAGTCCAATGGTATTTAAAAAAAAATTAAATATGTATTTTACTGAAAAGGCAAACATTTTTAAACAGGTTAGCCGAAAACTGAATAGAGTAGGCAAAATAATTTAAAAGTAAATATTATGGCAAATCCAGGAACAGAATTAGCGGCTCTCGATTTTGGGAGTCTTATTGGGGGACCGCTTACGGCGGTAATTACTGCGCAGGCAATGGCAGCTCAGTCAACGGCATCGTTTATCAAAGATGTTGGCTTTTACCAAAAAGGTCAAACAAATCCAGATGGTGAGGAAATTGGAGGTACTCCAATTTACGTTGATTTCAAGTATCCGAAGGAGATTTCACCCTATCAACCTGCTATTGCAAAAGTGGATGCGGTAGCAGCGACCGCGAGCACTCCAGCAGTGCCGGCGGTGTCAGCAGTGCCAGCAGTGCCAGCTGTTTATCAGGTGATGCAGTTCTCTGTCCCTATTTTAACGATGCTACCTATTCCTTTCATAAAAGTTGATATTATCACTATCGACTTTAATGCAAAGATTACCTCTATGGAAACGCAGACAAGGAGCGCTGACCTTTCTGTTGGCGTCGATCTTCAAGTGAAACAACGTTGGCCTGGAGGTTCAGCAAAATTAAATGTTTCGGTTGCATACAAAAAATCGACATCAAGCGGCGCAAGTGTAGAGCGAACCTACTCAATGGCAATACATGTGCAAGCATCCCAAGATGAAATGCCTGCTGGAATGGAAAAACTTTTAGGTATTCTTGAAGGCGCGATGATATCTAAACCAGCTGCTTAATGTTAATACTTGTACTATAGCGAATGTCTATTTATATGGGCGTTCGCTTAATATAAAAATTAAAATTTAGACAATTTAAATCTCAAAAATATGGCCAAATTAAGTGATTTTTTAGGCGGTTTAGCATCTAGTATTTGCGCTGCAAGGGTTAACTCCGATGTACAATCATTAAGAATAGCAGAAGAATATGCTAAAAACGAATTATTAAAACATTTTTCAGTACCTAGAATGAGAATTGACAGGGTAGAATTAAATATTCCGGTTGCGGTTGATAATTTGGTTGAAAAAACACAAAAAATTTATCAACCTATCAATAAAAGCCTTTTTCTAAAAAAAACCAATCAACAAATTATTACTTCTATTCCATTATCTAGACTTTCAATTGAAGATGCAGATAATCTAAAAAAAGCTTTAATCAAAAATTTGAAACCAGCTATAGAAAATTCTATAAAAACAATGGATGCATCGATAATTGTAAATCAAAATGACGAAGCTTTAAAAGAATATTCGGAGAATATCGCTTCAAAAACACTTGATTTTATTAATAATTTCTACCGAAAAAACAACATAAAATTTGCAGACAAAGAAATTAGCATATTAAAAGATAAAATTTCTGCAGGTTTACAAGCCAAATTGAGAGAAGAACTTATTTTCAAACAGCAGATTAAAAGTATTGATTCAATAGATGTAATTGTAGAATCAGAAAAGCTTAGAGATATTAAGTCTGAAAATGTACTGATGATAAAAATGATAATATCTGAACAAGGCATGGAATGGGTTACTTTAGAAGATATAAATGGAAATGTTATTAACAAGTTAATGCCTGAGTGATTCACAAATAAATTGTAAAATTATGCAAGTTTCATCGTTATCTATAATTGAATTGCTAAACAGCAAACTACTTGAATTCCCCGAATTAGTTGATCGTTTGAAAAATAAGGATTACAATTTCTTAGAGTTATTGGAAACATGGATGAAGGAAACTGAGACAATTTTAAAGCAAAATAGAATTTCGGAATGTGCAGTAATTGCTGGGTATAGAAGTAAAATTATTATACCATTATTTACCGAATCTCAAAAACGATCTGTAAAAAAAAGACAATTGCAAGCAGCTTCGGTCATTTTGTTCGAATTACAACACACTATTTTATCTGTGATTAAACCCTACGAAATAAAAGTGAACGAGGCTCGAGATTTATTACGGCAAATTTTAAGCGCAGTCAGGCAATCTCATACTATTAAATACACCTCGCAAACAGTTTTTCAAGAATTTATTAATAACATTTGGCAATTTTGTTCCACAAACGAGCAGCTCAAACCGTTTACGGTTAAAATTCTAACAATTGTTTCTCAAAATGATGCGGTGCGAATCATCGCGGAAGAAATATATTTAGATGAATGGAAATAAGAAAAAATATATTTTCTAACATTTCATTCTATTTTTCGCATTGGAATTGGATTTCGAAATTCGGTTCATTCAAATATTTATCACCATATTTCTTTTTCTGTAACAAATTGAGCAAGATTTTTTCTCAACGGAAAAAGACAACCTAAAAAACTACAGATCTATTAAGGACATCAATATTTATTAAAGCATTTGTCAGCGATCAATATTAGCTTTATTTTAATCGAAAAATCGGATCAAAACCCTTTACTATTTAATAAGGCAAAGCAAAAAAGTTAATGATACATCATAAAATAAAAAAGCTAAATCCTTCGTGACTATTCAGCCTCTAACGTAGCTATCTTTTTAAAAGCGGCTAGTATATTTTGTAAATTTTTAATGCATGTATAAGTTAACGAGAGGATTACTGCATAGGTTTGCGCACCATTTTCGATTTTAAATTGTCCTTATATTTTTTGTTTGACTTTTACGTTTCTAATAGCCCTTTCCGATCCATTATTTTCAGGCGGAACTCGATAATAATCTAGAAAAGCAAAGACAAAATCCTGTATTTGGTAATTCTTTTATGAAAAGCGTTAAGTTCTTTTTGATTTTTAGGGACTATTTCTTGAAGTAGTTTGTTTAATGTTTCAAGTATTTGAGTCCTTTGTTTTATTATGGTCAAGTATTGATGTGGAGTTAAATTCTTTTTGAGTTCTAAAGCTTCATATAATATCGTTTTGAAATTTGTAGCCCATTTAGATTGGTGTTTTCGTTCGAAAAAAAACCACTTCTAACTAAAGATGTACTTTGCAGAGTTAATGTTTTTTGCAAGGTGTTTTAAAATGGCTCGACCAACAGTCGTAAACCAAATCAGCATTCGTAAATCCTTTTGCAAAATTATCTTCAATGGTAGCAAATCCTCGATTGTTAGAGAATACAATAAAAGTCATCAATCTGTTTTGCCAAGCCCAAAACCAGCCTTTCTTGCCGTTAACTTTTATGCCAGTTTCATCTGCTCCAACGACTTTTTGTTGTTTTATTTTTACTGCAATTAGTTCATAAGCTGGTATCGCTTATTGAGCAAACCTGTACAATAAATTACAAATTGTTCCTTGGCTTATAAGCAAATTTTTAGTACATGACAAAAATATATTTTACTGATTACCAGTAAAATAAACGACATTATATTAGGAAAAAAGACCGATGTTTTGTAAATTATAAGATT
>NZ_FQWF01000006.1 GCF_900129585.1 Flavobacterium micromati
CGGCGGGGCTCACCTCTTCCCATCCCGAACAGAGTAGTTAAGCCCGCCTGCGCAGATGGTACTGCAGTTATGTGGGAGAGTATGTCGTCGCCTTTTTTTGAAAAACCCTTCATCTAACGATGAGGGGTTTTTTGTTTTATGCAGTGATATGGGAACCACGATAGCTATCGGGGGATCAAGAACAAAATTTGGTGATTAGGCAAATAATTTGGTTAATCTAAACATCAAGTATTCCACGTATCAATTCTGAAGAAGGAGGAATTATAGATTTATAATTTAGATGACAAAATGCGAGACTGTGGCAAAGTACATCGAACTCTTTAAACCTATGCTTGCTGAATTAATAATATTATATTTTGATTAATTAAATACCAAAATTGAGCAAGAGAAAATGCTGATCATTCTAAAACCTGAGTTGTCAAAAAATTAGGTCTAAATATTTGTTAGGTGAAAAGTAAATTAAAGTATAATAAGTAAGTTAGATATAAAAATCAGCAAGCAAATTCATGAAAAAGTAAAGAGGACACTTAAAGAATTGCGACCTCAATATTCTAATAAAATCACTAATTCAAAAACTATAAACTGGAACAATTAAATAAATGTTTATAAAACAAAAAACACTTGCAAACTTTTTACAAGTGTTTAATTAAACAATTTATTGGTATAGTCTTTCTTTTAAATAGGAGCGGGTATCTCCTTTTCAATACTTAAATATAAGTTCTCTACTTGATTTGGTAATGGTTGTTTTATGGCAGCTTGGGCAGCGGCTAAACGGGCAATCGGTATTCTGAATGGGGAACAACTTACATAGTCCATTCCAATTCGATGACAAAATTCGATTGAGCTAGGGTCTCCTCCATGCTCTCCACAAATACCTATTTTTAGGGCAGGGTCAAATGAACGTCCTTTAACAGTTGCTATTTCTATTAATTGGCCAATACCTTCTTGGTCTAATACTTGAAATGGGTCCACCTTTAAGATCCCTTTTTCAATGTAAATGGGTAGAAATTTACCTGCGTCATCTCTGGAGTATCCAAAGCCCATTTGTGTAAGATCATTAGTTCCAAATGAAAAGAAATCAGCTTCTTCGGCAATTTGATTTGCTGTAAGGCAGGATCGCGGAATTTCAATCATAGTTCCTATTAAATATTTAATGGAATCTCCTTTTTCCTCAAAAACTTTTTCTATTATAGTTTTAACTAATTGTTTTTGTAGTTTAAGTTCCTTTACTGTCCCAATAAGTGGAATCATAATTTCTGGATGCGTTGCAATTCCCTCGGCTTTTAATTCTAATGCTGCTTCAATAATCGCTCTCGCTTGCATTTCGGTAATTTCTGGATATGTTATTCCCAATCTACATCCTCGATGACCTAACATAGGGTTAAATTCTTTTAGATTATCTACTTTTTGTATGATTGTCTCCACCGATACATTCATCTCAAGTGCCATCTCTTTTTGATTTTCTAAGTCGTGAGGTATAAATTCGTGTAATGGTGGATCCAACAATCGAATAGTTACTGGAAGGTTTTCCATTGCCCGAAGAACCTCTTTTAAGTCATTTCTATGTATTGGTAATAGTTTGTTTAATGCTTCTCTTCTGCCTGCTTCATCGGTGGATAATATCATTTCTCTAATGCGGGCTAATCTTTCGCCTTCAAAGAACATGTGTTCGGTTCGGCAAAGTCCGATCCCTTCAGCTCCAAATTTAATTGCATTTTGGCACTCTCTCTGCGTTTCGGCATTTGCTCTTACGCCCAAAGTTCTGTATTTATCCGCTAAGTTCATAATAGTATCAAAATCAGCACTTAACTCGGCATCCTTATTTTTTATTTTACCTTCGTATACTTCTCCAGTTGTGCCGTTTAATGAAATCCAATCTCCTTCGTTAAAAACATGGGATCCAATTGTCATTACTCTGGTTTTGTAGTTGATATTTATTTTTTCTGCTCCAGAGACACAACATTTACCCATACCTCTTGCAACAACAGCAGCATGAGATGTCATGCCTCCTCTTGCGGTCAAGATGCCCTTTGCAATATTCATTCCTTCTAAATCTTCAGGAGAGGTTTCGATTCGAACAAGAATGGAGTCAGTATATTTATGAGCCTCATCAGCAAAAAAAACAATTTGGCCTGTCGCAGCTCCAGGGGAGGCAGGTAATCCTTTTGCTAGGACTTTTGCATTTTTAATTGCTTCGCTATCAAAAACCGGGTGCAAAAGTTCTTCTAGCTTTGATGGCTCCTGCATTAATAAGGCTTGTTTTTCGTCTATCATGCCAATAGTTAACATATCCACTGCAATTTTGACCATTGCTGCAGCTGTGCGTTTTCCATTTCGGGTTTGCAACATCCAAAATTTGCCTTCTTGTATAGTGAATTCTAAATCCTGCATGTCATTGTAATGCGTTTCAAGAATAGCTTGCGTGGTATTTAATTCCTTAAAAGTATTTGGCAATAGTTCTTCTAAAGATGGGTACTGTGTCTTTCGATTTTCTTCAGAAACACCGGCTAAAGTTGCCCATTTTTTAGAGCCTTGTAAAGATATTTGCTGTGGAGTTCTTATACCTGAGACAACGTCTTCGCCTTGAGCGTTTATTAAATATTCACCATTGAAAATATTCTCTCCAGTCGATGCGTCCCTTGTAAAAGCTACGCCACTACCCGAGGTTTCACCCATATTTCCAAAGACCATCGCCTGCACATTTACCGCTGTGCCCCATTCCTCTGGAATTTGATGCATAACACGATAATATACCGCGCGAGGATTCATCCAGCTATCAAAAACAGCGGTTATACTGGCCCAAAGTTGGTCCCAAGGATCGTCTGGGAATTTCGCACCAGTTTGCACTTCACACAGAGCTTTGAAGTCAGAAACCATGCGCTTTAAGTCTTCTGCATCGAGTTCAGTATCTAATTCAACTCCTTTATCTTTTTTAAATTTTTCTATAATTTCTTCAAAAGGATTTTGATCTTCTTTTGAAATTGCGCCAACTCCTAGTACAACCCCACCAAACATTTGGACAAAACGTCTATAAGTATCCCAAGCAAATCTATTATTGCCGGTTTTGGCAATTAATCCTGCAACTGAGTTATCATTCATTCCTAAGTTAAGAACAGTATCCATCATTCCCGGCATTGAGACGCGAGAGCCAGAACGAACGGAAAGTAAGCATGGATTTTCAGCGCTTCCAAAGGTCGTTCCCATTCTTTTTTCAACTGTTGCAATAGCTAATTTTACTTCGGTCATCAATAAAGAAACAACTTTATCTTTACCTAGTTGATTGTATTCTGAACAAGTTTCGGTTGTAATTGTAAATCCCGGAGGGACGGGTATTCCGAGGTTACTCATTTCGGCTAAGTTTGCACCTTTGCTGCCTAATAAGTTTTTCATGGCACTACTTCCATCTGAAGTTCCATTTCCAAAATTATAGACTCTTACTTTTACATTTTTTGGTGTTACCATCTGTCTAACATTATTTAATATTAATTTGTTTCTATCTTGGAACACATTCAGAATAGATTATTTACGTAAAATCGCAACTAAGATTCATAATGCGTTATGCCTTGATAACTCAATAATTTGATAGTACTTTTATGGCCAATGAGGTCAACATTTTCATGTTAAACAATGTAAGTAAAATACAATGCGATATTACGAAATCGTTTGCGTAGAAACAAATAAAACCAAATAAATAGCTAAGCTAAATATTACACTTATCTTCTTTATTGTTAAATTGATTTATAATTCGAAAATTTGAAAGGAAGTTTTTAGGTGAATAAAAATGGCTTAAATGCAGAAAAAATATACGAAGCTCAATTAGGTTGGATACTTTAATAGTAGTAGTCACTTTGTTTCTGGAAGGGAGGCTTACTTGTAATCAGAAGACGTTAAATTATTAAACAACTTCTTTGATAACATACTGCTGTGACTTTAATTCTAAAAGTCGTGTCAAAATAGTACATGCTTGTTTCAAAAGAAGAAAATCAAGTGTTGCGTTTTTTAATTAAAATAGGAGTTACATCAGAAGGTCTTTTACAAGTAGTCGTTTTATAAATCTGGATTCTTCTAGTGTTGTTTTAGTCTAATTTTCTGTAAAATTTCTAATGTCATTTCTTGAAGATGCAAGCGATGAGTTACACACAATGACAGTTGGAAACTTTTTTGAAATAATCCCAATATTAATGTCATATTCACAATTAATTCAGGAACTAAATTTTGTTGGTTGAGAGCTTTTTTTATCGACAGCAATTAATTCATTCGCTTTTGTTATAGTAATTATGGACTCTACTAGGGGTTTCTTTGCTCTGTCTGCTATTGATAGTAATGGTGTAAAGCTCTCCTTTGGAGACCTAAGTTTATTCTGTTAAAGATCTCGTACATAAATTTTTCGCAAAACAACCATTTTGCACATGCAACTGACGACGATAATTAAATTTTTTTATCTCTTTTATTCGCGGAAATGAATTTAAAATGCGCGACAATAATTTTGCCAAAAAACGTCCTCGTAAATTATCTAAAAGTTTTTGAATTAGTAGATATTAAGAGAGCAAATAAGCGATATTAATTATTTCACCCTAACTTTTTAACGTGACCTAGATTCACGTAAAATTATCCGTGCACAGTTTCATTCTTACCATATTTGGTAATAATTGACGTCTCAAATTGTATCCATTCTTGCCACCTTTTATCCACGTCAACATTATCGGCATACTTTCTTGCAAAACCAATAAAAGTGGTGTAATGGCCAGCTTCGCTAATCATTAAATCACGATAAAATTTAGCTAATTCAGGATCTGTAATGTTTTCGGAAAGCACTTTGAAACGTTCACAACTTCTTGCTTCAATCATTGCCGAAAACAACAGTCGTTCACACAAAGCATCATTACGGCTCCCATCTTTTTTCATAAACTTAAATAATTCGTTTACATAATGATCCTTGCGTTCCCGTCCCAATGTCAAACCTTTGCTTTTTATCAAGTCGTGCACCATTTGCAAATGTTCTAATTCTTCCCTCGCAATAATCATCAATTGCGTTACTAAATCCTCTTTTTCCGAGTTTTGAGTGATCAAGCTTATCGCGTTCGAAGCTGCTTTTTGCTCACACCAAGCGTGATCTGACAGTATTTCCTCGATATTTGTTTCCACTATATTTACCCATCTTGGGTCTGTCGCTAATTTTAATCCTAACATTTTAATCGAATTTAGTTTGCTACAAAATTAGTGTTTTCTTGCTTAGGTATCGAGATAACAATAATAATGCTACCTGAATTTACTTTAAAATAATTGGGGCGTGTCTGCAAAAAAAATGGCAAAAGCACCATTCCGCAAAGCCATTTTTTTGCTGTCGGGCTATTCGTTGCAAGTCCTCATTGCGTTTTCGCTGCACTACTCCGCAACTCCGGGCTTTCCACTGCTATCCCTCACGCGGTTTAGTGCATGGTATGTTGGTCCATTTTCAAAAGAATTATACAACTATGAAACAACAATGCCACTTTAAATTAGTATTTTGCAACAGTAATTTACAAGTCTCGAAAAAGTGCAATCACTCTTAATTATCGGTTTTGTTTGGCCTGAGCCTAATTCATCTGCTGCAGGCGGAAGAATGATGCAATTAATTTCGTTGTTTCAACGACAAGGATTTAAAATCACATTTGCCTCTCCAGCGCAAGACAGTGATTTTATGATTGATTTGACTGCGTTTAATGTTGAGAAAAAAGCTATTGTGCTCAACTCAGCTAGTTTTGATACTTTCGTCAAAGATTTAAATCCAGCTCTAGTTTTGTTTGATCGCTTTATGATCGAAGAGCAATTTGGCTGGCGTGTGGCTGAAAATTGTCCGGCAGCGATGCGAGTTTTAGATACTGAAGATTTACATTCTCTACGATTAGCCAGACAAAAAGCTTTCAAAGAAAAGCGTGAATTTAAAATAAATGATTTGCTTGAGGAAGATGTAGCAAAACGAGAAATTGCCAGTATTTTGCGTTGCGATCTATCGTTGATGATCTCCGAATATGAAGTGGAAGTGCTTACCACTACTTTCAAAATTGACATGTCGTTACTGTTTTATTTACCGCTTTTATTAGAACTTGATGCAATTCCAAATTTAGATTTAGTACCATCCTTTCAAAACAGAAGGGATTTTATTTTTATTGGTAATTTTCTCCATGAACCAAATTGGAATACTGTTCAATATTTAAAAGAAACTATTTGGCCTCTTGTAAGAAAGCAATTGCCCGCAGCTATTTTAAATATTTATGGTGCTTATCCCTCTCAAAAAGTTTTACAATTAAATAGTGTAAAAGAAGGTTTTTTGATACAAGGCCGCGCCGATAATGCGCAGAAAGTAGTCAAACAAGCCCGCGTTGTTTTAGCACCGCTGCGCTTTGGAGCAGGTATAAAAGGAAAATTGCTTGAAGCCATGCAATGCGGAACTCCAACAGTGACCACCGGTATTGGCGCCGAATCGATGCAAGGTGATTTGCCATGGAACGGTTTTGTCACAGATAATCCTGAACTTTTTGCTAATAAAGCAGTAGCTTTATATCAAGATGAAAAAAAATGGATTGAAGCCCAACAAAACGGAATCGAAATCATTAAGCAAAGGTATATGAGAACGTTATTTGAAGTCGGTTTTAAAGCAAAAATACAAGCTTTACAAGACAACTTGCCGCAACATCGCTTGAATAATTTTATGGGTGCAGTACTGCAACATCATTCGCTAAAAAGCACAAAGTATATGTCGAAATGGATTGAGGAGAAGAATAAGAATTAATGCCTATTGCTTTTAGTTTAGTCAAAAGTGGTTTAGTTTTTAATCATTCCACTTACTATTTGTCAAGCTGAAAGCGTCTCTGCAAAGCTACTCAAATATGGTAAGACGCTTTTAGCGTGACAAAATAAAAGGCGTCGTTTTGTATAAGTGTAGAATAATTTGTTATTAAGTAATTTTCTAATTATAATCAATATAATTGCTGTTTTTAGTTAGTAATTTGAGCATGAGGGATAGGAGCGGCATCCTTTTATGAAATGCAATGGAATAAAAGATACAGCGGATAGCGCGACCTCGCTGCAACGCTAGTGGAAGTGAGGTCATGCCCAAAAACAAAAAACCCATCTTGTTTTGATAAACGAGATGGGTTTTTATTTATACTGGATCAGTAGTTATGCAAGCATAGTCACTGGATTCTCAATGAATTGTTTTAATGTTTGTAAGAACTGAGCTCCAGTTGCTCCATCGATAGTACGGTGATCGCAAGCAAGTGATAACATCATTGTGTTTCCTACAACAATTTGTCCGTTTTTAACTATTGGTTTCTCTACAATTGCTCCTACTGACAGGATTGCAGAATTAGGTTGATTAATGATAGAATTAAATTCTACAATACCAAACATTCCAAGGTTTGAAACCGTAAACGTACTTCCTTCCATTTCTGTAGGCAATAGTTTTTTGTTTTTAGCTCTACCAGCAAGATCTCTAACGCTCCCGCCAATTTGAGATAAACTCATCGCATCAGTGAATTTTAGAACGGGTACTACTAGTCCATCTTCAACTGCAACAGCTACTCCTATATTTACGTGGTGATTGATCGTGATTGCATCCTCTTTCCATTGTGAATTGATTTTTGGATGTTTTTTCAATGCCATTGCACACGCTTTTATAACCATATCGTTAAAAGATACTTTTGTATCAGGAACGCTATTAATAATTACTCTTGACGCCATGGCATTATCCATGGTGACTTCGATCACTAAATTATAATGTGGAGCGGTAAATAACGACTCGGCCAAACGCTTTGCAATGATTTTACGCATTTGTGAGTTCTTGATTTCCTCTGTAAAAACTTCTCCAGCAGGAACAAATACTTTTGGCGCAACGGGTGTAGCGGCAGTTTCTGTTTTTGCAGCAGCTGTTGCAGCAGTTTGAGCTACTGCAGCAGCTGGAGTAAAGTTTTCGATATCGCTTTTCACGATACGTCCATTTTCACCGGAACCTTTTACTAGATTCAATTGTATTCCTTTGTCACTTGCAATTTTCTTTGCTAATGGTGAAGCTAAAATTCTTTGTCCATCGGTTGCAGCTTCTTGAGCGACTGGCTCAACAGTTGTTGCTGTGGCAACTTGTTCCTTTACTTCCTGTTTTACTTCTGTAATCTCGGGAGTGCTTTCTGGCACTCCGCCCGTTTTATAATTTTCAGCAATTCCAGCGATATCAGTTCCTGCAGGCCCTATAATTGCCAAAAGACTATCTACGGCTGCTGTACCTCCTTCTTCAATTCCTACGAACAATAATGTACCCTCATTGAAAGATTCGAACTCCATCGTTGCTTTATCCGTTTCAATTTCCGCTAAAATATCGCCTTCAGCAACTGCATCTCCTACTTTTTTCAACCAGGTAGCCACAGTTCCTTCGGTCATTGTATCACTTAGTCGCGGCATGGTAACAACTATAACTCCTTTTGGAAGTCCTCCAGCCCCCGAAGGGGGAGCAGAAGAGGCTGTTTCAGGTATAGTGTTTCCTTCTTCTTTTTCGGTAGTTGTTCCCCCTTCGGGGGTTAGGGGGCTTAATAATGCTGAAATATCTTCGCCTTCTTTTCCTATAATTGCTAATAAAGCGTCTACCGGAGCAGTTTCGCCTGCGGGTATTCCTATGTGTAAAAGAGTACCTTCATTGAAAGACTCAAATTCCATAGTTGCTTTATCAGTTTCAATTTCTGCAAGGATATCTCCTTCCTTAATTTTATCTCCTACATTTTTAAGCCAAGTCGCTACCGTTCCTTCCGTCATAGTGTCGCTCAAACGAGGCATTGTAATTATTGTTGCCATAATTGATTTATAGTTTATGAGGTATAAAAGGATAGTTTTCTTGTTCGTATACTACGTCGTACAATTGTTGAATTGGCGGATATTCAGATTCTTCGGCAAATTTCACACATTCTTCTACTAAATCTTTAACACGCTGATCAATAGTCTCAATTTCTTGCTCCGTTGCGTATTTTTTATCTTTTATTATATCTAAAACTTGAGTAATTGGATCTATTTTTTTGTATTCTTCCACTTCATCTTTTGAGCGATATAATTGTGCATCTGACATTGAGTGACCTCTATAACGGTACGTTTTCATTTCCAAGAAAGTTGGTCCGTCTCCGCGTCTTGCTCTATCAATGGCTTCAGTCATTGCTTCGGCAACTTTTACAGGATTCATCCCGTCAACTGGTCCACAAGGCATTTCATAGCCTAAACCTAGTTTCCATATATCTGTATGATTTGCAGTTCTTTCTACAGAAGTACCCATTGCGTAACCATTGTTTTCAACTATAAATACAACCGGGAGTTTCCACAACATTGCCATATTAAAGGCTTCGTGCAAAGATCCTTGACGTGCTGCACCATCTCCAAAATAAGTCATCGTCACACCACCAGTTTCGAAATATTTATCAGCAAAAGCTAATCCTGCTCCAACCGGTATTTGTCCTCCAACTATTCCATGTCCTCCATAAAAACGGTGCTCTTTAGAAAAAATGTGCATAGAACCACCCATTCCTTTTGATGTCCCAGTAACTTTACCTAAAAGCTCTGCCATTACGCGTCTAGGGTCAACTCCCATACCTATTGGCTGAACGTGATTTCTATAAGCAGTAATCATTTTATCTTTGGTCAAATCCATAGCATGCAATGCACCTGCTAATACCGCTTCCTGACCATTATATAAATGTAAAAATCCCCTAACTTTTTGTTGTATGTATAATGCTGCAAGCTTATCTTCAAACTTTCTCCAAAGGAGCATGTCCTCGTACCATTTTAAATATACTTCTTTTGTAACTTCTTTCATTTGATTTTTTCTTTTGCTAAATATTGTCAATATGTACTCTAATAGTGCAAAATAGTTTCCTCCCACAAATTTGCGAAGTGCAAAAATAACACATTACAACTTAGAAGTAAAATATAATGGCTGATTTTTAAGAGTTTTACAAGAATTTTTTATCAAACATGAAAGGGAGTAAGTTTTTTAAAGATTCCGACCGATAAACCGCTCCCACCTCTCCCATAAAGTAAATTTCTATAGGTGTTTCTTGACGAATTTCATATTCAGCTATAGACTGTCGGCAAGAGCCGCATGGTGGAATTGGCGTTGTAGTTTGCTTTGTATCTGAGGCAGCTGTGATTGCCATTGTTAAAATCTTAGCATTAGGGTAAATAGCACCCGCGTAGAAGACTGCTACACGTTCAGCACATAATCCTGACGGATACGCTGCATTTTCTTGATTAGAACCCAGAACTATCTCACCGTTATCTAACTTAATTGCGACACCGACTTTAAACTTAGAGTAGGGCGCGTACGCATTTTTCCGAATTTTAATTGCTTCTTCCATTAATAGCTGGACACTAGTTGGCAAATCTTGAATATTATCAAAAGCGTTGAATTCAGTAGTGATTTTAATTTCTTTCATTTTATTTGAGGAAAAAAAATCCAAATTTCATACCGAAGCTGCCGGTTTGAAATTTGGATTGTGATCTGTAAATTATTATTTTTAAAATTCGTCGTATTTATCACCAAAATTAAACGTGAGTGAAAATCTTAAAGTATTTTCTAATGGGTTTCTAATTCTAGATGCTGAAAATAAATAAGAGACATCCACTTTTACCACATTATATTTGAATCCGGCTCCCAGCGTAAAAAATTGTCGCGCACCTTTAACAGGGCTCTCATGGAAGTATCCTAACCGCACGGCAAAAGAGTCTTGATATAAATACTCAGCACCCACAGCGTAAGTCACTTCTTGTAATTCCTCACTAAAACCACCAGGTGCATCACCAAATGATCTAATAACTCCTGATGTCCAACCTCTCTTATTATAATTTAAATTATTTTGAGCGATTCCATCTTCTAATGGGTCATTTGTGTCACCATCGCCATTTAAGTCTACTGGGACAGCAATTTGTGGAGTAGGAACTAATAACTTGTTTAGTTCTACATTTAGGGCAATTTTATTGTAATCATCTAGAATAAAATCGAAGCCAGCACCTAGTTTTAGGTTTGCGGGAAGAAAATTACTATTAGTGTCATCATTATCATAGCTAATTTTAGGTCCTAAGTTTTGAATATTAAAACCTGCTCTCCATCTTCCGTTAAATTCATTAAAGGCCAATTCCTCTGATTGAAAAAATCCTGCAACATCAACGGCAAACGAGCTAGCTGAAGTAGCATCAGTATTGTCAGAGGCGACTTTTAAATTAGAATTAATGAAACGTCCCGCGACAGCCATAGAGAATTTTTCACTTAGTTTTAATGAATATGAGCCATCGATAGCAAATTCATTTGGTGAGACAATTGGAAATGTTTCGTTTGGGTCTCCAGTTTGGCGCAATTCAATTTCTCCTAAACCAAAATATCTGACGCTTCCCGCAAATGCACTTTTTTCATTTATTTTATTATAATAAGTCAGTTGTGCAAGAGAAATATCATTTACTAAATCAGTTAAATAAGGAGTGTAACTAACTGAAAATCCTTGTGCATCAGTTGAAAATGCATATTTTGCCGGATTCCATTGCTGAGAGAACGCATCTGCTGATGTTGCAACACCCATGTCGGCCATACCCGCAGATCTCGCATCGGCAGCCACTAGTAAAAACGGAACGCCTGGGTTTACAACGCGATCTTGTGCCCAGCCATAAGAAACAGTTAGTAAGCAAACAAACAGTATTATTATCTTCTTCATTTTTATAAAGGGGTTAATTGAACAAATATAGTTTTTTTTTAAAGTATTACAAGTTTTTCAAATTTTTCACTTTGCATATTTGACAGCGTAGATTTTACGGTAAGTTTATAGATGTAAACACCCTTACCTATAGCATCTCCAAAATCATCTTTTCCGTTCCAATTTATCTCTTTTGATAAAAATCCTTCGGTTGTAATAATTTGATTTTTAGTCCAAATTACTTTTCCAGTTACGGTCATAACCTGAACTTGAACATCCAGAGGTTCAAAAGGTTTGTTATGAGTAAACCAAAATTCAGTATAACTTACAAATGGATTGGGATAGTTTAAAACATTTGTCAATTTAATTGTATCATCGCCTGCAACTATAAATTGAATTTCTGTTATTACAGGATTATTATATACGTCCCACGCTTTAAAAGAAATTGTGTGCAATCCTGGCGAAAGATTTCGTAGTGGAAAACGAAGCGTTCCGCTAGTAAAATCATCTAATTTAGTTTGGTAGTAATCATTAAGAACGAATGGATTACTTATATCACCATCTAATATGGCTATAATGTCGTGACCTATTCCGCTCGCTGTATTAATTCCGTTTTCATCTTCAAGAAGAGCCACTAAAAAAGGGGATTCATTGGTTATACCGCCAGAAACAAAAGTTTCATCATTCATATATAACTTAACCCTAGGGCTTATATTGTCTGCAATAGCATTTTCATTTATTCCACCTATCAAAATACTAGCATCTGATCCTGTTTGGTTTTCTCGAAAATTGTTCTTTTTAGCATAAAAACTTATTCTTCCGTTAGCTAAAGGTATTCTGATATCTCTAGGTACAACAAAACTAAATTCGAACTGACCATTAGTAACTGAAGCGTTACCTCTAAATATAGCTTCGCCTAAAACATTAAAATTAATTACAGGGCTGTTGCCATCATTATTAAGGGTTGCGCGATTAATGGTTTTGTCAAAAATAGTTGTTGCAACTTCACCAGAAAAGTTGGTCATTAAATTATTATTTTCATCGACAACTTCTCCAGACAATTTAACTTTTGAAAGCGATTTAAAATTATCTACTGGTTCCGTTATCGCAACGTCATTTACTTTTGTCAGTATAACTTTAGGTTTCGGTATTGAAAGCATCAGTGCAGGATCGCCTATGAAAAACACCACATTTGTCGCTGAATTAGGATTGTCGTTTTTAGAAATTCTTAAGGCATCAGCTATTGAAGTATATTGACTTGACCCGTAAGACAGTAAATTCTTTGTCAAGTTGTCGTTAAAGTTTTCGGCACTTGACTGACCTATAGATCGTACTGTGGTAATCATTGCTATTGCTCCTCCTTTAGGATTCCAGTAAGTAAACTCGCCAGCTGTTGGTCTGAACGGATTATCAAATCTAGAAAACTCACAAGTAATTGTTATGAACAGCGGGTATTTATATTGATTACTTAAATTTTGGCCATCTGATTTTTCCCAAATTCTCTCTCCCGATAATCCATCTTCGCCGCCATGACCAAGATAATTAAATACAAGTGCACCTTTTTCGAAAGCATTAAAAAAATCAGTTCTCGCTCTTGGATATCGATCACCGCCTGCAGATGCCTCTTGCAAATAAGAATCTAAAAATATTTTTCCCACATTAAGGAATGGCTTTTCGACAGCTATTTTATTGGCCAAAATATTTTGCCTGTTTTGTAAAGAAGCATCTGAAACTATATCTGAATCATCAGAAATGAGCACAAAATTATTTCTCCAGTTACCAAAAGATTTTAAATCATGGTACTCAATGATTTTATTAATCATTTCATCAGCTTGTTTAGTATCGTTTACAAGCATCCGTCCGACAGCGATGTCAATTCCTCCAAAGGAGTTGATAATATTTCCTTCTGATGGATCCATCAATCCAAAAAAATCATCCGAGGCAAATGACGATTCACCGCTAGTATTACTATTTAACGCATGATATATAGGTACAACATTCGTATTATTAACGATACGATTCTTAAAATCGAAAGAAGCGTCACCAAAAAGATTAATATATTTTACTCTATTTAAACTGTTAGACGCGTTTTCATAAATATATTTTATGCAATTTCGTATCGCTGCAACATCTTGTTTTCCTGACGAAAATTCATTATAAATTAATTCTAAAGGAATTACCTTGACTTTTAAATTGGAGTTATTCCTGTGAAAGGTCGCTAATTTTTCGGCCTGAGAAACTAAAAATGTGGGGGTAACAATGACATAATCAATATCTTGAAACTGACCTTGGCTATTTTTAAACAAGGTGCCCTTTAAATTTTGATTAGGAATTTTTACTTTACTGTCTTTTCGTGGCGTAAAATAATCTGAGGCATCTATTGCAACATACTTTCTTAACTCGCCCAATCTTGCTTGAAAATTAACTGTATTTTGATTGATATTTTCAATCTTGGTAACATTATACAAATCAGTGATGTCCCATATTTGCGCGATCCCATTAGCATTAGCGATTTGATAATTTACAATACCTGCAGACGAAGCTGACAAATCATACTGAAAGTGAAACTGCTTTCCATAGCCTTGAAGTTTGCTTTTAGCTATAACTCGAATATTATCAAGAAAACCTTTGGAACCCGGAACACCGTTATTATTATATTTTAACTTTAACTTCATATTAGCAGCACCAGTAAAAGTGACATTATTAGGTAAAGAGTTTACTCTAAATACAGTTTCCGCGCCGGAAGTCAGTGGCGAAAAATTAATTGAGCTAACGGAATTTCCGTTCATACTAATATCAAATGAAGTAGGAGTAAACGCGGCTGAGGCAGCTGTAACAAAAATTTTGACAGGAATCGTGGTGTCAATATTAACAAAATTAAAATCAAATTCTTGTTCGTTTTTTACTTCAAATGATTCACCAAACCATTGACGTCCTAATCGAGCAATATTAATTAGGTCAAGTTCATGAAATTGATAGCTATCAAAACTTGTAATATTTATGGTGCTACTTCCAGTAGGTTGCATCGCTGGATTGATTCTTTTGCCGTCTATGCCCTGAACGGTCAAATAATAGAAAGATTTTTTATCATACAAATTATTGTGCGTTCTGCTTTCCTGATTCCAAGTGTCAACTCCCTCACCATAAAAAAGAATGTAATCCTCATTGTTGAAAACACCATCACTTTCTCCATTTATTTGTATCGCATTTTCGACTAGATCATTGGGATACGGTATATTATTTAATAAGGGAAGCATCCTGCCACCGTTACCATAAATTTTAATTTTTCTTGGGTCAAGATTATTAATATCTAATCCTAATTGCTGTAAAAAAACTTTTGAAATTTTATAGACACCTGACTTTTCAATATAAAATTGAAACCAATTGCCATTTGCAAGCACAGAATTAGAGACGCTTGAACCTGATCTTAGGCGAGAAGCATTTGTAGCTAATCCCTGAATTTCGTAAGTAAAAGATTTAATCCTTTTGTATCCAAAATTATCTTTAATAATAGGGGAAAGACTTATGAACGCGTTTTTTATGCTTCTCGAATTGCTGACGGACAGAACAGCATTCTCCGTGAATGGAATGTTTTCTATTGATAAATCTCCAAGTTCGTTTACAGTGATAGGCTCATAAATGGTGTTACTTATCACTACATTTCCTTGGTCAAACGAAAAAGCTTCGTCCGTCTTTAAGGTAAGTTGAATTGTCTTATTTACTTCATCATAATGAAAACCGCTCCCTATAAATTGTGGAATAATTACTTTCGAATTACCATAAAACATTTCCTTTTTTTCAACCCATTCAAGAGTTATTGTGCTATTACTTTGAGCCAAAGAAATAAGAGGCAAAAATAGCAGCAGAATAAAAAATATTTTTTTCATTATTTTTTTAACGTGATTAATAGTAGGTTATTACTAATTCGTAAAAATAAATTTTTTCTTGTGATTTTAAATAATAAATATTATAAATTTGCGTTTCAATATCTAAATAAATGTTAAAGTTAATATTTATAAATAAATAGAAAACTATTAACAGGTTATCATTAAATTGCGTCACTAAATTATCACCTACTAAAGTATGAAAGCAAAGAGAATTTTGGGCATTAAATTGTTACTATCGATCGTTTTGGTTGCTAGTTCAATAAGTTGCAGTAAAAAATCAAGTTCAAGCAACACCTCACGAGCTACCGGTTGGAATATGGATAGCAAAAAAGGATCAAGTAGTAAGAAACAACAAGCTGGTCCTGGACTAGTTTTTGTAGAAGGAGGAACATTTACCATGGGTAAAGTGCAAGATGATGTTATGCATGATTGGAATAATTCGCCAACACAGCAGCATATTCAGTCGTTTTACATGGATGAAACCGAGGTTACAAATTCTATGTATTTGGACTATCTTGAATGGTTAAAAAGTGTTTATCCACCAAACGAGCAGATTTACAAGAATATATATGAAGGTGCTTCACCTGATACTTTAGTTTGGAGAAATAGACTAGGCTACAATGAGACGATGACTAATAATTATCTTAGACATCCAGCGTATGCTGATTATCCTGTTGTAGGTGTGAATTGGATACAAGCTGTGGAATTCAGTAATTGGCGAACACAACGTGTAAATGAAGCTCTTTTAGAAAAAAATGGATACCTAAAAAAGGATGCAAAAACTCTTGATGTAAGTGCTGAAAGTAATTTTGATACTGAAACATATTTAAATTCGCCAACTTCAGCTTACGGCGGAAATGAAGAGATTGTTTTAAAAGGATCGAAAAGCGGGAAAAAAGCACCCAAAGCTGGAAAAGATGGAGTAGTTGTAGAACCTAAGAATGTATACGCTCAGCGATCCTCAGGAATTTTATTACCTGAATATAGACTTCCCACGGAAGCTGAATGGGAGTATGCAGCAGCAGCAGATGTTGGACAACGTGAATACAATATCTACAAAGGTCAGAAAAAATATCCATGGAACGGTGGTTATACACGTTCTGGTAAAAGACAAACTAAAGGGGATCAGTTAGCAAACTTTAAGCAAGGTAATGGAGATTACGGTGGGATCGCAGGATGGTCTGATGATGGTGCTGATATCACAAACGAAGTTAAAAAGTATCCTGCAAATGATTTCGGCCTATATGATATGGCTGGAAATGTAGCCGAATGGGTGCAAGATGTTTACCGACCAATAATTGATAATGAAGCAAATGATTTCAATTATTTTAGAGGAAATATGTACACTAAAAACAAAATTGGTCCTGATGGTAAAATCGAAATTGTTACTAAAGATAACATGAAATATGATACCTTAAGTAACGGTAGGGTTGTGGCAAGAAATTTTCCAGGTCAAATTGCGCAAGTGCCAATTGACGAACAAGAAACTTATTTAAGACAAAATTTCGATAAAAGTGATAACGTTAATTATCGAGATGGTGATAGACAATCTACTAGATATTACAAATTAGCTGATGCTGAATCAGATGACAGCAAGAACGCATCTGATAAACTTATGTACAATTCGCCAAAACATAATGTTACTACCGATAGTTTAGGTAATATGGTTAGAAATTATGATAAATCTAGCAAAAGAACTACGCTAATAAATAATGAATCTAGAGTTTATAAAGGTGGTTCATGGAGAGATAGAGCTTATTGGTTAGATCCTGCGCAAAGAAGGTACTTCCCTCAAGATATGGCAACAGATTACATTGGTTTTAGATGTGCAATGTCAAGAGTGGGTCCAAAAGCAGAACAAAAAAGATCACCAAGAAATTAAAAAAGTAGTAAACAATGCAAATAAAAGCCCTTTAATTAGGGCTTTTATTTTTTAAATTATTTTAAATGGATATAAAAGATCTTCACTCATTATTTTTAAAATGCACATCTATATCAATTGACACTCGAAAAATAGAACAAAGCTCAATGTTTTTTGCCATAAAAGGAGATCACTTTGATGCTAATACTTTTGCCGCAGAAGCATTACAAAAAGGTGCATTATATGTAATAATTGATAATAGATCTTTCTATGTAAGCGAGCAAACTATCTATGTTGAAAATACTTTAAAAACATTGCAAGAGCTTGCAAAATTCCATCGCAATTATTTGAAAATCCCAATAATTGCGCTTACAGGCAGTAATGGTAAAACTACCACCAAGGAACTGATTAATGTTGTGTTGGAGAAAAAATTTATCACTAAAGCTACTGTTGGTAATTATAACAATCATATAGGCGTGCCATTGACTTTACTTTCATTTAATTCGACAACACAGATTGGAATAGTAGAAATGGGAGCGAATCATAAAAAAGAAATTGAATTTCTTTGTGACTTAGCACAACCGAATTACGGGTATATCACTAATTTTGGTAAAGCACATTTAGAGGGATTTGGAGGAATAGATGGAGTTATTGAAGGCAAGAGTGAAATGTATCAATATCTTATAAAAAATAATAGTGTTGTTTTCGTTAATTTAGAAGACCCGATTCAAATTGAAAAATCCCAGCTCTTAACATCTTACACTTTTGGTATAAATAAAGTTAATGCTGATGTTAATGTTACAAATATAAAAGCTAATCCTTTTGTCGAAATTCATTGCCGTAGTTTTGTAATTAAGTCAAATCTATTAGGCCTGTACAACGCAAATAACATCAATGCAGCTTTAGCAATTGGAAAGTTTTTTGGAGTGCCTAACTTCGATATTAAAGAGGCTTTAGAAAGCTATATTCCTGCAAATAATAGGTCTCAATTACTATATAGAGAAACGAATCAAATTATATTAGACGCGTACAATGCTAATCCTAGTAGCATGAAAGTGGCAATTGAGAACTTTTTGCAATTAGAAAATCAAAATAAGATTTTAGTTTTGGGAGATATGTTTGAGTTGGGAATTGAAAGTGATTTTGAGCATAAAGAAATAATAAGTATGGTGGCAAATGAAGAAAAGATATCTTGCTATTTTGTAGGACTAAATTTTTTTAAAAACAAAGTTAAAAAAGATAATTTTTATTTCTTTGAATCATTCGAAAGTTTTGCGCAGCAGATATCAGCAACTAAATTTATTGATAATTCAATATTAATAAAAGGATCTAGAGGAATGGCATTAGAAAGAACATTAGATTTTATAATGTAATAGTTGAAAGTATAAGATTTAAAATGTTGCTTAGATTCTAGTTATAAATGCAACGGTTAGATTTTTTTGCAGAAGTCAAAATAAGCTCCTTAATTTCTTAAGGAGTTTTTTGTGGGCTATGATTCCCGATCGCTATCGGGAGAACCGCCGACCTCTT
This sequence comes from Flavobacterium micromati, assembly GCF_900129585.1. Taxonomy (GTDB): domain Bacteria; phylum Bacteroidota; class Bacteroidia; order Flavobacteriales; family Flavobacteriaceae; genus Flavobacterium; species Flavobacterium micromati. Next base: position 18,975 of record NZ_FQWF01000006.1, read on the forward strand.
GTAATGTAATGTAAATGATATAAACCATCTTAGCTTCTTAAACTATTGATCCCTTAAAAATAAAAAACTCCATTATTGCGAATGGAATTTGTCTTGTGGTGATGAGTCCCGATCGCTATCGCGAGAACCGCCGACCTTTTGTCCTATGAGGTAAATGCTGCAAACCAACTTAGCTTCTTGAACTACTAATCAGCTAAAAAATAAAAAACTCCATTATTTCTAATGGAGTTTGTTTTGTGGGCGATGAGGGGTTCGAACCCCCGACCCCCTCGGTGTAAACGAGGTGCTCTGAACCAGCTGAGCTAATCGCCCTAAACAATTTCGTTTCTTTCGATTCCGTTATTGCGTCTGCAAATATACATCTCTTTTCTAAATTAGCAAGTAAAAAATATAATAATTATAAAATTTCTGCAACTACAAAAGTACTTCCGCCTACATAAATAAAATCTGCCCTTGAGGCTTTACTTGCTGCAAAAGTATAAGCATCTGAAACAGAATTAAATACTTCGCCATATAGTTCGTAATTGATCGCTTTTTGTTGCAAAATAATCGCATTTAAACCACGTGGTATATTTGGTTTACAGAAATAGTAAATCGCTTTTTTAGGAAATAATGGTAGAATTTCGTCTAAATCTTTGTCGTTTACTACTCCTAGGACAATGTGTAACGTTTCAAAAACTTCCTTTTCAATTTGATTGAGCACTATTTCCAAACCATGTTTGTTATGAGCCGTATCACAAATTACTTTTGGCGAATTTCCTATTTGTTGCCACCTACCTCTGAACCCTGTATTTTCGACTATATTTAACAAACCAGAACTTATATTTTTTTGACTTATTTTAAATTTATTTTGTTGATTAAGAATGGTGATGGTTTGGACAACTGTTTTCTTATTTTGCACCTGGTAATCGCCAATTAAATCTGAAGCGTAATCTTTAGAAATTAAATCTGCAGCAAAATAGATCGCCGATTCATTTTCTTTGGCTTTAGCCAAAAAAACAGGCTTACTTTGAGAAATATATTCCCCAATAACAATCGGAACTTTAGGTTTTATAATTCCTGCTTTCTCAAAAGCGATTAATTCAATCGTGTTTCCTAAAAATTGAGTGTGATCTAATCCTATATTTGTTATCACCGAAACAAGAGGCATAATAATATTAGTTGCGTCTAATCTACCGCCCATTCCTACTTCGATAATGGCAATATCCACTTCTTCGTGTGCAAAGTACTCAAAGGCTAAACCAACTGACATTTCAAAGAAACTAAAAGCTTCTTTTTCTAAATAAGCTTTGTGTTTTTTTATAAACGAGCACACAAAATCCTCTGAGATTTCGATGCCGTTAATTTTAATTCTTTCACGATAGTCTTTTAAATGTGGAGATGTATATAAACCAACTTTGTATCCTGCTTCTTGTAGAATTGATGATAACATGTGCGATGTAGACCCTTTCCCGTTTGTTCCTGCAACATGGATACAGTGCAAGTTTTTTTCAGGATTTCCCAAGTGATTTGAAAGTGAAACAATATTTGTTAAGTCCTCCTTGTAAGCAGATGCGCCTTGAGTTTGATACATTGGGAGCTGCGTAAACATCCATTGCGTAGTTTCTTGGTAATTCATATTGTCATTAAATAATATAAAGTCAAAGGTACTTTTTATTATTCTCCAATTTTAAAATTAACAGTTATAAAACCAATTTGAGTTTCGGGAGCATTTTCGTCTGGCTGCCATTTGTGCTTTCGGGCTGTAGCTAAAGCGGGCTCTATTAAGCAGGGATTTGTATTTGTAGTGCCTTTAGTGTATTTAGCAGCTATGACATTCCCATTTCTATTGACTGTTATTTGAACCACCACAGTTCCAAATTCATTACATTTTTGTACTTCCTTTCCTCTAGAGCTGATGTTTCTGCCATTTAAACCCCATCCACTACCTGTGCCGCTTCCGCTGCCTGATCCATAGTAACTATTGGCATAAGGATTTCCATTTGGACTGCCTTTGTCACCAGCAATATTATCATTTCCTTGTCCGCCTTGAGCTTTACCCTCAGATTTTGGACCATTTATTAAACTAGATAATGCATCAGAAGTACTTTTAGAAGGTTTTGGGTTCTCCTTTGGCTTTGGTTTAACTTCTTCTTTAGCCGCTTGTTTAGTAGGTTGATTTTTTTTTGTTGCTTTAATAACTACTGCTTCTTCAATTTCTTGCGAAAGTACTTCATCGTTATTGGATGCAGCTTCCTTTGCCGCAATAGCTTTTGGTGCTGATTGTATAGCTTCTGTTGGCTGAATATTTCCTGAACCAAATTCTGTTGTTCCAAAATTGATTGCTATTCCGTTTTCAGGAGGTGGATCTAAAGAGGTTAACCCTAAATAAAAGAACAAAATAAATAGAATCACGAAAATAATAGACGTGATTGCAAATGATTTTTTTTCTTCTTCTGTTTTAATGTATTTCATGTAAAAATAGATTTTGCGTTAGGACGTAATTATCATTTAGGTCTCACCGCTAAAACAACTTTAATTTGGTTTCGATTAGCAATGTCCAACACATTAACTGCTTTTTCAATAGGCACTCCTTCTTCAGCTCTCAAGATTATAGCCTTTTCTTTGTCGGCTGTAAACAAGGATAGTAATTTTGATTCTAGTTCGGTTTCTAATATTGGCTCTTTATCAATAAAAAATTCTAATTTTTTATTGATACTTACCGAGATATTTTTGTTACTATCTGTTTTTCCTTTCGCTTTTGGTAAAACTAAGTCAAGTGCATTAGTTGTGACCATTGTTGAAGTTAGCATAAAAAATATTAGCAATAGAAATACAATATCTGTCATTGATGACATATTGAATTCAGCGCTTACTTTATTTCGTCCTCTTAAATTCATAATTATGCAGGATCATTTAATAAATCTAAAAAATCTACAGCGTTTGCTTCCATTTGATGTACAATTTTATCTGTTTTAACCACCAAATGATTGTATCCAACATAAGCAATGATTCCTACAACTAATCCAACAACAGTGGTTGTCATAGCAGTATAAATTCCTTCAGATAGCGCACCTACTTCAATTTGTCCACCCGAACTTGCCATTTTATGAAATGCTTGGATCATACCTACGACAGTTCCAAGAAAACCAGTCATAGGACCTGCTCCAGATATTGTCGCTAACATACTTACATTTTTTTCGAGTTTGTATATTTCAAGTTTTCCAGCATTTTCAATTGCTGTGTTGATGTCATCAAGTGGCTTGCCTATTCGAGAAATTCCTTTTTCAATTAATCTTGCCACTGGTGACTTGTAATGGGCACATGTAATTTTAGCATTGTCGATACGACCGTTTTTAATGTTATCCTTTATTTGAGACATAAAGTTAATATCAACTTTTGAGGCTGCATTTATAGCCATTAATCTTTCAAAATAAAGATATAATGCTACAAAAAGCATGATAAAAAGAGCTGTCATAATTATTTGACCCGCTAAACCTCCGCTAGTTAACAATTCAATAATCGATAATGTCTTTTCGACTGGGACAGCTTCGGTTAAACTTTCTTGTGCAACAGACAAGGTGTCTGCTTGTAACAATAGACTCATATAATTTATATTTATTATGAAAACGCTAATGTATTATAAAAATTGCTAATTCATTGGATTAAAAATTCAATGCGAGATAAATTTATAAGAGCAGTTTTTCGCCAAATTGAATAGTCAGTTTACACATTTAAATTCTCAAATGTGTAAACTGACTATCTATTAAATTATAACTACAAACTGCTTTTAATTGCCTTAATTATTGAAGCAATTGTTTCAACGCAATTTCAAATGCTGTAGCGCTTATATTAGTTTTTGAATTATTCAATGAATATGCTTTTTCGATGGCTTTTTTAATAGTCTCCGATGTATCGTTGAAAATTGCTTCATCAGTCATTTGTACTTTCTTTTCCATGAAATAAGCAAATACGCGAGCCATTCCACAATTAGAAATAAAATCAGGAATTAAGCTTACTTTATGATCTACATCTTCCATTATTGGACCAAAAAAGATTGCTTCATCAGCAAAAGGAACATTGGCACCGCAAGAAATGACTTCAAGTCCATTTGCAATTAAACTATCAATTTGTGATTGAGTTACTAATCGAGAAGCAGCACAAGGGGTGAATATTTCGGCACCAATAGTCCATATTTTTTGATTGATTTCATTAAAGGGAATCATGTCCGCAGCAACCAACTTATTACCGTCTTTTGCTAAAAATAAGGCTTTTATTTCTTCAAAAGTAAATCCTTCTTCATTGATAATACCGCCATCTCTATCAATTATACCAATTATTTTTGCACCCATTTCGGCTAAGTAGAAAGCAGCAGCTGATCCTACATTGCCAAAACCTTGGACAATAGCTTTTTTACCTTTTACTTCACCGCCATAAATAGCGTAATAATTGCGCACAGCTTCAGCAACACCGAAACCTGTTATCATATCAGCAACAGTATATTTTTTTGAAATATCAGGAGAGAATTTTGGATTTTCAATTACTTTGACAACGCCCTGACGCAGTTGTCCAATTCTGTTGATTTTATCTGCTTCTGTAGGCTTGAAATGCCCATTAAAAACGCCTTCTTGTGGATGCCACACGCCACATTCTTCAGTCATTGGAATAACTTCATGTATTTCGTCAACATTTAAGTCTCCGCCGGTGCCGTAATAGCTTTTTAATAAGGGAGAAACCACTTTATACCAGCGTTGCAAAACACCTCTTTTTCTTGGATCGTTCGGGTCAAAATTAATCCCTGACTTAGCGCCACCGATAGCTGGTCCGGATACAGAAAATTTTACTTCCATTGTTTTTGCTAGAGATAGAACTTCATTTTTATCTAGTCCTTTTCTCATTCGAGTTCCGCCACCGGCTGCACCGCCACGTAATGAATTGATAACTGTCCAGCCTTCAGCTTCTGTTTCTGAATCTTTCCAGTGAAAAACTATTTCAGGTTCTTTATTTTCGAATATATTCAGTAAATCTTTCATTATTTTGCGATATGTTTAATTTTTGCAAATATAAAAAAGAATTTATGCGAACTGTTTATTATTTTAAAATATCTTAAAAAGATGTATTGATTGTTACTTACCTAACAACTCATCTTTCAAATCTTTATCAACTGGATTTTCGGATAACCAGATTCCGTAAAATGCTTTTTTAAATTCTAAACCTTTAATTTGTCCTTTGTAAGTACCATTTTTTGTAATCCAAAGCGATTCATCTTGTGGATTAAAAGTTAATTCGAATAAATCTCCTTTTTTAGTTACTTCTGTAGTCAACAAATATTCTAGTTCCTTCAGTTCCTTGCTAAATATCAAAATACCTTCATCTCCCACTGATTTCAACATTCCTTTTTCTAGCGCTTTTGATAATTTTTTCGAACTTACCAAGTCAGATGTGATATGCAATGTAATGGCCATCTCTGTTTGACTATCTAAAATTTGAGCGGCATCTTGGGAATATTTAGACAAGTATAAAGCTTGGACATATAAATCTGTGAAGAATTTTGAGCGTTGCCCAACACCATTCAAAGACATTGATTTTCCTTTAAATTCTAAAGTTCTTGGGACTTCAATGCCGTTGACATTGAAATTTTTTTGAGCATTGGCAGTATTAAGATTGAATAGTAATACTAAAGCGAGTAAAGACAGGAATTTTTTCATAAGGGTAAATTTAGGTTGTTTGATTTAAAAATATTTGGAACGTGCAAATTTAATTCAATCTCATTGATAAAGCATGTAATTTATAATAAATCTTGCGCAATGTAATTTATGCTCTATCTTATAATTTCTAAAAGTACGGGATGTTTTTTGATAATAATGTGGCAAAATTAATTTAATTCCAGTTCCAATATTTAAAAGTTGATTTTTTCAAATTATAAAAATTAGTAATACATGAAGTATTTAATCTAAGACCGCAGTAGTTTGTCTAAAAACGAATGTAATTTTAAATAATAAAATAAATTAAAAAATCGAGCTTATAAAAAAGCAATGTTCATTTTGTATGTTCAAATACTACTTCGTAACAGATTGCTTCTTTTGTTTTACTAATTGACTTTATTTAGAGTTGTTTTAGATAATGCTTTTTCGATTCCATTTTCTATTTATTACAGTAAAGACGATAGCTGGGGTAACTTTAATTTCACTTTGAGTTATTGCAATAATTATTTTGAAGAGTTGCTTTTTTTAAACAGTCGCTAATTTGGCGAAAACGTTTGAAATTTAATTATTAATAATTACTTTTGGGAACGAATTTAAGAACACTTAATTTATAATAAAAATATGGATTTTAATCTAACCGAGGAGCATTTAATGATTCAACAAGCAGCCCGCGATTTTGCAACCGCTGAGCTTTTGCCTGGAGTAATAGAAAGAGATGAACATTCTAAGTTTCCCACTGAGCAAGTGAAGATGATGGCTGATTTAGGTTTTATGGGAATGATGGTAGATCCTAAATATGGCGGATCGGGTTTAGACAGTATCTCTTATGTTTTGGCAATGACAGAAATTGCAAAAATTGATGCTTCTTCTGCGGTGATTATGTCTGTAAATAATTCGCTAGTTTGTGCGGGTATTGAAAAATATTGTAATGAAGAGCAAAAAATGAAATACTTGGTGCCGCTTGCTAAAGGTAAAGTGATCGGAGCTTTTTGTTTATCTGAGCCTGAGGCTGGATCTGATGCAACTTCGCAAAAAACAACAGCAATTGATAAAGGCGATCACTATTTATTAAACGGAACAAAAAACTGGATAACAAACGGTTCTTCTGCTTCAACATATATTGTAATTGCTCAAACTGATATTGAAAAAGGACACAAAGGAATCAATGCTTTTATTGTTGAGAAAGGCTGGGCTGGATTTGATATTGGTCCAAAAGAAAGAAAAATGGGTATTAGAGGTTCTGATACACATTCTTTAATGTTCAGCGATGTAAAAGTTCCAAAGGAAAACAGAATTGGCGCAGATGGATTTGGATTTGCATTTGCCATGAATGTTTTAAATGGTGGAAGAATAGGTATTGCATCTCAAGCATTAGGGATAGCAACTGGGGCTTATGAGATTGCTTTAAAATATTCTCACGAAAGAAAAGCATTTGGAAAAGAAATTTTCAATCATCAGGCTATTGCTTTCAAATTGGCTGACATGTACGTAAAAGTCACAGCCGCTAAATTATTGGTAATGAAGGCAGCTTGCGAAAAAGACGAAGGTAAAGACATCGCGCATTCTGGTGCAATGGCAAAATTATATGCGTCAGAAATAGCTTTAGAAGTAGCTAATGAAGCTGTTCAAATTCACGGTGGAAATGGTTATGTTGCTGAATATCATGTAGAACGTATGATGCGTGATTCTAAAATCACACAAATTTATGAAGGAACTTCTGAAATACAACGAATTGTAATTTCCAGAGGCTTAGTTTCTTAAATTATTATATTATCCTCTAAAAACCCTTTCTAATTTTGGTTAGAAAGGGTTTTGTTTTTTTAATACATTTACGAAAACTTAATATATAACTTATTTGCTTTTTAATTGCGTTAGTTCTTTGATAAATAAACACACAATAATAAGCACGAGCCAAGCTATTTTGCTCGATTAAGTAATACCGTAATCTGTTTGAAGCTTTTCTTGTAATTTATTGATAATTAAATTGATGGCAGTGAACTTTTTATTTTGGTACTAATTACCTTTCTTTGCGGTATTCATTTTATTAAAGGTAAAGTGAGAAATGTTTTTTTGAATTAAAACACTAATATGCTGATACCCTCGATACATAAAAGTCTAAACGAACTCATTGATTTATTAAATCAATTGTCGCAAAAAGAATACTCGAAATCCTGCGCTGAATTAAGCAATGCAACTATTGGTGAGCACACCAGACATATTATCGATATGTTTCAATGCTTAGAAAATCAATGTGACTCTGGGATTGTAAATTATGACAGTAGAGAGCGCAATATCCGTATTCAAACCGATACCGAATTTGCCATTGAAAATATCGTTGATATTCAAAAGAATTTAGATAAAAAAAACGTGAATCTAGAGTTGTTACAAGTTATCGATGGAGAAGAAGTTAGGATCGATAGTAACTATTACAGAGAATTACTTTATAATTTAGAGCATTGTATTCATCATCAAGCACTTATAAAAGTAGCGATATTACAATGTGAAACGGTAAAAATAGATCCAAATTTTGGTGTTGCGCGATCTACAATTGAATATAGGAATCAATGTGCACAGTAAGCTTTGTATCAACAAGTGATAAAATTATCATTACTTCTAACCGAGATGAGCAAATAATAAGACCAAACGCGGTTTCACCAAAGTTTTACTCCATCAATGGATTTAATCTAATATATCCAAAAGATTCAAAAGCAGGCGGCACTTGGTTTGTTGCAAGTGAAAGCGGAACCATTTTAGTACTTCTAAATGGAGCCAAAGAAAAGCACCAGGTACAGCCTCCGTACCGAAAAAGTCGCGGTCTAGTTGTGTTGGATTTAATTAGCTGTTTTTCGCCAAAAGATTTCTGGAATGAAATTGATTTAGATAACATCGAGCCATTTACTTTAGTTTTATTTCAAAATAATTTATTGTTTCAATTACGATGGAACGGCACTGAGAAAGAAACGATCTCATTAGATACAAATCAAAAACATATTTGGTCTTCATCAACTTTATATCCAGCGGCTATTCATGAAAAACGCTCTAAATGGTTTTATACTTTTATTGATCAAATCGATGAAATTTCTGAATCAAAAATGTACGATTTCCATAGCAAAACTGAAACGCAAAACATCGAAAATGGATTAGTGATCAATAGAAACGATGCGCTTAAAACATTAAGTATCACACAAGCAGTTTTAGAAAATAAAAAAGTGACTGTTCAGCATTATGATTTAATTTCGAATCAAGATTTCTCTACTTCATTCCCCATTATTTAATCTATTTATTTTGAAGCTATTTTTTCATAAAGTTACCCACTGGGAATATTGGCCTTTCCAGATTGTTTACATTCCTATTTATTTTCTTTGGTCTTTTTATGCAATTAAAGCAAAATCGATATTTTTCTTCAATGCATGTAATCCAACTATAAAAAACGGAGGTTTTATGATGGAGTCTAAAAAAGAAATTTATAATTTGATACCGCAACAATATTACCCTAAAACTGAACTGATTAAAGAGGGTACAGCTATTGAAGAAGTTTTGGATACCATTGAAAAATCAAATATAAAATATCCATTTATTGCAAAACCTGATATAGGATTGCGTGGTTCTGGGGTCAAAAAAATAGATTCGGTAAGTGATTTAAAAGAATATGCTGAAAAAGCAAACTTTGATTATGTGGTTCAGGATTTAATTCCGTATGATAATGAAGTTGGGATTTTCTATGTTCGTTATCCTGATGAAAAAGCAGGCAGAATTACAGGAATAGTGTCAAAAGAATTTTTGATTATTACGGGAAATGGATTTTCGACTGTTGAAGAACTGATCAAAGACAATCCACGCTACGAGTTACAGTTGGAAGTTTTAAAAAAAGAATTTGGTCAAAAATTACTTGATATTTTGCCAAAAGGAGATAAATTGAATTTAGTGCCGTACGGGAATCATGCTAGAGGAGCTAAATTTATAGATGGAAGCCATTGGATTACCCCAAAATTGACTCAGACAATAAATGAAATGTGTTTGCAAATTCCTGGATTTTATTTTGGTCGATTAGATATAATGTTCAATACGATAGAGGAATTAGAGCAAGGACTAAACTTTGCAATAGTAGAACTAAATGGAGCAGGAAGCGAACCTACACATATTTATGACCCTAAGCACTCCTTATTTTTTGCTTGGAAAGAACTAGCAAGGCACATTACTTACATGTATGAAATAAGTGATGCAAACTACAAAATGGGATTTCCTTATTTATCACATAAAGACGGAATGAAAGAATATGGAATGCATTTAGAACAAAGTAAAAAAATTACAAATTTCTAATATAATGAAAGTGCTAAAAAATATTTTTGTTGGTTTTTTAGTAAGTTTTATCGGTTCAATTCCGCTAGGATATTTGAATGTTATAGGTTTTGAGATCTTTTCAAAATTGGGAATGAAAAACTTAGTTTACTTTTTACTGGGTGTAATTTTTGTCGAAATGTTTGTTATTTATTTTACATTGATGTTCGCAAAACAGTTAGTAAATATTAAAAAATTAATGAAAGCAATTGATTTTTTCGCAATAATCTTTTTATTAATTATCGCATATACTTTTTATTCAAGTTCAAATTCTGATGCAAATCAGCAAGGGGTTTTGGAAAAATACATCAGCTATCCAACTTTTTTAATTGGTGTTTTTTTAAGCGGTCTAAACTTTCTTCAAATACCTTTTTGGACTGGTTGGAATCTATATCTGATCAATGGTAAATATATTTCTATTGAACATAACCTTAAATTCTATTACATCGCAGGAACATTAATAGGAACATTTGGAGGAATGCTTGGTTTAGTTTTAATTTTGAATACTTTAGCTCAAAACACAAGTAGTTTTTCTAAATATATAATTCCCGTTGCTATTCCGTTGTTTTTTGTAGTTTTAGCTATAATTCAAGTCGTGAAAGTATATAGAAAATATTATCAAACTAAAAACATAGCGTAAAAAACCCAAATTTTCCATTCATGAAAAACAAATTCAAACACTTCACAATCATTTCTTTTTGTTTATTGTCGTACTCCGTTACAGTTGCACAGCAGGCGCGAGTTGCGTCATTAAAAAAAATCAGTACTGACTATAAAGTAAATGAAACTGATGTTTCAAGAACCTTAAAATATCTTGCTTCTGATGAACTAGAGGGAAGGGAAACTGGCGAAAAAGGAATGGTTAAGGCAGCAGACTTTTTAGTGCAATTATTAAAAGATAATAATATCAAGCCGTATTTTCAATCGTATCGAGATACGCTGTCAACTTTTGACGGAACCGCTTTCAATGTTGTGGGTTATATCGAAGGAACAGATGTAAAATTAAAGGATGAATTTATAATTTTAAGTGCTCATTATGATCATATTGGAATAACTGAAAAAGGTATTGACGGAGATTTCATAAACAATGGTGCTAACGATGATGCTTCAGGAGTAACTGCTGTGGCGGAAATGGCAAAGTATTTTAGTAAAGGCAAAAACAATAGCCGCAGTATTCTTTTTGTATTTTTTGCAGGCGAAGAAATAGGATTATTAGGTTCGAAACATTTAGCCAAAAAGTTAAAGGAACAAAATTTGCAACTGTATGCTCAGTTTAATATTGAAATGATTGGAGTTCCTATGAAAAGAGATTACTTGGCTTATATTACAGGTTTCGATAAATCAAATATGGCGGCGAAGATTAACGAGTATACTGGTAAAAACTCAATTGGCTTCCTTCCAAAAGAAGCCGAATATCAGTTGTTTTATCGGTCAGATAATTTCCCGTTTTATGATGTTTTCAAAGTGCCATGTCAATCTGTAAGTACATTTGATTTTGAAAATTTCGAATTTTATCACCACGTTTCTGATGAATTTAAAGCGATGGATATTTCCCATATTACTTCTTTTATCCAGGAATTGTTGCCTGCTATGACACAAATGGTAAATACGCCTATTAAAGAAATCATCATGCTCAAATAGTTAATAAACAGATTTTTTCATGTCATAAGCGAGAATATAATACTCATTATCGTTAAATTGAAATTCGCTTATAATGCTCCAATGCAGTTTTTCGGTATGCGCTTTTGTCGACGGAACATTGATTTTATTGATAAAGGTTAAGCTCAACGGATATTTTAGCAACAAGTGTTTTCTCATGAATTCAAAAAATGGTTGTATCAATCCTTGACCTCGATATTCTTTATGAATGCAAATTGGTCCATATTGAAAACTATTTGACGTAGTAATATCAAAATCTAAAAATGTCAATGTTGAAAACAATGAATTCATATAATTAAAAATTGGCCAATGACTAAAAAATTCCCAACTTCCAGCAAAAATGTAAGCTATAATCCTGTTCTCCTCTTTTGCGATAAATAGGTTTTGTTCCTTTATAACCTCCGTTAATTGAGCGATTGTAAAGGGCGTTGTGACAAATCCCGCGGCTTTTTCATCTTCAGATAAATTAGAAATTAAATACAATTCTTGTAAAGCTAATACGCCATCAATGTCGCTTACTTTTGCAGTTTCGAATGTTATATTTTTCGCCATGTTTTGAGGATTCTAAATTTACTATTCCAAATCAAAAATAGGGAATTTTATAGAAATTTTTAAGTTTTATTGCCGCAACAATCTTATCGTAAAGCATTACTTTTTTGTTGTTTTTGTTTATTTTTGCCTTATGAAAAATATTATTATTACAGGAACGAGCAGAGGAATAGGACATGAGTTGGCCTTACAATTTGCAAATGCTGGACATCAAGTTTTGGCTATTTCCAGAAAAATTCCACAAACCTTATTGGGAAATATAAACATCACTTGTCTTTCAGTTGATTTATCAAATGAAAAGGAGCTGAGTAAAGTAAATGATTTTCTTTCCAAATCTTGGAAACAAATAGACGGCATCGTTCATAACGCAGGAAGCTTGATCTTGAAACCATTTTCAGAGACAACGCAGGATGATTTTGAAAGTATTTATAAAGTCAATGTTTTTGGAGTTGCTAACTTGACTCGAATTGCTTTACCATATTTGCAAAATGGAAGTCACGTTGTAACCGTAAGTTCTATGGGAGGCATTCAAGGAAGCTTGAAATTTGCAGGACTTGCTGCGTACAGTTCAAGTAAAGGCGCGGTAATTACGCTTATGGAATTATTAGCAGAAGAGTACAAAGAGCGTGGCATTTCTTTCAACGTTTTGGCATTAGGATCCGTTCAAACAGAAATGCTCGAGGAAGCTTTTCCAGGATACCAAGCTCCAATTTCAGCATCTGAAATGGCTAATTACATTTTTGATTTCACTTTGACCGGCAATAAATATTTCAACGGGAAAGTGCTGCAGGTTTCTTCTACAAATCCGTAATCGATAACTATTTTGATCGAAACCTTAGCAAGATATATTCCTGACCATGCGGTAAAAGCCGTTTTCGAACTTATAGTTAGCAATCAAGTGCATCTAAAAATCGTAAACGAACGCCAAACGCGTCATGGTGATTATCGAAAAGGATTGAGTGGAAAACATGAAATTACGGTGAATGCAAATTTGAATAAATACAAGTTTTTAATCACTTTAATTCACGAAATTTCGCATCTTGTTGCTTTTGAAAAATTTGGACGAAATATTAAACCCCATGGATCCGAGTGGAAATATTCTTTTCAACGCCTGATGATTCCGTATATCCGACCAGAAATTTTTCCGAATCAATTGCTACCATTACTTGCAAGACATTTTAAAAATCCATCTGCCAGCAGCGATACTGATGCCACATTAGCATTGGCGTTAAAACAATTTGATCAGCAAAATGATAAAAATTACGTATTCGAACTTCCTTACGGTAGTGTTTTTAGAATTACAAATGGGAAAATTTTCAAAAAAATTGCGGTGCGCACAAAACGATTTGAATGCTTAGAAATTAGTTCTGGAAAATTATATTTATTTAATCCAAATGCTGAGGTGGAGTTATTGCCTTAATTTTGTTATTTTTAAATTTTTTCGGGCCTTTTCCTGCCATACACTATAGCCCTCTTTCAAAAAGCTTTTTTTGCTAGTTCGTAGCAAGAGCTTCCGCTGGTCGCTTTGCTTCTCCAGCAAAAAATAGCTTTTTTTCAGTTGGGGCTGCCGTTACTGTCAGGGGCAGCGTTTAGTATTCAATAGACGGTTTGAGTTAACGTAGTGGACTTTATTTCACATACTTTCAAACAAAAAACGCGTTTAATTCCCAGCGCCTAAAGCGTTAATAGTTCCAACGATCCAAAGTATAGGTTTCCATAAAATAACATAGGCTATAATAGTTAATACCGCAAATACTGACCAAAACCAAAAGCTCCCATCGTTAGTAAACACTGGAAACAGTTTCCACAATACGATAAAAACGCCATACGGAACTGCTACTACTGCAAATAAGACCCACATAGCGAATTTAAGAAATACCGCTATAATATTCATTAAGACTTGAAATAACATAATATTACTTGTTTTATGACTTTCGTCAAATTAATAATTTTTAAAATTTTATTTATATAACTATTCTAGAACAGCCAGACTAACTAATTTTTTAAACCACATAAGGCATAAATTTTATTACATCGCGTTCACTTTTATCAATGTTGCGCCGTAAAGCGGGTTTAAGAACTAAAGTAAAGACGGCGTTTCTACTATTTTATGTAATTTGTTTTTAGTTTTAAATAATTGCATCCGTTTTGTTATTCCTTAAATAATTTGTGGTCGGATTGTCATCTAAGGCTACAATTAGTCCGCCGATTAACAGAGAAATTCCGGCGCCAATAATGCCGCCAACATTTCCTTTTTTCCCAGCAAAACTAGAAATAGCCATTCCTGCCGTGGCACCTGCGGCTAATATTTCAGCAACGCTAGTTAAGTCAAGTTCCGACTTTGATTTTGTAAATACATTTTTCATAATTATTAGTTTTAAATTAATACTGCAATATTAGGACTGCGAACTGCCATTTTATGTCAGTCATTTATTTTAATGAAAAATAATTGCACTGACATCATTTGGCACTTTAATACAGTACGTTTGTAAGGTTAATAAAATACTATGTCAGAAAATAAAAATTTAAACTTATCGCAATTGCTAAGAATACGTCTGCTTTTGACTCACTTGAAAAGGAATCCGTATCAAACGCAAGAAGTTATTTTAGACTATTTTGAAGCCAATGACAAAAGTTTTACCGAGCGTACTTTTTACAGGCTAAAACAAACTTTAGCCAGAGATTTCGGAATTGAAATTGTGTTTGACTATAAAAAACAAGGTTATTTTTTTGATGAGGAGAAGAGTACCAACCCAGAGTCATTTCTTAGTTTGTTAGAAGTAGTAACTACGGCAGAACTTTTTTCTACTAATTTTAAGGAGAAAAATAACGCTTTGTCTTTTTTAGAATTCGAAAATAGAGCAGTAATTGAGACGATTCCTACCTTTAAAACTATTTTAACTGCGATTCAAAAACAGTTACCAATCACCTTTAAGCATTATAGTTTTTATCATTTAAAAGAAGAAAGCTACACTTTGAAACCTTATTTTCTAAAGCAATATCAAAACCGTTGGTATGTTATTGGTGAAACCGAAAAAGGTTATCGCACTTTTGGCATTGATAGAATAGCTACCATTGTTCAAGGCACTAAAAAATTCAAATTTAAAACGGAAGAAGCAAAAGACAAATTCAGTCACGTGATTGGTTTAAACTATGTAGATCATCCGTTAGAAAAAATTAAATTGAGTTTTCATCCTTCACAGAAACCATATTTAGTTTCACTGCCATTGCACCGTTCCCAAAAGGAAGTTTCATCGATAAATGAGGATTCGTTTGATATTGAATTACTTATCCATCCCAATTTTGAATTTAACCAGCAGTTATTAAAATATGGAAGTTTAGTTACCGTTGTGGAGCCAAAATGGTTGGTTGATGAGATAAAAAAAGAAATAAAAAAAGTGTTAAGGAATTACAAATAATTACTACAAAAGTATATATTTGGGAATAATAAAATAACAAGAAGGCAATTGTTAAAGCGAGGTAATATTTATCTATCGAAGGGGGTTTCGTATTTACTCAATAGAAAGTATTAAGTGTACGACATAAAAAAAATGGCAAAATAAATAGCAGTAAAAATAGTAGTGATTTAAAGAAATAGTAGGTATACATCATTAACGTAGGTACAAATAAATCAATTTCATCAAATTTTTTTTATTGTCTTACGGGAAACCGTAAAACCATTAGTGGTATAAATAGTATCATTGCGCCAATTAAAATAAATAGCGAAAAAATTGCATTCAGTATTTCTTATTTAAAAAATAAAAGCTCGATAATGATTGTTAAAGACAGGCCATACTTTAGAAAAGAAATTGATTTAGCGTTTGTGAAGCGAAAAGCTATCATGCACGCCGAAGCACTCAAAAGAGGCGGAGATGGTGTGGCTTTGTATCAGGATTGTTACACAGGAAAGCTGCTTCGTGGTGGCGATCCTTATGATTATGAACACATTCGTTCTTCTGAAGAAATCTTCATGAAGTACCGACATATTTTAACCAATGAGCAAATCGCTGAGGTTGTGAATTGCCGCGAAAATGTGGGAGTTACGCTAAGAACTATTAATCAATCGAAGGGAAAAAGACGGTTGGAGGATTGGTTGAGTTCTGGGTTGAATCGTGCGGAATTGGGGGTGGATTTGAAACATGCGATGGGGAGTTTGAGGAAGGCGGATGAGGGGATTATGAGAATAGTAAAAGAAATAGCAGTACAATTAATTTTTTAAAAAAAATACTAGTATGATTGGTCAGAAAAACTATGTAAAAATAAAATACAATACCTACACCTATCAAGTCGAAATTGTAAATGACCTATGTAATAAAGTAGGATCTCGTTGTAATGATATCGTAAATGCTAACAATGGTACTTTTAGAATTGGAGATTGGTTTGAAAAATTCCTTAAAATAATTTATGAAGATTTCAATGATAATTTTAAGATACACTTGGAAAGTACTGCAATTGATATAGAAGTTGTAAGTGAAATTATAAATGATTTTAATAACAAGGGTAAAATAAAATTTTCGTTTGAATCAAAAGTAATTGATTGTGGTAATATATTAGAAACTATAAAACTAATAATAGACCAAATAAAAAGCAACAAAAATGTATTAGTCCAAGAAACATTAAAAAAGGAAATATTTAACTCGATTTTTGATAAGATTAATGAGAACGACGTTTCTATCGCATTTTTAGCAACAGTGAGTGCAGGAAAATCTACATTAGTAAACTCCTTTATTGGTAAAGACTTGTTACCTGCTAAAGCATTGCCTTGTACTGCAACAATCTGCGAAATTACCAATACTAATATTGATTTTTTTTCAGGCACTATTTATGATGAAAATTATAAATTAATTAAAGAACAGAAAGACATTACTAAAGAATTCATTTCGGAATATAATGACAAAGCCAATTCTGAATTTATAAAAATTCATATTAAAGGAAAAATTCAAAATTTGGCAGTGGATGGTATTAATTTGACAATATATGACACACCTGGACCAAATAATTCTCTAAATGAAAAACATTGGGAAATCACGAACCTTTTTATAAAAGATAGTTCAAAAAAGCCATTAATTGTGTATCTAATTCCCGCTAAAAACATCGGTACGAAAGATGATAAATCAATTATAGAGGTAATAGCAAAAGAAATAAATGATAAAGGAAAAATAGCAAAGGAAAGGATAGTTTTTGTTCTAAATCAAATTGATGATCTTAATACCAAAGAAAATCCAATAGACCAATTATTATTAAGATGTAGAGAATATTTAGCAGACAACGACATCAAAAATGTAAATATTTTTCCATTGAGTTCTAAAGCAGCTCAACTTGCATTAAAAGGAAAATCAAATCTTGATTATGAAGAAGAAGGTGATTTCGAAGGATTTCAAAGAAAATTTTTCCCTAATCCTGAAAAAGAATATTTAGGTGTTGATACTATTAAAAATGCCCCAATTTCTGAAAAAATCAAAAATAAATTTTATGAAGAAATTAATAAAGATTTAGACAGTGATAGAGCATTGTTACATTATTCGGGTTTCTCAGCCTTAAAGTATTATTTAGAAAGTTATATCAATGAGAATCATAAAATCACATTGATTCATAACCTAATTGTACCTCTGAAAAGCTTTTTGGAATATGTTATATATAATAACGAAATTAAATTACAGGATTCCGATGAACAAATAAAAAAACAAACTCAAGAGTTAAAAAAATTAGGTTTATTTCTTGGTGAAAATTTTGAAACAAAAAAAAAACAACTAATAGATAAAATAAATGAACTTAACGTTGATCAAACTGTTTTTACTAAGCTTAGAACTGATATCTTCTTATCTTTTGGAGCAATTTTGACAATATTAACTTCTGGTAAAATCAAAAAAGAAGATGCTCAAACAAAAATTAATGAAGCTCACAAAATAGTTTTTAATACTGATATAAGTTTAAAAACATCTATTGATAGTGATTGCAATTATTATTTAGAAAAGGCGGTTAAAGAAATAAATGCATTAGTAATCAACTCATTCAATGATCTAATTAAAGATGCTAATCTAGCAGTTTCATTAAATAATTTTCTAATAAATGATATAAAAGTAGGTATGATTGACACAAAGCAATTTATTAGCAAAGAGTCTATTAAAACAACTAAATATGAAAAAGTTGGTGAGCAAGAAATTTCTACGAGCATTTGGTATAAACCTCGTACTTGGTATAGTACCAAAAAAGTGGATATTTATGAAAATGTGGATTATGTCGTAACAATTGATTACGTCGATGGTCAAAAAATGTATGATAATCATTTTTCTAACCTACAAGCAAAAGCTTTCAATAGTGTCGAAGATTCAAAGAAAAAATTTGAAGAAGAAATCAAAAAAATAAAAGAGAATGGAACAAAATTAGTTCATAAAATTGAGATGAGATTAAAAGAAAAATCTAATGAACATAGTAAATTATCTTTTAACAATAGAAAAACTGAAGAAGAAAAACTAAAGATTGTAGACGAAATGAAGATTCTAAAAAGTATTAACGATCAACTACTAAAAACAACTTTATGATAAATTATAAAGATTTTAAAAATTTTATTCGTGAAGTTAAGGACGATAATATTTTTAATATAAAAATAGAAATTTGCAGTATGATTGATTTTTTTGATGGCGATAAATATCTTGTACAAGAATCTATTGATTATGCGAGACAAAACAGTAATTTTAAAATAGAAAATCACATTGATTTTCCTGTAGACATTGAACTTTCAACAGCTGAAGATTATTATGCTTATGAAAAAGGCCTTCTATTGGATAATTTTTCCCAAGAAAGAGTTGCAAAAGTAATGGAGTTATATCATCAACTCCCAAAATTAGAAGTTGTTGAAGAAGAAAAAAAAGTAACAAAAAATAATACAAAAGCAATTAGCGATACACAAATAGTAATAGCCGGAGTAACTATCCTTGCTTTAGCATTGATTGCTTATAAATGTCTTAAATAATTTATGGAGAATATGCTACCAATAGTACCGAAATTAAATATTGATAATTATTTATCAAATTTAGTTAATAAAACTTATTTAGTTAACAATGATTATAAGATCATAGAACGGTCTGCAGATATTCTAAAAAAAGTAAATTTAAGCACCACAATACGGTTAATTCACTTAACCAAGTTTGTTTATGAAAAAGACATAAGTATAATAGATAAATTTACATCTGTATATTCTTCGTTACATTCATTAGAAGCATCTGTTATTATAAAATTAATTTCAGATGGAAAAAAATGTGATATTTATTATGGCATAAAAAAAGAAGACCACGCAGCAAAAAGTCTAAAAGTATTGAAAGGGGCAATTGAAGGAAATTTTCCCGGCACAATTTTTAATTATAATGAGAAAGAGCACCAAGGTCTAACAACTGATGAAATAGAAATTTTACAACATAACCAATTTGATAAAGTGACTGAAATTTCGACTGTATTAGGCGTTCCTTCCCTAAAAGATAGCGAGGATGAAAATTTCATTCAGGGTATTGAAAACTTAATAAAAGGAATGCAAGGAAAACCATTTTCGGCACTTTTCATTGCAGATCCTATTAGTTCTAAAGAAAACGAAGTAGCTAAAGTGTTTTTTGAGAATATCTATACAGAACTATCCTGTTTAAAAGAACAAACTTTTAATATTGGAAAAAATGAATCAGATGCTTTTACAGAAGGAATTACAGAAACAATTGGTGAAACAATTGGATTGTCTACTTCGGAGTCAGAATCCACAGGAACAAATAAATCATCAAACAGAACAGAAAATCCGTGGATAGGGAAATCGCTTTGGAATAAATTAAAAGGATATGATTCAATTAGTAAAAATGATGGAAGTTCTGAAACAAAATCTACTACTAGTGGCACTAATCAATCTTCAAATTTAAATATTGCGGACAGCTTTTCAAAAACCAAAACAACAGGAATGTCTTCAAGTATTCAATATACAAGAGAAAACAAAACGATTATCAACATATTAGAAAATTTAGATTTAAAATTTGAAAGGCTTAATAAAGGAGAAAATGTAGGTTTATGGAATGTGGGTATTTATTTTCTATCGTCAGAATCTCAAAACAGTATTGTAGCTGCTAATATTTATAATGGTATCATAAAAGGAGAAAATTCTAGAGTTGAAAAATCGGCCATCAAAACATTCTTAAAAAATGAGAATGCACTACATTTTGTTTCTGAATATTTAAAAAATTATGAGTTACCTTATATTCAAATTAACAATTCTGAATTTGGAAACTCATTAGGAACGATTGTGACGAGCGATGAACTGACAGTACAATTATGTCCACCACAGAAGTCCATTATCGGCTTAGACGTGGTAGAAGTTGCTGCTTTTGGGAACAATCTAAAAAATTCCAATTCTGAATCAGCAATTACTATTGGGAAACTGTATAATTACGAAAAAGAATATGATGTCGATTTTGATTTAGATATTGAGAAATTAACAGGGCATCTTTTTGTAACAGGAAGTACAGGTTCGGGAAAGTCAAATGTGACCTATCAAATACTTAATGAATTGATTAAAAAAGATATTAAGTTTATGGTAATCGAACCTGCTAAAGGAGAATATAAAGATGTTTTTGGACATAGAAAAGATGTCAACGTATTTAGCACCAATTCGAATTACAGTAAATTGCTAAAAATTAATCCTTTTTCTTTTCCTCCTAAAATTCATATTTATGAGCATATAGATCGATTTATTGAAATCCTAAATGCTTGTTGGTCTATGGAAGCGGCAATGCCTGCCTTTTTAAAAGAAGCGCTAATTCTTACGTATCAAAAAAAAGGATGGGATCTTGATGCGTCAAAAAATCTAGTTCAAGAAAATTGTTTTCCTGATTTTAATGATTTATTAGATATACTGCCTAAATTAATTGAGGCAAGTGGTTATGGGCAAGAAATGAAAAATAATTATACCGGAGCACTAGTGACTCGTGTAAAAAGTATGACAAATGGTTTACTTAGACCTGTTTTTTGTAGTGTTGAAATTGCTTCCAAAAAGTTATTTGATGAAAATACGATTATTGACTTATCAAGAGTGGCTTCATCTGAAACAAAATCCTTATTAATGGGAATTGTTTTCATGAAGTTACAAGAATATAGAATGTCCGAAAGTACGGGATTCAATTGTCCTTTAAAACACGTTGCAATAATTGAAGAAGCACATAATTTGTTAAAAAAAACAAGTTCAGAACAAACTCAAGGCAGTTCTAATTTGCAAGGAAAATCAGTTGAGATGATTTCTAATGCTATTGCCGAAATGAGGACGTATGGACAAGGTTTCATATTAGCAGATCAAGCTCCAGGACTATTAGACCCATCAGCAATTAGAAATACAAATACAAAAATATGCCTTCGCTTACCTTCGCAAGAAGATCGTGAATTAGTTGGAAAAGCTATGAATTTAAATGAATTACAAATTAACGAATTAGCAAAATTAAAAACGGGTGTTGGGGCAGTTTATCAAAATGATTGGCAGGAAGCAATGTTATGTAAGTTTAGTTATTTTGAGAATAAAGAAAATAATTTTAAATATCTTTCTCACGATAAAAATCTAAATAACGTAAAAGTTTTCATTTCAAAACAATTAGTAACTAAAAGAATTGGAAAAGAGTTAGAAGTTGAAAAATTAGACAAACTTTCGAAAAATTCAAACTTAAAAGCAATAATTTTTGCCATTAAACAAAATTCATTGTCTGAAAATGAAATTGCAAAACAACTTTATGAGTTACTTGAAATTGAAATGCTTTTAAATATTATAAATAGCAATATTGATATTTGCATTCAAGAAAAATGGTTAGGTTTTTTCATTAAAATAATGTCAAAAAAATGGTTTCCATTTGACACAACTGAAACTTTAGAAATTAAGAATCTAATTTTAAAGCATCTTGCAAATATTGATAGAGCAACGTTCGCGAATGTTTATGTTTTAAACAGAAAAAAATCACAAATAGATGTTTTTTTAATAAATTAATAATCACTAACTAAAATTAAAATTTATGGCAATTGAACCATTTACAGCAGTAGCAAGCGAAGTAGTAAAAGAAGCATCTAAAGAGTCTTTTAAAGAAATCGCAAAAGAAGGATTAACGGAAGTAGCCGAAGTAGGATTAGAAGTTGAAGCGGTTGAAGCAACCGAACTCCTCGAAGCTGAAACAGCTGCGTTAAATGAAACAAAGGCCGAAGTTTCAAAAGAATTTGCTGAAGTCAAAGAACAAATTCAAGGGATTATTGATTTAATAAAAAGTTTTGAATTCGATTTTGATAATTTTATATCTGATCCAGAATATATGATGTCTAAAATTGGTGATGCAAATGCATTCCTGAAAGATTTAAGTACAAAAATCACCGATGTAGCGGAAACAGATTATGTAAAAGATCTTATAGAAACATTAGATAAGATAGATAAAGTATTGCAACAAATTCAATCTTCTGGATCTGTTGATATAAATGACGAGGATGAAGGTTTAGAGGGTTTTGGTGATGGAGAGTGAAATTAAAGAGTTTCCTATGATATAAATGATGTTATAGTGTTACATTATTCTTAAATACCGTGTTTTTCTGTATTAAGACCTTCACTATAAAAAAAACACGTTTCATAATCGAGCTGTACTTTTGCTGTATTCTTATGGAAATTAAACAGTATTATCTAGCCCTGATAGCAGCGGAAATCCTTGATTGCCGGTGTTCGGCAAGCAAGATTGAAGTGAATAGCG
The DNA here is from genome assembly GCF_900129585.1 of Flavobacterium micromati. Taxonomy (GTDB): domain Bacteria; phylum Bacteroidota; class Bacteroidia; order Flavobacteriales; family Flavobacteriaceae; genus Flavobacterium; species Flavobacterium micromati. The sequence continues at coordinate 41,944 of NZ_FQWF01000006.1, forward strand.
GATGGTAATCTTCTATAAAAATAATCTTTCCTACTCCTTCAAATACGCCTCCCTAACCTTTCTAAACAAATTAGAAGAGTACACAAAGTCAACTACAGCTTCATTATCGGTTCTAAAAATTTCTTCTTTAGATCCTTGCCAAGCTTTCAATCCGTCTTTTAAGAATAGAATATTATCACCAATTTCCATTACAGAGTTCATGTCATGAGTATTAATTACCGTTGTAATATCATATTCTTCGGTAATTTTCATGATAAGATTATCAATTAAAATAGAAGTATTTGGATCGAGACCAGAATTAGGCTCGTCACAAAAAAGATATTTTGGTTTATTTACAATAGCACGAGCAATGGCAACCCGCTTCTGCATTCCTCCTGAAATTTGAGATGGTAATTTGTTGTATGCCTCTGTTAAATCAACTCTTTCGAGTACAAAATCAACTCGCTCTTTAATCTGTGCTTTATTATTTTTGGTAAACATTCGCAACGGGAAAGCAACATTTTCGGCTACGGTCATCGAATCAAAGAGTGCGCTTCCTTGAAAAACCATCCCTATTTCTGTTCTAAGTTCTCGCTTTTCATCTGCTTGTAATTCTGAATATACTCTGCCATCAAAACATATTTGTCCGGATTCAGGTGTGTGAATCCCTAATAAACTTTTTAATAAAACTGTTTTACCAGAGCCACTTTGACCAATAATCAGATTGGTTTTTCCAGTTTCAAAAACGGTCGAAATTCCTTTTAGAATTTTGGTACCACTAAATGATTTCTCTACATTTTTTATTTCTATCATGATCCTAGCAGCAATTGCGTTAATATATAATTGAAAGTTATTATCGAAACTGATGTCCAAACAAAAGCAACAGTACTTGCTTTTCCTACCTCAAGTGCCCCACCTTTCATGTAGTAACCATGAAATGATGGAATAGTTGCGAGTAACATGGCAAAAATTAAAGTTTTTATAAATGCGTAAGCAATATGAAACGGAATAAAATCCATTTGAGTGCCATTTATAAATTCGTCACTTGAAATAAAACCGCCGTAAACTCCTGCCATCCATCCACCTAAAATTCCTAGAAACATAGCGATACCAATAAGAAATGGATATAACAGTAGGGCAATAATTTTTGGGAAAACTAAATAGTTTAATGCATTCACTCCCATAACTTCTAGCGCATCAATTTGTTCTGTAACACGCATAGTTCCAATACTTGACGTAATAAACGAACCCATTTTTCCAGCCATAATTACAGAAATAAATGTGGGTGCAAACTCTAATATCACTGACTGTCTTGTAGCAAACCCAATAAGGTATTTAGGGATCAGGGGATTAGTTAAATTCAATGCCGTTTGAATGGCAACAACACCTCCAACAAAAAAAGAAATGAAGGCAACAATTCCTAGAGAGTCAATAATTAAGTCATCAATTTCTTTAAAAATCAGACTTCGCATCACAGACCATTTAGTTTGTTTATTAAAAATTTCTTTCAGCATCAGGAAATATCTTCCAATCTGCGTTACATAGCGAGTGAGCATCATTTTATTAGTATTCAGTGTTCAGTTATTAGTATTCCGTAAAAATACTATAATTTTATTTGAAAGATGTCTAAAAAAGTTGAAACAGTTTTTCTTTCATTTTTTGGAAGCGGTGATTACGAATAAATTTAGCTTGCTCTGCTGTCACCATCAAAGTTGTATTAGCCAGTCTAGCTTTCCAAAATCCTCTGATGTAGTCTAAAAAAAGCAAAGGTTTATTTTTCATCATTGCTAATTTAGCCGATGCAATTGCAGTTATCAAAAAACCATAACCTAAGGTGTAAAAGGCTTCGCCTTGTTTGTAGCGTGCGGTTTTACTATAATTAGCGCCTGTTGGTTTTAAATGTTTTACATGTAAGGATTGATCTGTGACTACTTTCCAGTTGTAGAATTTACAAAGTAATTCGTCTACAGTGTCCCAACCCATTTGTGGTTTTAAACCGCCAATTTGTTGGAATGTTTCTTTTCTATACGCTTTTAAAGCTCCTCGAATATGATCTTCATCGGTCAAATTTTCTAGAATCCATTCGCCTTTTTTTTCTACATAACAAAAACCACCTACCATCCCAATAGCTGGATCTGACTGGAAATGTTTATCAATAGTTTCAAAATAGTTAGTCGGAAATATTAAGTCGGCATCGATCTTCACAATCACATCGTAGTTTTCGTCCAAGGTTTCAAATCCTGTTTGGAAGGCCTGAATCACTTTGCTTCCTGGTAAATGGATCGCACTAGATTTCTTTTCAACTAAAGATATAAACGGATGCTCTTTGGCAAAAGCCAAAACAATTTCTGCCGTTCTATCGGTGGAATTATCATTAACTACAACTACTTTTGTAGGTAAATGCGTTTGTGAAACTAAAGATTGTAATGTCAGTGCAATAAATTGCTCTTCATTATAAGTTGGGATAACTATGTAAAAGGCCCCCCAACCCCCGATGGGGGAGCCTGATATTGATACGTTTTGGGAATTGGGATCATTCATTTAAACTATTTTTTACTGTGATTACATTCCCCCTTTGGGGGTGAGGGGGCTTTTCTCTGCATAAACAATATAATAACGCGGTGTAAATTGACGAAGCAACGGACGTAATCCAAATTTTTTAACTGGGTTTGTCCATTTTTCCCGGTCTATTATTTTCCAACCTGTTTTTTCTAAAAGCCAGTCAAGTTGCCAGTCTTCAAATTCATGGTAATGTCTATCCCACATATCCGTTTTGCTACGATAAGCTGGAGAAAACCACAAACGCAAAGGAATAGAAATGAAAAGCTTGTCAGATTTAATTTCGTTTAAAGTAGTGTAAGGATTTAATAAATGCTCGAAGATCTCGAAAGCAGTTACAACATCTGTTTTCTCAGACTGAAAAACGGTTTGATCGTTATCTAAATCTTCTCCCGAGGTGTTTTTTACTGTAAAACCTTCTTCTTTCATAATTTTAGAGAAAGGATTTTCAACGCCTAAATCTAAAATTGTGGATGAGGTTGTGAGGTGTTTATTAAGAAATTCTAAAGTATGTTTGAATCTTTTATTAGGAAACGTTTTTTCGTACATGGTTTTTAATTTTGCGCCGTTTTCTAGTTTCGAAAGCGAAGTTGCAAATATACTAATAAAAGTGTTTTTGATTCTAGTTTTTTAGCTCAGATGAACCCGATACTTCGGGAGAAAATCCCGGAACAGCACTAGGTAGTTTTTTAAGATGCAAAAAGCGACTAAAAAGAAGCTTTATTGCATCTTTAAAAAACAAATATTGTATTGAGGAATTGCAACATGCAGCTTGATTAGCTCCAGATAAAATTAGGGCAACAAATTAATACCTATAAATAAAGGCGTTGACATTCATTCCTGCACCAACCGAAGCAAATAGAAGAATATCGCCTTTGTTGATGTTTTGATCTTTTATTTCGCCTCTAATTAACAAGTCAAAAAGAGTAGGGACAGTTGCAACGCTGCTATTGCCTAATTCATGAATGCTCATAGGCATAATATCTTGTGGAACAGACTTGTCATATAATTTATAAAATCGGTGGATAATGGCTTCATCCATTTTCTCATTAGCCTGATGGATAAGAATTTTCTTGACATCATCGATTCCAAGACCGCTTTTATCCAAACAAGTTTTCATTGCAGCAGGAACGTTAGTTAGAGCGAATTCATAGATCTTTCGTCCATGCATTTTGATATAACGAGTGTCAGGATCTAATTCAGAATTATACGATTTTCCAAAAAATAAATAGTTGGCCTCATCCATGGCATAAGTGCCACTTTCGTACGATAATAATCCAGATTCATCGTCAGAAGCTTCTAGAATTGAAGCTCCTGCACCGTCAGAATAGATCATCGAATCCCTATCATGCGCATCAACTACTCTTGATAAAGTTTCAGATCCAATAACTAAACAGCGTTTAGCCATGCCAGATTTTATAAAAGCGTTGGCTTGAAGTACGCCTTCAATCCATCCTGGACAACCGAAAAGAATGTCGTAAGCAACGCATTTTGGATTTTTAATTTGTAATTTATGTTTTACTCTCGTAGCTAAACTAGGTAACATATCTGATTGAATTGCACCCTTTTTAACATCACCAAAATTGTGAGCAAAAATGATATAATCTATGGTTTCAGGATCGATTGCCGCATTATCTATCGCCTTTTTAGCTGCAAAAAAAGCCAAATCAGATGAGCTGTAATGATCTTCGGCATATCGCCTATGTTCTATACCGGTAATTCCTTTAAATTTATTAATTATTACGTCGTTAGGATATTTAAATGCAGTACCATCTTCGTTCAAAAACGTATGATCGCCAAAGTCTGTATTGCTAATTTTTTTCTCAGGAATATAACTTCCTATCCCAGTTATTTTTATTTTCATTATATTACTTTTCCAAATTTCATGCTAAATTAAACATAAAAATATTATTACTGTCACAATATTTACTATGCATGCATATAATTATAGAAAAACATTTTATTGGCAAAATTTTTGACAATTTAATACCAAATTAGTCAAATTGATGCGATTTAATTTTCTTTAATTTGGAGATTCGCTAAGGAGGTATTTTAGAAATTATATTATAAATCAAATTACATGGTTGTCTAATGTTTTACTCATCGAAAAATTAAAGTGTGTTTTATAATTTTTTTAATGATGACGATTTCTCGTTAAAAAGTACTTAAAAGATAAGTTTTTTTATATTTTTGGAATATATAAAAACCTAAATTTAAAAGAAATGAAAAAAATTATTTTGATGCTGTCTTTAATTTTAACTACTTCAGTTGTAAGTGCTCAAACTGATGCTATAACAAAACATAGCGGTGAAATTGTAAATGGTAAAGTATTGCGAGTAGATGAATACACTATTGTTTTTAAGTACGATGGTGAAGATGCCGAGAACTCTATTGGAAAATATGCTATCGAAAAAGTAGTTTATGGCAAGAGTGGTAGAGTAGAGGAAATTACTGAAAAGATCGTAGTTACAGGAGAAGCTGACTGGGAGAAAGTAATAATTCTAGAAGAGAAGTCTTATATTGCTGGTTTAAAAAAAGCAGGTGAGGTAAGAGGAAAAACTGGAATGATCAACTTGCAAACAGGAAACACAGGTGATAAAAAAGCAGAGAAGAAGCTTAAAATGGCTGCTGCAGTTTTGGGTTGTCCTTTTGTGTTAATGGTTTCTGATAAAACAACTGTTGGAGCAAACTCCAATCAATTTGGTGGGACACAAGCAATCAAAACAGGTTTAGGTTATAAATACTAAACCGCATCTTTTTTTAAATATAAATGCCTCGAAATTTCGAGGCATTTTTAATTTATAAACGGTTCCGGCGTTTAGCTTTCAATATACGCTGCAATTGGCGCGCAAGAACAATTCAAGTTTCTATCACCATACGCTTCATCAACTCTACGAACGGTAGGCCAGAATTTATTTTCAGCAATATATTCTAATGGGAATGCTGCTGCTTCGCGGGTATATGGGAAAATCCAGTTATCAGTTGTCACCATCATTAAAGTATGTGGTGCATTTTTTAGTACATTATCTGGATTGTCTATAGTTACCGAGTCTATTTCTTTTCTAATAGCAATCATAGCATCACAGAAACGATCTAATTCTTCTAAGTTTTCACTTTCTGTTGGTTCGATCATCATTGTTCCTGCAACTGGGAAAGAAACCGTAGGAGCGTGGAAGCCATAATCCATCAAGCGTTTTGCAATATCAGTTACTTCAATTCCTTTTTCTTTAAATGGACGACATTCAATAATCATTTCGTGAGCTGCACGACCCATTTCTCCAGAATACAACGTATCGTAATGACCGTTTAATTTCTCTTTAATGTAGTTTGCATTTAAAATAGCATATTCAGTAGATTGTTTCAAACCTTCTGCGCCAAGCATACAGATATAACCATAAGAAATCAAGCAAACTAATGCTGAACCCCAAGGCGCTGCTGAAATTGCCGTAATTGCATTTTCACCTCCTGTTGGGATTAATGGATTTGTAGGTAAAAATGGAACCAACTGTGGAGCAACGCATATTGGTCCTACACCTGGACCACCACCTCCGTGAGGAATAGCGAATGTTTTATGTAAGTTTAAATGACATACATCAGCACCAATCGTAGCAGGATTAGTCAAGCCAACTTGTGCATTCATATTAGCACCATCCATATAAACTTGTCCACCATTATCGTGAATCAATTGGGTAATTTCTCTAATGGCACTTTCAAAAACGCCATGAGTTGATGGGTAAGTTACCATCAAGCAGGAAAGATTGTCTTTGTGTAAAAGCGCTTTTTCACGTAAATCTTCTACGTCTATATTTCCGTTTTCTAATGTTTTAGTAACAACTACTTTCATTCCAGCCATAGTTGCAGATGCTGGATTAGTTCCGTGAGCTGATGATGGAATCAAAGCAATGTTTCTGTGATGATCGCCTCGAGAATGGTGATAAGCACGAATTACCATCAATCCTGCATATTCTCCCTGAGCTCCAGAGTTAGGTTGCAATGTTGTGCCAGCAAAACCAGTAATAACATTTAATTGTTGTTCTAATTTGGTCAACATTTCTTGGTAACCCTGCGCTTGATCTAAAGGGGCGAAAGGGTGAATATTATTCCATTGTGGCATACTTAAAGGCAGCATTTCTGAAGCTGCATTTAATTTCATCGTACAAGATCCTAAAGAAATCATAGAGTGATTTAACGCCAAATCTTTACGCTCTAACATTTTGATGTAACGCATCAATGCTGTTTCTGAGTGATATTTATTGAAAACATCATGTTGTAAGAAAGTCGATGTTCTAAGCACGCTTTCTGGAAAATGATTCGTTTCTGATAAAGTATTAATTGTAGTAGCCTGAACACCTTTTGCAGAAGCGAAAACCGAAATAATAGTATTTAAATCGGAAATACTTGTTGTTTCATTTAATGAAATTGAAACTGTATTTTGATCAACGTAAAAGAAATTAATTTCGTTTTCTTCTGCAATTGTTTTTACTTTTTCGGCATTAGCCTTAATTACAATCGTATCGAAGAAAGCTGTATTTGTTTGCTCAAAGCCTATTTTACCTAAAGCGTTTGATAAAGTTGCTGCCGAGGCGTGTACTTTACTGGCAATATATTGCAATCCTTTTGGGCCATGAAAAACAGAATACATTCCGGCCATAACCGACAATAAAACTTGCGCAGTACAAATATTCGAAGTTGCCTTGTCGCGTTTTATGTGCTGCTCACGAGTTTGTAGCGCCATACGAAGCGCACGGTTACCGTCAGTGTCAATAGTTACGCCTATAATTCTTCCTGGCATGCTTCTTTTATACTCGGACTTAGTGGCAAAAAATGCAGCATGAGGACCACCATAACCTAATGGAATTCCAAACCGTTGTGTAGTTCCAAGAACAATAGCCGCACCCATTTCTCCTGGAGGCGTCAGTTTTACTAAGCTTAAAATATCCGCAGCAACAGCAACTTTGATTTCGTTATCTGTGGCTTTTGTTATAAAAGCTTTGTAATCGTGCACTTGTCCAAATTTCCCAGGATATTGAAGAATTGCACCAAAAAATTCTGACGAAAAATCGAAAGTTTCGTGGTTTCCAATTACTAATTCAACCCCAATTGGCGCCGATCGTGTTTGTAAAACCGATAAAGTTTGTGGTAAGATCTCTTCTGAAACAAAGAATTTATTGATATTACTTTTCTTTTGATCGCGGGTTCTTACGTCAAATAAAAGAGCCATCGCTTCGGCAGCAGCGGTTCCTTCGTCTAATAAAGATGCATTTGCAATTTCCATTCCAGTTAATTCGATAACCATGGTTTGAAAATTTAAAATCGCTTCTAGACGACCTTGCGCAATTTCAGCCTGATACGGCGTGTAAGCAGTGTACCAACCTGGATTTTCAAAAACATTTCTTTGAATTACTGCAGGAATAATTGCTGCATTGTAACCCAAACCAATGTAAGATTGAAAAACTTTATTTTTATTGCCTAATTTCTGAATGTGATTTGCAAACTCATATTCAGTCATTGCAGGTTCTAAGTTCAAATCAGCATGCAATCTAATATCAGTTGGAATCGTTTCGTTAATTAACTGATCCAGAGTATCTGCGCCAATTGTTTTTAACATGTGTTCTAAATCATTTTCCCTTGGACCAATGTGTCTTAATGCAAAAGCGTCTGTTTTCATTATATATTAAATAGGTTGTGTGTTTATTGTTTTAGAGGTCGTAAAATTAAATATTAAATTACTATTATTAGCCATTTTTAACTTGATTTTCTATCAATTTTTCAACTAAAAGCCGTTCTTATTAACACTTTGATTAATTTTGTCTAATGAAGGTTTTAACCCAAATACTAAATTTTTATATTAATTGCAGTATTCACGTGGCTTTATCATGTTATGCTTTGGTTCGGATGACCCAGCACATGTTCCACATTTCTTATGAAAACTCAATTGCAAATTTTGCATTTTTTGGAACGATTGTAGGATATAATTTTGTCAAATATGATGCTTTGGTTCGCAAGCAAAAAGTTCAAATGCGTTACGAGTTAAAAGCAATTGCTTTTTTTAGTTTTTGCTCGCTAGTTTTAGTTGGTTTTTATTTTTTTCAATTAAAACATATCACTCAAATAGTAGCTTTCATTTTTTTAAGCGTCACTTTGCTATATACGCTTCCTTTTTTTCCAAATAAGAGAAATGCGAGAAATTGGGCTGGTGTAAAAATTTACATAGTTGCTTTATGTTGGGTGGGCGTGACTCTAGTTTTGCCTATTTTAAATGCTGAGGTTGCTATTACCTTTAATTTTTATTTAAAATGTATCCAAAGGTTTTTTCTCCTTTTTGTATTGATTCTTATTTTCGAAATTAATGATTTGGCAAATGATGATCCGCATTTGCAAACTGTTCCGCAGCAAATAGGGGTAAAGCAAACAAAGGTTCTAGGATTATGGTTGATAATTCTATTCTTCTTTTTAGAATTTTTAAAAAATAATTTTGATCAAAAACAAATAGTCGTGAATTTTATTTTAGTTGTTTTGGTCTCTCTTTTTCTACTTTTTGCAAATGAAAAGCGTTCGAAATTTTATACTTCCTTCTGGGTTGAAAGTATTCCTATATTTTGGTGGTTGACAGTGGTTTTTCTTTAGAAAAGCCAATATTAGTGACTGCATTAATGGAAAAAAGTATAAAATTGGTGAACGTATTCACCAATAATACCGTAAATTTGGTGAATACGTTCACCAATTTTAGTATAAATTTGGTGAATAGAAAGTCTTTTTATATCTTTGAAAAAATTTTATTACAATGATTACAAGAGATTTAACATCGATAATTCAAAAAAAATTAAATAAAGGAAAAGTTATTCTATTAATTGGTCCACGACAAGTGGGAAAAACAACATTAATTAATTCTTTGTTGAAGGGTATTACTTACCTTTTTCTTGATGGTGACGACTCATTAGTTGCTGATACTTTGGCAAATGCAAACACAGAAACCTTAAAAAGTATAATAGGCAATTACAAGTACGTATTTATAGATGAGGCGCAACGTATTCCTAACATCGGTTTAAAGTTGAAAATTATGGTGGATCAGATAAAAGATGTTCAAGTCATTGTGAGTGGCTCATCTGCTTTTGATATAAATCATATTACACAAGAGCCATTAACGGGACGTAAATTTGAATACCATTTGTTTCCTATTTCTTGGAATGAATTTCAAAATAATGTAGGTTATATTAAAGCGCAGCAGCAATTAGAACTTCGATTATTATACGGAATGTATCCTGATGTGATCAATAATTTCGCCAATGAATATGAGATCATTAAAAATTTAGTTTCGAGTTATTTGTATAAAGATATATTGAGTTTGGCTGGTATTAGGAAGTCAGAAGTTTTAGAGAAAATTTTACAAGCATTGGCATTACAAGTGGGAAGCGAAGTAAGTTATAACGAAATAGCGCAATTAGTTGGTGTTGATAAAAACACGGTAAGTAATTATATTGATATTCTAGAGAAGGCTTTCGTTATATTTAGATTGAATAGTTATAGCAAAAATATCCGTAATGAAATCAAGGCCAACCGAAAGATTTACTTTTATGATAATGGTGTTCGTAATATGCTGATTGGAAATTTTAACGCTTTAGAATTTCGACAAGATAAAGGAGCACTTTGGGAGAATTTTTTAGTTTCGGAACGAATGAAAATGCTATCTTATACCAATAGTTTAGCAAAATCCTATTTTTGGAGAACTACTACACAACAAGAAATTGATTATGTAGAAACTAATGCGGATGTAGTTACTGCTTTTGAATTTAAGTGGTCACCATTGAAAAAAGTAAAGTTACCTAAATCCTTCGAGGATGCTTATGGTCCAGAATACTTAGTGGTTACTAGGGAGAATTTTAGAGAGTTTTTGCTGGTATAATTCTATTATTAAATTGCAACTAAAATCCAGCTCCAATTCAAAAAAAGTATTTGGGTACAGAGCGAGACTCCTTAATTCCAGTAAATTCTCCCTTATTGAAAAAACTCAATATGAGCAAAGAAGAACAACGAGAAATTTGGGCAATTGAACAATTGTTCGCTTTAATTATTGACGGTAAATAACAGTTTATGAGTATCCTTTTTACCTTAGTTACATTTAGATTTCTAACTTTTGATTAAAAATCGTGGTTAATATTTCAGAAGCTTTTGAGTTAAACATATTTTGCTTTGTAATTTCATTAAAAAATTAAGCATGTGACTTGAAATTCCCAAGTTGCTTTTTAAAATAAAATTTTTAACCACGATTTTTAGTTGCTATTTTTAATATAAATCCTGGAATACTAAATCCGAACCACCTTTTATTTACGACTCGTCTTTAGTTGTTTTAACTAAACTAATTCCTGAAAAGAAGAACACAAAACCAAGAACACCATAAATAATGAGCGATTTTATATCTTTATTTGCTCCAGATGTATTGGCAAATAAAATTGCAGTATAAATTAAGCCTCCTATTCCTAAGGCGGTGAGGATAGCTCCGAAAAGTCTTTTAAGATTCATGAGTTTTATTTTTAATGATTAATTTGTCAAAATTAGTCTTTTGTATATTATTTCATTATATTATTTTTAGGAATTGTTTCAAGTTTCACACTAGTAATTTATAGCTATTTGCTTGATAAAGTGATTACGCTCTGCGATAAAATTGGTTAAATATTTTTTAAGTGTTACAACATCTAATAATTTTCCTAAAAGTCCGAAGGGAGTACCATATTCTAACTTATCAATCATAATTGTTATGTCATTCTTCCGTAAACAAGTATGTGTATGTTTGAAAATTTTAAATCGGCATTCCAAAATTTCATCTACAAAATGAGAAGGAGTTTCCATTTTTGAAATAATACTTTTATGTGTGAGGTACAAACCAAAATGTTTCCCATGCCAAGTAACCGTTTCATTCAAATTAATTAGGCCAGAAGTCACGCCAGCAATAGCAATTTTTTTAGTAGGGCTTACTGATTTTTGGTGAACGTCAATATCGCATGAAATGTTAAAAACGGTTTGTAGCGGTGCAGTGATTTTTGTTTTTACCTTGAATTTGGTCATCACAACTATATTTTTCTCTTATCTTCAATAGTTATAGCAGAGCCAACCGCCACAAAAACTGAAGTTGGTTCTAAATCCTGAATAAAAGCAAATTCTTTTCCGTAAACTCCTTCAATATCAATTACAGAAGTGTTTTTTATAACTTGATATTGTTGCCATCTGGGATGAGTAACTTGATACTCAAAAGTTTGATTTTCATTAATTTTAGTATAACCAAAATAATGCTCCGTAATAAATTCAGCCTCCGAACCAATTTCAATTTCGATAGGATTTTTTTCAGTTTCTACCTGAATTGTATTCCAATTATTATTTACTTTCCATTGATAAATAAATTCTCGAGAATTTTCGTTAATCTTCAACGCATGTTTCATTGGCAACGTGCTGTAATGTTCATTATAGAATGTATTTGCCACGAATGAAATGGCATGTTTTGGAACAATTTCGCTGATAAAAACGGCGCCTCTTTTCCAAACTCCGTTCTCAAAGCGCCTAACATAAAATCGCAAATTCACTTCTTCAAAATCAGAGTGAAAAGGGATTTTAATTCCTAAGACGCGTACTTTTTCGAAAAGAAAACCAATAAAACTGACATAACATTTGCCGTTCCAGAAATCAAGTTCGGTTCCTTTTGGGACATATTTTTGAAGTATTGCTGGATCAACCACGTAATTAATCATCGCTAGATTGTTCCATTCCGCTTTTAAAAAACTCATATTTTATTGTTTTTATTTATTTTGTACTATGCTTATATTTTATTAAATGCTTATAATTTCCGCCATTATTTCTTGCTTTTATTTTTTTTAAAAGACATAAAACTTTTATTGAAAACACAACAATTGCAATTCAATTATCGAAACAATTCCTTTACTTCATTAATATCAAATGATTTCTTCTCCTCATCTATTGTGATGATACTTGAAGCTACTTTTTTCTTTTTTTGTTGCAACGATACAATTTTTTCCTCGATGGTATCTTTACAAATCATTCGATATGCCATTACTTTTTTAGTTTGACCTATGCGATAACAGCGATCTATAGCTTGATTTTCGACGGCAGGATTCCACCACGGATCAATGATAAAAACGTAATCAGCCTCGGTAAGATTTAAGCCAGTACCACCTGCTTTTAAACTTATAAGGAATACTCTAACATCAGCATTATTCTGAAAATTCTCTACTCTTTCTTGCCTGTTGGTAGTTTGTCCATCGAGGTATTCGTAATGAATATGGTCTTCTTCGAGTCTTGTTTTTACAATTTGCAACATTTTTACAAACTGAGAAAAAACTAAAATTTTGTGATTTCCTGTTTTCTCTTTTATGTTTTCCATTAGTGCTTCTAACTTCACTGAATAATTGCCAAAATCTTCCTCGGAGGGAATTAGCGCTGTCGAATTGCATATTTGTCTCAATTTAGTCAAACCTTCTAAAATGTACATTTGTGATTTCTCAACGCCGTTTTCGTCAATTTTGTTCAGTAAATAATCACGGTATTTGTTTTTAAAAGTAGTGTAAACAGCACGCTGTTCTTTTTCCATTTCACAAAAAATAATACTTTCGGTTTTTTCCGGCAATTCGGTTGCAACTTGCTCTTTAGTTCGTCGCAACATAAACGGCGTTATTATTTTACTTAATATTTGCGAAGCGTCAACATCTTTTTCTTTATCGATTGCATCCGAAAAGTTATTCTTAAAATGTGTCATATTACCTAATAATCCAGGATTTAAGAAATTAAGTTGTGCATATAAGTCAAAAGTATTATTTTCTATAGGTGTTCCCGTAAGCGCAATTCTGTTGTAAGAATGCAGCAATCTCACCGCTTTGTATCGCTTTGAATTTGGATTTTTTATGGCTTGACTTTCGTCCAAAATAACATAATTAAACTTGAAATCTTTCAAAAAGTCAATATCATTTAGTAAAGATCCGTAAGTCGAAATAATTAAATCATATTTCGTGAAATTATCTTTGTTTTCTAATCGGCTAGCTCCGGTAAAAGTGAGCATCTTCAAGCTAGGACAGAACTTTTCTATTTCATTTCTCCAATTAAAAATTAGAGAAGTGGGTGCAATAATTAAAGAGGGTTCATTCTTGGGATTGCTTATTTTTAAATGCTGCAAAAACGCGATAGTTTGCAAAGTTTTACCCAATCCCATATCGTCAGCTAAACAACCACCCAACTGATTTTTATCCAGAAAAGCGAGCCAGTTTAAACCGTGATGCTGATAATCTCGCAGTTTTGCTTTTATTCCTTTTGGTATAGCAATTGCTTCAATTTCAGAAATGTTTTGCAGGCGTATTTTTTTATTGTATAATTCTTCCAAGAATGCCGGTTTACTGTCCATTTCTTGATACAATTCGTCTATGATTCCAAATTGATAATTTGACATTTGGATTCCGTTTTTCTTGATCTCACCAGATTTAAAATAATTGGCGAATTTCTTCATCCAATCTTCTGGCAGAATTCCTAACGTTCCATCGCCAAGTGTAACATAATTTGATTTTTTCAGAAAAGCCTTTTGTAATTCCTTAATATTTACTTTTTGATTGCCAAAGCTAATATCGATTTCAATATCAAACCAGTCAATATCTGATTTTAAATTGACACGAATAACAGGTTTGTTTAAATTGAATTTGAATGATTTTAATTCATTTGCACCAAAAACAGTAATGCCTAATTGCTTCATTCTTTCGGTGGCGTGCAGCATCCAATAGTTCTCAAATAGTTCCTCGGGGGTGAGAAAAAATAGATTTTCTTGAGTTTCAAATTTGGGATGTAAACCTCTAAATTCTTCAATGAAATTATCCTCAAAAGATTGATTTCGTTCCTTGTATGTGATTTTCGTGTCTTCGGTGGCTTCGAGCAATAACTCATTTGAAAATACTGGAACAAGTGTTTTATCGTATTGAATGACAGGTTTAAAAACAATATATTGTCCCTCTAAATCGGACATATAAATTTGCTTTACAATATTTTCTGAATTGGTTTTGGCTTTAGATTTCTTGAAAATAGTTGTTTGAATTTCAAATTTCTTAGATAGCGGTAAAACTACCTTTTCAATAAAATTAGGTACATCTTTCTTAAAGTAATTAATTTCGGCTTTATTTACAAAATTACTTATGTGTGCCGCTACATTGGCATTTGGAATGGGATAAGCGTTACCCTCGAAGAAAATAAACAAATTACTTACAATTATTGATGAACTATTAAGGTTAAAGTCTTTATCTCCAATTGCTATTTTTGCTTTGAGTGTATAGAAATATTTATTTTCGCTTATCGTAAAAAACAATCTTATTTTTGTTTCTTCTATTTTTGTTAAAGTTAAATTTTTCCTCGTTAAGCTAGATGTATCGTCATGTTTAAAGACCAAAAGCGTTTTCCATAATGGTAATAAAATTTCTAAATTTTCAAATGCTTTAGTCAAATAGCCTATTTCCCTTTTTGATTCGTAAGTCTCAATTAAATCATTTAACTGTAATGATTTTATAATTATAGTTTCGTTCTTTTCATGAAGGAATAAGTGCATAGATTCATTTATACTATAATAATTAAGTTCGGAAATACTGGATGCAAAATCGTTTTTTGCCTTGTTATATTTAGCTTGAAATGGGATTACTCCTGTAAATTTTTTTCCTATAAAGCCAAAATAAATCCCTAATCCAAAGTCGAGATCAAAATGATCTGGTGTAGGTAGTTGCCCACTTAACTCTACTGCTTCATTTGCGTAAATAGCAGAAAAGTCTTGAAATCCTTGCTGAATATTTTTGTACTTTGAAGTTGCTTGAAATCCTTTTTTAGTAATTTGAAAATCAAATATTTCCTCGATCCCAGCAGTTTCAGTTAGATTATACTGTTGTAAAAATGTTGCGATTTTTTGTGCTAAATAATTTGTACTAAAGAAATTTTCGCCCAGTTTCTTTTTAATAGTTTTTAAGCTAAAACCTACATGGTCGCATGGTTTTTCTTTATTAGAACAAGTACAGCTAGTTTCTAAAATCTTAGTTTCACCATCAAAACGTATGGTTTGTTGGAAGTTGCCCCAGTCTGAGAATAATGTTTTTACCTCCGTTTGTGAGGCATTGCTAACTTGTATATGATTTTCATAATAACTATTGTAGCGCGACGGAAATCGAGATAGAACGACATCCGATAGAAGCTCGTTCACTAAATGCGCTTGATTTAATCTCAAGTTTTTTACATCTGTTAAATCATTTAGATTATTTAAAATACTATTTGGTTTTTTAATAATGACTTTACAAATGTCGTTAAGAGCTGCAATTATATGTTTACAAAGACCTCCATGATCGTAGGGACAGTTGCAGGAGGTTTGAATTTTTTTTGGATTAGAGATATTAATTTCTATCTGATATGGTGCAGTAGCTCCGCCAAGATACTCAAACTCAAACTGACCAAAATAAGTATTTGTCAACGTTGGACTTATGTTCTTCGCATTGGCGATGCTACTTTTACTGCTATTTTCTTTTAGATAATCTTGTATATATTTTAGGTCAGTTGGCTCCATTATTAAACGATATAAATCAGTATTTAAATTAACCCCGCTCTTTTCAACAAAGCATCTGGCTTTGGTTCTTGGCCTCTAAAACGTTTGTATAATTCCATCGGTGGTTCAGTTCCACCTTTAGAAAGTACGTTTTCTTTAAATTTGGTTGCGACCTCTTTATTAAAAATTCCTTTTTCTTTAAAGTATTCAAAGGCATCTGCATCTAAAACTTCTGCCCATTTATAACTATAGTAACCAGAAGAATAACCACCTTGAAAAATATGTGAAAATGCAGTACTCATCGCGTTTTCAGCAACTTCGGGATACAATTGTGTGGCGGAAAATTGTTCAGTTTCGAAAGTTTTAATATCTGTAATATTCGAAGGATCTTGGCCGTGCCAACCCATATCTAGCAATCCAAAACTCAACTGACGCATTGTTGCTAATCCTTCTTGAAAACTCGCGCTTTCTTTGATTTTGTTTACGAAGTCTTGCGGAATCACCTCGCCGGTTTCATAATGCGTTGCAAATAAAGCCAGAGCTTCGGGTTCGTAACACCAGTTTTCCATCACTTGACTTGGCAATTCGACAAAGTCCCAATAAACAGAAGTTCCTGATAAACTGGGATAAGTGGTGTTGGCCAACATTCCGTGTAATCCATGTCCAAATTCATGAAATAACGTAGTTACTTCGTTAAAAGTCAATAAAGATGGTTTCGTTTCAGTAGGTTTCGTAAAATTACAAACGTTCGAAATGTGCGGTCTTTCGTTTACGCCATCTTTTAGATATTGTGATTTAAATGAGGTCATCCAAGCGCCATTGCGTTTCCCTTTTCGAGGAAAAAAATCAGCGTAAAATACAGCTACTAAATCCTTTTTTTTATCTGTAACTTCGTAAGTAATTACTTCAGGATGGTATTTATCAATATCAAATACTTCTGTAAAAGTCAGTCCGTATAATTTATCAGCAATCGTAAAAGCACCTTTTAAGACTTTCTCTAACTGAAAATACGGTTTTAATTTTTCATCATCTAAATTAAAAAGCTTTTGTTTTAATTTTTCAGAATAATAACTGCCATCCCATTTTTCTAACTGTTCGATTCCGTCTATTTCTTTGGCGAAAGCCGATAATTCTTCGAATTCTTTTAGTGCTGCAGGTTTGGCTTTTGCCAAAAGATCATTGGAGAACGAAAGTACTTTTTCTGGGCTTTGTGCCATTCTTTCTTCTAAAACAAAATGAGCATGCGTTGCGTATCCTAATAATTGGGCCCTTTCAAAACGTAATTTAGTAATTTTTAAAACGATTGCCTGATTGTCAAATTCATTGTTTTGAAAACCTCGAGATCCAAAAGCAATTGCTAATTTTTTACGCAGTTCACGATTATCGGCGTAAGTCATAAAAGGAACATAACTAGGATGGTCTAAAGTAAATATCCAACCTTCTTTATCTTGTGCTTTCGCCAAAGAACGAGCTGCTTCAATGGTGCCTTCTGGTAAACCTGCTAAATCTTTTTCATCTGTCAAATGCATTTCGAAAGCATTGGTTTCAGCCAAAATATTTTCGCCAAATTGCAAACTTAATTTTGATAGTTCTTTGTCAATTATGCGTAGTTCATTTTTTTTATCTTCAGGTAGATTTGCTCCGTTGCGTGAAAAGCTTTTATATTTTTTGTCTAATAAAGTGCTCTGTTCTGCGGTAAGTTGAATAGATTTTCTTGAATTATAAACTGCTTTTACCCTTGCAAATAGTTCAGGGTTTAATCGGATGTCGTTTCCAAATTCAGATAAAAGTGGGGAAATTTCTTGTGCAATTTTTTGCATTTCATCATTGGTTTCAGCCGAATTTAAGTTGAAGAAAACACTAGAAGCTCGATCAAGAATTTCGCCGGTGTAATCCATTGCTTCAATGGTGTTTTCAAAGGTTGGAGCGTCAGGATTATTTACGATAGAATCAATTTCGGCTTTGGCCAAAGTGATTCCTTGCTGAATAGCAGGTAAAAAATCTTCGTTTTTTATTTGTGAAAAAGGAGCTGTATTGTGTTTAGTAGAAAAGTATTTTGTTAAGATATTCATTGCTAGTGTGGTTGTTCCTATTAATTATTTTGAATTTTTTATTTTCACAAAGGTAGCGATTTATAAAAAAGACAATGATAAAATAGAGGTGATTATCTTTCCGTAGTTTATGAGGATTCGTGTTATAGTTATGTTATTTATTTTTTTGAAAGTTTTTAAAGGCGTAATTTCGAGTAAAGGTTAATTATTGCAAAAAATTAGTCAAAAATCATTTTAAAATAAGATTATGAATTATCAAATTATAATAAAGCGAGTTGATACTGTGAATGAACTAGAAGGATATTGGTCAGATGAAGATCTTATTCATTTACTAGAAAAATTCAATTATCCAGACGGCGCAACTGCTGAGAAAAAGAATTTACCAGAATTGTTAGAAATGGCTATCTCAGATTACGAGCCCAATGAGGCCGCCGAAATTGTCCTTACCTATAAATTGTCGGAGGAATTAAATGAGGGACAAATTCAGCAAATTTCACATAACATGTTAATCGATAAAGTATGCGAGGAATATCCTGAAATTCACCTGCAAGGAAGATTATTTCATACAAACCAATTACTTTTTAAGGCCTATAACGGAAAGTTTCCAAATGCAAAAGCCTCAGTTGTGCATTTCTCAATGACACCTGATGAAGATAAAACGGCAAAGGTTTTGACTAAAGAAAACGTGTTAAAATTATTAAATAACGGATTGTCTGATAGAAATCTTATTAAACGATTGTTTGATGATCAAATCTCTCAAAACATTCCTTTTCCAGAAGCCGAAGGAATTATTTGGGAATTAAAAACAGACGACAATGTAAATTATACTTTAGTGACTTCAGAGAATTGGATAAATAATGAAGATCTAATTAGTTCAGAATTTGAAAGTATATTGGAAGAAATTATCGAAGAGGTTTAATTGTAGATCACAAAGCTATAAAACGTCAAAGGCCTCCTGAAATTCGAGGCCTTTGATTTTTGTGTTTTTTTCCGACACGAATTTTACGAATTAGCACAAATTAATTACAGAGCTTTATGTCTTAATTTTTATTTTTTCAAACTTTCCGAAGCTTTATTTACGGCCTCTTTCAATTCTAACTTATAAGCAATTATGCGGTCTAAAATTTCTTTGTTGCTGCTTCCAATAATTTGAGCCGCTAGAATTCCAGCATTTTTTGCTCCATTTAGTGCTACAGTTGCTACAGGAACGCCGCCTGGCATTTGTAAAATAGATAAAACCGAATCCCAACCATCAATAGAATTACTTGATTTCACTGGAACACCAATCACCGGAAGTGGTGACATTGATGCGACCATTCCTGGTAAATGCGCCGCGCCTCCAGCTCCGGCAATGACCACTGAAATTCCTCTTAAATGAGCGTTTTGACTGAAATCAAATAATTTTTCAGGTGTTCTGTGAGCCGATACAACATCAACTTCCACCTCGATTTTAAATGATTTTAATATATCTATTGCTTCTTGCATTACAGGCATATCGGAGATACTTCCCATTATTACGGCTACTTTCATATTAGCCCCCTAATCCCGCCTTGGCGGGGGAATTCCTACTAGGGGTAAGTAGGGTTTTAGTTAATTTTATTATTAGGTTAGTCTTTTAAATCATTGAAAAGAACATAAAGTACAAAGACGAAGAATAGAAGGGCGATTAAAGAAAATGAAATTATTAAAAAATTTACAATTCGAATCCCTAAATATTCGTTTCTATCTACCAATTTGTCGTAAGCCTCTTTTAAATAATTAGAGTTATCTGCTATATTTAAAAAGTGAAGGAAAGCTGTAAATAAATCCATTTTCCAAATTTTAAATTAATCCAATATTATTTTTAAATTTTCTTGAACTTTCCGAGCTAAATTTTCAGGTAATGTTCCAATTTTTTTTAGCAATCTAGTGTTGTCTATTGCTCTTATTTGGTCGATCATAATATCACAATCCTGTTCAGTATTTGCGATTCCCTTTTGAATGTTTACTCTTAATATATCTGCTTTAGGCTTTACTATTGAAGTGATCGGACAAATTACGGTAGAAGGATGTTCAATGTTATTTAGTAAATCCGTTTGAACAATTAATACGGGTCTTATTTTACCCAACTCTGTTCCATTTCGTGGATTTAGATTAGCAAGCCAAATTTCAAATTGATTAATTTTCATAATCAAAATCTTCAAATTCGCTCAAAATATCCATCGAATTTTCAGCAACTAATTTTGATTCCGCTTTTAGTTTTTTTGCTAACAAGCTTTTTTTATTGACTTTGTTATAAAATTCTATTGCTTCGTTTATGTAACGATTCCGAGGTTTATCTAATGATTCTAAAATGTTTTCCGTTTCACTAAATATAACATCGTCAATTTTTAAAGAAATAGTTTTCATAATGTCATTTTTTTTTACACAAAGGTATATATAAATGGTATATACTAATTAACGAAAAAAGCTAAAAAGTTCCAAATCACTATATTTTTACAATCTACTAATCACTCTTATACTTTTCTTCACATCCTCGGCAATTCGTCTGGCTTCATTAATGTCTTTATTTACAATAGTAACGTGCCCCATTTTTCTAAAGGGTCTTGTTTGCTTCTTTCCGTAAATATGAGGAGTAACTCCATTCCAAGCTAATATCTTTTCGATATTTTCATAGACAACATCTCCAGAAAAACCTTCGGCGCCAACTAAATTCACCATAATTCCAGCCACTTTACTATCAGTATTTCCTAAAGGCAAATCTAAAATAGCTCTTAAATGATTTTCAAATTGTGAAGTATAACTCGCCTCAATAGAATAATGTCCAGAATTATGTGGTCGTGGTGCGACCTCGTTTACAATAATCTCGTCATCCTCTGTTTGGAACATTTCTACCGCTAAAAGTCCAACATGATTGAATTTTTCAGAAACATGTAAGGCAATAGTTTTTGCTTTTTCGGAAACTTCATCGCCTATTCGAGCAGGACAAATCACATATTCAACTTGGTTGGCTTCGGGATGAAACTCCATTTCAACTACAGGATACGCTTTTATTTCGCCGGTAGGGGAACGACAAACAATCACCGCTAATTCATTTTTAAACGGAATCATTTCCTCTGCAATGCATTCTACATTCGCTAGATTATCTAAATCAGAAATTTGTCTAATAACTTTTACGCCGTTTCCGTCGTATCCAAATTCAGTACATTTCCATACAAAAGGAAGCGTTATTTTCGCATCTAAAATAGAAACTATTAAAGCTTTTAAATCACTAAATCGTTGATAATTTGCCGTTGGAATAGCATTTTTTGTATAAAAATCTTTTTGAACACCTTTGTTTTGAATCAGTTTCAACGTTTTGGGAGAAGGATAAACTTTTAATCCTTCTTCCTCTAATTTTACTAAAGCTTCCAAATTAACTAATTCAATTTCGAAAGTCAAAATATCAACTAATTTCCCAAAATTATAAACAGTTTCAAAGTCCATTAAATCTCCCTTGACGAATTTATCGCAAGCTATTTTGCAAGGCGCTTCGTCACTAGGATCCAAAACATAAGTTTGTATGTCGAATTTGCGAGTGTCAAACAACATCATTTTGCCGAGTTGACCGCCGCCTAATATGCCGAGTTTAAAATCAGAAGAAAAATAATTCATTTGTTTTAGTTATTGTTTGTTAACGGTCAAATGCAGTCGCTACGCTCGTGTCATTGTGTAGATGTAATTGTTTAGTGTAATGCGTTTAAAAATTCATTAGGTGTAAATATCTTTATTTCAGCATTTTTATAATCTTTTAAATCTCTAGTCACAATACAATCCATATCGCTGATAGATTGAGCGGAAATTATTTGAATAGCATCTTCAAAATCTTTATGATTGGATTTAAGACTTTTCCTCAGGATCTCCTCAGTCACAGGAATTATTAAAATTGTATCTAATAAATCCTCGATGATAGATCGTAATTCGACTTCGTTTACCATTTTTTTTACAATATAATGTAATGTTCCGATAGAATGAGAAGTGGAGTATGTATTAATTTTGTTGTGCTGGCAATAATCAAAAATTGCTATTGATGATTCTGCAAAAGGTTTTCTGTTGGCTACAATGTCAACTAAAACATTAGTATCTAAAAAAATATTTTTATATACCATATTTTTCTTTGTAATATTCTTCTTTAGCTTTTTTAATATCAAAGTCATCTGGAAGGGTAATACGACCGATCAATTTTCTAATTTTTGGATCAACGTTTTTGTAATCCAAATCTCTTTTCGATGTCAAATTTCTAAAATAACTTTCTACCATTTCAGATAAACTTCTACCTGTTTCTTTGGCATAAATTTTAGCTTGCTCAATGACTTCTTTTTCTAACGATAAAGTGAGTTTAGTATTCATGTACGTATAGTTTTCACAAATGTACGTAAATATTATAATTGGTTACTCATCTTCTTTAAAATTTCAGTAGCAACAGCCTTGTAAGCATAAGAATGTTTATGATATGCATCTGTAAGAATACGTTGTAATTCAGAATAAATTCAATCGTTTACTTTGCCTATTTCATAAAGTGCTCGAATTTAATATGCTTTTGTAGAAACTTTTGTCATTTGTATCAACTATATTTTTATAAAGATCCATAATCATTTGAAACATTCAAAACAGAAAATTTTAAATATACAGTATTCTTATGCTTTTTAATCTAATTTCTAAATTCAGAAATTGCTATCTTTGCCCATTATTTTAAACATTAGATAATGATACAACTTCACGATAAACAATTTGTTCCATTTATTTCTGCTAAAGAAATTCAGTTTGCCTTAGCAAAAATGGTTGCCCAAATAGAAGACGATTTTATAGATGAAATTCCGGTATTTGTCGGTGTTTTAAATGGTGCTTTTATGGTAGTTTCTGATTTTATGAAATTATATAAAAAACCATGTGAAGTCTCTTTTATAAAAATGGCTTCTTATGAAGGAACTTCCTCAACTAACGATGTAAAACAGTTAATAGGACTGAATCAAGACTTGACTGGACGTTCAGTTGTTATCA
Source organism: Flavobacterium micromati (assembly GCF_900129585.1). Taxonomy (GTDB): domain Bacteria; phylum Bacteroidota; class Bacteroidia; order Flavobacteriales; family Flavobacteriaceae; genus Flavobacterium; species Flavobacterium micromati. The sequence continues at coordinate 65,110 of NZ_FQWF01000006.1, forward strand.
TTGAAGATATTGTAGATACTGGAAACACCTTAGTAGAATTGAAAGAATTATTCAAAAAGCAAAATGTAAAACATTTTAAAATAGCGACACTTTTCTTTAAACCAGAAGCATATACTAAGGACATAAAAATCGATTATATTGGGATCCGAATTCCAAATAAATTCATTGTAGGTTACGGTTTGGATTATGATGGTTTGGGTCGGAATTTATCAGAAGTTTATAAATTAAAAGAATAACTACACAACAACATGACTAATATCGTTTTATTTGGAAAACCAGGAGCTGGTAAAGGAACTCAAGCTGAATTTCTAAAAGAAAAGTATAAATTAACACATATTTCAACTGGAGATGTATTTCGTTTTAATTTAAAAAATGATACTGAACTTGGTAAACAAGCCAGAGTTTTCATGGATGCGGGCGATTTAGTTCCAGATGAATTGACCACTAAAATGCTAATTGACGAGGTGAACAAACACCCAAATACGAACGGAATTTTGTTTGACGGATATCCCCGAACATTATCGCAATCAGTGGCATTGGATGAATTTTTGACTTCTATTAATTCAAAAGTTGCAGCAACAATTGCACTAGAAGCCGATGATGAAATTTTAATCCAGCGTTTGTTAGAAAGAGGAAAAACAAGCGGGAGAATAGACGATCAAGATGAAGAAAAAATCAGAAATCGTTACCAAGAATACAATGAAAAAACAGCGCCCTTAATGGATTATTACAAAGCGCAAGGTAAATTTTTTCCAGTAAATGGAATTGGCTCTATTGCTGAAATCACAGATAGAGTCAGTGCAGTTATCGATAATTTATAGAAGCTATTTCCAGCTGTACGTTACAAGTCCTCACTTACAAAACGTATTTTCTAAGCCATAAAAGGAGCTTTCGCTGGTCGCTCTTTTCTGTTAAGAAAATTACTTTTTATAAGTTCCGGGCTTTCCACTGCCATCTGGGCTAAAATAAGAATGATTAAGAATAATCGATTTAAAAATGAAAAATCGAGTAAGAATACCTAAACGAATCAAAATATAACATTGGAAATAGTAATAATATTTTTTCTAATACTGCTAAATGGGGTTTTCTCTATGTCCGAAATCGCCTTGATCTCAGCACGAAAAAATAGATTAGAAACAGCAGCAAAAAAAGGAAATAAAAGCGCAAAAATAGCACTTGATTTGGCTAATTCGCCAAATAAATTTTTGTCAACCGTACAAATAGGAATCACTTTAATAGGGATTCTTACTGGTATTTACAGTGGCGATAAAATAACCTCTGATGTTCAAAATTTCATACAAGGATTTGAAGTATTAAAACCTTATTCACCCGCCATTGCTGTAGGTCTGGTAGTTGTAGTATTGACTTTTTTCTCACTAGTTCTAGGGGAATTATTACCTAAAAGAATAGGATTAAATCACCCAGAAGCAATCGCTAAGGCCGTTGCGATGCCTATGAAGGTAGTGTCCATTGTAACAGCGCCTTTTATTTGGTTATTGACGCAATCAACTGAATTTCTTTTAGATGTTTTGCGAATAAAACCCACCGCTGATGGGCGCGTAACAGAAGAAGAAATAAAAGCTATAATTAAAGAGGGAACAGAAGGTGGCGAAGTGCAAGAAATAGAACAAGATATTGTGGAACGCGTTTTTCATATTGGCGACAGAAAAATAAACTCTTTAATGACACATAGAAAGTCGGTTATTTTTTTACCACTTTATGCAAACAAGGAGGAAGTAAAGAAATTTATGCTGGAGGAATTACATTCCATATATCCAGTTTATAATGGCAATTATGATGAGATTGTTGGTGTGGTGAATTTAAAGGATATTTTTGCTCATTTTGATAATGAAAATTTCAATTTGTCTGACATTATGACCGAAGCTCCTTTTATGATGGAGCAAACTACGGCTTATGTTGCGCTCGAAAATTTTAAAAAAACGGGTATTCATTATGCGTTTGTGTCTGATGAATATGGAGTTTTTCAAGGTGTGATTACGTTAAATGATATTTTAGAGGCTTTAGTTGGAGATGCGTCTGATTTTTATAAAGATGATTTTCAGTTAGTAGAACGAGAAGATGGCTCATGGTTAGTTGATGGTCATTATTCATTGCACGATTTCTTGACGTATTTTGAGTTAGATGAACTAATAAATGATTATGAAGTAACTACCGTAAGCGGTTTAATAATGACTGAACTTTCTCGTATTCCAAAACAGGGAGAGAAGTTGATTTGGCAAAAATTTCAGTTGGAAGTAATAGATATGGACGGCGTGAAGATTGATAAAGTAATGGTTAAGGCATTACAATAATTGTGTAAAGTGTTCGGTATTTTAAATTCAGCATTTTTACTGAAGCTAAAAAACCAAATTCTAAGCACTGAAAAAAAGAATTATGACAGAAGGAAATTTTGTAGATTACGTTAAAATATATGTTTCATCCGGAAAAGGAGGAAAGGGATCTACGCATTTGCATAGAGAAAAATTTATTGAAAAAGGTGGGCCAGACGGTGGTGATGGTGGCCGTGGCGGTCATGTTTATTTAGTTGGAAATAAAGGTCTTTGGACGTTGTTTCACTTAAAATTTGCACGACATATTAAAGCTGGAAATGGTGGAGATGGAAGTGGAGACCGAAGTACAGGTGCTGATGGAGATGATAAATATATCGAAGTGCCATTAGGAACGGTTGTAAAAGACAAAGAAACGGGAGAAATTCTATTCGAAATTACTGATGAGGGCGAAAAACAAATTTTGTCCCGCGGTGGTAAAGGTGGTTTAGGTAACTGGCATTTTAGAAGTTCTACAAATCAAACACCAAGATATTCGCAACCCGGTTTACCTGGCGCAGAAATGGATGTGATTTTAGAATTAAAAGTCCTTGCTGATGTTGGGCTAGTAGGTTTTCCTAATGCTGGAAAATCAACACTGTTGTCCGTACTAACTTCTGCTAAACCAAAGATTGCTGATTATCCGTTTACGACTTTAAAACCAAATCTTGGAATCGTGGCTTACAGAGATTTTCAATCATTTGTAATTGCTGATATTCCAGGAATTATTGAAGGCGCTGCTGAGGGAAAAGGTCTAGGGCATTATTTTTTACGTCATATTGAGCGTAATTCTACTTTACTATTTTTAGTTCCTGTTGATACGCCAGATATAAAAGGGGAATACGATATTTTAGTAAACGAGCTAACTAAATACAATCCTGAAATGTTAGACAAGGAGCGTATGGTTGTCATTTCTAAATGTGATATGCTAGATGATGAATTGAAAGCAGAATTAAAAACTGAGTTAGATATTTCTTTTAAAGATGTTCCATATATGTTTATTTCTTCTGTTGCACAACAAGGGCTAACAGAATTAAAAGATAAATTGTGGAAAATGTTGAATGAATAATTTGTACAAAATGTAATTTAAAGGTGTTCTAGAAATGGGGCACCTTTTTTTTGTAATATAATTACGAAATTCATAAAATTATATTAAAAAAAGGATTTTCACTGATGTTTGTTTTGTATTAAGATGTTGAAATTCCGAAAATGATTTATATTCGCACAACTAAAAAAATAATTGCATTATGAAAAAAATAATTTTATTCTTAACTATGTGCCTAATGGCTTTTCCAGCAAAAGCCGATGAAGGAATGTGGTTTTTGATGTTTATAGAAAGATTAAACCATAGAGATATGGCAAAAATGGGTCTGCAACTTACAGCCGAAGAAATTTACAGTATAAATAATCATAGTTTAAAAGACGCCGTTGTTCAATTTAATGGTGGTTGTACTGCTGAAATGGTTTCTAAAGAAGGTTTATTGTTAACTAATCATCACTGTGGATACGATGCCATTGCTGAACTTTCTTCAGAAGAGCAAAATTATCTTAAAAATGGTTTTTGGGCTAAAGACAAAGCTGCTGAGATGAAACCAAAATCGTTATTCGTTCGTTTTTTCGTTCGAATGGATGATGTTTCTAAAAGAATTTTATCAAAAGTGAATGATAAAATGACCGAAACAGAACGCAATAAAGCGATTCAGCAAGAAACTTCTTTGATCGAAAAAGAAAATAGCGAAGGTGGAAAATACACTGTTTCTGTTCGTCCTTTCTTCCAAGGTAATGAATATTACTATTTTGTTTATCAAGATTATAAAGATGTACGTTTAGTAGGAACACCTCCGGAGAGTCTAGGGAAATTTGGTGGCGACACTGATAACTGGGAATGGCCAAGACACACAGCTGATTTCTCTATGTTTAGAGTGTATGCTGATGCTAATGGTAATCCAGCTGAATACTCTAAAGATAATATGCCGTTAAAACCAAAACATTATCTACCAATAAGCTTAAAAGGAGTAGAGGAAAATGATTTTGCCATGATTTTAGGTTATCCGGGTCGCACGAATCGCTGGATGCCTGCAGGTGGGATTGAACAAAATGTGCAATTCGCTTATCCAGCATGGGTTGAAGGTGCAAAAACTGGAATGGATGTCATGAAGACATACATGGATAAGGATGAAAAGGTAAAATTAGAATATGCTTCAAAGTACGCTTCGACTGCTAATTACTGGAAAAACCGTCAAGGAATGATTGATGCTTTGACTAAAGCGGGAACGGCAAAAACGAAAGCAAAAGAAGAAGCCAAGTTCAATAAATGGGCAAATAAGACAGAGAATAAGGCTAAATATGGTTCTGTAATAGCAACCGTAAATGATTATTACACTCAAACAAATGTAAAAATGCTTCATGATAATTATTTGTCTCAATTAGTGAGAACAGCTAGTTACGGTGCAGCTCCTGCTACTTTAGGAAATTCACTAATTGCTTATTACAAAGAAAATGAAGCTAAAAAACAAGAAATGCTCCCGAGATTGAATCAACTTGTTGAAACGGTTTATGGAAAATTTCATGCTCCACTAGAAAAAGATGTTTTTATAGCTCAATTAAATTTATATACTTCAAAAGCTTCTGCTTACGGACTTCCTGAAAACATTGCTAAATTAAAAGAGGAGAATAAAGGAGATTTCACGGCGTATGTAGATATGGCTATTGGCAAAAGCATTTTTGCTACAAAAGAAAGTGTTTTGGCATTCATGAAAGATCCAAAACCAGAAAGTATTGCCAGCGATCCTTTGTATGTTATTTCTAATGAATTAATGACAAAAATGAGAGCTAAAACACCAGAGCAATTAAAAGCAGATGATGATTTTGCAATTGCTTTCCGTAATCTTGTTGCGGGTTTACGTGAGTCTAAAATGAATTCAATTCAGTATCCGGATGCCAACTCAACGTTGCGATTGACTTATGGAAAAGTACGTGCTTTGCCAGCGGATAAACGTAATGATGCTGCCGTAAATAATTATACTACAATGACGGGTTTGGTTAAAAAGTATAAAGCTGGTGATGCGGAATTTGATTTACCAGCCCGAGTATTAGAACTAAATAAGTCAAAAGACTTTGGAGAATATGCGGATAAAGATGGTTATATGCCCGTAAATTTCTTGACCGATAACGATATTACGGGAGGAAATTCAGGTTCGCCAGTATTAAACGGAAAAGGAGAACTTACAGGTATCGCATTTGATGGAAACATCGAAGCTATGGCTGGCGATGTGATATTTGATAAAAAGTTACAAAGAACAATTAACTTAGATATTCGTTATGTGCTTTGGATAATTGATAAATACGCGGGTGCTAAACACATTATTGACGAAATGACAATTGTGAGATAAAATTCTCTTCTAAAATCTAAAAGCCTCTTACCTTGTTGTCAAAATAAGTAAGAGGCTTTTTTAGTTAAACCTTTTAACATGAAAATAGATTTCAAAAGTAAATTTCGTTATTTTTGAAGAATGAAACATATATTTTATTTAATAATATTTCTGCCAATGGTGATCTGGTCTCAATCTAATTTTGAAAAAGCGGAAAAATTATTCGAAGCTGGAAAATATGATCAAGCTCAGTCTGCCTTTGAAACTCTTTTAAAAGTTAATCCTTCCAACTTAAAAACAATCGAGTATTTAGGAGATATTGCAGGAAAAAATAAATCGTGGGACAAAGCAATCACTTATTATAAAAAGCTAAAAGAACTAAAACCTGCTGAGGCTAATTATTTCTATAAATATGGAGGTGTATTGGGAATGAAAGCAAAAGAGGCTAATAAGTTTAGAGCACTTGGAATGATTGATGAAGTGAAAGCTTCTTTTTTAAAAGCAGTGAGTTTAAACCCAAAACATATCGAAGCACGGTGGGCCTTAATAGAACTATATATTCAGTTACCGGGAATTGTAGGCGGAAGCGAATCAAAAGCCATTAAATATTCTAACGAACTCTCAAAGCTTTCAGCAGTTGACGGGTATCTATCAAGAGGACATATTGAGGAATATTTCGAGAGATATGAATCTGCTGAAAAGCAATATAAAAAAGCTTTTGAACTCACCAAATCAAAAGTGGCTTATCAAAAATTATACAATTTGTATGTATACAAAATGAAAAATGCGGGAAAAGCAAAACAGTTAAAAACCTCGTAACTAACATAGTTAAATAAGGTGCCTTAGCGATACAATAAAATTTAAACAATCTTAAATTACATTATGAATTCCAACATCAACGACAATGTAGTTGTTCCCCCTTCCGGGGTTAGGGGGCTTCGCCTTCATTTTATAGCAATAGGCGGCAGTGCCATGCATAATCTCGCGTTAGCATTGCACAATAAGGGATACCAAGTTACAGGAAGCGACGACGCTATTTTTGAACCATCAAAATCTAGGTTAGATAAAAAAGGAATTTTGCCAGCAGAATTAGGTTGGTTTCCAGAAAAAATAACAACTAATGTCAAAGCAGTTATTCTAGGAATGCATGCAAAAGCAGATAATCCAGAATTACTAAAAGCGCAGGAATTAGGAGTTACAATTTACTCATATCCTGAGTTCTTGTATGAACAGTCTAAAAATAAAACACGCGTGGTAATAGGAGGCTCTCATGGGAAAACTACGATTACATCGATGATTTTACACGTGATGCACTACCATGATATTGCTGTTGATTATATGGTTGGCGCGCAACTAGAAGGTTTTGATAATATGGTTCATCTTACTGAAACGAATGATTTCATTGTTTTAGAAGGAGATGAATATTTGTCTTCGCCCATCGATAGAAGACCAAAATTTCATTTATACCAACCTAATATTTCGTTAATTTCGGGTATTGCTTGGGATCATATTAATGTATTTCCAACGTACGAGAATTATGTAGAACAATTTGAAATTTTTATTGGCAAAATAACAAATGGTGGAATTCTGGTGTATAATGAAGATGATCCAGAAGTAAAACGTGTTGCTGAAGCCGCAACAAACCCAATCCGTAAAATTGCTTATCATACGCCCAAATATTCAGTTCAAGATGGAATAACATTGCTTGAAACTCCTGAAGGTGATATGCCTATTGAAGTTTTTGGAGCGCATAACTTAAATAATTTGGCTGGCGCCAAATGGATTTGTCAAAGTATGGGAGTCGATGAAGCTGATTTTTATCAAGCCATTGCTAGTTTTAAAGGTGCGTCCAAACGTCTAGAAAAAATAGCTGAAAGCAAAGAAAAAGTCGCCTACAAAGACTTTGCACATTCCCCTAGTAAAGTTGCAGCCACTACAAAAGCGGTAAAAGAACAGTATCCAAACCGCACTTTAATCGCTTGTTTAGAACTTCATACCTATAGTAGTTTAAATGCAGAATTCCTCAAAGAATACGAAGGTGCATTAGAATATGCTGATGTCGCAATTGTTTTTTATTCTCCAGATGCGGTAAAAATAAAACAATTAGAAGAAGTGACTTATGAGCAAATTGCTACTGCTTTTAATCGTAAAGACTTAATAATTTACACTAATCCGGTAGAATTTAAAGATTATTTGTTCAATCTGAACTTTGAAAATTCAGCTTTGTTGTTAATGAGTTCGGGAAATTATGGGGGTTTAAATTTTGATGAGGTAAAGGAATTGATGGTAAAGTAATGGTATTAATATGAACTAATTTAAAAGTAGCAATATGGCTGAAAATTCCTTTTTCCCTATTACCAATTGGTCCGAAGATGATAAACCGCGAGAAAAACTAATGCTAAAAGGCAAAAGTGTTTTGAGTGATGCGGAATTGATTGCAATTTTGATAGGTTCAGGAAGTAGGAATGAATCAGCCGTTGATTTGAGTAAGAGAATTCTCGCTAGTGTAGATCATAATTTGAACGCGTTAGGAAAAGTATCATTGTCTCAATTAATGCAGTTCAAGGGAATAGGAGAGGCCAAGGCCATTTCGATTATAGCTGCTTTAGAATTAGGAAGACGTCGAAGAGCAGAAGATATAGTTGAGCTCAAGAAAGTAACTTCAAGCAAAATTATTTTTGAAATCATGCAACCTATAATTGGTGAGTTGCCTCATGAAGAGTTTTGGATTATCTATTTGAATAATTCGAATAAAGTAATTTCAAAATCGCAACTGAGCAAAGGAGGAATAACGGGAACTTTGGTTGATGTTAGGCTTGTATTTAAAACGGCGCTAGAATTGGGTGCAACTGGATTAATTCTATGTCATAATCACCCATCAGGAGCTTTAATTCCAAGTGACGCCGACAAACAAATAACACGTAAATTAAAATTAGCTGGGGAAAGTTTAGAGATAAAAGTTTTAGATCATGTGATCATAACTGAAACTAATTATTACAGCTTTGTAGATGAAGGAATATTTTAAATAAAGAAAATGAAACATACACACATAACAGACGTGTTTTTTGACTTAGATCATACGTTATGGGATTTTGACAAAAATTCGGGATTGACTTTTGAACTAATATTTAAAAGGAAACTTCCGACTATAAAAGTGCAACAGTTCATTGAAAAATTCGTTCCAATAAATCAGGCCTGTTGGAAATTATATCAACACGATGAAATTACACATGAGGAATTGCGTTATAATCGCTTGAAACATTCCTTTGATGCAATTAAATATTCTATCTCAGATCAAGAAATTGAAGATATTGCAAACGAGTACATTCATTTTTTACCCGAAAACAATCATCTTTTTGATGGTGCAATTGAGTTGTTAGAGTATTTAAAACCCAATTATAAGTTACATATTATCACTAATGGTTTCGCAGAAGTGCAGTTTAAAAAAATTACTAATGCTCAGATTGGATCTTATTTCCATACAATTACTAACTCTGAACTGGCTGGCGTAAAAAAACCAAATCCAATAATATTTAATTATGCTGTAGATTTGGCTAGAGCCAAAAAAGAAAATAGCATTATGATTGGCGATAGTTTAGATGCAGATGTTCAAGGAGCTTTAGATGCTGGTTTAAAAGCTATTTTTTTTAATGAAAGTAATATTCCAGTAGAGCCGCATATCAAACAAATTAACCATTTATTAGAACTCAAAAATTATTTATAAAATATGAAATGAGTATTACCTGGCTTTGGTCTTCTCCAAAGAAGGTATGCGAATTTGATATTCCAATAAAAACCAAATATTATCAAAATATGAAAAAATTAATTCTAGCATTACTCGTGTTTACAAGCAGTTATAATTACGCTCAATCAGTAAATGATTATAAGGCGGTTATAATTCCTTTACAGTACAAATTTTTGAAAAGTGAAAATCAATATCGTTTGAATACGGCTACCAAATTTAATCTCACCAAAGCCGGTTTTGTTTCTTTTTATAAAAATGAAAATTTAACTGCTGATTACAGCGATCGCTGTAGTTTACTTTACGCCGATGTAGAAAAAGAAGGTGGTTTTTTAATCACAAAACTATATCTTACTCTGAAAGATTGTAATGACAAAGTAATTTTCAAATCCATTGTTGGAAAAAGCAAGGAGAAGGATTTCCAACTTGCATACATGGAAGCTTTAAACCAAGCATTTCAATCAGTTTATGCTTTGCGATATAAATACAGCGGGGTTAGTGCGAAAAGTGAATCAATGGTAATACAACAAAAGGTTGTTAACTCAGTTGCTACAACACAATTCCAAAATACGGTTCAAACCTCTAATGTGGATTTAAAAGATTCAAACTTACTTTATGCTCAAGCCACACCTACTGGTTTTCAATTGATCGACAGCACGCCAAAAGTAGTTATGAAATTGATGAAAACCTCCCAGCCTAATTCTTTTATTGCAATAAGGGATTCAGTTCAAGGGTCGCTAATTTTAAAGGATAATCATTGGTATTTTGAATATTATCAAAACGACGAATTGATTTCGGAAAAAGTTGCAGTAAAATTTTAGTCGATTTTCGAATATTTAGAATAATGCTTTCAGTACAATGTTCAAAGATTTTTCTTTTGACTTATTTAAAAAAAAGCAAAATGCTACTTTTTGGATTTTAAAAACGCATATCAGTTAGCAAAAATTATTGCATCATTTAATATCCATATTTATCTTTCCAACGATTTTTTAGAAATTCGCGAATGCTGTTTTCTCTTGAATTATTTCCAGGAATATAGATTGGTTTTTTACTGATGGTTTCAGGTAAAAATTCCTGTTCTGCAAAATTGTTCGAGTAATCATGCGAATATTTGTATTCCTCGCCATAACCTAATTCCTTCATTAATTTAGTTGGTGCGTTTCGCAAATGGATAGGAACGGGCAAATCGCCAGTTTGTTTTACTAATTGCTGCGCTGTTCTAATAGCTAAATAAGACGCATTACTTTTAGCTGATGTTGCTAAATAAACCGCACATTGACTCAAAATAATTCGGCTTTCTGGATAGCCAATAGTACTAACTGCCTGAAACGTATTATTGGCCATGATAAATGCAGTTGGATTTGCATTTCCTATATCTTCACTGCTAAGAATTAGCATTCTTCTAGCTATAAATTTTACATCTTCACCGCCTTCAATCATTCTGGCTAGCCAATACACGGCGCCGTTTGGATCGCTACCGCGAATAGATTTTATAAAAGCGGAAACAATGTCATAATGTTGCTCGCCCGTTTTGTCATATAAAACAGTATTTTGCTGTACTAAAGCAAAAACGCGATCGTTTGTTATAATTATTTCGTCTTCATTGGATGCATTTATGACGAGTTCAAAAATATTGAGTAGTTTGCGTCCATCTCCGCCGGAAAGTCTCAGTAGGGCTTCTGTTTCGTTTAATTTTATGTTTTTAGTAGATAAGTAAGTATCCGTGGTCATTGCTCGTTGTAGTAATGATTCGAGATCATTTTTAGTAAAAGCATTCAAAACATAAACCTGGCAGCGAGATAGTAGTGCAGGAATCACTTCAAAACTGGGGTTTTCTGTTGTTGCCCCTATTAATGTAATCCATCCTTTTTCAACTGCAGCTAGAAGCGAATCTTGTTGCGATTTACTAAAACGATGAATCTCATCAATAAACAAAATGGGATTTTTGGTCGTAAATAAACCGCCGCTTTGCTTTGCCTTGTCGATAACCTCTCGAATATCTTTCACACCTGAATTTATAGCGCTCAAAATGTAAAAAGGACGTTTTGATTCTTGAGCAAGGATTTGAGCTAAAGTTGTTTTCCCAGTTCCAGGCGGTCCCCATAAAATCAAGGAAGGGATTATTCCTTTTGCAATTTGCTGTGTGAGTGAGCCTTCAGGTCCTACTAAATGGGACTGACTTATATAATCTTCGAGTTTTTGTGGACGGATCCTTTCGGCAAGTGGTGCTTCCATTGGTAAAAAGCTTAAAAATTATATTATTTGATTGTTGTCTGAAATCTAGGTACAGACTTTGCGAAATTAAACAATCTAAATTTAAATTATTCTTTATTTTTTCGGTTGCTGCCAAAGCCTCATAAAAGATTCACGATTAATTTTGAGAATATTAATTTGTGATATATTTTGGAAAGCTGGGTAATCCTTTTTGTTTAACTTTCACACTAATATGACAAATAAGCATCATTTTAATTTTGGTTGAGTTTTTGAGTAATTATTAACTTATGTATTCAAATCAATAATGGACAACGATTTTAAATTCACTAATGCTGTAATTACACTACCGCTGTTTTCTATCATAATCATTTGGTTTGTGTTCTGGTTGGAAATTAAATTTGGTTTTGATTTTGTTCAAAACGGTATTTATCCTCGAACTTTGTCCGGTCTGCAAGGCATATTGTTTAGTCCTTTCATCCATGCAGATTTAGAACACTTATATAATAATTCACTTCCGCTTTTTGCATTGTTAGCAGCTTTACAATTTTTTTACCGTAAACAATCAATAAAAGTTTTGTTCTTTGGAATAGCGCTTTCTGGTGCAATAACATGGCTTATTGCAAGGGATAGTTATCACATTGGTGCAAGCGGACTAATTTACGTTTTGTTTAGTTTTATCTTTTTTAAAGGAATTCAAACAAAACATATTCGGCTTGCGGCTCTTTCTCTTACTGTAATTGTCGTTTATGGCGGACTAGTTTGGTACATCTTTCCAACTCCCGCTGTGCTTGGCAAAAATTCTATTTCGTGGGAAGGCCATTTGTCAGGATTGTTGACAGGTTTTATTTTGACTTTAGTCTTACAAACCAAAGAATTTAAAAGAATACCAAAATATGAATGGGAGCAGCCGAACTATAATCCACAAGATGATAAATTCATGCAGCGTTTTGATCAAGAAGGAAACTTTACTAATTTACCAATAAAAGAGGAGCTGCCTATTTTAACTTATTACTCATCAGACGTTGCTGTGAGCTATACAATTATTCCGAACGAAAAAAACGAATTAATACCGGAGTCCTAATTCGTTTTTTAATCTGAAATCAATCCCGAGACTTCGGGACGCTAAGCAGCAATTTTAATCTTAATTTCTTTGTCTCACTGCTTCGTATAAAAATGCGCCGCATGCAACAGAAACATTTAGTGATCCTATGGTTCCAAACATTGGTAGTTTAGCTTTTTCATCGACAATCTTTAAAACCGAAGGGTTCACACCGCGATCTTCTGACCCCATAATAATTGCTACAGGTTCATTTAGTGAAATATCGTATATGTTTTTATCTGTTTTTTCGGTTGCTGCAACAGTTTTGATTCCGCTGGCCTGCAAAAGGAAAATAGCATCTTTAATATGTTCTACCTTACAAATGGGAATATTAAACACCGCTCCAGCAGATGTTTTTACTGTGTCTCCATTTACTGGTGCTGAACCAGCTTTTTGGACTATAATACCGTTTACTCCAGTGCATTCTGCAGTTCTAATTATTGCTCCAAAATTTCGTGCATCAGAGATTTGATCTAAAATTAAAAACAATGGTTTTTTTCCATTTTCAATAACAGATTCTATTAAAGTTTCCAAATCGAAGAAAGATATAGGGGAAATAGTCGCAACTGCACCTTGATGGTTATTGGGAGTCAATCTATTTAATTTTTCTACTGGAACATAAGAGAAATTGATGTTTCCTCTTTTCATCACTTTCATTAAGTCTTTCATAAGTTCGCTACTCGCTTCCTTTTGAATGTAAACTTTATCTACTGTTGCTCCCGCTTGTATAGCTTCAATTATTGCTCTAATCCCAAAAATTTGATGTTCTTTTTCCATGTGGCAAAGATATAAAAAAAAACCACCAGCAATGCTGATGGTTTTTATTAGTTAAGATTTTATTACAAATCCCACCATACTTTATTACTTAATGAAACATACGGTAATGGAATACCAGGGCCCGCTTGCAGTGATGCATTATTAACATTAATCTCAATTTGAGGATATGATAATCTTACAGGGATAGCATTAGTGGTTCTGTTATTAACAGAGGGAGTTAGTGCTGGGAAACCTGTTCTTCTCCAATCGACAAATGATTCATATGCTCCTTGGTACATAGTGATCCATTTTTGTTCCATAATTCTCTGTAACGTATTGTTATAAGTTACAAGGGGATTAGCTAGGTATGCTACTGTCGATGTTGCTAAACCAAGTGATGTTAAATCTTGAGTAATCGCATTATTATAATTTAATGTAGCGTTAGTTACATCAGAAGCTCTAAAATAAATTTCTGCTTTAATAAAATTTACTTCAGCAGCACTTATAAAAATAACTGGTGAATCTGTAGAAGCGTAAGCGGATCCAGTTCTTGAAAATAAACTTTCACCTGCGTCATCAGTATCATCACCTGGAATATTTCCCAAAACTTGCCCTGCAAGAGTTCCATTTACAATAGGTTTGAAATATACAGCAATTCTTGGATCTGCCAATGATTTCATCTTGTCAACAATGGTATTCGCAACTGCATTATCTCTTCTTCCAGAAAGTTCGTCAAATTGAAAGATTGGATTTGAGTTAGAAGCACTTGTTCCAAAGACTAATTTTGCATCATTTACAGAATTAGTAATCAAAGTTGGGTTTGTTTGTAAAAAAGTAAGTGCCGCTGCTGGTCTTCTTAAACTTAAATGGTTTAATAATCGTAATTTTAAAGAATTTCCAAAAGCTGCCCATTTTGTTGCAGACCCACCATAGACCACATCGGCTGTGCCAGGATTAGATCCTGCATTTGTCGTTACATTGGCAATACCTAAATCAACTCGTGCCAATAGATTATTGTATATATCCTCTTGCTTATCATAAGCAGGAGTCAAAATTGATGATAATTGTAAAGCGTCAGAATAAGGGATGTCTCCAAAAGTATCCGTTAATACACTAAAGGTGTACACTTGCAGCAATTGTGATATTCCTGTATACAGTCTATCATTGGTTGCAGTTGTGTTATTTTCGATAGTTTTTAAGTCGATTAACACATTGTACATGTTTGTCCATAATCCATCTGTAGAGGAAGGAGTAATATCGTAGCGAGCATATTCATTAGGTTGACCTCTATGACCTGCATAATACTGGACAATATTAGATGGCATACGTGTAGCTTCACCTCCAATGATGTACCCTAAGTTAACCTCAGAAGAGGTTAGTAATGTTGAATTAGGAACTGCAGTTGGAGCATTAGGATCAGTATTTATATCCAATTCACTTGTGCATGACGAGAGCAATAATATACTTGCAAAAACCCCAACAAAAAGATTTTTGGTGTTTATTATTCCGTCATAAATTTTTATTTTTTTCATCTTTCTTTTATTTTTAAAATTGAACTCTTAGATTAAAACCAATTGTTCTAGTTGTAGGAAAAGCAAATCTCGAAACACCCTGAGCATTACCAGTTCCAAAAGAACTTGATTCTGGATCAATGTGAGGTACTTTCGTCCATAACGCTAAATTACGACCATATAGACTTACGTCTAAAGCCTTTATACTACTATTGTTTAATTTAAATGTGTATCCAATAGAAGCTTCACGCAATTTTACCCAGTTATTTTCGTAAACGTACTCTTCGTTAGGATATGCGCTACCGTACCATACTCCATCGCGTTTAAGAACTACATCATTTGGATTTCCAGTTGTTTGATTAACACCAGGAAAAGTGTAATCATCTTCTCTGCTTGCAGTTTTTGCACTTACTCCATAAAAATCTAACAATTCTTCAGTTCCACTATAAATCGATCCACCTTGTCTTGTATCAAATTGAGCAGAAATATAAAGATTTTTATAAGTAAAAGTATTAGTTAATCCACCCGTCCAGTCTGGCTCAACATAACCTAGGTTTTTACCATCTTCAAAAAGAGGGTATCCATCATTATCAGTTAATATTTGTCCACTGTCGTTTCTAGCATAACCAGATCCAATAATGCTTCCGTAACGTTCGCCTTGTACAGCAAAGATTGCAGGATTTCCAGCAAATCCACCTAAGAATATTTTGTCAATACCAGGGAAAGTTTGGTCAACATTAGATTTTATTTTACTAAAGTTAACATTTATGTCCCACTTGAAATCTTTAGTTTGGATTGGCGTCCCACGTAAAGACAATTCTATACCTCTAGAATTTGTTTCACCACTGTTGATGATGGTTTGTTGAGCGCCAGTAGTTGGAGAAATGTCTAATGGAATGATTCCACCTGTATTGACATTTCTAAAAAAGGAAGCGTCTAATCCCAGTCTGTTTTTAAACATTTTTAATTCAACACCAATTTCATATTCTGTTGTAAATTCTGGTTTTAAATTAGCGTTTGCAATTGTATTGTTTACAGTATATCCAGGAAGACCATTAAATGGGAAAACTATCCCATCAGTAAATCCATCTGCAAATTGACCCAACTGAAATGTTTGTTCTGTTAAGTAAACTCCTGCATCACGAGCGGTTTTTGATGCTCCAACGCGTAATTTACCGTAACTAAGCACATCTCCTTTTATATCTAATGCTTCTGAAAATATAAATGAAGCACTCGCCCCTGGATAGAAGAAACTTCTATTTTGTTGCGGAAGTGTTGAACTCCACTCATTTCTTCCAACGATATCTACGAATAAATAATTATTATAACTTAAGGTTAAATTCCCGAAAGCTCCTATTAGGTTTCGCTTACTTGTTGAATTGAAAGCAGGGTCAAAAGTTTGGATGTTATTGGTATTTTGAATGCCAGGTAAAACTAATTGAGATCCTGTTATAACACTTTGTCTAAATGTTCTTGTATTTATATCCTGTCCAATTAACAATGTCGCCTCAAATTTATCAGCAAACTTCTTATTGAACGTTGACGTTAAGGTTGAAGTAATTTCATTTCTTGTTACATCATCAAATGAAAGAAATCCATTTGGAGCACTTCCACTATTCTTATCTCTAAAAAATTTTCTATTGTCAACTAAATTATCATTACCCAATCGGTAGTTAACTTTCATCCAAGGAGCAACATCATAAGCTAAATTTACGCTCATTATATATCTTCTACTATCACTTATTGCAGAGTTTTTATTAACTGTCCAAAAAGGGTTGTCAAATGATCCGCCACGAGAGTTGATTTGGCGTCCGTCTGGTCTTTCAAATCCGTATCCTGACAAATTCCAAGATACAGGAGTATGGAATAAGGCAAAAATAGGGTTATTACCATCTTGACCTGTAAAAGGTAAGTCTCCATTAGAAATGTTATAAGAGAAATTAACTCCAGCGCTAAACTTATCACTGAACTTATAATTTCCATTAAAACGAGCATTAATTTTATCAAAACCTTGATTAGGTATGATTGACGTTTGTCTAGAATTTCCTAATGAAACAAACATGCTATACTTATCTGAAGAATTAGACAATGATATATTGTTATTGTTTGTAAATCCAGTATTTAAGAAATCTTTTCTTGGATTAAATGCTTTTAATTGGATAGGTTGTGGACCTAAACCTCGAGCTGCTCCAGCTCCAGCGCTGTTTACAGTTTGTCCTGTGATGCGTGGTCCAAAAGAACGCGATCCTCCTTCAGCATAAGTTACACCATTATTACCTTGTGCAAATTCTGTTTGATAGTCAGGTAATACTAAAGCCTCGTCAACTGCAACTTGGCTAGTAAATTCGATAACTGGTACTCCATTGCTATTTTTTCCCGTTTTGGTAGTTATTAAAACCACACCATTAGAACCTCTATTCCCGTAAAGAACCGCTCCAGCAGAACCTTTAAGAACCGTTACGGATTCAATATCGTTTGGATTAATATCCGAAGCTCTGTTTGGACTTGCAAAACCTGCAACCGTATCACCATTTCCATCATTTGAATTAGAAATTGGAACACCATCAATAACGTAAAGTGGCTCATTAGAGTTAGTAAGTGACTTATTTCCACCTCTAATAACTAATCTACTTGCTTGCCCTGGGGCTCCGCCAGAGGCAATTACTTGCACACCTGCAACTTTTCCTCCAAGTGCATTTACAAAATTCTGATTTCCACCTTTAGTTATGTCGTCACTTCCAACAACAGAAGTAGCGTAACCTAAAGCTCTTTCTTGTTTTTTGATTCCCAAAGCTGTTACTACAACAACTTCAAGTTCATTAGCGTCATCTTTAAGCTTTACATTAACAATAGCTGATGTAGCAGCTACTTCTTGTGTTTTCATCCCAATATAACTAAATAATAAGATTTGATTGGGAGATGCTTTAATGGAAAATTTTCCATCAAAATCTGTTTGTGCTCCAGACTGAGTTCCTTTGATTAAAACGCTTACCCCAGGGAGAGGTAATCCCGCATTATCCGAAACAGTTCCTGAAACGGTTCTTTCCTGCGCAAACGTAATTTGCGCCACTAATGCTATCAATAGCATTAAGAAGCCATTTAATTTTAATTTCATTTTATTATATTTTGAATTAGTTCTACAAACTTCTTAATAATTTGTTAACATTCCTAATATAAATATTGGTATTTCTGTGCAATATCAAAATTTAACATTATAGCTAATATGCACAATTGTATTTGAAAATTGGAACGGCTGATTTTTAGCTCGACCATTTGCGACCGATAGTTTAAACAATCCATTAAAGGTTTGTAATCCTAATCCCATGCCAAATCCAAACAAATTTTCTGTCACGTCAGCCGCGTCTAAAAATGGTTTATTTTTAAATATACTGTAATCCAAGATAGTATGAGTGTAAAGTGTAGGAGCAATCACATAACGATACTCAGTTTGAACTGTTGAGGAGAAATAGGCTTCCAGACTATTTTCTGCAAAACCACGGATGCTATTTAAACCCCCAAAACGGAAAAGCTCATTTGTTAAATATCTGTCGCTTTGTAAATAATAATTTTGACTGTTGATATAGATAGAGTTTTTCTTATTTAAGTAAAAATTATGAATTGCTTGTAAATTTATTGTAAACTGTTTATCACTCGAATTTTCTGGCGCTTCGCTAATGGCTCTACTTCCCACTCCAGTCGTGATTTGAAATTTGGTTTCGACTGGGAAATTCGAATCAGATCTGTCGGGTTTAATGTATTCGAAACTAGAAGTAACAAAACTATTGTTGAAATCACTAATAGATGTTCCAACTGAATTTTGGATATCGCTCGATTCAGTAGCTTGATAGCCTAAATAAAAACGAGACGAGTAATTTATATAGTAACTTAAATCTATCGCTGTCTTAGTGTTTTGGAAAGTCGAGTCCTGTCTAAATATGTTTATTTGTGCTTTGAGACCTATTGGTGTTTTAAAAAGATAGGGAAGTTCAAAACTACCTTTAAATGTTTTTTGATCGTTGCCGTCACTTTTCCAATAAAGAGCAAGTTGCTCTCCAAAACTTAGAATATTATTTAATGTTACGTCAAGGTAACCAATTAAGTCAATTTTGTTGTTTTCATTATTTGCAAAGCCAAGAAAGCCGTCAAAGTTATTGGCATTGGTTTTTTCTAAATAAACGAAGACGGTGGTCGAGTCTTTAGTGAATAGAATTTCAGGAAATTTAATCTGATTTACAAACCTAAATTTTCCAAAATCTTCATGAATTTCTGTTACTGTTTTTTGATTGAATAATCTTTTCTGATATTTTCTATTTATTTGTTTTAAATGGCCTTTTGGAAATTTATTTTTACGCCCATCGTCAGAATATCGGATTGTTATTCCGTTGAGCAATCTTTGCTGAGTCAGTTCTACTTTTAAATCTGCATATAACGTGTGTTCGACTCTTTCAATATTTTCTAATTTTACATTAGCCAATGCAAAACCTTTTTCTTCTAGAGATTGAATGGTTTGATTTAAAAACGAATCTAATTTAGAATACAATATAATCACTATGTTATTTTTGGATTGAAGTGTTTTGTTTACAGAAAAATTTTCAGGAACAGTGATATGTATGAAATCGGTTTTTTCACCCAAGCTAAAAGTGCTGATGTAGCTACTGTCATTTAATTTTTCAGTTTTAGAGGCAATAATATCAATGTAACCTTTTTGAGATAGTGCTGCTGTCGCTTTATTTATTTCTTCGTTGATCGTTTTTAAGCTGTTGTGAGATCTCGTATATTGTAGGGAATCAATTTGCACAGTCTCTGCTGTCGTCTTACCAATAATTTTTAGTTTTAAATTTTGCGCAGCAGAGCCCCAGCAGATATTTAAGATTAAAATTATGCGTAGAAGTGATTTCAAATGATGTCTTTTTTTAACGGAATGGTTTGCAAATATCTATAGTTTGAGTGTAAAATCAAACTGTAAAATGATCTTGTTAAATTGTCATAAAAAAATGCAGTAGTTGAAATGCTTTTTTAATTAAGGACAATTCAGTAGATCTTTAAAGAACAAATATTTAGTTGATAAAAAAATTAGTCATTTAACGTTTGTCAAGTAAAAATTATTTTCTACATTTGCAACCCCGTAAAAAGCGGGAATTTAATATAATAAGAAATTTTTAGTATTAATTATGCCAACAATTCAACAATTAGTAAGAACAGGAAGAACTCAGATAACTAAGAAGAGTAAATCGGTTGCTTTAGATTCTTGTCCTCAAAGAAGAGGGGTTTGTACGCGTGTTTACACTACAACACCAAAAAAACCAAACTCTGCAATGCGTAAAGTAGCGCGTGTACGTTTGACAAATGGTAATGAAGTGAATGCTTACATCCCTGGTGAAGGACACAATCTACAAGAGCACTCGATAGTATTAGTTAGGGGTGGAAGGGTAAAAGATTTACCAGGAGTTAGATACCACATCGTTCGTGGTGCACTTGATACGTCAGGAGTAGCAGGAAGAACGCAAAGAAGATCTAAGTACGGAGCTAAACGCCCAAAAGAAGCAAAAAAGTAATTTAAAGTTTGCATCGTAGAGACGCGATTTATCGCGACTGTATAATTGTGAAATTTATTAAAAAAAAGACATGAGAAAAAGAGCGGCAAAGAAAAGACCACTTTTACCAGATCCAAGGTTTAATGACCAACTGGTAACACGTTTTGTGAACAACTTAATGTGGGATGGAAAAAAATCGACAGCGTTTAAAGTATTTTATGATGCTATTGACATCATTGAGTCTAAAAAACAAGATGCAGAAAAACCATCATTAGAAATATGGAAAGATGCTTTAACTAATGTTATGCCTCACGTAGAAGTACGTAGTCGTAGAGTAGGTGGAGCAACATTTCAAATTCCAATGCAAATTAGACCAGATAGAAAAATTTCTATGGCTATGAAGTGGTTGATTATGTATTCAAGAAGAAGAAATGAAAAGTCTATGGCTCAGCGTCTAGCATCAGAATGTTTAGCTGCGGCTAAAGAAGAAGGTGCTGCTGTAAAGAAAAGAATGGATACTCACAAAATGGCAGAAGCTAATAAAGCATTCTCTCACTTTAGATTTTAATTCTTAAGAAATGGCTAGAGAACTTAAATATACAAGAAATATAGGAATTGCTGCTCACATTGATGCTGGTAAAACAACAACAACAGAGCGTATTTTATTCTATACAGGAAAATCACATAAAATTGGTGAAGTACATGATGGTGCTGCAACAATGGACTGGATGGCACAAGAGCAAGAAAGAGGTATTACAATTACGTCGGCAGCTACTACTTGTGAATGGAATTTCCCAACAAAACAAGGTAAAACTTTACCTGAGACATTACCTTATCACTTTAACATTATTGACACTCCAGGACACGTTGACTTTACAGTTGAAGTAAACCGTTCGTTACGTGTACTTGATGGTCTTGTTTTCTTGTTTAGTGCTGTTGATGGTGTTGAGCCTCAATCAGAAACTAACTGGAGACTTGCTGATCAGTATAATGTACCACGTATTGGTTTTGTCAACAAAATGGATAGACAAGGTTCTAACTTCTTGATGGTTTGTCAGCAAGTAAGAGATATGTTGAAATCAAACGCAGTTGCAATCACTTTGCCAATTGGTGAAGAAAATGATTTTAAAGGTGTTGTCGATTTAGTAAGAAACCAAGCGATTGTTTGGGATGAAGAAGGTATGGGAGCAACTTACGAGATTGTACCTATTCCTGAAGATATGATTGCTGAAGTAAAAGAATACAGATCGATTCTTATTGAGGCAGTTGCTGATTATGATGAGAACTTGCTTGAAAAATTCATGGAAGATGAAAACTCTATCACAGAGGAAGAAATCAACACTGCATTGAGAGCTGCTGTAATGGACATGGCTATCATTCCTATGATTGCTGGTTCGTCTTTTAAAAATAAAGGAGTGCAATTCATGTTAGATGCAGTATGTAAATACCTACCATCTCCAATGGATAAAGCAGGCATTGAAGGAATTCATCCTGATGACGCTGAATTATTAGAAGAAGATCAAGTTAAAATTTTACGTAAACCAGACGTTAAAGAGCCTTTCGCTGCTTTAGCATTTAAGATCGCAACTGAC
Organism: Flavobacterium micromati; assembly: GCF_900129585.1. Lineage (GTDB taxonomy): Bacteria > Bacteroidota > Bacteroidia > Flavobacteriales > Flavobacteriaceae > Flavobacterium > Flavobacterium micromati. The sequence goes on from NZ_FQWF01000006.1 coordinate 87,256, forward strand.
CCATTCGTAGGTCGTTTAGCTTTCTTCCGTGCTTATTCAGGAAGACTAGATGCTGGTTCTTATGTATTGAACACGCGTTCTGGTAACAAAGAAAGAATTTCTCGTATCTACCAAATGCATGCTAACAAACAAAATCCTATCGATTATATCGAAGCTGGAGATATTGGAGCTGCTGTTGGATTTAAAGATATCAAAACTGGAGATACATTGTGTGATGAAAAGCACCCAATTATTTTGGAGTCAATGAAATTCCCTGCACCAGTTATTGGTATTGCAATTGAGCCTAAAACTAAAGCTGACGTTGATAAAATGGGTATGGCTTTGGCTAAATTAGCTGAAGAAGATCCAACATTTACAGTTAGAACTGATGAGGCTTCGGGTCAAACTATTATCTCAGGTATGGGTGAGCTTCACTTAGATATCTTAGTTGATAGAATGAAACGTGAATTCAAAGTTGAAGTGAACCAAGGTGAGCCTCAAGTTGAGTACAAAGAAGCATTTACTAAAAGTGCAGTACACAGAGAAACGTATAAGAAACAATCAGGTGGTCGTGGTAAATTTGGTGATATCGTATTTAAATTAGAGCCAGCTGATGAAGTAGAAGGGAAAGTTCCTAAAGGATTACAATTCGTTAATGCTGTAAAAGGTGGTAACGTTCCTAAAGAATACATTCCATCTGTAGAAAAAGGTTTCAGAGAAGCTATGAAAACGGGTCCTTTAGCAGGATACCAAGTTGATAGTTTAAAAGTAACTTTAACGGACGGATCTTTCCACCCTGTCGATTCAGATGCATTGTCTTTTGAATTAGCAGCGAGAATGGGATATAGAGAAGTAGCTAAAGCTGCTGGAGCTGTTATTCTTGAGCCAATCATGAAAATGGAAGTTATTACACCAGAAGAAAACATGGGAGATATCGTAGGTGATATTAACCGTCGTAGAGGCCAGGTGAATGACATGGGTGATAGAAATGGAGCAAAAACTATTAAAGCAGATGTGCCTTTATCAGAGATGTTTGGATATGTTACAACATTAAGAACATTATCTTCTGGAAGAGCAACTTCTACAATGGAATTTTCGCACTACGCTGAAACACCTTCTAATATTTCAGAAGCAGTAATCAAAAAAGCAAAAGGAAACGCTTAATCTTTAAGAAAATGAGTCAAAAAATCAGAATAAAATTAAAATCTTACGATCACATGTTGGTAGACAAGTCTGCTGAGAAGATTGTAAAAACTGTTAAAAGTACAGGTGCAGTAGTTACAGGACCAATTCCTTTGCCAACTCACAAAAAACTTTTCACTGTATTGCGTTCTCCACACGTTAACAAGAAAGCGAGAGAGCAATTTGAAGTAATGTCATACAAGAGATTGATTGATATTTATTCATCTTCATCTAAAACTATTGATGCATTAATGAAACTTGAATTGCCAAGTGGAGTTGAAGTTGAGATCAAAGTTTAAGTAGTTTCAGAGTAAAAAAGAACGCTGCTTTTAATTGAAAAATATTTTTTTGGTTTGTGTGTAAATAAGTTATACTTTTGCACCACTTTAAAAAAATAGGATTCGGTTAAAAGCTGCGTTCTATATTTATATTTAATAATTAATAATTAATATTTATGTCTGGGTTAATTGGTAGAAAAATCGGCATGACTAGCATTTTCGACGAAAACGGGAAGAATATTCCTTGTACAGTAATCGAAGCTGGACCATGTGTTGTTACCCAAGTCAGAACCAAAGGTGTTGACGGGTACGAAGCGTTGCAACTTGGTTTCGATGACAAAAACGAGAAACATTCCACAAAAGCGGCTTTAGGTCACTTTAAAAAAGCGGGAACTGTAGCTAAGAAAAAGGTCGTTGAATTTCAAGATTTTGCAACTGAACAAAAATTAGGAGATCTTATTGATGTTTCTATTTTTGCTGAAGGAGAGTTTGTAGATGTACAAGGTGTATCTAAAGGTAAAGGTTTTCAAGGGGTTGTTAAACGTCACGGTTTTGGTGGTGTTGGACAAGCAACTCACGGTCAACACAACCGTTTAAGAGCGCCAGGTTCTGTAGGAGCTTCTTCTTATCCATCTAGAGTATTCAAAGGAATGCGTATGGCTGGAAGAATGGGAGGAGATAATGTAAAAGTTCAAAACCTTAGAGTTTTAAAAGTAGTAGCTGAAAAGAACCTACTTGTTATTAAAGGATGTGTTCCTGGATGTAACAACTCTTATGTAATCATTCAGAAGTAATGGAAGCAAAAGTATTAGATTTCAACGGAAAAGATACTGGAAGAAAAGTTCAACTTTCTGATTCAGTATTTGGTATAGAACCAAACAATCACGCAGTATATCTTGATGTAAAGCAATATCTTGCTAATCAACGTCAAGGAACGCACAAAGCTAAAGAAAGAGCTGAAGTTGCGGGATCTACTCGTAAGATTAAAAAACAAAAAGGAACAGGAACTGCTCGTGCAGGTTCTGCTAAAAATCCATTGTTTAAAGGTGGTGGAACAGTTTTTGGACCAAGACCAAGAAGTTATTCATTTAAATTGAATAAAAGCTTGAAACGTTTGGCAAGAAAATCTGCTTTCTCAATTAAAGCTAAAGAGGCAAACATAATTGTACTTGAAGATTTTAATTTTGAAACACCAAACACTAAAAATTTCATTAACGTTTTGAAAGCTTTAGAGTTAGAAAATAAAAAGTCACTATTTGTATTGGGTGACACCAATAAAAATGTATATTTGTCCTCACGCAATTTAAAGGGCTCTAGCGTTGTAAGTAGCTTAGAATTAAGCACTTACGCTATATTAAACGCTAATAATTTAGTGCTTTTAGAGAGTTCTTTAGAGATAATTGAAGAAAATTTAAGTAAATAATAGGATATGAGCATCATAATTAAGCCTATAGTAACGGAAAAAGTAACCAAAGAAAGTGAAGTTTTAAACCGCTTCGGATTCGTTGTTGACAAAAAAGCAAATAAAGTACAAATTAAGAAGGCTATTGAGGCTGCTTATGGAGTAACGATTTTGAGTGTTAACACGATGAACGTAAGACCGGATAGAACTACAAAATACACTAAAAGTGGTTTAATCAGTGGAAAGACCAATGCAATCAAAAAAGCAATTGTTCAAGTACAAGAAGGACAAACAATTGATTTTTACAACAATATCTAAGATAGAAAAATGTCAGTAAGAAAATTAAAACCTATTACCCCAGGTCAGCGATTTAGAGTTGTGAATGGTTATGACGCCATTACAACTGATAAGCCGGAACGCTCTTTGATAGCGCCGATAAAAAACTCTGGAGGTAGAAATAGTCAAGGAAAGATGACCATGCGTTATACGGGTGGTGGTCACAAGCAGAGATATCGTATCATTGATTTTAAACGTACAAAAGAAGGAATTCCAGCTACAGTGAAATCAATTGAATATGATCCAAATCGTACTGCATTTATCGCATTGTTAGCTTATGCTGATGGTGAGAAAACGTACATTATTGCTCAAAACGGATTGAAAGTAGGTCAGAAGTTAGTTTCTGGTCCAGAATCTCAACCTGAAATTGGTAATACTTTACCTTTAAGTAAAGTTCCACTTGGAACTGTAATTTCTTGTATCGAATTGAGACCAGGGCAAGGTGCGGTAATCGCTCGTTCTGCTGGAACATTTGCTCAATTAATGGCAAGAGATGGAAAATATGCGACAATCAAAATGCCTTCTGGAGAAACAAGATTGATCTTGTTGACATGTTCGGCTACAATTGGAGCAGTATCTAATTCAGACCACCAATTAGTTGTATCAGGAAAAGCTGGTAGATCAAGATGGTTAGGAAGAAGACCTAGAACAAGACCTGTTGCAATGAACCCTGTCGATCACCCAATGGGTGGTGGTGAAGGACGTTCTTCTGGTGGACATCCACGTTCAAGAAATGGAATACCAGCAAAAGGTTATAGAACTCGTTCTAAGAAAAACCCGAGTAACAAGTATATCGTAGAACGTAGAAAGAAATAATAAGATATGGCACGTTCATTAAAAAAAGGACCTTTTGTTCATTATAAGTTAGACAAGAAAGTTCAAGAAAACATCGCAGGTGGAAATAAAGGAGTAGTAAAGACTTGGTCTAGAGCTTCGATGATTACTCCAGACTTTGTTGGACAAACTATCGCAGTTCATAACGGTCGTCAATTTGTACCAGTTTACGTAACAGAAAACATGGTAGGTCACAAATTAGGAGAATTTTCACCAACTAGATCTTTTAGAGGTCATGCTGGAGCAAAAAATAAAGGTAAAAAATAAGAAGCAATGGGAGTTCGTAAAAGAGAAACAGCAGATGCGAGAAAAGAGGCTAATAAGTCTATTGCTTTCGCGAAATTGAATAACTGCCCTACTTCACCTAGAAAAATGCGCTTAGTAGCGGACTTGGTAAGAGGTCAGAAGGTAGAGAGAGCATTAAACATCTTAAGATTTAGTTCTAAAGAGGCTTCAAGAAAATTAGAAAAATTGGTTTTATCTGTAATTGCCAACTGGCAAGCAAAAAACCCTGAAGCTAATATGGAAGAAGCTGGTTTATTTGTAAAAACGATTACAGTTGATGGTGGAATGATGTTGAAAAGACTTCGTCCAGCTCCACAAGGTCGTGCACACAGAATTAGAAAACGTTCTAATCACGTAACAATCGTGCTTGGATCTATTAATAACACACAAGCAATTTAATACAAGATGGGACAAAAGACAAATCCAATTGGAAATAGACTTGGTATCATCAGAGGATGGGACTCAAACTGGTATGGTGGAAATGATTATGGTGATAAACTTGCCGAAGATTATAAAATCAGAAAGTATATCCATGCTCGTTTATCAAAAGCTAGTGTATCAAAAGTAATCATTGAGAGAACTTTGAAACTTGTAACCGTTACTATCACTACTGCTAGACCTGGTATTATTATCGGAAAAGGTGGCCAAGAGGTAGACAAGTTAAAAGAAGAACTTAAGAAAATTACTGACAAAGAGGTTCAAATCAACATCTTTGAAATTAAAAGACCTGAACTTGACGCGTATCTAGTTGCTACAAGCATCTGTCGTCAAATCGAAAGCCGTATTTCTTACAGACGTGCAATCAAAATGGCAATTGCTGCCTCTATGCGTATGAACGCTGAGGGTATCAAAGTTTTGATTTCTGGTCGTTTGAATGGTGCAGAGATGGCTCGTTCAGAAGGTTTCAAAGAAGGAAGAGTTCCTTTATCAACTTTCAGAGCTGATATTGATTATGCTTTGGCAGAAGCTCACACTACTTATGGTAGAATGGGAATCAAAGTATGGATCATGAAAGGTGAAGTTTATGGAAAGAGAGATCTTTCTCCACTTGCTGGAATGGACAAAAAACAATCTGGTACTGGTGGAGGTAAAGGTGGCGATGCTCCTAGAGGAGACAGAAAGCCTTTTAACAAAGGTGGAAAACCAGACGCTCGTAAACGAAAGTAAATTTTTAAATTAAAGAAAAATGTTACAGCCTAAAAGAACAAAATACCGTAAGGTACAAAAAGGTAAAATGAAAGGGAACTCTCAAAGAGGGCATGAACTTTCTAATGGAATGTTTGGTATTAAATCTGTACATGAAGATGGAATGTTCCTTACTTCTCGTCAAATAGAAGCTGCGCGTATTGCTGCAACTCGTTTTATGAAAAGAGAAGGACAATTATGGATCAAAATATTTCCAGACAAACCAATTACTAAGAAGCCTCTTGAGGTACGTATGGGTAAAGGTAAAGGAGCCGTTGAATATTGGGCTGCTGTTGTTAAACCCGGAAGAATTATGTTTGAAGTTGGAGGAGTACCTTTGTCAGTTGCAAAAGAGGCGTTACGTCTTGCAGCTCAAAAGCTTCCAGTAAAAACTAAGTTCGTTGTTGCTAGAGATTTCGAAGCATAATTAATAGTATATTATGAAACAATCAGAAATAAAAGATCTTTCTGCAGCAGAGTTGCAAGAAAAGCTTAGCCAGACTAAGAAAACATATGCTGATCTAAAAATGGCTCACGCTATTTCACCAATTGAGAATCCACTTCAAATTAGAAGTGTAAGAAGAGTGGTTGCTAGATTAGCTACAGAACTTACTAAAAGAGAGTTACAATAACTGTAGTCTGCTGAAAGATGGAAGAAAAAAGAAATTTAAGAAAAGAGAGAATTGGTGTTGTTACTTCAGACAAAATGGACAAGTCTATTGTTGTTGCTGAAGTACGTAAAGTAAAACACCCATTATACGGTAAGTTCGTGTTGAAGACTAAAAAGTATCACGCACACGACGAAATGAACGACTGTAACATTGGAGATACTGTAAGGATCAGCGAAACGCGTCCTTTAAGTAAAACTAAATGTTGGAGGTTAGTTGAAATCTTAGAAAGAGCTAAATAATTATGGTACAACAAGAGTCAAGATTAAAAGTAGCAGATAATACGGGAGCAAAAGAAGTTTTAACTATCCGTGTTTTAGGAGGTACCAAAAGAAGGTATGCCTCTGTTGGTGACAAGATTGTAGTTTCTATCAAAGATACGGCACCTAACGGAAGCGTTAAAAAAGGAGCTGTTTCAACTGCAGTTGTTGTACGTACCAAAAAAGAAGTGAGAAGAGCCGATGGTTCTTACATCCGTTTCGATGACAATGCATGTGTTCTTTTGAATGCTGCAGGGGAAATGAGAGGAACTCGTGTTTTTGGTCCAGTAGCAAGAGAACTTCGTGAAAAACAATTCATGAAAATTGTATCATTAGCACCAGAAGTGCTTTAATTCGTTTTAAGATGATAAAGCTAAAAATAAAATCAGGTGACATCGTAAGAGTAATTGCTGGAGACCATAAAGGTGAAGAAGGTAAAGTATTACGTGTGTACAAGGAGAAAAACAAAGCAATTGTTGAAGGTGTAAACATGGTATCTAAACATACGAAACCAAGTGCAAAAAGCCCTCAAGGTGGTATTGTAAAGAAAGAAGCTTCTATACAAATATCTAACATCTCTTTAATTGATCCTAAAACTAAGGAAGCAACTAGAGTTGGTATTAGAGTAGAAGGAGATAAGAAAGTAAGATTTTCAAAAAAATCTAATCAAGTACTATAGTAATGGCATATATACCTAGACTAAAAGAAGAATATAAGAGCAGAGTAATCGCATCTCTTAAAGAGGAATTCGGATACGTAAACGTAATGCAAGTTCCTAAATTGGAAAAAATCGTTTTAAGTAAAGGAGTTGGTGCAGCTGTATCTGATAAAAAACTAATTGACTATGCGGTTGATGAGTTAACAAAGATCACTGGACAGAAAGCAATATCTACTATCTCAAAGAAGGACGTTGCGTCATTCAAATTGAGAAAAGGGATGCCTATTGGAGCAAAAGTTACTTTGCGTGGAGAAAGAATGTATGAGTTTTTAGATAGACTTGTTACTTCTGCTTTACCACGTGTAAGAGACTTTAGTGGTATTAAAGCCACTGGTTTTGACGGAAGAGGTAATTATAACCTTGGTGTTTTGGAACAAATCATTTTCCCAGAAATTGATATCGATAAAGTTAACAAAATATCAGGAATGGATATCACTTTTGTAACATCTGCAAAAACCGATAAAGAAGCAAAGTCTCTATTAACAGAATTAGGATTACCTTTTAAAAAGAACTAAGACATGGCTAAAGAATCAATGAAAGCCCGCGAGGTTAAGAGAGAAAAAACAGTAGCTAAATATGCTGAGAAAAGAAAAGCTTTGTTAGAAGCTGGAGATTTCGTAGGTTTGCAAAAGTTACCGAAAAATGCTTCACCAGTTCGTTTGCACAATCGTTGTAAATTAACAGGTAGACCAAGAGGGTATATGCGTCAATTCGGTCTTTCACGTGTTACATTTCGTGAAATGGCAAATAACGGATTGATACCAGGTGTTAAAAAGGCATCTTGGTAAGACGTAATTTTATTACGTTTTGATACAGACTTAACTTACGTTTTGTCTGTATCATTAATATTTATAAATTGGTTTCAGGTTCAATAAGATCGTCTTAAAGAAAACCAAAACCGCAAATTAATACAAATGTATACAGATCCTATTGCCGATTATTTGACAAGAGTTCGTAACGCTGTGGCTGCAAACCACAAAGTTGTTGAGATTCCTGCATCTAATCTAAAAAAAGAAATAACCAAGATCTTATTTGATCAAGGTTATATCTTGAGTTACAAATTTGAAGACAACGCCGTTCAGGGTTCAATCAAGATCGCTTTGAAGTATGATAAAGATACTAAAGAGTCAGTAATTAAAGATATCCAAAGAATTAGTAAACCAGGTTTACGTAAATATTCAAGTTCTTCATCTATCCCTAGAATTCTTAACGGATTAGGTATTGCTATCGTGTCAACTTCAAAAGGGTTAATGACTGGAAAGAAAGCAAAACAGTTAAACGTAGGTGGTGAAGTAATTTGTTACGTATACTAATTTAAAGACTATATAAAGATGTCAAGAATAGGTAAAAGCCCAGTAACAATACCAGCTGGTGTAACTGTAGAAGTTGCTAATGGTATTATTACAATAAAAGGAAAAAATGGTCAACTAACTCAGGAGTTCTCGGACGTTACTGTTACAGTTGAAGGCGATCAGGTTCAAGTAGAAAGATCGTCTGATCACAAAGACCAAAGAGCAAAACACGGATTGTATAGATCTTTAATCAATAATATGATTATAGGTGTTACAGAAGGTTTTACAAAGTCTTTAGAATTGGTTGGAGTAGGATATAGAGCTTCAAGTCAAGGGCAAAAATTAGATTTAGCACTTGGATTCTCTCACAATATTGTTTTAGAAATTGCTCCTGAAGTTACTTTAGTAACAATATCTGAAAAAGGTAAGAACCCTATAGTTAAATTAACATCATTTGACAAACAACTTTTAGGTCAAGTAGCTGCGAAAATCAGAGGTTTCCGTAAGCCTGAGCCGTACAAAGGAAAAGGTGTTAAATTCGTAGGTGAAGTATTAAGAAGAAAAGCAGGTAAATCAGCTTAAAAAATAAGATTATGTCATTAACAAAACCTGAAAGAAGACAAAGAATTAGATTCAGAATTAGAAAAACGATTAGTGGTACTGCTACAAATCCAAGACTATCTGTATTTAGAAGTAACAAAGAAATTTATGCTCAACTTATTGATGACGTAAACGGAGTTACTTTACTAGCAGCTTCTTCAAGAGAAAAAGAAATAGGTAACGGTACGAATATTGAAGTGGCCACAGCAGTTGGAAAACTAGTTGCTGAGAAAGCTTTGGAAGCTGGTATTGATGTGGTAACTTTCGATAGAGGAGGTTATTTATATCACGGTCGTATTAAATCATTAGCAGAAGGCGCAAGAGCGGCTGGACTTAAATTCTAATATAGTATGTCTAATAGTAAATACAAGAATGTAGAGTTAGTAAAGCCAAGTGGTCTTGAATTAAAAGATCGTTTGGTAAGTGTGAATCGTGTTACTAAAGTTACAAAAGGTGGTAGAGCATTTGGTTTTTCTGCTATTGTAGTTGTTGGTGATGAAAATGGAGTAGTTGGACATGGTTTAGGGAAATCTAAAGACGTTTCTGAAGCAATTGCGAAAGCCGTAGAAGATGCTAAGAAAAATCTAGTAAAGATTCCTTTAAATGGTCTTTCTGTTCCTCACGAACAAAAAGGTAAATTTGGTGGTGCACGTGTATTTTTAATTCCTGCCTCTCATGGTACAGGAGTTATTGCTGGTGGAGCTGTTCGTTCAGTTCTTGAATCAGTTGGAATTCACGATGTATTATCTAAATCACAAGGATCTTCAAATCCTCACAACGTAGTAAAAGCAACTTTTGATGCTTTATTACAAATGAGAAGTGCTTATAGTGTTGCAAAACAAAGAGGTATTTCTTTAGAAAAAGTTTTTAAAGGTTAATTCAAGGAAATTATGGCTAAATTATTAGTAAAACAAGTTAGAAGCAAAATCAACTGTCCCCTTACTCAAAAAAGAGGATTAGAAGCTTTAGGTCTACGTAAAATGGGACAGGTTGTAGAGCATGATTCAAACCCTACAATCCTTGGGATGATAAATAAAGTTAAACACTTAGTTTCTGTCGAGGAAGCTAAATAACAAATACTGTTATGAATTTAAGTAACTTACAACCTGCTGAAGGTTCTACACACAATCAAAATAAGAGATTAGGTAGAGGAGAAGGTTCTGGAAAAGGTGGTACTTCTGCAAGGGGACACAAAGGAGCAAAATCTCGTTCTGGTTATTCTAAAAAGATTGGTTTTGAAGGTGGGCAAATGCCACTTCAAAGACGTGTACCTAAGTTTGGTTTTACAAACATCAATCGTAAAGATTACGAAGGTGTAAATCTTGATACACTTCAACTTTTAGTTGATAATGGTGTGATTAAAGATACTGTTGATATGACAGTTTATGTTGCTAATCGTTTAGCTACCAAAAATGAAATCGTTAAGATTTTAGGTAGAGGTGAACTGACAGCAAAATTAAAAGTAACCGCTCACAAATTTACTGCTACTGCAAAAGCCGCTATTGAAGCTGCTGGTGGAGAAGCTGTAACAATGTAATTTTTCTATTAATATGAAGAAATTTATTGAATCATTAAGTAATGTTTGGAAGATTGAAGAACTTAAGAATAGAATCTTAATAACATTAGGTTTACTTTTAGTTTATCGTTTTGGGGCTCAAGTTACCCTACCAGGCATTGATGCCACACAGCTCGGTAATTTAGCTGGTCAAACCAAAGACGGAATTGGTTCAATTCTTGACATGTTTACTGGTGGTGCATTTTCTCAAGCATCTGTTTTTGCTTTAGGAATTATGCCTTATATTTCTGCTTCCATTGTTGTTCAGTTAATGGGAATTGCGATTCCTTATTTACAAAAGCTACAAAGTGACGGAGAAAGCGGTAGAAAAAAGATTAATCAAATCACTCGTTGGTTGACAATTGCGATTACGTTAGTTCAGGGTCCAACCTACATTTATAATTTATACAGAACGTTACCTAGTAATGCTTTTTTGTTGGGATTCAATTCATTTGAATTCTTATTTTCGTCGGTTATTATTTTAGTTACAGGGACGATTTTCGCCATGTGGTTAGGAGAGAAAATTACTGATAAAGGTATAGGAAATGGTATTTCATTGTTGATTATGGTCGGTATTTTGGCTAGATTTCCGCAAGCATTTATTCAAGAATTTACAACAAGAGTTACCAATAATAATGGTGGTCCAATGTTGTTAGTTATTGAAATCATTATCTGGCTTTTAGTTATTATCTGTTGTGTATTGTTAGTGATGGCTGTTAGGAGAATACCGGTTCAGTATGCGCGTCGTACGACTTCAGGTGATTTCGAGCAGGATATGTTAAACGGAAATAGACAGTGGATTCCTTTAAAGCTTAATGCTTCAGGGGTTATGCCAATCATTTTTGCGCAAGCAATTATGTTTATACCAGCAGCTTTAGCTGGATTGTCTAAATCAGATACATCACAATCCATTGTCGGCGCTTTTAGTAATATGTTTGGATTTTGGTATAATTTAGTATTTGCAACTTTAATAATTGTATTTACGTTTTTTTATACTGCAATTACAGTACCTACTAATAAAATGTCTGATGATTTAAAGAGAAGCGGTGGTTTTATTCCAGGCGTTAGGCCAGGAATTGAAACTTCTGATTATCTTGACAAAGTGATGTCTTTAATAACTTTTCCAGGATCTTTATTTCTAGCTTTAATTGCTGTGTTCCCAGCGATAATAGTAAGTTTGATGGATGTTCAGCAGTCTTGGGCAATGTTTTTTGGAGGTACTTCATTAATAATTATGGTTGGTGTTGCCATAGATACAATGCAGCAAATCAATTCATATTTGTTGAATAGACATTATGATGGTTTAATGAAAAGTGGTAAAAATAGAAAAGCAGTAGCTTAACTTTATGGCAAAACAATCAGCAATAGAACAGGACGGATCAATCATCGAAGCATTGTCGAATGCGATGTTCCGTGTAGAGTTAGAGAATGGGCATATTGTAATAGCACATATATCTGGAAAAATGCGTATGCATTACATCAAATTATTACCTGGTGATAAAGTGAAACTAGAAATGAGCCCTTACGATTTGTCAAAAGCAAGAATTACTTATAGATATTAAAGGATATTCAAAATGAAAGTTAGAGCTTCAGTAAAAAAGAGAAGTCCCGAGTGCAAAATTGTGCGAAGAAAAGGGAGATTGTACGTAATAAACAAAAAGAATCCTAGATTTAAACAAAGACAAGGATAATTATGGCAAGAATAGCAGGGGTAGATATCCCAAAAAACAAGAGAGGTGTTATAGCACTTACCTACATCTTTGGATTAGGAAAAAGTAGAGCAATTGAGATTTTAGAAAAAGCTCAAGTTAGCCAAGACAAAAAAGTTCAAGATTGGAATGATGATGAGATCGGAGCAATTCGTGAAGCAGTATCAACTTTCAAAATTGAAGGAGAATTGCGTTCTGAAGTTTCTTTAAACATCAAACGTTTAATGGATATTGGTTGTTATAGAGGTATCCGTCATAGATCTGGTCTTCCATTAAGAGGGCAAAGAACTAAAAACAACTCTAGAACAAGAAAAGGTAAAAGAAAAACTGTTGCTAACAAGAAAAAAGCAACTAAATAATAAGTAATATGGCTAAAGCAACTGCAAAAAAACGTAAAGTTATCGTTGAATCAACGGGAGAAGCTCATATTTCTGCTACTTTTAACAATATCATCATTTCTTTAACTAACAAAAAAGGTGAAGTTATTTCTTGGTCGTCAGCTGGAAAAATGGGTTTTAGAGGTTCTAAAAAGAACACTCCATACGCGGCTCAAATGGCAGCAGAAGATTGTAGTAAAGTAGCTCTTGAAGCTGGATTGAAAAAGGTTAAGGTTTATGTAAAAGGACCAGGAAACGGACGTGAGTCTGCTATTCGTTCTTTACATAACGGTGGAATTGAAGTTACAGAGATTATCGATGTTACTCCAATGCCTCACAACGGATGTCGTCCTCCAAAGAGACGTAGAGTTTAATAATATATTTAAGTATAACTAGGTAGAATACACGATTATCGAAGGATATGACCTGAATTCATAATCTCTACCTTAATTTAATTTTTAGAAATGGCAAGATATACTGGTCCAAAAACTAGAATTGCACGTAAATTTGGCGAAGCAATTTTCGGAGATGACAAAGCATTCGAAAGAAGAAGTTACCCACCTGGACAACACGGGATGGCTAAAAAAAGAGGTAAAAAATCTGAATATGCAATCCAGTTAATGGAAAAGCAAAAAGCTAAATATTCTTATGGAATATTAGAAAAGCAATTTAGAGGTTTATTTAAGAAAGCATCAGCAACCAAAGGTGTTACTGGTGAAGTTCTTTTGCAATTATGTGAAGCAAGACTAGACAACGTAGTTTTTAGAATGGGAATTGCTCCTTCTAGAAGAGGTGCTAGACAATTAGTTTCGCACAGACACATTACCGTGAACGGTGATGTAGTAAATATCGCTTCTTACCACCTAAAGCCAGGTGACAAAGTTGCAGTTCGTGAAAAATCTAAATCTTTAGATGCTATCGAACGTTCTTTATCTAATTCAAGTCATGTTTATGAGTGGATTACATGGAATAATGATGTTAAAGAAGGTACTTTTGTTACTGTACCTGCGAGACTTCAAATTCCAGAAAACATTAAAGAACAATTAATCGTAGAGTTGTACAACAAATAATAATTGACTTAGTCGAAATTTATGGCAATATTTAATTTTCAGAAGCCCGATAAAGTTATCATGATCGATTCAACCGATTTTGAAGGTAAATTTGAGTTTAGACCTTTAGAACCTGGTTACGGATTGACTGTTGGTAATGCACTTAGAAGAGTTTTGCTTTCAGCATTAGAAGGTTATGCAATTACATCGGTTCGCATAGAAGGTGTAGATCATGAGTTTTCTACTATAGCAGGAGTTGTTGAAGACGTTACCGAAATTATTCTTAATCTTAAGCAAGTACGTTTTAAACGTCAAATCGAAGATATAGATAATGAATCAGTTACCATTTCGGTTTCTGGTAAAGATCAATTAACAGCTGGTGATTTTCAAAAATTTATTTCAGGTTTCCAAGTTCTGAATCCAGAACTTGTAATTTGTAATTTAGACAGTAAAATCAAACTTAATTTCGACTTAACAATCGAGAAAGGTAGAGGTTACGTTCCTGCTGAAGAGAATAAAAAACAAAATGCTGCAATTGGAACTATATTTACAGACTCAATTTTTACTCCGGTAAAAAATGTAAAATACACGATCGAAAACTTTCGTGTAGAGCAAAAAACAGATTATGAAAAATTAGTTTTTGAAATAAAGACGGATGGTTCTATTAATCCAAAAGATGCTCTTACTGAAGCTGCAAAAGTTCTTATTCACCATTTCATGTTGTTTTCTGACGAAAGAATTACACTTGAGGCTGACGAAATTGCACAAACAGAATCGTATGATGAAGAATCATTACACATGAGACAATTGCTTAAAACTAAGCTTGTTGATATGGATCTTTCTGTGAGAGCATTAAATTGCTTGAAAGCGGCTGAAGTTGATACACTTGGTGATTTAGTATCGTTCAATAAAAATGACCTAATGAAATTCCGTAATTTTGGTAAAAAATCTTTAACTGAACTTGATGAACTTGTTGCAGTTAAAAATTTAAACTTCGGTATGGACTTAGCAAAATACAAATTAGATAAAGAATAAATTACTTCATATTTTGATCTCCAACGCGGATAGCATCAAGATGAAAGTATAAAAAAACACGTCATGAGACACGGAAAGAAATTCAATCACTTAAGCAGACAGACTGCACATAGAAAATCTATGTTAGCTAATATGGCTTGTTCTCTTATTGAGCACAAACGTATTAATACTACTGTTGCTAAAGCAAAAGCGCTTAAACAATTTGTTGAGCCTTTAATAACAAAATCTAAAGCTGATACGACTCACAATCGTCGTATTTGTTTCGCTTATTTACGTAGCAAATATGCGGTAACTGACTTGTTCAGAGACGTAGCTGCTAAAGTAGGTGACCGTCCAGGTGGATACACACGTATCATTAAAGTTGGAAATCGTTTAGGAGATAATGCTGATATGGCAATGATCGAACTTGTAGATTTCAATGAACTTTACAACGGAGGTAAAAAAGAAGTTAAAAAAGCAAAAAGCCGTCGTGGTGCTAAAGCAAAGAAAGCAGATGATGCTACTGAAGCTGCAGCTCCAACTGCCGAAGCTGAAACAACAACTGACCCTGCAGAATAATTATGCTAATAATAATTCAATAAAAACAAGGATAGGCTATTTATAGTTTATCCTTTTTTTTTGATTTTTTTTTTGGAGCAGAACTAAATGTTTTTATCACTTGCTCACTCCTGCTGTATGCTGTATCTCCTCGCCCAAACGCTGGGCAAGGAGGATGCCGCTTCCATCAGGGCTGTTGTGGAAAAGTAATACTTTGAACACTAATTTTGGGGGCTCCAAGAACATTTACCGTATATTTTTTTTGCTTTGACTATTTTAAAAAATTAAATTTGCACTTTAATTACTGATGTAAAATTACTTTGGCATTTTTGTCAACAACACAACATTTACACTACTACTAATGAAATACACAACAAGACAAAGCGCTATTCTCCTATTAAGTGATGGAACTATTTTTCACGGAAAGTCGATAGGAATTAGTGGAACTGCTTTTGGTGAAGTTTGCTTTAATACAGGAATGACTGGTTACCAGGAGATTTTTACAGACCCTTCTTACTATGGGCAATTGATGGTGGCAACCAATGCGCACATTGGGAATTACGGAGTAAATGATTCTGAAGTCGAATCAGATAGCATAAAGATAGCAGGATTAATTTGTAAAAATTTCAGTTTTAACTATTCTCGTGTAGATACATCAGGAAGTTTAGAAGATTATTTTACTAAACAAAATCTCATTTGTATTTCTGATGTGGACACACGAGCACTTGTAAGTTACATTCGTGACAACGGAGCCATGAATGCAGTAATTTGTACGGATGGCACTTCTATCGAGGATCTAAAGGAAGCACTTATTAGCGTTCCTGACATGAATGGCTTAGAATTGGCTTCTAAAGTTTCTACAAAAGAATCTTATTTATTCGGTGATGAGAATGCAACATATAAAATAGCAGCATTAGATTTAGGAATAAAGAAAAATATTCTTCGCAATCTTGCAAAGAGAGATTGCTACATAAAAGTGTTCCCATACGATTCGACTTATCAAGAATTAGCATCCTTTAATCCTGACGGGTTTTTCTTGTCAAATGGACCAGGAGATCCTGAGCCGCTTTCGGGTGCTATTCAATTGGCTAAAGAAATCTTGGAACACAATAAACCATTATTTGGGATTTGTCTTGGACATCAAGTAATAGGTTTAGCGAACGGAATTTCTACCTACAAAATGTTCAACGGTCATCGAGGAATTAATCATCCAGTAAAAAATGTAATTACAGGTAACGGAGAAATTACTTCTCAAAATCACGGTTTTGCCGTAAATAAAGAAGAACTTGAAAGCAACGCTGAACTAGAAATCACACATGTACACCTTAATGATGGAACTGTAGCTGGAATGCGTATGAAAAATAAAAATTGTTTTTCTGTTCAATACCATCCTGAAGCCAGTCCTGGACCACATGATGCGTCCTACTTATTTGATCAATTTATCGATAATATTAAAGGATAATTTTAGTGATTAGTGTATTTATGTACTAAGTTCTAAATGAATAAGGGATTTACTTTTTGAAAAGTAGATCCCTTTTTTATTAAAAAGATCTGTAGTTAAACCGGAATTTATTTTAGATTCATATTATAAATATGCTCGATTGCGTTACACGATAATTATATCTTCTCCAAATAATTACAACGTTTTCGTTAATAAGATTCACTTTTTTCATTAAATGAATCAAAAAGATAGGATATATTTGTAATAAAATTTAAAATTAAGGATATGAGTATAATTATCAAAATTCACGCAAGACAAATTTTCGATTCAAGAGGAAATCCCACTATCGAAGTAGATGTTATTACAGATAATGGTGTGTTAGGAAGAGCAGCAGTACCATCAGGAGCATCAACTGGTGAACATGAGGCAGTTGAGTTACGAGATGGAGGTAAAGCTTATCTAGGGAAAGGCGTTCTAAATGCAGTAAAAAATGTAAATACTGTTATATCTGAGGAACTTTTAGGAGTTTCAGTTTTTGAACAAAACTTAATTGATCAAATGATGATTGATTTAGATGGAACTTCTAATAAATCTAATTTAGGTGCTAATGCAATTTTAGGAGTTTCTCTAGCGGTTGCAAAAGCTGCCGCTAACGAACTAGGTTTACCTTTATACAGATACATAGGTGGTGTTTCGGCTAATACATTGCCAGTTCCGATGATGAATATTATCAATGGAGGATCTCATTCTGATGCGCCAATAGCTTTTCAAGAATTTATGATTTTTCCAGTGAAAGCGACTTCTTTTACACATGCAATGCAAATGGGAACTGAAATTTTTCATAGTTTGAAAAAAGTTCTACATGATAGAGGCCTTTCAACAGCCGTGGGTGACGAAGGTGGTTTTGCACCTAATCTACCAGGAGGAACCGAGGATGCTTTAGATACTATCAAAGTAGCAGTTGAAAAAGCGGGTTACACTTTTGGTGATGAAATTATGATTGCTTTAGACTGTGCTGCAGCAGAGTTTTATGTAGATGGAAAATATGATTATTCAAAATTTGAAGGTGAAACAGGGAAAATAAGATCTTCGGCAGAACAAGTTGATTATTTAACGGAACTTGCCGCCAAATATCCAATTATTTCTATCGAAGATGGAATGGATGAAAATGACTGGGATGGATGGAAACTACTTACAGAGAAGATCGGAGATAAAGTACAATTAGTTGGAGATGATCTTTTTGTTACCAATGTAGAGCGATTGTCAACAGGAATTACTAAAGGAATTGCAAATTCAATCTTAATAAAAGTAAATCAAATAGGTACTTTAACCGAAACTATAGCTGCTGTTAATATGGCTAAAAACGCAGGATACACTTCTGTGATGTCTCATCGATCAGGTGAGACTGAAGACAATACCATTGCTGATTTAGCGGTAGCGTTGAACTGCGGACAAATAAAAACAGGTTCTGCTTCGCGCTCTGATCGTATGGCAAAATACAATCAATTACTTCGTATTGAAGAGGAGTTAGGAAATACAGCATACTTCCCAGGGAAAAATGCTTTTAAAAATTAGTAAATTTTTGTGTAAGTCTTTTAAAAACCGTTCTATAAATGAGCGGTTTTTTTTGTTATTTTTAACACATTCGTTGGATTATTCTTTTTTTAGTTGGTCTTTAATTCAGTAGATTTGGTAAATTATTATTTTTAAAAGTTTATTTCAATTATATTATGTCAAAAACAGCAATATTAGAGGTTAATAGTGAAAAATTTGAACTACCAATGGTTACGGGAAGTGAAAATGAAGTGGCTATAGATATTAGTAAATTACGTGATTTGTCAGGAATGATTACGCTAGATCCAGGTTATAAGAATTCAGGTTCCTGTACCAGCGAAATTACTTTCTTAGACGGTGAGTTAGGAATTCTGCGCTATCGAGGATATTCCATTGAAGATTTAGCTGAAAAAGGACATTTCCTTGAAGTGTCTTATTTAGTTATTTTTGGAGAATTACCAACTGCATCTCAATTAGAACAATTTGAAAAAGATATTACCAGATACACTTTGGTAAATGAAGAAATGAAAAGCATCATTGATGGTTTTCCTAAAACAGCACACCCAATGGGCGTGTTATCTGCTTTAACAAGTGCTTTGACAGCTTTCAATCCTAGATCAGTAAATGTAGAGAATGAAAAAGAAATGTATGAAGCTGTTTGTAAAACGATGGCAAAATTCATGGTTATTGCAACTTGGACATACAGAAAAAGTATGGGTTATCCGTTGAATTATTATGATAATACAAAAGGATATGTAGAAAATTTTATGCGATTAATGTTTGAATTACCTACTGAGCCGTACAAACAAAATCCTATAGTTATCAATGCGTTAGACAAATTATTTATCCTTCACGCTGATCACGAACAAAATTGTTCAACATCGACAGTTAGGATGGTAGGATCTTCTCATGCGGGTTTATTTGCATCAATTTCAGCGGGAGTTTCTGCACTTTGGGGACCTCTACATGGTGGAGCAAATCAAGCAGTTCTTGAAATGCTGGAAGAAATTCACAGAACAGGTGGTGATGCCGATAAATATTTGGCTAAAGCCAAAGATAAAAATGATCCGTTTAGATTAATGGGTTTTGGTCATAGAGTATATAAGAATTTCGATCCAAGAGCCAAAATTATTAAAAAAGCTGCGGACGAAGTTTTATCGACTTTAGGCGTAAATGATCCAATTCTTGCTATTGCAAAAAAACTAGAGGAATCAGCATTAGTGGATGAATATTTTGTTTCAAGACAGTTATATCCTAACGTAGATTTTTATTCAGGAATAATATACAGAGCTTTAGGAATTCCTACTGATATGTTTACGGTAATGTTTGCTATAGGTCGTTTGCCAGGTTGGATCGCACAATGGAAAGAGATGCGTGAAAACAAAGAACCAATAGGAAGACCGAGACAAATTTATACAGGACATCCGTTAAGAGATTTTGTAACATCTGAAAAAAGATAAATTCATATTCAAAGCTTCACATTTGTGGAGCTTTTTTTATATTTGCCAAAACCCGAAAGCATGCTAGAGTTAAATATAAATAATGAAACGTCCAGACTGACTGCAGTAGTATTAGGTTCTGCATTAAGTAATGGACCTACACCAAAACCTGAAGAAGCTTACGATCCAAAATCATTAGAACACATTCTGGCGGGAACATATCCGCACGAATCAGATATGATCAATGAAATGGATTCGTTTTTGAAAGTGTTGAAAAAGTATAATGTAACCGTTTTTCGTCCAGAGAACATCGAAAATTACAATCAGATTTTTGCTCGGGACATCGGTTTTGTTATTGGTGATGTTTTTGTAAAATCAAATATTCTACCAGATCGAGAGCGCGAATTGGATGCGATTCAATATGTTATCAACCAAATTAATCCCATAAAAGTAGTTCGACCGCCAGAGGAAGTACACATAGAAGGCGGTGATGTAATGTTGTGGAATGATTATATTTTTATTGGAACTTATAAAGGAAGCGATTATAAATATTATATCACAGCGAGAACTAATAAGGAAGGAGTTCAATATATTAAAAATTTGTTTCCAAATAAAATTGTCAAAGAGTTCGATTTGGTAAAATCTAAAATTGAAGCACGGGATAATGCGTTGCATTTAGATTGCTGTTTTCAGCCTGTTGGGATAGATAAAGGGATTATTTACAAAAGTGGATTCCGTGAAGAGGCGGATTATTTATTTCTTGTCAACCTTTTTGGCAAGGAAAATTTATTTCATCTAACAAGAGACGAAATGTACAATATGAATTCCAATGTTTTCTCTATAGATGCCAATGTGGTCGTTTCAGAAAGAAACTTTACTCGACTTAATAATTGGTTGCGGCAAAATGATTTTATTGTAGAAGAGATTCCGTACGCAGAAATTGCTAAGCAAGAAGGGTTGCTTCGCTGCTCAACTTTACCGCTGATTAGGAAAATAACTTAGCCAGCTTTGGCCAGACGACCAAAACTAAAAATATAAAAATTGTAACAATAATTAATTCCCATATTTGGGTGAAAAATATGAAACAAACAACAAATTCAATATTGATGATTCGGCCAGTGGCGTTCAGAATGAATGAACAAACTGCAGTAAACAATTATTATCAAAAAGTTCTAGATGGACTTTTACCAGCAACTGTAAACGCAAAGGCACAGCAGGAATTTGACACTTTCGCCGAGAAATTACGGGCTGTGGGGGTTGATGTAACCGTAGTTGATGACACTTTAGAACCAAGCACTCCGGATAGTGTTTTTCCAAATAATTGGATCTCCTTTCATGAAAATGGAGATGTTGCTTTATATCCCATGTTTGCTGAAAATCGTCGTGAAGAACGCCGCGAAGAGATTTTGGATATGTTAGAAGATAAAGGTTTTGTAATCCATAATATTGTTGATTATACTTCGGCTGAAGAGGATGGTTTTTTTCTTGAAGGAACAGGAAGTTTACTTCTTGATCGAGCAAATAATAAGGCGTACTGCGCTTTATCTCCGCGTGCTGATGAAGAATTATTCATAGAATTTTGTGAGGATTTTGATTATGCTCCGGTAATTTTTGAAGCTTTCCAAACTGTATACGGTGAGCGAAAACTCATTTATCATACTAATGTGATGATGTGTTTAGGCGAAACTTTTGCTGTAATTTGTTCTGATTGTATCGATGACAAAAAAGAGCGCAAAATGGTTCTTGATAATTTAAAGGAAAATGGGAAAGAAGTTGTTATTATTACCGAAGGGCAAATGAATAATTTTGCAGGTAATATGCTTGAAATTCGCGGAGCTAATGAAAAAAGATACTTAATAATGAGCACATCGGCACATCAAAGTTTGACGGATAAACAAGTGAAACAATTAGAAAAGCATGCTGAAATCCTGAGTTCTAGCTTGGACACAATAGAAGCGTGTGGAGGCGGAAGTGCTAGGTGTATGATGGCTGAGATTTTTCTGCCAAAAAACTAACTTTAAAAGCTCTGACGTTATAAATTAGATTTTATAATGTTAATAATTGCACTTACTATGTACTGAATTCCTATTGCAATTACAATAAAACCAACAATTCTTGAGATTGCTACAATCCCTGAAGCGCCTAGAATTTTGGCCAAATAATGAGCACTTCTCAGTATAATAAAAATAGTTATTGCAATGGCAAGAATCGCAAATGAAGATATAATAATCTCCATCGTTTCATTGTGTTCCTGATAAAATGCAATGAGTAACGAAATAGAACCTGGACCAGCAAGCATAGGAATTGCTAACGGAGTCAATGCTATATCGTTTCGTTTTTGTGCATCAGTTTCTGCTTTTTTACTAATACCACGCTTTTTAGTGAATTTACCTGAAAGTAATGAAAAACCCGAATTTACGATTATGATGCCGCCTGCTATTCGCAGTGCATCAATACTAATTCCAAAGAAAAGTAAAACATACTGTCCTATAAAAAAAGATACAATTAAAATGATAAATACATTAATCGCTGTCCATAAAGAAATTCTGGAACGTTCTTTTTTAGTGTCATCTTGTGTAAGTCCCACAAAAATAGGAACGGTACCAATAGGGTTCAAAACCGAAAAAAGAGCAACAAATAAATAAATAAAGAGATCCATATTTTCAAATTATTACGGCAAAAATACTCTTTTTTTATTCTTTTAAGTTAAGCGATTGTTTTTATTAAATTATTACTACTACAAATAGTCAGGTCATTTACCGTCGCGAATTGTTTTTAATTAATCTAATTTTTATAAATTAGAAAATTATAGTAAAGAGAATAAAATATTATGTTTTTTTAAACTATTGAAGAAATATAAGGATATTTAAGTTTTTGCTTTGATGCTTGCTAAACCACGATCAGGCTGCTTTTTAGACGCTAATTATAAGTAAACCTTAAAATACCTAAACGAATAATCCTTTTTGATTACTTTTGCCGGATACAATTTTAGATAATGATAAAAAATAAAAAAACTTTAGTTCTTGGTGCTACGACTAAACCAGAACGATACGCTTTCAAAGCAGTAAATATGTTAGTAGATAAGGGACATTCTGTGCTTGCATTGGGTCAAAATGCAGGTGAAGTTGCTGGTATAAAAATTCAAACAAAAGCAATCCCATTAAAAAATATCGACACTGTCACGTTATATTTAAATCCAATGCGTCAGCGTGATTATTACAATTATATAGTGGACACAAAGCCAAAGCGTGTTATTTTTAATCCAGGAACGGAAAATCCAGAATTTTACCAGTTATTAAAATTAAATGATATTAAAGTTGAAGTTGCCTGTACACTGGTGTTATTGTCGACTAATCAATATTAATAGTTTGATAAATTTATTTACGAAATATACTAACGGCTATTCATTTGAAGTGTTTGGTAAATTGAATAATATTGAGCTTAAAGTTTGGTAAATAATTGGTTTTTCAATAGTATTCGTAAGCTTCGTATTAACTTTAATGTGATATAATTGTTGTTTGATATTTTGATAAATAAATCACCTAAAAATCTATCGAGATAAAAATTTCTCGTTTCCAAATTGACTACTTTTGCAGTTATGGAATTTTCTTCGAAATTAATAGAGAAAGCGGTGAACGAAATGTCACAGCTACCTGGAATTGGCAAACGAACGGCGCTTCGACTCGTTTTACATTTGTTAAAACAACCCAAAGAACAAACTGGATTTTTATCGCAATCACTTGTTGCAATGCGGGAGGATATAAAATATTGCATTAGTTGTCATAATATTTCTGATAGCGCAATTTGTGAAATTTGCGCTAATAAAAGCCGGAATCATCAAATAATTTGTATCGTAGAAGACATACGAGATGTCATGGCAATTGAAAACACCGGGCAGTTTAGAGGAATCTACCATGTTTTAGGAGGTAAAATTTCTCCTATTGACGGCATTGGCCCAAGCCAACTAAACATAACCACATTAGTGGAGAAAGTAAAGTCAGGAAATGTAAGCGAAGTAATATTTGCTTTAAGTTCAACAATGGAAGGTGACACTACAAATTTTTATATTTATAAACAAATTATAGAAAGTACTATTATTATTTCGACAATTGCTAGAGGAATTTCTGTGGGTGACGAGTTAGAGTTTGCAGATGAAGTTACATTAGGTCGAAGTATTTTACAAAGAGTTCCATTTGAAAAGGGATTTAAAAATAATTAAATTAGCTATTTATAGATTCGCAATGCTTTTAAATCCTAAATGAAAAGCTATATTTGTCGATAAAAATTCCAAAAAATGAGCAGATTAGTACTCTTTTTATTGCTATTTGTTAGTATGTTGTTTACTTCTTGTATTCCTACTAGCGATTTAATTTATCTTCAAAAAAAAGACGGTTCAAAGCCAACATCTTCGGTTTCGGCGGTAGAAACAAAACCTTATCGTTTACAAATAAATGATGTCTTGAGCATCACTATAAAAGCAATAGATCCAAAATTAGTTACTATTTTTAACCCAACAAGTAATGATGCTACCGCTGGAAAATCAGAGACAGCATTGTATTTTGATGGATTCACCGTCGATGACCACGGCAATATTCGTTTTCCTGTATTAGGAGAATTAAACGTTATAGGTTACACGCTTGATGAAGTTAGAATTCGAGTTGAAAAACAATTACTTTTAGAATATTTCACTAAAGAAGCTGATATTTTTGTAACCGTGAAGTTAGCGGGTTTTCGATATACAATCAATGGAGAAATAGGCGCTCCCGGGACAAAAAGTTTATTTCAGGAACATGTAAATATCATGGAAGCTATTGCAAATGCAGGCGATATAACGATAACTGGAAATAGAAAAGCAGTAACGATCATGCGAAAAACGCCAACAGGTGTTGAAATGCACGATCTAGATCTCACCGATATAAACGTAATGAAATCTCCGTATTTCTATTTACAACCTAACGATTATATTTATATCAAACCATTGAAACAGAAATCTTGGGGTACAGGAAAAACAGGTATAGAGTCATTAGGAACTATAATTACTTTACTATCTTTAGCCACTACAACTTTTTTGCTATTAAGAAACTAAAAACTGAAGTACTAGAATGTTAGATATAAAAGATTTTTCGATTTTTGAAAATCAGGTTAGTTTTGACTTTAAAGGATTTTTAGTTAAAATAGGAAGCTATTGGAAGTGGTTTTTAGCTAGTTTGTTAATCAGTTTTACAATTGCCTACCAGGTCAATATACGTAAAGAGAAAATCTATGGTATGGAAACCCTTATTTCAATAAAGGAAGAAAGTAATCCGCTTTTCACTTCAAATACAAGTTTAGTTTTTAACTGGGGCGGGACATCAGATCAGGTTCAAACTATTTCCACAACATTACAATCACGCTCCCACAATGAGTTAGTTGTTGATAAACTGCAATATTACATCAATTATCTCGTGGAAGGAGAATACAATTTAATTGATGGCTATGGTGCTGTTCCATTTTATGTAGCTATTGATAAATCTAAGGCGCAACTTGCGGGCGCACTTATTGGAATCAAATTTATAAGTGAAAATGAATACGAAATCAGAATTCCTTTTGAGAATCCGAGCGTTTCTGTTATTACTTATGCAAGTAATAGCTATAGTTCTACAGCAGTTGTCACAGGCGATTTTGTTAAAAAGTATAAAGTAGGTGAAAAAGTTTCGCTGCCGTTTCTGAACTGGAAATTACAAATCACTGACAATCCAGGCTTTTATGTAGGAAACGAATATTTTGTCAGTTTTAGTGATTTTGACGGAACAGTATCCGGATACAAGGGAATAAATGTTGGTTCAGACGATAAAGGGGGGTCTATTATTACCTTGGCAATGCAGGGAACAAATAAAGCTAGACTGGTAGAATATTTAAATTCGACTGTCAAAATGCTAATCAAAAGACAGCTTGATAGTAAAAATCAGTTTGCTACAAATACAATTGCCTTTATAGATAGCACACTAGTAGCTATGGAATCCCAGTTAAAGGAAACTGGGGATGAGCTCAAAACTTTTCGCAAGGGGAAAAATATTTTTGATGTCGAAGATGGTGGAGCTAAATTCGCTGATAAAATCCTCGAGTTTGACATTACAAAAGATGAAGTAAATCGCAAAATGGCGTATTACAACTCGCTGAAAGCCTATTTGAAAAACAGTGTAAATTATGGTAAACTACCCGCGCCATCTGTTGCCGGAATCGAAGATCCTAACATTGTAGTTAATGTTTCAAAACTAATTGCACTTTCTACGCAACGATCAGAAATGGCTTATGCGGTTAAAAGCGACAAGATTTTTAAAGATTTTGACAATCAAATGGAGGCTATTAAAAATGTACTTCTTGAAAACATAGCAACTGCTAAATCTTCTTTAGAGTACGATTTAGCAATGGTAAGTGGTAAGATAAATGAAACTGAAAGCACAATTAAGCGCCTTCCAGATGATCAACAAGAATTAATAAAGATCAAGAGAAAATACGATTTAAGCGATAACATTTACAGTACTTTTCTGCAAAAAAGGAGTGAGGCCGATATTGTAAAAGCAGCAAATTTATCTGATATTCATTTTATAGATCCAGCAAAAGATGTGGGAGGCGGATTAATTGGACCCAAGACATCAGTCAATTATGTGTTAGCTTTATTTTTAGGCATTCTCATTCCATTGATTTTTGTTTTTGCCATTTTCTTTATAAATGATTCGGTTCAAAATGCTGAGGACATCAGCAAGATGACAAAAATTCCATTAATAGGCGTTGTTGGAGTGAACAAAGACAGCGGAAATCTAGCAGTTTACGACAAACCAAAATCAGCACTGTCAGAATCTTTTCGGGCAATTCGATCTTCACTTCAATTTCTTTACAAAAAACAAAATGTTGATGGTGCTAAAACTTTGATGATAACCTCGTCAGTAAGTGGTGAAGGAAAAACATTCTGTTCTATAAACATCGCTACCGTTTTTGCCTTGAGCGAGAAGAAAACAGTTGTAATTGGTCTTGATTTAAGAAAACCTAAATTAGCTTCCGAATTTAATTTGACGAATGAGGTAGGCGTGGTTAATTATTTAATCAAGCAAAAAACGGTTGACGAAATCATAAATCATACTTCTATTCCTTATTTGGACGTTATATTGTCAGGGCCAGTGCCGCCAAATCCAGCTGAAATGATTCTTAGCGAAGGAATGAAAGAATTGATTGAGGAATTAAAGAAAAAATACGATTATATTATTTTAGATACGCCACCTGTTGGTCTTGTGTCGGATGCGCTAGAACTCGCACAATATTGCGATGTTACGCTATATATTGTTAGACAGAATGTGACTAAAAAAGATATGATTACAGTATTGAATAACCGAGTGAAACGCGGGGAATTAAACAATACGAGTATAATTTTGAACGGTTTAGAAAACAAGGCAAAATACGGAACAGGTTATGGCTATGGATACGGTTCTTATGCTCATGGTTATTATGAAGAGGACAAACCACTGAATTTATATCAAAAGATTGCTAAAAGATTGCGAAAAAGTAAATCGATTTAGAGACCGAACATAAAAATTTAATGTAATGACACAACGAAATCGAAGTGTAATTTTAATAACAGGAGGCGCTGGATTTATAGGTGCTAACTTATGCGAATATTTTTTGTCTAAAGGAGATCAGGTAATATGTTTGGATAATTTTGCCACTGGTCACCGCCATAATTTGACAAAATGCTTACAAAATCCAAATTTCAGATTAATCGAGGGCGACATTCGGAATGCTTCTGATTGTGTAAATGCAGTCAAAGGAGTAGATTATGTATTGCATCAAGCAGCTTTAGGTTCGGTACCACGGTCTTTAAAAGATCCTGTTACCACAAATGATGTCAATGTTTCTGGATTTTTAAATATGCTAGTTGCGGCTCGAGATGAGAAAGTAAAACGGTTTATATATGCAGCTAGTTCCTCTACGTACGGAGATTCAGAATCCTTACCAAAAGTGGAAGAAATAATAGGGAAACCGCTTTCTCCTTATGCAATAACAAAATACGTAAATGAGCTGTATGCCGAAATTTTTAGCAAAACCTATGGTTTAGAGACAATCGGACTACGATACTTTAATGTTTTTGGTCGAAAGCAAGATCCAAAAGGTGCTTATGCTGCTGTAATTCCAAAATTTGTAATGCAATTGATGCAACACGAAAGTCCAAATATAAATGGTGATGGCAATTATTCTCGTGATTTTACGTATATCGACAATGTAATTCAAATGAATGAGTTGGCGATGTTAACACAAAATCCTGAAGCTATTAATACTATTTACAATACTGCTTTTGGCGATAGAAATACATTAAATAATTTAATAGATTATCTTAAAGAGTTTCTAGCAGTTTATGATCCTAAAATTGCAAACATAGCTGTAAATTACGGACCAAATAGAGCCGGAGATATTCCGCATTCCTTAGCAAGTATTGACAAAGCGAAAAGACTACTCAGTTATAATCCGCAATATTCGATGCAACAAGGATTGAAAGAAGCAGTCAAATGGTATTGGGAGAATTTGAAGTAGCTTATTGATTCTAAGTAAGGAAAGGGAAAAGAACAAAGAAGAAAAAGCGTAAAATTATAAGCCTGAATGGCAAAGTAAAAGTTATTGAACCGACAACCAAAAACCAAAACGAAAAAAACATGGGAATTACAAAAATATGTTGCATTGGCGCAGGATATGTTGGTGGACCAACTATGGCAGTAATAGCACAAAAATGTCCTCACATACAAGTAACCGTTGTGGATTTGAATGAAGCTCGTATCGCAGCTTGGAATGATAAAGATTTAAGCCAAATACCAATTTACGAACCAGGATTAGATGTAATTGTTGGAGAGGCAAGAGGAAGAAATTTGTTTTTTTCGACAGATGTAGATAAAGCAATTGATGAAGCGCAAATTATTTTTATCTCAGTAAACACGCCCACTAAAACCTACGGAAAAGGAAAAGGCATGGCTGCTGACCTAAAATATATAGAATTATGCGCAAGACAAATTGCAAGGGTTGCCAAGGATAATAAAATTGTGGTCGAGAAATCAACACTACCTGTGCGGACCGCGGAGGCTATTAAAAGTATTTTAGATAATACTGGGAATGGTGTGCAATTCCAAATCTTATCAAATCCTGAATTCCTAGCAGAGGGTACCGCTGTAGAAGATTTATTAAATCCAGATCGGATTTTAATAGGCGGTGACAGTACTGTTGAAGGACAAAAAGCAATACAATCACTCGTTAACGTTTATTCAAATTGGGTATCTGATGAAAAAATCTTAACTACAAATGTGTGGTCTTCAGAATTGTCAAAGTTGACTGCAAATGCTTTTTTAGCACAGCGAATTTCGTCTATCAATGCAATGTCGGAATTATGTGAAAAAACAGGGGCCGATGTTAGTGAAGTAGCAAAAGCCATAGGAATGGACAGTCGAATTGGCTCAAAGTTTCTGAAAGCATCGGTTGGTTTTGGCGGTTCTTGTTTCCAAAAAGATATTTTGAATTTGGTTTATATTGCCAAGTCGTATGGATTAAATGAAGTAGCTGATTATTGGGAACAAGTAATTATCATGAATGATCATCAAAAAAGACGATTTTCGGATAAAATTGTTCAAACGCTTTACAACACCGTTTCAGGGAAGAAAATTACGTTTTTAGGTTGGGCCTTTAAGAAAGATACAAACGACACTAGGGAATCTGCCGCTATTTACGTGGCTGATGATTTAATCAATGAGCATGCAAATATCGCCGTTTACGACCCGAAAGTTTCTACAAATAAAATCATCGATGATCTAAATTATTTGGAAACTAGAACAGCTGAAAAGAATGAAAATAGAATAAGTTGCTTTACAGATCCGTACCAAGCCTGCCATAATGCACATGCTATTGCCGTATTAACAGAATGGGACGAATTTAAAACTTTTGACTGGCAAAAGATTTACGATGCTATGCAAAAACCAGCCTTTATCTTTGATGGTAGAAATTTATTAAATGGAGCGGAATTAAAAGCAATTGGATTTGTATATCATGGAGTAGGGGCATAATTAGGTACGAGGTAAAAGGTACGAGGTGCGAGGTTTGAAGTACGAGATACGAGGTAAAAGGAGGTATGAGGTAAAAGGTACGAGGTGCGAGGTTTGAAGTACGAGGTACGAGGTAAAAGGTACGAGGTAAAAAATATTTGGTACAAGGTATGAGGTAAAAGGTACGAGATATAAGGTACGAGATGCGAGGTGCGAGATTTAAGTTACGAGGTTCGGGGAGGAAAAGAGTTAATAAAATGAACGGAATAGTTTAGTTCACGATTTCGAATTCAAAAAAAGTAACTTCTAACAGATAACTTAAAACTGTCTCAACACATAAAAAAATAAAAAAGTATGAATTGGTATGTAGTTTACACGAAACCCAAATGGGAGAAAAAAGTTGCAGAACAATTAATAAAGAGTGGTATAGAATGCTATTGTCCGTTAATAACTCAAGTGCGTCAATGGTCAGATCGCAAGAAAAAAATTGAAGTTCCGCTATTTAATTCTTATGTTTTTGTTCAATTAGAGGAATCCCAGCGGAATACTGTTTTTAGCGCTTCGGGAGTTGTTCGGTATTTATTTTGGCTAGGGAAAGCTGCTATTGTTCGAGACGAAGAAATTAGCGTTATCAAAAAATGGTTGGACAATGCTGATGGAGCAGATATTTTGGTAGAATCTATTAAAATTGGCGATGCTATAAAATTAGAATCGGGGCCTTTCTCTAATCAGAAAGCAGTTGTACAAGAGATCAATAATACGCATTATGTGCTAGTTTTAGAATCGTTGGGATGCGTTTTGAAAATAAAAAAGAAGTTGTAATTCTAACGTCCGCTAAAAGTCAAAATTAAAACGCAACACATATAACATTACGCTGATCGAAGCAGATTTTGGGTATAATTAGTGCTTTTTTACGATTTAATTAAGAGCTTAGATGGACCTAAATATTATAAAACTGCTTTGTTTATGTTAGCGCAAAATTATTTAAAATAACTTTTTATTTTTGATATTAGTCTCATAAATTGCAATTACACAACGCATTTTTTAGTATCAGTAGTTTTACAAAATAAAGCTATTAAATTCTTTCTGTTTTGAAAAAGGACGAAAATAAATAACTGACTCACTATATTTGTGTAACCGTAAAAAGCGTGAATTGTTAATTTGGTTTTGAGTTGGAAAGCGAATTGTTAAAGGAATATTATCAAATAGGATTAAAAATAGATGGAATCTAATATAAAAATAGCGGTTGTAGGTCTTGGATACGTAGGTTTACCTTTAGCGCGCTTATTAGCTACAAAGTACTCCGTTGTGGGATTTGACATCAATGTGATTCGGGTTGCTGAACTGAAACTAGGAACCGATTCAACGCTAGAAATTGACTCTGAAACCTTGCAAAATGTTTTGGTAAATGATGTTTCAGCTAGCAATGGATTGTTTTGCACTACAAATATTAAAGATATAAGCCATTGCAATTACTATGTGGTTACTGTGCCTACGCCAGTCGATAAAAACAATCGTCCAGATTTGACACCGTTATATAAGTCGAGCGAGACGGTGGGCAAAGTATTGAAAAAAGGTGACATCGTTATATATGAATCAACAGTTTATCCTGGCGCAACGGAAGAGGAATGTGTACCTGTTTTAGAAAAAGTATCGGGCTTAAAATTCAACCTAGATTTTTTTGTGGGATATTCACCGGAGCGAATCAATCCTGGCGATAAGGAACATACTGTCGAGAAAATCTTAAAAATAACTTCAGGATCTACTCCAGAAACAGGTCAGAAAGTAGATGAATTATATCGCTCAGTAATTACCGCAGGAACACATTTAGCTCCTTCTATAAAAGTAGCAGAAGCAGCAAAGGTAATTGAGAATTCTCAACGAGATATAAACATTGCTTTTGTCAACGAATTAGCAAAAATTTTCAATTTGATGGAAATCGACACCCATGCTGTTTTGGAAGCAGCAGGAACTAAGTGGAACTTTCTACCTTTTAAACCAGGTTTAGTAGGCGGTCATTGCATAGGCGTTGATCCATATTATTTAGCCCAGCGAGCACAAGAGTTTGGTTACCATCCCGAAATTATTTTGGCAGGTCGTCGTTTAAATGATAGTATGGGAGAATACGTCGCTGCACAAATCGTTAAGCTTATGATTAAAAAAGGAATTTCAGTAAATGGAGCAACTCTATTAATGTTGGGTATTACGTTTAAAGAAAATTGTCCCGATGTTCGAAATACTAAAATCATAGATGTGATATCCGCCTTGACGGAATACGGTATTGAAATTACTATTTATGATCCTCTTGCAAATCCAATTGAAGTACAGAAAGAATATGCATTAATAACTACTAATACGATTCCAAAACAAAAATTTGATACGGTTGTACTAGGAGTAGCACATAAGGAATTTTTAGAACTTGATATTTCGGTATTAAAAAATACCAACAGTATTTTGTATGATGTCAAAGGCGTTTTAGGAGATAAAGCGGATGGGAAATTGTAATAGAATAAAGGGCGATCTGTAGAATTGAACACGTCACTTTTTATTTGAAGTAAACAAAATATTTAGTTATAATTCTGCTTTAAAAAGTCGGGTCGATGTTTTTAACAAAAGCATCCAATGTGAAAGTTATTTATTTTTGCTAGCGAAATTTACGTAAAGTAAAATTTAAGGTAATAAAATATAAAATAAGATTACTAATACGAATTAATAAGTAAGGTATGGAAAAGAAAAAATTAGTAACACATGTCATCTTAACTGGTGGAGTAGGGAGTAGACTTTGGCCATTATCAAGAAAAAGCCAACCCAAACAATACCTCGATATTTTTGAAGGTAAATCATTATTTGAAATGACGGTAGATCGCAATCGTAATATAGCTGACAAGGTAATGGTAGTTGGTAATATAGACAATTGTCATCTTAGCAAAGCTGTATTAGAAAAATCGAATACGAGTTATATAGATATTATCGAATCAACGCCACGAAATACAGCGGCAGCAATTGCTTTTGCTTCATTTGCATCAAATGAAGATGATATTTTGTTGGTCACACCTTCAGATCACATTATTGGTGAGATCGAACGTTATGAAGAAGCAATTCAAGAAGCAATTGAAAAAGCATCTCATGGAGCTATCGTTACTTTTGGAATTGTTCCTACCAAACCAGAAACTGGATACGGTTATATTGAACGCAATGGCGATAACGTGCTCTCATTTAGAGAAAAGCCAAACCAAGTTACCGCACGTGATTTTATTGCAAAAGGGAATTTTCTTTGGAACAGCGGGATGTTTTGCTTTAAAGCAGGTGTCTTTTTAGAGGAACTTAAAATGTATGCCCCAAAGGTATTTGAAACAGCAAAACTAGCTTGGGAAAATAATGATGAAGGCAATTTAGATTTAGCACTTTCTCTAGATATTCCTTCAATAAGTATTGATTATGCCGTGATGGAACGATCAAAAAAAATTAAAGTTGTAGGCTCTCAATTTGAATGGTCAGATTTAGGATCTTTCGAATCAGTATATGATTATTTGAAAACAATAGGTCATCCCGTTGATGAAAACGGTAATATGGTTATTGGCACCAAAAATTACACTGCTTTTATTGGTGTTCAGGATACTATTTTTGTTCATACAGATACTGCCAACTTAATTTTGAAAAAAGAGTTTTCACAAGATGTGAAAAGTGTCTATAGTGCCTTAGAGCGGGCGAAATCTGATTTGTTGAATTGAAAATGATGAGACTTTTCATTTAGATAGCCATTTGGTTTATCTGTATTTTTAGCAATAAAATATCAAAATTCGCGAAATAACAAGGAGTTACTTTTATTTTATAAAACTTTGAATTTTAAGAGTTTTGCTTTTTTTTCGATGTTAAGCAACTCCATGAAATAGGATTGAACAAGCAATATCGTTGAGCGTTGTATTAGACTTTCTTTTTTAGTAGTTTTTTTTTGAGATAAAAAATATAGTGATTCGTCAAAAACACATTAGTGAAAAACGTATCATTAATTTTTGAGCTTGTCGCAAATAAAAAAACGGTTTTCTGCGGTTGTGTAGCAGAATTATAATAAAGTGAAATCAATATATTCAAATTTTGATTTATAATGAAATAAATAATCACTAAAAAGTATGAATTTTTGGCAATCATACGAAGTTATTTTATCTTGATTAAAAACAAGCTGGAATGACAAGTAAAGTCAATCAATTACTATCTCCTTTAATAATATATTTTATATTTGCACACCGCCGCAATTTCGTTAGCGCGGTTCAATACAT
Source organism: Flavobacterium micromati (assembly GCF_900129585.1). Taxonomy (GTDB): domain Bacteria; phylum Bacteroidota; class Bacteroidia; order Flavobacteriales; family Flavobacteriaceae; genus Flavobacterium; species Flavobacterium micromati. Next base: position 121,300 of record NZ_FQWF01000006.1, read on the forward strand.
GAAAGCAAATTCCTCGCAAATAAAAAATAGTAATAATATACATGATTCGAAAAACTTTTCTCGAAGCAAGTTCTTTGAAAAATATATTCTAAGCTTAGAATACCTACCTAGATGGATAATCTTTTGCATTGATGTATTGTTTGTCGTTCTTGCTAATGTTATAACGTACACCGTTGTAAAAAATCTTGAAGTTGAATTTTACGATACTTTAACTATTGCGGTGCGATTTGGTATTATTTTGATAGTAAATATGATTTTCTTTTTACTGTTCAAAACATACTCAGGGATCATTCGCCACTCTTCTTTTATCGATGTTATAAAATTACTACTGTCCACAAGTTGTGCTTTAGTAACACTTGTATTATTTAATTATTTCACACATCTGATTACCGGGAAAAAAATATTTTTTATATCGGCATTGTTCATCAATTTTGTAATCACCTTTGTATTACTTTTTTTGTTTCGAATATTTGTCAAGAAATTTTTTGAACTTTTTACTAAACAAAGTGGTGAAGCAGAGGTTTTAAGAACAATGATTTATGGCACAGATGCCAATGCTATTTTTGTTGCCAATGCGTTAAAGTCAGAATTTCCATCGCGGTTTAAATTGCTAGGTTTTATAAGTAAATCAGAAAATAAATCAGCAAGAACCATTCATGGGCTTGCCATATTTAGTCAAAAACGGGGAATACCTATTTTGATGAGATCAAAGAATGCCAATGCATTAATTATTGCAGATAAAAGCCTGAGTACAGCAGACAAAATAACAATTGTAGATCGTTGTTTAGAATTTAATATCAAAGTGTTCACACTTCCCGCAATCTCAGATTGGGAAGATGCAAACGAAATTTCTAGAAAAGTTAAAAACATAGAAATAGCTGATTTACTTGAGCGCAGTCCTATTGTTTTGGATAATATGCTAATTTCGCGTCAAGTTAAATCGAAGACTATTCTTATTAGTGGTGCTGCAGGTTCGATAGGAAGCGAAATAGTTTGGCAAATTTTATCATTTAAACCCGATAAAATTATTTTAGTGGATCAAGCGGAAACGCCCTTGCATCATTTGTCTTTAGAACTCAATAAAGCTGATTCTACTGTTGAATTAAAATCATTAATTGCCGATATTCGGAATTTTGATACAATGGAAGACATTTTTCAAAAACATAAGCCTTCAATCGTTTATCATGCGGCAGCTTACAAACATGTTCCTTTGATGGAAGAAAATCCTGCGCAAGCTATTTTTACCAATGTAAAAGGGACAAAGAATTTAGCGGACTTATCGGTAAAATATAAAGTAGGAAGGTTTGTAATGATTTCTACTGACAAAGCTGTCAATCCAAGCAATGTTATGGGTGCAAGCAAACGTATAGCCGAAAAGTACGTTCAATCATTGTCTTTTAGGGACAATATGCAAGGATTTCATGAGACAAAATTTATAACAACACGTTTTGGTAATGTGCTCGGTTCTAATGGTTCTGTTGTTCCGCTATTTACGAAACAAATTGAAAGTGGAGGTCCCGTTACTATTACACATCAAGATATTATACGGTATTTTATGACCATTCCTGAGGCCTGTCAGTTAGTTTTAGAGGCAGGAGCAATGGGGAATGGAGGCGAAATTTATATTTTTGATATGGGTAAACCAGTGAAAATAATAGATCTGGCGAGAAAGATGATCAAATTAGCCGGTTTTATACCTGATAAAGACATCAATATTAAAATTATTGGACTTAGACCCGGAGAGAAATTATATGAGGAGTTACTAAATGACAGCTCGAAAACGGTACCAACACATAATGAAAAAATTATGATCGCACAGGAAAATGCCACAGACTTCGTTGCACTACATGTTGCAATAAACGAACTTCTAGAATGTGCTGAGCAACTAAATGATGATCTTATTGTGGCAAAAATGAAGGAAATAGTTCCCGAATTTAAAAGCATGAACTCAACTTTCCAGATTTTAGATAAGTAGGTCTGATTGTGTGTTTTCGATACAATTTTTAAAGTAAACGATTGGGGTGAATAGAAATTATTTTAAAGCTCTAAAAATCACTTCCAGCAAAAGTCCGGAATAAACATAAATTACTTGCACGATACAATTTTTAAGCGAGCGATTTTACTAATTGAACTCTATTTATCCATAAATACCGCTCGAATCGCCTTTTTAAATAATAACACTAAATGTTTAACGTTTACTATTCTCAACGCTTCATTATTCAAAAGCTAAGTGCGCTTTTTTGCGTGGTAAAATAACTTAGTGATTCAGAATATTTAATGTTTTAAACTAAAATGACTTATGTAACTATCTATATATGCATCACTAAATCTAGTGATATTTAATACCATTATTTTTATTTCTAAACGCACATCAATATGGTTGTAAAGAGGTTAACTTTTAATATGACATTTAATCGAAAATGCATGCCAAGACAAAATTTTTTTATACATTTTATAATACTATATTTGCCAACTGTTAAAAAGGGTTCTTTATTGCTAAGTCTCGATAAAACAAAAATTAATATAAAAATTTGTACTATGTGAGCCAATTATGGGATTCACTAGGGCGAAGCCATTTACAGAACGTTGTTTTTTATTTTTTAGAATCTGTCAGATTAAGAAAATAATCACCAATAGACAACCATTAAAATTTAAATTAAAGTATTTTTTTTCTCCAACTACATACACATGAAAAATTTCCTAATTATTGTTATGCTGTTTTTTGCTCTTTTTCAGTCGTCGGCACTGATGGCGCAAGATTTATTAAGAAGCAGTGATTTAAGCACCGTAAAAGTGGATTATTTATCGGATAGTGATATCGTAAAAATAAAAACACAATTGCAAGCCAATAATGTAACTGTCGAACAAGCTGAACCCATGGCCTTGTCTAAAGGTATGTCAGCTGGTGAGTTTAGCAAATTGAAAGCGCGTTTAGCTCAGTTTGAAACCAAAAAAGATCCTTCAAAAGACTCGTCAAAGAATGTTTCCAAAGATGGTGAGAAAGATTCAGAAGAGAAATTTAGACAAAAAGAATTTGGACGAAAACAACAGGAAATAATTAATACAAAGATTAAGGATTCGCTCAATGCCTTAGTTTTTGGATCAGAGTTGTTTGACAATCCCACATTAAATTTTGAACCCAATTTAAAACTAGCTACTCCTGTAAATTATGTTTTAGGGCCTGGTGATGAATTGCAAGTTAGTGTTTACGGTGTTCAGGAATTTAGCGCCAGTGTACCAGTAAGTGTCGAAGGGAGAGTAACCTTGCAGTACGTAGGGGAAATTTCAGTTTCTGGAATGAGTATTGAAGCCGCAACTCAAAAAATTAAAAGCGCATTTGCAAGAGTGTATAGTACAGTTGCTTCAGGACAATCACAAGTTAGTGTCAGTTTAAGCCAAATAAGAACTATCAAAGTTACTTTGATAGGAAGCAGACAACCCGGGAATTATTCTATTTCATCATTAGCAACTGTTTACAATGCTTTATTTTTAGGCGGAGGGCCAGCAAAGAACGGAAGTTATAGAAATATAGAGCTCCTGAGAAACAACAAAGTATATAAGACAGTTGATATATACAATTTTTTAGTCAACGGCGATCAATCAGATAATGTTGGTTTAAAAGATAATGATGTTATTCGGATTCCAGCTTACAACCAGAGAGTTACTGTTGAAGGGGAAGTCAAACGTCCGGGAATTTTTGAAATGAAAAAAGGAGAATCATTTGCTGATTTACTTCGATTCGCTTCTGGATTTAATGAATTTGCATATACCGCGTCGGTGAATGTTTTACAAAAAACAAGTACTGAATTTAAAGTTCGTGACATAAAACAATCTGAATTTTCAACATATAAGCCGTTATCAGGTGACGTTTTCAATGTTACAAAAATCTTAAATCGATTTGAAAATCGTATTAAAATTGAAGGAGCGGTTTTTAGACCAAATTTTTATTCTTTTTCTGAAGGAATGAAAGTCTTGGATTTGATACTTCGCGCCGAAGGATTAAAAGAGGATGCTTATAGCAAGCGAGGAATTATTATCCGACTAAAATCAGACTTAACCACTGAGATTGTTAATTTCGATGTTGCCAAAGCAATGTCAGGAGATTCAGCAGAAAATATACTTTTGAAAAGAGAAGATAATGTAACAATTTATTCGATACTAGATTTCAGAGAAGAATTTAAAGTTACAATAGATGGTGAGGTTAGAAAACCAGGCGAATATGACTATTATGACAACTTAACTTTAAACGATTTGATCGTTCAAGTAGGCGGATTGACAGGCTCAGCTTCTAAAAGAGTGGAAGTAGCCCGAATGATTACTTCTGAAGAAATAGATGATGCTAACCCTTTGAAAGCGCAACTATACACAATTGAGATCAGTCCTGGTAATAACGAACAAGCTAAAAATTTCAGTTTAAAACCGTTTGATGTAGTGAGTATCCGAAAAATGGCGGTATATGAGAAGCCAGAATCAGTTACAGTAACAGGAGCGGTCAATTATCCTGGGAAATATGCGTTAGTGAATAAAAAATCTAGAGTGTATGATTTAATTCAAAGAGCGGGAGGTTTAACATCATTAGCCAATGTTGAAGGAGTAAAAATAAAAAGACCAATTCAAGCAAAGCAAATTGAAGATCTTGAAAATGTAAATATTAATGTAGGTAAAAAAGATAGTATCCAAGATAAATTAGAGAAAAAACTAAAAGAGGAACTTAAGTTTGCTACTATTCCGTTGAACTGGAATGCAATAGTAAAAGATCCAAGTATAGGCGCTAATGTCACTTTATTTGCGGGAGATGAAATTGAAGTGGTTACTTTTAATGAGGGTGTTAAGGTTGCAGGTAATGTGTTATTGACCTCCGAGATTCCGTATGTCAAAGGAAAATCTTTCAAGTATTACTTGAATGCTGTAGGCGGTATTGACGGTAAAGGCTGGAAAAGAAAAGCGTATGTGATCTATCCAAATGGAAAAGCCTCTGTAACAACTTCATTTCTTTTTTTAAGAGCATATCCGAAAGTAAAGCCAGGATCTCAGATCATAGTTCCAGAGAAACCCGAAGTTAAAAAAGCAAGTGTGGGAGAGTTAGTAGGAATAGGAAGTGTAATATCTAGTCTTGCGCTATTAATTATTACTGCATTTAGATAGTGGTATTAACGTTTTGCAGAAGCATGGGTTTAAAATTGCTGTAGTATTTAATAGTAGTAATTTTTATATTTAGAAGATAAAGGCACAATACTTAAAAGACAAAAACTTCATTTAAAATAGCATCAACGATAAAAAAGATATTTGAATAATATGAATGAACCAACCCCAAACGACGAAATTTCGTTAAAGGAATTAATAGATAAAGCAAAGGAATGGTTTAAATACCTATTATCTCAATGGAAAATTGTTGTGTTAGCCGGAATTATTGGAGCTGCACTAGGCTTAGCGTACTCTTTTAGTAAAAAACCAATTTATACCGCAACTTTATCATTTGCGTTAGAGGATGAGAAAAGTGGAGGTGGTTTAGGCGGGGCTTTAGGTTTAGCAAGTTCTTTTGGTTTTGATTTAGGCGGAGGTGGCGGAAGTATTTTTACTGGATCGAATTTGAATGAGTTATTTAAATCGCGATCCATGGTAGAACAAACATTGCTGACACCAGTAAATTACAATGGTAAGGCTATTTCTCTAGCTGAAATGTACATTCAAGAAAATGAATGGAGAGAAAGTTGGGAAAATAAACCACAATGTAAAAACATTCAATTCCTACCACAAGCCAAACGCAAAGATTTTACCAGAGTCCATGACAGTATTATGGGAGTTATGTATAGCAACATATCTAAAACCGGTTTATCAGTTGGACAAAAAGATAAAAAAATAGCGATAATTACTATAGATGTAAATTCGACTAATGAATTATTTGCTAAATATTTTACCGAAGCTTTAGTTAAAAATGTATCTGATTTTTATGTTGATACCAAAAGTAAAAAGGCTCGTATGAATATGGCTATTTTACAAAAACAAACAGACTCGGTACGTGGTGCGCTAAACGGAGCCATTACTGGAGTTGCTGTTGCTAATGATAATACTTTTATGCTAAATCCGGCGCTCAATGTACGCCGTGCTCCTTCAGCTCGCCGACAAGTGGACGTGCAAGCCAACACTGCTATTTTAACAGAATTAGTAAAACAAAGCGAATTAGCAAAAGTAACTTTGCGAAAGGAAACGCCGTTAATACAAGTCATTGATCAGCCTATTTTACCATTAAAAATGGAAAAATTTGGTAAGGCTAAGGGCATTGTATTAGGTGGAATTTTGGCGGGATTTTTAACCGTTTTGGTTTTGATAATACGACGTGTTTTTAAAGGCTTGACTTAATTTACATTTACTTTTACATATCTTAGTAAAAAAATTCGTTTTGTAAGTGTTGAAAGAAATTTTTAAGTAAATTCACAATTGCCTTAAAAAGTAAAAAGCTTAGTTATGCAAAAACATACAAAAATTTATGTAGCGGGTCATAAAGGAATGGTAGGTAGCGCGATCTGGCGATCGCTTACAGCGAAAGGCTATACCAATCTGATTGGTGTTTCTAGCAAAGAACTTGATTTGAAAATCCAACAGGCAGTAAAAGATTTTTTTGCAAAGCAAAAGCCAGAAGTAGTAATTGACGCAGCTGCAAAAGTAGGCGGGATTTTAGCCAACAATGATTTTCCATACCAGTTCTTAATGGAAAACATGTTAATACAAAACAATCTTATTGATGCCGCATTGCAATCAGGTGTCGAAAAATTTATATTCTTAGGTAGTTCTTGTATTTACCCCAAATTAGCGCCGCAACCATTAAAAGAAGAATATTTGCTGACGGACTCATTGGAGCCCACAAATGAATGGTATGCCATTGCAAAAATTACGGGTGTCAAAGCGTGTCAGGCTATTAGAAAACAATTTAATAAAGATTATGTAAGCTTAATGCCAACAAATTTATATGGCACTCATGATAATTTTGATTTGAATTCATCTCATGTATTGCCGGCTATGATTCGTAAATTTCATGAGGCAAAAGAGAATAATAATGGGCCCGTAACGCTATGGGGAAGCGGCACACCGATGCGCGAATTTTTATTTGTTGATGATATGGCTGCAGCGGTTGTTTTTGCTTTAGAAAATAATTTACCGGAATACTTGTATAATGTAGGCACTGGTGAGGATTTAACAATTAAACAATTAGCAGAAACAATTCAAAAAATTACAGGTCATCAAGGAGAAATTGTGTGGGATTCAGAGAAGCCAGACGGAACGCCAAGAAAGCTGATGGATGTTTCTAAGATGCATGACCTAGGTTGGAAACATAAAACGCAGTTGGAAGAAGGAATCCAGAAAACATACAATTGGTTTTTAGAAAATATTGGTAATTATAAGGAAGTGAAATTATAGTTTTGTTACACAGAGTAACTCAGTGGAATAAAAAATTATAAAGTTTTGTTACACAGAGTATCGCAGAGTATTACACAGTGTAACACAGTGAAATAAAAAATTATTTAGTTTTGTTACACAGAGTAGCGCAGAGTACTGCACAGTGTAACACAGTGAAATACACAGTGTAACTCAGTGACACAAAAAAACCTACAGTGAAATAAAAACCTATAAAAACAATGGAACTAGATACAATAACCGGTAAAATCTTAACTGCGGCATTTAAAGTTCATTCTGCGTTAGGACCAGGTCTTTTAGAATCATCCTATCAAGCGTGTTTAAAGTATGAGTTACAAAAAGCTGGATTGTTTGTAGAAACTGAGAAGGCACTTCCATTAATATACGAAGAAGTGAAGTTAGATTGTGGTTATAGGATTGATATTTTGGTTGAAAACCAAGTTATTGTTGAACTAAAAACGGTTGATCACTTTACAGATGTTCACATCGCTCAAGTGTTAACCTATCTAAAATTTTCGAATAAAAAAATAGGATTGTTATTAAACTTCAATACTAAAAGTTTAAAAAATGGAATAAAAAGAATCATCCTATAAAATTTTTTGTCACTATGAATTAAAGTTGATTTTATTAATTTTAGTGTAGATTGGAAATGGCTTTAATACTGTGAAAATGCTCAATGTTATATTAAAATAGTTAGAAGCAAAATCAGTGTGGTTTTATAAATTATTTTAAACCAATACTATTATTGTAGAAATAAATAGTAATATAAGCTGTTAAAAAATTTAAAAAGCAACAATTAATTTATAAAAAACTTTGAGTAACTCAGTGCATAACACAGAGAAACTCAGTGAAACCAAAAAAAATGAAAGTAGCACTAATCACTGGAATTACAGGTCAAGACGGTTCCTATTTAGCCGAATTACTGTTAGAAAAAGGATATATGGTTCATGGTGTTAAGCGTCGTGCTTCCTCCTTTAATACCCAACGTATTGATCATATTTATCAGGACCAACATGAAAAACATGTAAATTTCAAATTACATTACGGTGATTTGACTGATTCTACTAATATTATAAGGATTATTCAAGAAGTCCAGCCAGATGAAATCTATAATCTTGGGGCGATGTCTCATGTGAAAGTCTCTTTTGATTCTCCTGAATATGTTGCTAATGTAGATGGAATTGGTACTTTAAGAATACTGGAAGCGATAAGGATTCTTGGTTTGATGGACAAAACTAGAGTTTACCAAGCTTCAACTTCTGAATTATATGGCGGATTGGCGGAGAATAAAAATGAAAAAGGTTTTTATGATGAAAACTCACCTTTTTATCCGCGATCCCCTTATGGTGTTGCTAAAATTTACGCATATTGGATCACTAAAAATTATCGCGAAGCTTACAATATGTATGCCTGTAATGGAATCCTATTTAACCACGAATCTCCAAGACGGGGTGAGACTTTTGTAACTCGTAAAATTACAATGGCAACCGCTGCAATTGCCAAAGGCAAACAAGATTGTTTGTATCTTGGAAATTTGAATTCACAAAGGGATTGGGGACATGCTAAAGATTATGTTGAAGCCATGTGGAGGATTTTGCAGCAAGATATTGCTGAAGATTATGTGATTGCAACCGGAGTTACCACTTATATTAGAGATTTTGTGATTATGGCTTTCGCCGAAGTAGGAGTTGAATTACTGTTTGAAGGTGAAAATGAAAACGAAACAGCAAAAGTTTCTGCTTGTAATAATCCTTTGTATCAAATAGAAATTGATAAAGTAATCGTTCGTGTAGATCCTGAATATTATCGTCCTACTGAAGTAGATTTACTAATTGGCGATCCAACTAAATCTAAGACTCAATTAGGATGGAAGCCTCAATATGATCTGAATGCATTGGTTAAAGAGATGGTGGAAAGCGATTTAAAGTTATATTAAAATTTTATGAAGATATTAATTACTGGAGGAGCAGGTTTTATAGGTTCTAATTTAACGGAACATTTTTTAAGTAAAGGTTACGAGGTGGTTTGTTTGGATAATTTTGCAACTGGTCATCGCCATAATATTATTTCGTTTTTACAAAATCCTAAATATTCATTGTTAGAGGGTGACATTAGAAATTTTATAGATTGTCAGAAAGCAGTTGCAGGAGTTGATTATGTTTTACATCAAGCTGCATTAGGGTCAGTACCAAGATCGATTAAAGATCCTATTACGACTAATGATGTGAATGTAACGGGATTTTTAAATATGCTAACGGCTTCACGTGATGCGAAAGTCAAACGTTTTGTATATGCCGCAAGTTCTTCAACTTATGGCGATTCGGAAAGTTTGCCTAAGGTTGAAGAGGTAATTGGAAAACCACTTTCACCTTATGCAATCACAAAGTATGTCAATGAATTATATGCCGATATTTTTAGTAAAACCTACGGCTTAGAAACCATTGGGTTACGCTATTTTAATGTATTCGGACGGAGACAAGATCCAAATGGTGCTTATGCTGCCGTAATACCACTTTTTGTTAAACAGTTTATGAATTATGAAAGTCCAGTAATTAACGGTGATGGTAATTATTCTAGGGATTTTACTTATATCGATAATGTTTTACAAATGAATGAACTGGCCATGACTACTCAAAATAGAGCAGCGCTAAACACAGTATATAACACAGCTTACGGAGACCGAACAACGCTTACACAATTAATTACTTTGTTAAAAAATAAATTATCGAAGTTAGACGCTAAAATTGGTGATGTAGAAATAGTCCATGGGCCAAACCGTAAAGGTGATATTCCACATTCCCTTGCTAGTATAGATAAAGCTAAAAGACTACTAGGTTATGATCCACAATTTTCTATCGATAAAGGCTTGGAGCAGGCTATAAATTGGTATTACAATAATTTAAAAAAATAGTTAGTTAAGAAAGTAGATTAACTTTTTAATCGCTGAAGTTAAGAATTAATATGAAAAAAATTGCAGTTGTTGGATTAGGTTACGTAGGTCTTCCGTTAGCGAGATTATTTGCTACGAAGTATCAGGTTGTGGGATTTGATGTTAGCCAAAAAAGGATAGATGCTTTAAAAGCAGGAAAAGATAATACTTTAGAAATCTCTGAAAGTGTTTTGAAAGAAGTTTTAGTTGAAAAGTTTTCTACTAAGAATGGTTTATTATGTTCTTCTTCTTCAATAGATATTGAAGATTGCAATTATTATATTGTAACAGTGCCAACCCCGGTAGATAAAAATAACCGTCCAGATTTAACTCCTTTATACAAAGCGAGTGAAATAGTTGGAAAGGTTCTTAAAAAAGGAGATATTGTTATTTATGAATCTACTGTTTATCCAGGAGTAACCGAAGATGAGTGTGTACCAGTTCTAGAAAAAATGTCAGGATTGAAGTTCAATATAGATTTTTTTGCAGGGTATTCACCTGAAAGGATTAATCCTGGCGATAAGGAACATACTGTGGATAAAATAGTTAAAGTTACTGCCGGTTCAACTCCTGAAATTGGATTGCAAGTAGATGCACTTTACAAAAGCGTGATTACGGCAGGAACCCATTTGGCACCTACTATTAAAGTTGCCGAAGCAGCAAAAGTAATTGAAAATTCGCAGCGTGATATTAATATTGCTTTTGTGAATGAATTAGCTAAAATTTTCAATTTATTAGACATTGATACGCATGCGGTACTAGAAGCTGCTGGCACTAAATGGAATTTTTTGCCATTTAAGCCTGGGTTGGTTGGGGGTCATTGTATAGGCGTAGATCCATACTATCTAGCTCAAAAAGCGCAAGAAAAAGGATACCATCCTGAAATTATTTTGGCAGGTAGAAGATTGAATGATAGTATGGGGGAATATGTTGCCTCCCAAGTAGTAAAATTGATGATCAAAAAAGGGATTACTATTAACGGTGCTGAATTGTTGATGCTGGGAATTACCTTTAAAGAAAATTGTCCTGATGTACGTAATACAAAAATTGTGGATGTAATTGCAGCATTAAAGGATTACGGAATTAAGATCACTATTTATGATCCTTGGGCTAATCCTGACGAGATTAAGCATGAGTATAACTTAAAAACGACTCAAGAAATACCAAATCAAAAGTTTGATGCGATCGTTTTAGGTGTTTCACATAAAGAGTTTCTAGAATCTGACTTCAGTACGATGCAGAAATTGAGAAGTATTATTTATGATGTAAAAGGAGTACTGAGTGGAAATGTTGATGGTAAATTGTAATTTAATTTAAATTTTGCAGTAATGATTCCTAAGTTAATTAATTTGCCCAAAATTCAGGATGTAAGAGGAAATCTATCTTTTTTTGAGTATCCAAATCAATTGCCATTTGTTATAGAAAGAACATATTGGATATATGATGTTCCTGGTGGAGAAAGTAGAGGTAGTCATGCTTTTAAAGAACAACAGGAATTCATAATTGCTCTATCAGGCAGCTTTGATGTAATTTTAAATGATGGAAAAAAAGAAATAAACTTTACCCTCAATAGATCGTATTACGGTCTTTATATTCCTTGTAAATACTGGAGAAAGTTAGAGAATTTTTCCACTAATTCTTTGGCAATGATTGTTTCTGATAAAGTCTATGATGAAAATGATTACATCAGAGATTATGAAGAATTTAAAATATTAAAAAATGTATAGCGTTGAAGATTGTATCATTGTTGATTTATGTAAAATTCATAATGATGCAGGGAACATTACTGTGTTAGAAAATAATAAAGATATTCCTTTCGCTGTAAAGAGGATATATTATTTGTATGATGTACCAATGGGTTCTGATCGTGGAGGTCACGGACATTATGAACTAGAGCAATATATCGTTGCAGCAAGTGGCTCGTTTACATTCATTTTAGATGATGGGGTTAATAGAAAAGAGTTTTTTTTAAATAATCCAGCAAAAGCATTGCATATTCCACCAGGTATTTGGAGAGAAATTGTTAATTTCTCCAGCGGTAGCATTTGTTTGGTTTTGGCATCAATGGAATATTGTGAAAGTGACTATATTAGAGATTATCAAGAATTTAAAATTCATAAATATGAACAAAATACATAAAACCGTTATAATAGAGGGTGATGTTAAAATAGGAGTCAATAATGAGATTTTGCCTTATAGTGTTTTAATTGGTCCTTTAGTAATTGGAGATAATAATTGGATAGGACCGCACGTAGTGATAGGAACTCCTGGTGAAGATACCAAAGACCCAAGGCATGATAGTGCGGATAAATTAATTGTCATAGGTAATAGAAATATTTTTAGAGAGCATGTGGCAATTCAAAAACCTTGTTATGAAGAGTTAACGATTATAGGTGATGATTGTTTTTTTATGCATGGATCTCACATTCCTCATGATGCAAGGGTTTCAAATCAAGTAACTCTAGCACCAAATGTTGTGGTTGGCGGTATATCTAAATTATTGGTCGGAGCAAATATAGGCATGGGGGCTGCTTTGCACCAACATAGTGTCATCGGACATTATTCAATAGTTGCAACTAATGCTGCAGCAATTAAAAATGTAAGACCTTTTTCGAGGTATATTCCAGGTAAAGCTATTTCGGTTAATACATATGCAATAAACAAATATGGTTTTGCTGAATTTGAAAAAGAAATTAGTGATTATGTATTGAATAATATTTCTCCAAAAAGCAAAATTATTAGCAGTATTATTGAAGAATTTAATCTTCTGCATAATGAATCTAATAGGGGTCTTTACTAAATAATCATTTTCTTAAACAGCAAAATAATTTACTGAAAATAGAAAGTTTCCACTAAATTTTTACAAATCTTCACAAAAGAGCTAATATAATTTTCTCGACTGATAGGACTTCGAATTTCTATCAGTCGAATGGGAAGAAATGTCTTAATCTACACTCCTGATCTAAAAATATAAAAAACAAACTATTTATTCAAGACGCGAAGATACGCTTGTAGTGTATTGGCAAAGTAAGATTTAAACAAAAATGAAGTAGCATTTTTATTAAAAAGATATGTCAATAGTTACACTAATCTTAAAACGAGTGATGCTTTGGTTAATAGGTGATGTTATTTTGATTGACTTAAGCGAAAATATTAAGATAAATGGAGAGATTAATCCAAATCGAAGTGATTTAATAATTTCTGTTTTCGGTTTTAATTCATCACAAAACAATCAATTTCAACAAAAGTAAAATTAATAATATGATTAGATTCTTAGATTTACAAAAAATAAATCTTGCTTATCAGCAAGAAATAGAAGAAAAATTATTAAGCGCTTTCAGATCAGGATGGTATCTTAATGGCATTCAATGTCAAAATTTTGAAGAAAACCTGGCTAAATATGTAGGATCGAATCATGCTATAGGTGTAGCCAATGGACTTGATGCGCTGAGATTAATTTTCAGGGCCTATATAGAACATGGTGTAATGTCAGAAGGAGATGAGGTTATTGTACCTGCAAATACATATATAGCATCGCTCTTGGCTCTTTCTGATAATGGACTCGTTCCAATACTTGTTGAACCTGATGAAACTACTTATAATATTGATCTTTTAAAAATTGAAAAAAAAATCACATCAAAAACGAAAGCAATTTTAATTGTCCATTTATATGGTCAGGTAGTTTTTTCTGATGAATTAGTTAGCATTGCTAAAAAACATAACCTTAAAATTGTAGAGGATAATGCACAGTCAATTGGAGCTAATTGGCGAGGAATTAATACAGGGAATCTTGGAGATGCTGCTGGTTTTAGTTTTTATCCTGGAAAAAACTTAGGTGCTTTGGGTGATGCTGGAGCCGTCACTTGTAAAGATGATGAATTAGCAAAAACAATCAGATCTATCGCTAATTATGGTTCTAAGCAAAAATACGTAAATATTTACAAGGGATTGAACAGTCGGTTAGACGAAATACAGGCTGCAGTTTTAACAGTTAAATTAAAGTATATTGACGATACAAATCAGAGAAGGCGATTAATTGCCGAAAGATATTGTGAAGAAATAGAAAACAAGCTAATTGTTTTGCCCAGTATTCCCTTAAATCCGCAAGAACACGTTTGGCATCTGTTTGTTATTCGATGTAAAGAGCGAAATGACTTGCAATCATTTTTAAAAGGTAATGGTATTGAAACATTAATTCATTATCCAATTCCTCCCCATAAACAATTGGCTTATAAAGAAATGAATTTGTTGTCACTACCAATAACTGAAAGTATTCATGATGAGGTATTGAGTTTGCCTATAAGTCCTGTAATGACTGATTCGGAGGTGACTGAAGTGATTAATGTTATAAATAAATTTAAATCGCTGACTTGAAGCTAATTAAAACATCTGTTTTTTCGGCAATAATAACTGTAATAAGAATAGCGTCAGGCTTTGTAGCAAACAAAATCGTAGCTATTTATACTGGACCTGGCGGCGTTGCTTTAATTGGAGCTTTCACTAATTTTATTTCGATCGCGTTGACCTTCTCTAATGGGGCGATTAATAATGGGGTTGTGAAATATGCCTCTGAATATAAAGATAAGGAAAAGAAGCAAAAATTACTGTATAGTACTTCATTTAAAATATCACTGTATTGCTCATTGTTGTTTGGACCAATTTTAATAATATTTGCAAAATATTTGTCTGATTTGGTGCTGACTAATGAAATCTATACCAATGCAATAAGAGTTCTTGGTTTTAGCATAGTTTTTTATTCGCTAAATAGTTTACTGATTTCGATTTTAAATGGAAGGCATGAAATAAAAATGTTCACTTTAGTCAATACTATTGGAAGTATTGTTGGTTTATTAGTAACCGTAGTGCTAGTGTATTTATATAAAGTTAATGGGGCATTGTATGCGTTAGTCCTTTCTCAGTCGATTGTTTTTCTTATTACACTAATTCTAGTGGTTAAATCTAATTGGTTTTCATTGAGCTATTTTACGCAGCCATTTAACAAAATCATTGCTCGCAAATTATGGGGATTTAGTTTAATGGCAATTATTACAGCTATAGCTGTTCCTGTATCACAAATAGTACTGCGGAATTTGTTAATTGATAAAGTAAGTATACAAGGAGCTGGATATTGGCAAGGTATGATGAAAGTGTCAGATGGCTACTTATTATTAATAGTAACGTCGTTAAGTACTTATTACTTACCTAAATTAGCGTCTCTTAAAACAGATAAGGAGCTACAAAAGGAAATTTTTAATGGGTATAAAATTATTTTGCCAGTAGTTTTATTGGGGTGTGTTGTAATATATAGTCTGCGATTTTTTATAATAAAATTGTTATATACGCCAACTTTTATTTCTATGGAATCCTTATTTTTATGGCAATTAGTGGGAGATTTCTTTAAGATGGCTGCATGGATTTTATCGTATTTGATGTTAGCCAAAGCCATGATCAAAGTTTTTATTATAACAGAGATAGTTTTTACCCTAATGTATGTTGCATTAGGATATCTATTCGTCAACTTCTGCGGATTACAAGGTATTACGATAGCTTTTGCATTGAATTACCTTCTCTATTTTGTGACTATGCTGTTTCTGTTTAGAAAGTTAATCTTTAAAAAATTTATTTAAATATGACGCCATTAGTTAGTGTTGCAATAGTTACTTACAATCAAAAAGAATATCTCAGGGAATGTATTGAATCAATCCTAAATCAGGACTATCCTAACAAGGAAATAATTGTGGCTGATGATGGATCAACTGATGGGACTCATGAAATGTTACTTGATTATGAGCAAAAACATGCAGGACTTTTTATACTTAAATTAGCAGTAAAAAATTTAGGTATCACAAAAAATCACAATGTAGCTCATTTTTCATGCAGTGGAAAATACATTGCTTGGATAGGTGGCGACGATTTAATGCTGCCTGGAAAGATTAGTAAGCAAGTTCAGTTTATGGAGTCTAATCCCAATTGTACACTATTATATCATAATTTAGATGTTTTTTATTCAGAGGGTTTTCAAGATTCGTATCTTTTAAATTCAAGTTCTAGTGCCAAAGAAGGTGATATTAAAACCATGATTAAATATGGTAGTTTTAATGGAGGTAGTTCAACTATGTTGAGAAGAAGTCAATCTCCCGTAATTGGTTTTGATGAGCGATTGCCTATTGCTAGTGATTGGATGTATTGGGTTGATGCACTAGGAAATGGAGGTGAGATTAAATATCTTGATGAAGTTTTAGGTAGATACAGACGTCATTCAAATAATGTAACTTCGCAAACTAATTATAATGCCTATATCGACCATCTTAATTCGTGTAATATTCTCTTAGCAAAATTTCCTCATTTACATAAAGAGATACTTTATAGATATTCTGAAAATTTGCGTGCTTTAAGGTATAAAGAGGATAGTAATTATTGCAATTGGTTAAAAGCAAGTATAATGGTTAATCTTAATTTTAAAAGTTTAATTGCTTATGTTTTATATTATATATCCTTTAAAACTATAAGGAAATAGTGATTAATCAAATAAGGTTTAGAAAGTCAATAATTAACGAGATATTTAGTTTTTTTACGAAATTGCTATTTGTCTTCAGTTTGTTATATGACATCAACTTTTCTTTTTTGCCTAGTTTTACGACCGCAAGAATTGCTTTTTTGTTTTTAGTTTTAATGAGCATAATGCGAAATTATGGAATTCCTAAAAAAGTTTTTTATTATTTATTTGTCTTGTTTTTAGTTCTAGCGGTAGCTTTTATTCAATTTATTTTCAAATCAGATTCTACACAATTGTCTAGATTGTTTTGGTTTATGATTTATGGAGTTATTTCGCCTTTTCTATTTGTTAATTTTTTAAAAAGTAGAAAGGAGTTCCTACTGCTAGTTAGTGTCGCAGTAGTAATTCAAGCTGTACTCTCGATTCTCTCATTTATGAATCCAGCTATTAAAGCGTTGTTTTATAATTTGGTCATTTTTACTTCTAATTTTGAAGAAGAACAAGTTTTGCGTGCTGTAGCATTCGCATCAATAGGAGGAGCAGGTTTGTCAGTGATTCAAAGTTTGGGAGTAATATCATCAATTGCACTTTTAAAGTTAAATGACTTTAGTATTTATAATAAAGTTTTACTTTGGGTCGGAATTACTATTACTCTAATTTCAATTTTTTTAATTGGCCGCACTGGTTTATTTATTTCTTTTTTATTTATCGCGGGGTATTTAATCAGTGAGATAAAAAGTTTTAAAAGTACACTAATCTTCGTTCTAATAATTGGGGCTATTTACCAAGTTAATTTTGTCTCTATTTTAGAGAATATGACCGCAAATGTTGATGGTTTTAATATCGATTTGTTTACTTCATGGATAGAAAATGCCTTTAAATTAAAAGGTAATGATACTAGTGAGGTACTAGCAAGTATGCCTATTCCGCCGATCAGTTTTGAAACTATAATCGGAACAGGTAGAGTTGTCGACGAGTCGGGTTTAGGTAATGCTTCAATGCACGATTCGGGTTATATTCAGACCTATTATTCACTTGGTTTATTATGTGCTTTTTATTTCTACTGCATTTATATTATTTTTTTATTACTACAGCTGAAAAGTAAGAGTAATGTATATAATTATTTTCTAATTTTAGTTATGTTAATTATAGAAGTAAAAGAGCCATTTATATTTCAATACGTATTTCCATTTTTTGTATTAAGTATAATTTTAGTCACTGCTAGATTGTCTGATAGCAATGAAGTAGTAATAAATAAGGAATTAAATATTAATTTGAACTAGTATATAATAATGTGTGGAATTTTTGGATTTGTAGGAAAAAAATATTTAGAGAAGGATGCTGATCTAAAGGCTATGAGGATAAGTTTGAAACATAGAGGGCCTGATCATTTTGATTATTTTTCTATGCAAAATGTTAATGAGGATAGTGAGGTTAACTTAGGGCATGTAAGGCTGTCAATAATTGACACCTCTAATGCTGGTAATCAGCCAATGCATAGTAAAAATGGTAGATTTACAATCGTTTTTAACGGAGAAATTTACAATTTTTTAGATATTAAAAAAGAGATTGAAGACAAGCTAAAAGATATAATATGGGCATCAAGCTCTGATACCGAAGTACTTCTGGCCGGAATAGAGGTCTTTGGTTTAAAAGAATGCGTTTCCAAATTGGTAGGCATGTTCGCATTTACTTTATGGGATAATGAAGAACAAAAATTAATATTAGTACGGGATCGAATTGGTGAAAAACCATTGTATTATGGTTATCAAAATGGACAACTACTTTTTTCATCTGAGTTAAAAGCATTTGAGGTTCACTCTTTTTTCGATAAAAGATTAAATTTGGAGGCTGCAGTAGGTTTTTTACATAGGAGTTGTGTGCCGCAAAATTTATCTATTTACGAAAATATTTATAAAGTAATTCCAGGTACAATCTTAGAATTTGACTTGGCAACGATTAAGCAGCAAATTATACCAGAGCCAATTGTATATTGGTCGTTAGTTCAGAAGGTGAAGGATTTAGAAAAAAATAATTTTAAAGGAACTTATCAAGAAGCTAAAGATGAGTTAGAAAAGTTACTAATTCAGGCGGTTAAAAATCAGTCAATAGCAGACGTTCCTATTGGAGCGTTCTTGTCAGGTGGTATTGATTCTTCGTTAGTTTGTGCTATTTTAAAAAAATATGTGAAAAGTGATTTACATACCTACACCATAGCAATGCCAGAACCTGGACAAAACGAGGCTATACATGCCGAAAAAGTTGCTAATAGTTTAGGTACGATTCACAAAGCAAAAGAACTCAATGCCCAAGAAATCATTAATAGATTAGATGAAATAATCAGTTACTGGGATGAACCCTTCGCTGATAGCTCACAAATACCAACTTTTTTTGTTTCAGAATTTGCAAAAAAAGAAGTGACAGTTTCTTTAAGTGGTGACGGTGCTGACGAGTTTGTTTATGGTTATTCAGACCATCCTATTTATGATAAGTATAGAATTTACGAAGTAGTATCTATTTTAGGTATAGACAAAATTTTTGGTTTTTTTACAAAATTTGAAATACTTCGCAAAGCAACTTTTTTAAACCGTCTACAAAATTTTTTATCTTTAACAACTATTCTAAAAAACAGTAAAAATCTTAACGAAGCACATGCAAAGTGGAGAAACAAATTTAGGAATACTCCATTACCTTTAAAAAATAATTTAATTTCTTTCTCAGAGAATTTTTTAAAAATAAATGATTTGGGATTTAATTTTGCTGGTTATTACGATGCACTAGCTTACTTGCCAGACGATATTTTAGTTAAAGTGGATCGTGCAGCAATGGCAGTTAGCTTGGAGTCTAGGGCTCCGTTTCTAGATCACAGAGTATTGGAGTTCTTAATAAGCTTACCACAAGAATTTAAATATGAAGGTAATGTTTCTAAAAGAATCTTGAAGGATATTCTATATGATTATGTTCCTAAAGAAATTGTAGATAGGCCTAAGCAAGGTTTTTCTATTCCACTGACCTTCTGGCTTAAAAACGATTTAAAAAATTGGGGATTTGAAATCATAAATTCAATTCCATCAGGATCTGTCTTCTGGGATAAACAGCTCGTTTTTAATATTTGGAATGAACACCAATCTGGTGAAATAGATCATACTGAAAGAATATGGAATATATTATTGCTTGAAAGTTTTTTTAGAAGAAAAGAATTACTTCATTATTCAATTAATTAAAACAAATAGATTTCAATTTGGAAGAGAAAAAAAAAATTGTTTTTCTTGAAGCAGTTCAAGATTATGGCGGTGCAAGGATTAGTGCTGTAGAGTTAGCCGATCGATTATCAAGAAAACATAATGTTTCAATAATTGACTTTTACGGTTCGTGTAAACCTTTTACAGAGGCCGTGATTAGTAAAGGATTGAAATTACATATTGTTGAGAAAAGAGATACGGCTTACATTATTAATAGGTCTAATAATTTAATAATGAAGATTATTAATTTTTTACTTTTTATCCCTCATTTAATAAGAATAAGAAGTAAAGTACATGTTTTATTAAAAGAGATTAAACCAGATTATATTATTCTTAATAATTCAAAGGTACTTTTATCATTAGCATTTTTTACGGACAAAAAATTTAAAGTTCTGTTTTTTGCAAGGGGATGGTTTATTTTAAGCCAAATAACCAAACTGGATCGAATATTGTATAAAATCCTTGTAGATAAATATGTTTGTGTAGCCAATGCAACTAAACAAGCACTTTTTTGTGGAGGACTTACTTCATTAGAAAATTTGTATGTTGTGCATAATGCGGTTACAGAATTGAATATGTCTAAAGAAATTGCTTCAATTAACAAGAAAGAGAATACTAAAGTTATCTTACATGCGGGAGGTTTTTTAAAAGATAAAGGTCAATTAGTATCGTTAGAAATGGCGAAGATTCTAAAAGAAAGATCTGTTGATTTTAAGCTTATACTGGCTGGCCTTGTCTACGAAGGAGGTGAGTCAGAAGTTTTCTACAACAAAGTTAAACAGATAATCATAGACTATCAGCTAGAAGACGTTGTGGAATTAGTTAAAAACAAGCCTAATGTCATCACTTATTTTAATGCATGTGATATTTTAATTCACCCGTCAGAAACCGAAGGATTGCCAAGAGTCATTATGGAGGCAATGATCCTAAAAAAACCTGTTATTGCTAATGCAGTAGGAGGAGTTTGCGACTACATATTAAATGAATTTACAGGTTTTTTACCACAACATAATTCGTCAGAAGAATATGCATCTTTTGTTCAAAAGCTTATTGCCGATAAGATATTGTACGATTTTGTATCGTTCAATGCATATAATTTGGTAAAAACAAGTTTTACTGAAGAAAATCAGTTGAAAAGTTTAGATAAAGTTTTTAATAGTTAAAGATGAAAATTTCTGTAGTAATACCAATGTATAATTCAAGCAAAACTATCTTGAAAACCTTAAATTCGGTAAAAAATCAAACGGTATTGCCTTTCGAAGTTATTATTGTAAATGATGGCAGTACAGATAATTCGTTAGCTATTATCGAAAATTTCGTTAATGAAAACACTTTCTTAAATATATCAATTATAGATAAAAAAAATGGAGGAGTTTCAACTGCAAGGAATGCGGGTATTAAAGCTTCAAAAGGAAATTGGATTGCCTTGCTTGATAGTGACGACGAGTGGCTGTCAAATAAATTGCAACGTCAAACAGAAATATTAAGTCAAAACCCTCAGATTGATTTTTTAGGAACAAATAGAAATGGTGAGTATTTTAGTAGTATTCTATGGAAAAAATTAGATTTATTAACTAAAATATCTCCCAAGTTATTGCTAGTAAAATTTATATTTGTTGTTCCTACGGTAATATTTAGGAAATCTATAACAGATACTATTGGATTTTTTGATGAAAGTCAAAGATATGCAGAAGAAGGAAATTATTTTATTCGGATTGTTCAAAAATACAATTGTTATCTTTTAAATGAAAGTCTTGTATTAACTGGTGGCGGTAAGGCGCATTTTGGGCATTCAGGTCTTTCAGGTAATATGAAAGAAATGGAGAAAGGTGAATTAAAAAACATAAGGGATTCTCTCGCATTAGAAATAATTAATATTTTTGAATATTTATTATTAGTAGTGTTTTCAATTCTTAAGTACTTTAGAAGAGTAATTGTAGTTAAATTTTTTAGATAGGATATGTTAACAAGATATGGTTTTTTGGGCTCAATAAAGCTTTTAATTTCGCTAGTTTATACTAAAATTTTTTATCCAAAAGCAAGATTAATTCGTCTGCCATTTGATGTAAGAAATAAAAGACACATCAAAATAGGTTCTGGTTTTACGTCAGGAGTTGGCTGTAGAATTGAAGCTTTTCCAATAGATCCAGCTTTCAAGACATGTATAGAAATAGGTGAGAACGTTCAGATAAACGACTATGTACACATTGGCGCCGTTGGATCAATTAAGATAGGAAAAAATGTTTTAATGGCTAGTAAGATTTATATATCTGATCATAATCATGGAAGTTATGATGAAGAAATAAGTGATCATCCTATGAGTCTTCCTTTAGATAGAAAAGCTATTTGCAAACCAGTAGTAATTGGGGATAATGTTTGGATAGGTGAATCGGTATGTATTTTGCCAGGGGTTACAATTGGTGATGGTTGCGTGCTAGGTGCTTTATCTGTAGTAAACAAAAGTATTCCAGCTTACAGTATTGCAGTTGGATCTCCAGCTAAAGTGGTTAAGCAATTTGATTTTGAACAAAATAAATGGATAAAAATTTAACTGATTAGTTATGAATATTACTAGAAAATATTTAGCAGATTTAATACTTGACAAATTAACTGCTGAAAAAGAAGTACTCAAAAGTGAATTTAATCAAAATGGTAGAATTAACTCATGTGTAATTGATGATTTATTTCCTGAAGATGTAGCTCTTGAAATATATAAAGGATATCCTTCTCCTGAAGAGATGACAGCTTATAAATCAATGAGAGAAAATAAAAGAATTGCTGCTCAAATGGATTTGTATAATCCTATATTGGAAGAAGCAGTTTTTGCGTTTCAAGATCTGAGAGTTATAAGAATTGTGGAGGAAATCACAGGACTAAAGGAAATGATTCCTGATGAACATTTATATGCTGGAGGCATAAGTTTAATGGCTCATGGTAATTTTTTAAATCCTCATTTGGATAATTCTCATGATAATGATAGAGAACATTATAGGGTACTAAACTTATTGTATTACTGTACTCCAAACTGGGATATTAATAATGGTGGTAATTTAGAATTATGGGATAAAGGAATGGGTAATTCTCAGCGGATAGTACATTCAAAATTTAATCGTTTAGCTTTAATGATTACTAACAAAACATCAATTCATTCTGTAAGTAAAGTTATTTCAGATGGAAAAAGATGTTGTGTATCAAACTATTATTTTTCAGAAAAACCGGCCGAATCGGATGAGTATTTTCATGTTACCTCCTTTTACGGTCGACCAGACGAGCCTGTTAAAAATATTTTTCTCAGAATTGATGCTTTCTTGCGACAAACGATTCGGCAGGTAACAGGTAAAAGGGTTGTAAAAACAAAACATATTTATAAAAAATAATTTTGAAGAGGTAAATATGAATGTTTCGGCATCAATTGTTTTATATAAAAGTGAATTATCGGAAATTGTTAAATTAGTAAAATGCTTATGCGATATTCATAGTTTGTTTATTATAGATAATTCACCAACAAATGAATTATCAACAATAGTAAGTTTTTCCAACGTTCAATATATTCATAACCCTAGTAATCCAGGTTTTGGGGCAGCACATAATATTGCTATTTTAAAAGCCTTAGAAATGGGATCAAAATATCATTTTATAGTAAATCCTGATATTTATTTTAACGGAGACGTTATTTCTCCAATGGTATCTTATATGGAACTAGATCATGGAATAGGAATGATGATGCCTCAAATCCTTAATTTAGATGGGAGTTTACAAAATTTGCCTAAACTGTTTCCAAGCCCATTTAGTATTTTATTACGTAAAATAAAAAAGCCAATCGGATTTTATAAAAAGTTCATTGAGAAATATGAATTGAGATTTGTAGATGAGGATAAAATTTACAACGCACCAATTTTGTCGGGTTGTTTTACATTATTAAACTTAAAAGCGATACAAGAAATAGGAATGTATGATGATAAATTCTTCATGTATTTTGAAGATTGGGACTTATCTCGAAGAATGCATCGGAAATACAAAACTATTTATTTTCCAAAAGTGTCTATTTATCACGGATACGAATCTGGAGCCAATAAGAGTAGTAAGTTGTTTAAAATATTTGTCAATTCTGCGATTATTTATTTCAATAAATGGGGATGGTTTTTTGATAAAGAACGGAAAAAATTAAATAAAAAGGCATTGTCACAATTTAATTAAATGAAAATATCAATTACTGGTGCCACTGGGTTTGTAGGCCAAAATCTTCAAGATTATTTGAATTCATATCACATGATTAAACCACTAAGTGTTCGTTATGTGCCTAATCAAAAGTTTATCTTGAATGGTGATGCAATAATCCATCTAGCAGGAAAAGCCCATGACTTAAAAAAAGTGAGCTTGCCCCAAGATTATTACGATGCTAATTTTGAGTTGACAAAACAGTTGTTTGACTCGTTTTTACTATCAGAAGCCACAGTTTTTATATTTATGAGTACGGTAAAAGCCGTTGCCGATGAAGTAGCAGGTTTATTGACAGAAGATACTACTCCTAGTCCTAAAACGCATTATGGTATTGCTAAACATCAAGCAGAGCAATATATTTTGTCCAAAGACTTACCAGCTGAAAAAAGAGTTTATATTCTCCGTCCGTGCATGATTCATGGTCTAGGAAACAAAGGAAATTTAAATTTATTATATAATTTAGTTAGCAGAGGATTGCCCTGGCCACTGGGCGATTTTGAAAATAAACGTTCTTTTTTAAGTATTGAAAACCTTTGTTTTGTGATCAAAGAATTATTAGACAATACAACTATTCCTTCGGGCATTTATAATATGGCTGATGATGAAGCGATTTCGACTAACCAGTTGATAGCATTGTTAGGAAAGAGTTTGGAGAAGAAGAATAAAATTTTAAATATTCCAGCGTCTTGGATTAAAAGTATAGCCAAACTTGGTGATACTCTAAACTTACCACTTAATTCTGAAAGGTTACAAAAACTCACGGAGAATTATGTCGTTAGTAACGATAAGATTGTGAAGGCTATTAGCAAACCCTTGCCTATTTCGTCAACAGACGGCTTATTAAAAACTTTTCAATCATTTAAGGAAGAATGATACGGTGGTAGTTTAGTAAATAAAATTTGAACTCCACATTATATTAAATTTTACACTCTCGTTCTGGGAGGCAGGACAACGGTTTTTGATCGTTTCGTGACGATACTAAAAAGTAGAAATTAATAAATAGAAGTATCAACTAACGATTGAATAATAACCAAAAATTTCGTAAAAATTATATTTATTGTCATTTATGGCGAGAGAGTTTATTTTTTTGAAGTCCTTGATTTGTTTTGCTATTTTGGATCGTTCGTTAGTTTTTTTATTTTTTCATGCCTATCTAAAAAAACAAAATTATAATTAAAGAATTAATATGGTAAATAGATTAATCGCAGCAATTGCAATCCTTGTTTTGTTACCTATTTTTATGTTGGTGGCGCTTTTCATTTTTTTTGAAGATGGTTTCCCCATTTTTTTTAAACAAAAAAGAGTAGGAGTCAATTATACTTTTTTCAAAATTTATAAGTTTCGTAGCATGCGCAAAGATACCCCAAATGTGGCAACGCATTTATTGGGAGATCCCGGTAAATATGTGCTTAATGTGGGCGGTATAATACGTAAGCTAAGTCTTGACGAATTGCCTAATCTAATTAATATTGTTAAAGGAGAAATGGTTTTTGTAGGGCCTCGTCCTGCGCTATACAATCAAGATGATTTAATGGCGTTACGTGTAGCAGAAGGCGTTGATCAGCTTAAACCCGGTATTACTGGCTGGGCTCAAATAAATGGACGTGATGAATTGTCTAATAAGGAAAAAGTGCGTTACGAAAAAGAATATTTAGAGCGCAAGTCTCTTTTGTTTGACCTTAAAATTATAGTGATGACTTTTACGCATGTTTTGGCTTCAAAAGGGGTGGCACATTAATCCTGTCCTTACTCTCCGCCGCGGTGGTAAGGGGGAGAGTAAAAGTTTAATAAAATCAGTTTGTTTGGGTTCATTTTCATTATCACAAAATCAGTCGGGTTGATCCCTCGATAAAAAGTCAGGGAATGCTATTGTAGTCAATTAAAAAGTAGTTTCAAGATTTTCTTTTTCACCATCACCATCGATTTTTGATTGTGTTTTTTTTCTTGGCATGACCGCTCGATATATTGTGGTAACAATGTCTTAAAACTTTATAAAAATGAAGCCTTCCAGAATATATCTCTCTTCACCTCACATGGGAGGAACAGAACAGAAGTTTGTTCAGGATATCTTTATTGGGAATTGGATTTCTTCAGAAGGTCCCAATCTTACTGAATTTGAACAAGACCTCGAAAAATATCTAGGTAAGGAATCTCATGTTGGAGCCTTAAGTTCAGGAACCGCAGCTATACATTTGGGACTAGTTATATTAGGCGTGCAGGCGGGAGATGCCGTTATTTGTCAAAGTATGACTTTCTCAGCTTCGGCTAATCCTATTTTGTACCTTGGTGCAACGCCTATTTTTATTGATAGTGAAAACAAAACTTGGAATATTTGTCCAAAAACATTGGAAGAGGCAATTGTTAATCGCATTGCTCGGGGTAAGAAACCAAAGGCTATAATAGCAGTTCATTTATATGGTGTACCTTATCAAATTGAGGCAATAAAGGCAATCTCTATAAAATATGACATTCCTGTTCTTGAAGATAGCGCCGAGGCTTTGGGAAGTTATTATAAAGGTCAAAAGTGCGGTACATTTGGTGATATTGGCGTTTTATCTTTTAATGGAAATAAAATAATTACTACGTCTGGTGGAGGGGCTATTGTTGTTGCATCTAAAGAATTAAAAGATAGAGCTGTTTTTTTTGCAACTCAGTCTCGAGATGACGCTCCACATTATCAGCATAGCGAAATTGGCTATAATTACCGTATGAGTAATATTTGCGCAGGCATCGGTCGGGGCCAAATGGAAGTGTTGGATGCACACGTACAGTTGCGCAGGAATATGCATGATTTTTATGTAGATTTATTTAAGGATATTGATGCAGTAACTGTTTTTACAGCTCCTAATGATGATTATTTTGCTAATTATTGGTTAAGTGCTATTTTAGTGGCGCCTAGTGAAGCAACAGGAATTAATCGAGAAGCATTAAGATTAGCTTTTGACGCCGCAAATATAGAATCGCGTCCTTTGTGGAAACCTATGCACTTACAACCTATTTTTCAGCAGTATCCTTATTATGGAACGAATGTAGCGGAGACTTTGTTTGAGAACGGTTTGTGCTTGCCCTCAGGTTCTAATTTAACCAATAAAGAAAGAGAAAGAATAAAAGCTGTGGTACTTAGATTCTTTTAATTTTTTTTTAATAAAGAGAAATAATACCAATTATATTTATGATTTGCTCGTCGCGAGCGCTTTAGAGACTTGTATAATATATATAGCTTGTACCGATTTTTCGACATAGTATGAAAACAGTACAATACAACTAAACTATATTGAACATAATCGATATTTATTTATCTTGCATGAATTTTACCAGATTATGCATGCATTTGGATTTTAATACGTATCTTTGAATTAAATTTTATGGAAGTATTACGCCAACATATAAAGCCGGGCAAAGTGTATCGCCGTTCCGACCTCGAGTATTACTCTACGGCTATAGACCGGCATTTAGCGCAATTAATCAAAGAGGGTGTTCTGGTAAAACTAAGTCAAGGTTTGTATTATGTACCTAAACAATCCAAATTTGGATTAGTTCCGCCTGATGATCGCTGCTGGGTTGAAAGTTTTTTAAAGGATGATGACTTCTTGATGGTTTCACCTAATTCCTATAACGCATTAGGCTTGGGCCTTACCCAACTCTATAACACGACTTGGGTGTATAATCACAAACGAAAAGGAGAATTCAAGTTGAACGCAAAAACCTTTGAATTCAAAATCAAATCTTCTTTCCCCAATGAAATCTCAAAAGAGTTTTTGCTTGTTGATTTACTTAATAACTTGGAGGAAGTTGGCGAGAATAAGAAGGTATTATTAGAAAAGGTACAGCATAAATTACTTGGTTTTAATGCTCAGGAATTGATGAACGCTGCACAACATTATGGTACAGGTAAAACCAAGCAATTTCTAAAATCTGTATTTCGAAATTCACTACTGCATGACTGATTTTATCCATAAGGATCCGGAATTTAAAGACTTGTTGGCTATTGTGTCCGCCCAAAGAGGAATCGACATCACCTTAATTGAAAAGGACTACTGGATTATGCATTCGCTGTATTCTTTGCAACAACAAGGAATCGATTTTGAATTGAAAGGGGGCACTTCATTGTCTAAAGGGTACGGGCTCATACATCGTTTTTCAGAGGATATTGATATTCATATAAGGACAAATTTTGGATTGGTTATAGAAGGGAAGGAAGCGAAACGCCAGGTTATTGCCGCCCGTAAACAATTCTATGATGTGCTAGCGGGTACTATTACCATTGATGGAATTGTTCGAGTGGAGAGAGACTATGAATTTGATGACACCGATAAATATAGAAGTGGTGGGATTAGATTGCATTATAAAAGTTATACACCTACTATGGACGGGTTAAAAGACGGGATTTTGTTGGAGGCTGGATTCGATACGGTTGCACCGAATACTCCCCTACCTATATCCTCATGGATTTGGGATCACCTCGTATCCATGAATTTACAATCAAAATATATTGACAACACTGCGCCCTCAGTACTTTGTTATCATCCAGGATTTACTTTGGTTGAAAAACTGCAAACGATTATTCGAAAGTATAGAAACAGAAAAAATACTGGCGAATCAAATGACAAAAACTTTATGCGTCAGTATTATGATGTGTATTGTCTGCTTGGTAATCAAGATATTTTAAGATTTATTGGAACTCCAAAGTATAGCGAGCATAAAGCGGCAAGGATAAGAGGAGCTGATAGTACAATTCCAATTGCGGAAAATCAAGCTTTTCTCCTGGATGACAGGCAGATTAGAGATTCATTTGAAATGCGATACAGCGCTACTTCCACGCTATATTATAACGGGCAGCCTGCTTTTGATGAGGTGATTGGTAGAATCCAGTGCTTTCTGACTATCTTATAATTTGTTTTGATATGAAATGAGCATGACCTTGATTTGGTCGCAAACACCGATAAAGATATGCGAATTCTATATTCCAATAAAAAACAAATATTATCTGCATATAAAATTAAGTAACAAGTTTAGTTGTCTGTTACCCTGTTTGCCATCTTGGGCTTGATTATTTCATTTGAAGATGGATTTCCTATTTTTTAGACAGAAAAGGTTAGGTTGAAATTATACTTTTTTCAAAATTTATAAGTTTCGTAGTATGCGCAAAGATACTCCAAATGTGGCAACGCATTTATTGGGAGATCCCGGTAAATATATTCTGAAAGTCGGTGGGATACTACGTAAGCTAAGTCTTGACGAATTGCCTAATCTAATTAATATTATTAAAGGAGAAATGGTTTTTGTAGGGCCTCGTCCTGCGCTGTACAATCAAGATGATTTAATGGCGCTGCGTGTAACAGCAGGTGTAGAGCAACTTAAACCCGGCATTACTGGATGGGCTCAAATAAATGGTCGTGATGAATTGTCTAATGAGGAAAAAGTGCGTTACGAAAAAGAATATTTAGATCGCAAGTCTCTTTTGTTTGACCTTAAAATTATAGTGATGACTTTTACGCATGTTTTGGCTTCAAAAGGGGTGGCGCATTAATCCTGTCCTTACTCTCCGCCGCGGTGGAAAGGGGGCGAGTATAAGTTTAATAAAATCAGTTAGTTTGGGTTCATTTTCATTATCACAAAATCAGTCGGGTTGATCCCTCGATAAAAAGTCAGGGAATGCTATTGTAGTCAATTAAAAATTAGTTTCAAGATTTTCTTTTTCACCATTACCATCGATTTTTGATTGTGTTTTTTTTCTTGGCATGACCGCTCGATATATTGTGGTAACAATGTCTTAAAACTTTATAAAAATGAAGCCTTCCAGAATATATCTCTCTTCACCTTACATGGGAGGAACAGAACAGAAGTTTGTTCAGGATATCTTTATTGGGAATTGGATTTCTTCAGAAGGTGCTGATCTTAATGAATTTGAAAAAGACCTCGAAAAATATCTAGGGAAGGAATCTCATGTTGGAGCCTTAAGTTCAGGAACCGCAGCTATACATTTGGGACTAGTTATATTAGGCGTGCAGGCGGGAGATGCCGTTATTTGTCAAAGTATGACTTTCTCAGCTTCGGCTAATCCTATTTTGTATTTAGGAGCAATACCTGTTTTTGTTGATAGCGAAGAGAAGACTTGGAATATTTGTCCAAAAGCATTAGAGGAAGCAATTGTTGATCGCATTGCTCGGGGTAAGAAACCAAAGGCTATAATAGCAGTTCATTTATATGGTGTACCTTATCAAATTGAGGCAATAAAGGCAATCTCTATTAAATATGACATTCCTGTTCTTGAAGATAGCGCCGAGGCTTTAGGAAGTTATTATAAAGGTCAAAAGTGCGGTACATTTGGTGATATTGGCGTTTTATCTTTTAACGGAAATAAAATAATTACTACGTCTGGTGGAGGGGCTATTGTTGCTGCATCTAAAGAATTAAAAGATAGGGCTGTTTTTTTTGCAACTCAGTCTAGAGATGATGCTCCACATTATCAGCATAGCGAAATTGGCTATAATTACCGCATGAGTAACATTTGCGCAGGCATAGGTCGGGGCCAAATGGAAGTGTTGGATGCACATGTACAATTGCGCAGGGATATGCATGATTTTTATGTAGATTTATTTAAGGATATTGATGCAGTAACTGTTTTTACAGCTCCTGATGAAGATTATTTTGCTAATTATTGGTTAAGTGCTATTTTAGTGGCGCCTAGTGAGGCAACAGGAATTAATCGAGAAGCATTAAGATTAGCTTTTGACGCCGCAAATATAGAATCGCGTCCTTTATGGAAACCTTTGCACTTACAACCTATTTTCGGTAACTATCCGTATTACGGAGCCAAAGTAGCAGAAAATTTATTTGAAGACGGATTGTGTTTGCCTTCAGGATCTAATTTAACGCAGCTGGATCGAGAAAGAATAAAAGAAGTGGTAGTTACCTTTTTTACAAAATAATTAAGGCGCATAAACGCATAATTTTTGATTATTTATTATGACGCTTATCATTTTCAAACTTTTAACAAAAAGACCATCTTGAGAGTATCATGCAATCTTGACTATTTTTTTATTTAATGTTTATAGTAGCTGCAATAGCGTACGCGATTTCTATTTTTATAGACGTTTCGGTGTATCATTTTAAATATTACATCCAGGACAATAAAAATACAAGACACCTACTAGCGCTAATAAATATTTTTCAGTATTTTTCCCGAGGGTTTATCTTGATTTTTATTCCAATAATGGCTTACGCCACGGAATCCGTTAAAGATAAAAATGAAGTATGGTTAATAACAATACTAGCACATGTATTAGTTATTTTGTTTTTGTTACCGCTTTATTCCTATCAGTTTACTTACCCCTTTTCTTTAAACGTAATCAAGATCTTAAATCGATTTTTTGGAAAATCAAAACCTATCCACTTAAAAGAAATAGTCAGGCGAACAACTAACGAGACAACTATTATTTCGAATAACTGGATGCTATTTGTTACCAATTATATTGCTGGTTTTTTATTTTCCATAAGTATTACTTTCCTGTACTACATCAGTTTTTATTTTGATCAAAAAGCATTAATGTTGAGTTCATTAACGCAATTTATTAATATGTTTGGTTCCATGTTGATTATACTTTTCATAGATCCTAGGATTATGGGTGCCATTGATGATGGTGGTGGAAGTAAAGAAATTCATATATTAACATCGAGTCGGATTTTAGTGCATATTACTTTAGTTCTTTTGCTTATTTTTATAAGATGATAGCACTTGTACTAGCGTTAATATTAACTTTTTTATCTTTTTACTTTGCCTGTTTATCAATTTTAGACAGAAACAAGCAAATAGTTGTAATCGCTTTTTTTATCATTGGATCTTTCTTGTTACGAAGTACGTTAAATGTTACTTTGAATAATGATTATTATTACTATTATGAATTTGCAATATTTAGCAAGCCAACTGGTTTTCTTTCTTATGTTTTAAACGAACCGTATCTCTATACTGTATATAGCTTTTTTTCGCTACTTATAAAACCCAAGCAGCATGTTTTTTTAGCCATGTATTGGTTTAATTTTATAGTAAGCACTTTGTTTTTTATCTGGTTATTATTGAGGAATGATATAGAAATATGGAAAAAAATGTTATTGTTCGTTCTTCACTATTTCGTTTTTGGTTTTGTTCTTCTCAGGAATGGGCCAACTTATATGTTATTTGCTCTCTATTTCTATTATACTTTCCGGGGCAAAAGATTCAATTGGATTTGGATAACGCCTTTCATGCACATTAGCTCGTGCATCATTTTGATTACCTATTTTCATAAATGGCGAAACTATTTCAAAATGCTTTTAGTTAGTCCAGTTGTGATAATTGTTTTTTATCTAGTCATTAAAACGTTTTTTTCTTCTGTGACAGCATTTAAATCGATACTATCCAAGGTTGATATATATTCAAAAGGAATGCCTTCAATTGGATACATGCACTTCGTTTTTTTTATTTTTATTTTCTCTTTGGTGGTAATGGGTTTTATAATGTATAAAAGTAAAATGTTACATCCTATCTTAGTCACAACCGTGCTTCTTTATGGCATAAGCTTTTTTGTAAATCCTATAGTTGCGCATCGGTTTTCACCTTATTTATTATTTTCTTTACTGCTATTTCCATTTGAAAAAATTAGAAATGTAAAAATAATGCTTCTTATGAATCGACT
This sequence comes from Flavobacterium micromati, assembly GCF_900129585.1. Lineage (GTDB taxonomy): Bacteria > Bacteroidota > Bacteroidia > Flavobacteriales > Flavobacteriaceae > Flavobacterium > Flavobacterium micromati. The sequence continues at coordinate 154,276 of NZ_FQWF01000006.1, forward strand.
AAGTATTTTATTTTTCCCAATATTTTTATATTCACTTTTTCTGGCGCACAAGGCGAGATTACTTGACTATTATTTCTAAACATAGTTGTAAATAATTTTTTACGACATACAATCCCATTTATTCAAAAATTTTTATAAACGAAATGACAATAGAACAAACAACAATACAAGATCTTGTAATCATCAACCCAACCATTTTTAATGATGAGCGTGGTTACTTTTTTGAAGCATACAACCAAGTTAAATTCCATGAAAATGGAATCACTTATAATTTCATTCAAGACAATCAATCTTTTTCTACAAAGGGAGTAATTCGGGGTTTGCATTTACAAATTAACCCTTTTGCGCAAGCTAAATTAGTGAGAGTGTTGCAAGGTGAAATTCTAGATGTGGCAGTTGATTTACGCAAAAATTCTCCAACTTACGGACAGCATTTTTCAGTTGTATTAAGCGGTGAAAATAAAAAGCAATTGATGGTTCCGCCTGGTTTTGCTCATGGGTTTTCGGTATTGAGCGAGACTGCTTCGGTATTGTACAAAGTAGATCAGTTGTATGACAAGGAAAGCGAAAGAGGAATAAAGTATGATGATGCTACTTTAAATATCGATTGGCAAGTCGCTACTAACGAAGTGATTGTTTCAGCGAAAGATTTGATTTTGCCTGGTTTTGAGCAAATAGATTGGGAGTTTTGAAAAGAGTTTATGGTTTAAAGCTTAAAGTTATTGGTTTTTACATTACTTTTTAAGTTTTAGACAGAATATACAATTAGTGTTATTACACAATTGGTTTAATTTTGTATAGTGTACTATGCAAAATTTGTTCTTTTTTGCACGATGTATTAAGCAAAATATGACTATTTTTGTGTAGTTAACTATTCATTATGGAAGATTTATTTAGAAAATACAGCAAGAAATTACAGCGCGTTGAAACTAATTTTGTTAGGAGTTTTATTAATGATGTCAATTGGAATGCTCGTTTAATAGGGATTAAAGGTGCTAGAGGAGTTGGGAAAACTACGCTATTACTGCAGTATATGAAGCTTAATTTCAGTGATAAATTGGAGGAGTCTTTGTATGTAAGTTTAGACACTTTTGGTTTTAAAGATAGGACTTTGATTGGTTTGGCAGATGATTTTGTGAGAAATGGGGGTAAGTACCTATTTTTAGATGAAGTTCATAAGTACAGTAATTGGGCTCAGGAACTAAAAAATATTTATGACGACCATGCTGAGTTGAAAGTGGTGTTTACTGGTTCTTCGTTGCTGGGAATATTGAATGCTCGAGCTGATTTGAGTCGCAGGGCAATTATTTATTATATGCAAGGTCTGTCTTTTAGGGAGTATCTTGAAATGGAAACAGGGCAAAAGTTCGATAAAGTATCGTTGCAAGATATTTTGAAAAATCATTTAAAGATTGCGACATCGATAAATGGTAAAGTAAAGCCATTTCAGTATTTTGAAAATTATTTGAAGTATGGATATTACCCATTTTATCAAGAGGAGCCTGATTTGTACGAGCAACGATTAGAGGAAGTAATTAATATGATGCTTGAAATTGAGTTGCCTTTGCTGCGAGGTGTTGATTTGGGCTTTGTTCCTAAAATCAAACAATTGTTGGCTATAATATCTGAATCGGTTCCTTTTATACTTAATGTAAGTAACTTAAGTGATAAAATTGGTATAAATAGAACTACTTTGATGACTTATCTACATTACTTGGAAGAAGTAGGTTTAACTATTAATTTGCAAAAAGAAGCTAAAGGAGGTGTGAAATTGCAAAAACCAGCTAAGATTTATTTAGAAAACACAAATTTAATGTTTACACTTTCTCCGTCAAAAGCTAATATTGGGAACGTTAGAGAGACCTTTTTTGCAAATCAATTGGGATACAAAAATAAGTTGAGCCATCATGAAAAAACCGATTTTTTTGTTAATGATTTATATTCTTTCGAAATTGGAGGAAAGGATAAGACCAAAAAACAAATTGCGACTATCGAAAATTCCTATATCGCAGCCGATGATATAGAATATGGATTTCAAAACAAAATACCATTATGGATGTTTGGGTTTTTATATTAACTAAATAAATAGGGGATGACATATAATTTTTACATCAAGCAAAGTTTACATTCGATTTATAGGTACCCAGTCAGATTATGACAAAATAGCCTGTTCAAACATTTAGGAACTATGAGAACAATAGAAACAAAAGTAGAATATGAAGTGATAAATAATCGTATCGAGGATTTGTTAAAGATAGTAGATAATGAAACCGCTGTCGGTGATAAAAATTTTATTGAACTTGATTTACTCTGTGATTTAGTTGTTGAATATGAAAAAGCAAAAGAGCCTATAAAGCCACCAACACTTATTGAAGTAATGAAATTACGGATGTACGAACGTCGTCTAAATCAAAAATTATTATCGGAACTTTTAGGTGTAAGTACTTCCAGAGTTAGCGAATATCTAACTGGAAAGAGCGAACCACCTTTAAAAATAGCTAGAGATATTAGTTTGAAATTAGATATAGATCCAGAAATTGTATTGGGGGTTTGAAGACAGAATAAAAGCTATTTAACAGAATAAAAAGAACTATTTGCGGTTTGGAAGAATAAAAAGAAATACTTTTTTATTTCTTTATAAATACGATTTCAAAACCAGCTTGACTTTTATTGGGGTTCAAAAAAAAATTTAAAATATAAATTTCATATTTTTGTAAAAAAGTGTTAGTTATGGACTTACAATCAAGAAAAATAGAATTCGTACAAGAATTTCTTAAATTACAAAGTGAAGAAATAGTCTCGCAGCTCGAAAAAATATTGAGAAAAAGTAATAAATCTTTTTTGCAAGATAATTTTGTACCGATGAGTATTGAGGAATTTAATTCAAGAATTGACAAATCAATGGAAGATTCTGCGAACGGCAGATTAATTGAGTCTACTGAACTAGAAGCCAAGATTGAAAAATGGCATTAAAAATATTGTGGACTGAATTTGCAGAAAAAGAATTAAAAGAAATATTTAATTACTATCATGAAAAAGCAAATTATCAAGTCGCGAAAAACCTTATCGACGGAATTTATAATGCGACTTTGAAATTAGCAGCGCAGCCTGAAATAGGACAGATAGAGGAATTACTTATAGCTCGAAAAGAAGGTTTCAGATATTTAGTTTTTAAAGTTATAAAATTATTTATTGGGTAAATTCACAAAAGAATTGGATTGAAATAAACGATGTTTTTGATCCCCGGCAAAATCCACACAAAATGAAAAGGAATAAATAAAGCCAGCGGCCAGTGTGGAAATTATATTTTGAATTAAACTAGTACAAACAGCAAACGTGCAAAAAACCATTGACTAAATTATTTAGGTATATAATATTATATCCACAATTTAAGAACTTCCAACCAAATCATCTAATATATTAAAACAATTTCATTTCATTTTTGTCTGATAATACGAAAACGAACGAGCCTTTAAAGCCGCCAACACTTATCGAAGTAATGAAATTGCGGATGTACGAACATGGTCTAAATCAAAAATTATATCGGAACTTTTTGGTGTAAGCATTTCCAGAGTAAGCGAATATCTTACTGGAAGAAGCGAACCACCTATAAAAACATCGAGAGATATAAGTTTGAAATTAGATATGGTTCAGAAAATAAGTATGGAGTTTAAATACTTTAATGACGATGCCACAGCGAATTTACCGGAACTTGTGGTAGGTGATATTCTTATGTAAATTATGGTTTTGCAATTCTAAAAGCAGATATTTACAAATCAAAAATCATTACACATATATATTAATAGTAAGCAAATAGTTAAGGGCAAACTAGCGCTCAAATTATAGTTAAATAGAATCAAATTTATGAATAAAATATTAATAACAGGAGCAAATGGACAATTAGGTTCAGAGCTTAGACAAATAGCTGTAAATAAAAAACAATATGAGTGGGTTTTCACTGATTATCAAGAGCTTGATTTGTGCGATTTAGATCATTTAGAAGAAAAAATAAAAGTAATTAATCCGCAAATCATAATCAATTGTGCTGCCCATACTGCCGTAGATAAAGCAGAGACCGAAGTTGAATTATCAGATGTTTTAAATCATCAATCGGTCGCAATTATGGCCAAATGGAGTTATCATAACGATTGTAAGTTGATTCATATTTCTACTGATTATGTTTTTGACGGGAACTCGGCTATCGCATTAACAGAAACAGCCGAAACTAATCCGATAAACGTGTATGGAGTTACCAAATTGGCAGGTGAAAAGGCTTGCATGAATGCGAATCCAAATGCAATTATTATCCGTACTTCATGGGTTTATTCTAGCTTTGGAAACAATTTTGTGAAAACAATGTCGCGTTTGATGAAGGAGAAAGACAGTTTGAATGTAGTTAATGACCAAGTAGGTTCTCCAACGTATGCAGCCGACTTAGCACAAGCAATTATAACAATAATAGAACATAAAAATTGGCAGCCTGGAATCTATAATTTTTCTAATGAGGGAGAAATCAGTTGGTACGAATTTGCTTTGGCAATTCAAGAAATAGGTGGTTTCAAGTGCGAAATAAGCGGTATTCCAGCTGCTAATTATCCAACACCAGCAAAGCGACCAGCCTATTCTTTATTGGATAAAACTAAAATAAAAACTACGTTTGGCGTAATTGTACCTAATTATAAGAAAAGTTTAAAAAAATGTATGGAATTACTGGATATTAACACAAATTAAAAAGCATTTAAAAATGAATTAAGACGTATTAAAACAAATTTCTCTACTAGATGTAACTTAGAAAATAGTTTGTAAAGAAGAATATTTTAAAAGTATTTAAGTTGGTATTAAAGTGTTTGCTGCTTTTATTTTGGTTTTTTTACAGGTTGTTTGTTAAAAGGCTTTCGTTAACAAACAATAAAAATATTAATTTAAGAAATTTGCAGTAATTTGATTAATTCGTAACAATTCGAAATAATTCGTAAAAAAGATATATTAATTTGAGAAATTCGAGATAATTCGTTTTTATTCGATAAACTAAAAAAAATGAAAAAAATTTTAATTACCGGTGGTGCTGGTTTTATTGGTTCACACGTTGTTAGGCGTTTTGTAAATAACTATCCAGAATATCAAATTTATAATCTGGATGCATTGACTTATGCTGGAAATTTAGAAAATATTGTAGATATCGAATCAGCGCCAAATTATACTTTTGTAAAAGGCGACATAGTTGATGCTGGCTTTATAGATGCACTTTTTACCGAACATCAATTTGACGGTGTCTTGCATTTAGCTGCCGAGTCGCATGTAGATCGTTCTATTACAGATCCATTGTCATTTGTAAAAACGAATGTTATTGGAACAGTAAACCTTTTGAATGCTGCTAAAATGATTTGGAAAGACAACATGCAAGGAAAGCGTTTTTATCACATTAGCACTGATGAGGTTTACGGTAGTTTAGGTGCTGAGGGATTGTTCACCGAAACAACGGCTTACGACCCAAATTCACCTTATTCAGCTTCAAAAGCGAGTTCAGACCACTTTGTAAGAGCTTATGGTGAGACCTACGATTTTCCTTATGTGCTTACAAACTGCTCCAATAATTACGGTCCGTTTCATTTTCCTGAAAAACTAATTCCGTTATTTATCAATAATATTATTCAAAACAAACCGTTGCCAGTTTACGGAGATGGGAAATATACTCGCGACTGGTTATTTGTTGAAGATCATGCAGTGGCTATTGACTTAGTTTTCCATAATGGCGTTAATCACGATACCTATAACATTGGTGGTTTTAACGAATGGCAAAATATTGATTTGGTAAAATTACTTTGCAAAATCATGGATGAAAAGTTAGGAAGAACAACAGGAACCTCAGAAAAGCTAATTGCTTATGTCAAAGATCGTCCAGGACATGACTTGCGATATGCTATTGATGCGTCGAAGATTAATAAAGAACTGGGTTGGAAACCTTCTGTGACTTTTGAACAAGGATTAGAAAAAACGGTGAACTGGTATTTAGCGAATGAAACTTGGTTGAAAAACATCACTTCTGGGGAATATGCAACCTATTATGAAAAGCAGTACGCGAATTGAAAAACAAATTTAAAGCGTATTAAAACGAATGGATGCTACCAATAAAATTCTTTATAAAGAAGAAAGTTTTACTATTATTGGCGCTTGTATGAAAGTGCATGGTTCATTAGGAGCAGGATTCTTGGAGGCGGTTTATGAAGAAGCATTGGAAAGAGAATTTCAAACTCTAAAAATTCCTTTTAAAAGACAAGTTAAATTGGATTTATAAAACTACAATCAGAAATTGAAAAAACAGTATCGAGCAGACTTCGTTTGTTATGATACTATTATTTTAGAAATAAAAGCGGTACCACAGATACTAGTGACATTTTATATGCAAGTGCAAAATTATTTAAAATGTACAAATATGGAATTAGGAATGTTGATTAATTTTGGCATGCCCTCATTAACTTATAAAAGAATGATTAATTTGAAGTAATTCGTAAAATTCGGATTAATTCGTAAAATTCGTGAAAAACATGAAAGGAATAATATTAGCCGGTGGATCCGGTACTCGATTACATCCACTAACACTTGCAATGAGCAAGCAAATGATGCCCGTTTACGATAAACCAATGATCTATTACCCATTGTCAACATTGATGATGGCCGGTATAAACGAAATATTAATTATCTCGACACCACATGATTTGCCTAACTTCAAAAAATTATTAGGGGATGGAAAAAATATTGGCTGTCAATTTAGTTATGCGGAGCAAGCAATTCCAAATGGACTAGCCCAAGCTTTCGTAATTGGGGAGGATTTTATCGGTGAAGATAGCGTGGCGCTAGTTTTAGGCGACAATATTTTCTTTGGTGCTAATATGGATCAATTGCTAAAGTCAAATACAAAACCAGAGGGCGGAGTTGTTTTCGCGTACCACGTTTCAGATCCAGAGCGTTACGGAGTGGTAGAATTTGATAAAAATCTAAACGCACTTTCTATTGAAGAAAAACCATTGCAACCTAAGTCAAATTATGCGGTTCCTGGTTTGTATTTTTATGATAATTCAGTGGTTGAAATTGCTAAAAACATCAAACCAAGTCCGCGTGGAGAATATGAAATTACTGATGTCAATAAAGTATATTTAGAAAAAGGAGCGTTGAAAGTTGGTATTTTGAGTAGAGGAACAGCTTGGTTGGATACGGGAACTTTCAACAGTTTGATGCAAGCTGGTCAATTTGTTCAGGTGATTGAAGAGCGTCAAGGTCTGAAAGTAGGATGTATTGAAGAGATTGCTTGGAGACAAGGTTTTATTACAGAACAGCAACTAGCAGAACTAGCAGAACCATTGAGAAAATCAGGTTATGGAGAGTATCTTTTAGGTTTACTGAAACAGAAATTGTAGTTACAATGCTTACTTTATAAATTTTAATTCAACAAACGAAAAATTAAATTTACTTTGTGCAATCAGTCTGATTTATAAATGCAACATTAACGGTATATTTGTTTTGCTTCTATGCTTTCAATTATGCCAGTGAGATAACAACTATTTAGTCAATCCAAAAATTACCAACCGGATAAACAGAGAAATGTTACGGTTAGCCTTTGAAGAAAAAAACATAGAATCACGTCCGCTTTGGAAACCTTTCCATTTACAACCCGTTTTTTAGTCAGTATGACTTTTACGGTAATAATGTTGCAGAAAATCTTTTTGAAAACGGTCTTTGTTTACCATCGGGGCCGATATTATCAGAGGCGTATCAAAATAGAATAAAAGCTTCTTTGCAAAAATTATTTGGGATCTAAAAAGCAAATCCTCCAGTATTGGTGATCAAAAACAACTCGAGATTGGCAGTAATTTTAGATAGTATATTATGTTGCGAAAAATAAACACCCTGAATATCCATTTTACAAATGATTAACAACTATTTTTACAACAATAAAAGACATTAATTTTTAATAAGAGCTATTTTGAATTCTAATTTCGATTTTTCAGCAATCAAGCAGTTTATTTTTTCGAGAGAAAATTTGAAACTAAATTTGCTTAATTTAGGATACCTTCCCAGATGGGTCATTGTTCTCATTGATTTATCTGTTCTTTTATTAGCTTATTTGTTTACTCTTGTCATATTTAGAGGTACAGGTCTAGACTATATAGTTACGCCCCACATCATCAGTTTTTCAGTCTGTTTCTTTATTGTAAATGTTTTCTTTTTTTGGTTGTTTAGAACATACTCAGGAATTATTAGGCATTCGTCTTACATTGATGCTGTCAAGTTGCTATTTTCTCAAACAGGAGTATTAACTATTTTTCTGCTTTTTAATTTTATTTATGAATTGTATACGGGTGAAAAAGCATTTTTAAATACTGCATTCTTTATAAATATAGTACTTTCATTTTGCGGTCTTTTTATTTATCGAATAATAATAAAACAAACGTTCGAACTCTACTTTTCTGAAATAGGAGCTGAGAAGTTAATTAGGACTATTATTTATGGTACTGATGCCAATGCAATTTCAGTTGCTAATGCGTTAAAGTTTGAAACACCTACTCGTTTTAAAATTGTAGGCTTCGTTGACAAAAAAAATAAAAATGCCTCTAAAAGAATGCTGGATTTACCCATTTTAGTCCAAAAGAAAAAGTTACCCACATTAATGCGTTCAATAGGTGCCGAAGGTTTAATAATTGCTGATAAAAGTTTATCAAAAGATGAAGAACTAACTATTATTGAACAATGTCTCGAGTTCAATTATAAAGTGTATCATGTTCCTTCGATAATTAACTGGCAGGATCAAAAAGAGATTTCTCAAAATGTAAAAACATTACAAATTGAAGATCTTCTTGAACGCAAGCCTATTGTGCTTGACGGTCAATTAATTTCTAAACAATTAAAGGACAAGACTATTTTAATTACTGGAGCTGCAGGGTCAATCGGTAGCGAAATTGCGAGACAAGTGTTGGGTTTCGACCCTAAAACGATAATTCTATTAGATCAGGCCGAAACTCCGTTACATCATTTAAAATTAGAGACCGAAGCTTTAAACTCAAATAGTGAAATAATTACAATAGTAGCAGATATCAGAAAAAGAGAGGCTATGGACAGGGTTTTTAGAAACTATAATCCCCAAGTCGTCTTCCATGCAGCAGCTTATAAACACGTACCGCTGATGGAGGAAAATCCGTCAGAGGCAATTCTCACTAATATTGAAGGCACAAAAATTATCGCTGATCTTTCTTGCGTTTACAAAGTCAAAAAATTTGTAATGGTTTCGACCGATAAAGCAGTAAATCCGAGTAATGTGATGGGAGCCAGTAAAAGGATAGCAGAAAAATATGTGCAATCGCTGCAATCTAGAAATAATAAATTGGTAGGAAAAGCAGCAACCAAGTTTATTACAACTCGTTTTGGAAATGTTTTAGGTTCTAATGGTTCTGTAGTGCCGTTATTTACAAAACAAATCGCAATGGGTGGACCAGTAACCATAACTCACGCCGATATTATACGATATTTTATGACTATTCCAGAGGCGTGCCAACTTGTTTTGGAGGCAGGTGCAATGGGAAATGGAGGAGAGATTTATATATTTGATATGGGAAAACCAGTAAAAATAATTGATCTGGCAAGGAAAATGATTAAGTTAGCAGGCTTCACTCCCGATAAGGAAATTAAAATTGAAATCGTTGGTTTACGCCCAGGCGAAAAGTTATTTGAAGAATTACTAAACGACACTTCAAAAACTTTACCCACACATCACGAAAAGATCATGATCGCTGAAGAAATTCAAGATGAATTTGAAATCTTAAATGCTGATATTGAGGAACTAATTTATAAAGCTAACTTCTTTGGTAACGAAGATATCGTGATGCAAATGAAAAAAATAGTACCCGAATTTAGAAGTATGAATTCGAGTTTTCAATTGTTAGATAAATAATAGTCAATCGAATATTTAAGAAAAAAAGCTCTCAAAAGTTTAGCACAATACCCCCATAAAGTTAGATACTTTTTGGGGGTATTTTTTATATCTAATTCACCTAAGTAAAATGTGATAAAATTTCAAGATTTTTTTAGTGCAAATAATCCGAGCGAAAATTAACAACACCATTCATTCTTTGAAAAGGCCGTAATAGTTTTGTCAAATCGAGCCCTTTTACTAACGCTCAGGAAAGGCTGCCGTCGAGATTACGAATCACTTATAAAAGGAGTTTTTCCCTTCGGTTACGTTGTACACATAGGACTCCACATGAAAAATAATAAGGCTTATTTCCAGTAAATTTAAAACACAAACGGGATAATGGATGTTCTTTTAAAATGTAACTTAATTTTCAACTGTTACCCAAATCTAAAGAATTCGTTATTACTGATCGCCTCTTTTAGCGGAGCTAAATCCTTTAAATAAACGGGCTGATTAAATGCTGCAATGTGTTTATGATGATGTACATCTGAACCTACATAACTATACAATCCTTTTATGAGTAATTGCTCTGCTATTTTCCGAATTCCTGAACCGTAATACCCAACCACTGATAGCAAATTCAATTGAAACAAGCATCCTGCTTTTTTTAATTTGTTATACTCATTTAAATTATTATGATAAAAAAGGTACCGCTCAGGATGCGCTAAAACTGGAATATATCCTGCAACCTGTAAATCAAATAGAATTGAATATAATTGTATGGGTGGATTAATATATGACATTTCTACTAATACATAATTATCTTTTAGTGTTAGCAATTGACCAGCCTGAAAAAGACTGACAAACTGGTCATCCATTAAATATTCGGCTGCTGCTTTTAATGGCGCTTTAAAATCTTTTTTTTCTAATAAAAGAACCGTTTCTTTTTCCTTTAATTTAATTCCTTCGAACGTATTATCCCAAACATGTTGAATAATATGTGGCGTAGTAATAAATTGACAAGTTCCAAAATTTTGCAATGCAGATGTAAGCCGCAACGTATCTTCAAATGTTAATGCTCCATCGTCAATTGCAGGCAAAAGGTGTGAATGAATATCAATATAATTGCTAGGAATTAAATTCTTAAGTCGAGTTTTTGATTTAAAAAATGTTAGCATGTTACAAATTTATAGAAAAGTTATGGTTTTTAGTGTGCGATTCTTCCATTTTTAGTATTAAAAAAATAATATTATCAAAAATTTTTTAGCTGTACAATTTATAAATTGTTTCTGCAGGGTAAGAATATACTTCCTAAGATCATAAAATAATAGCGATATTCATTTAACTTATTAATAACATAAAAAAATAGGCTGTTAAAATTAAAAAGTTCTTGTTTTTTAAATAATTTATTATGATTTTTGCCTCATAACTAATTCAAACAAATTTAATATGAGATTAAAATTCAAATGGATTTTCACGCTACTAGTAGCGTTGTCTATGCAGTTTTCTTTCGCACAGGAAAGAACTGTTTCGGGAGTTGTTTCTGATGCAACTGGTCCTATTCCGGGCGCAAATGTATTAATTAAGGGTACAAAGAAAGGAGTTTCCACTAACTTCGATGGTACCTATAGTATCACAGTTAACCCAGGGGCAACATTAGAGTTTCGTTCACTTGGTTTCCTATCACAAACTAAGGTTGTTGGCACATCATCGTCAATAAATGTAACTTTGGCAACAGATGCACAGTCACTTAACGAGGTTGTGGTAACATCATTTGGAATTAAAAGAGATAAAAAATCTCTGGGTTACTCTACTCCAGTAATAAAAGCAAAAGAGCTAACAGCTGCAAGAGCTACAAACGTAACCAACCAACTTGTAGGTAAGGTTGCTGGTGTACGTGTAACTGGATCAGGAGGAGCTTTTAGTGGTTCTAGCGTGATAATAAGAGGTTTAACTACTTTTACTGGAAGTAACCAACCTTTGTATGTTGTGGACGGCGTGCCTATTGATAACAGTGGTGGAGGTACTGCTTTACAAAGAGGTTCATCGCCATCAAACCGTGCTATCGATATTAATCCTGAAGATATTGAAAACGTAACTGTTCTAAAAGATGCTGCTTCAACAGTTCTTTATGGATCTAGAGGTGCATCTGGTGTTATTTTAATTACCACTAAAAAGGGTAAAAAAGGAGAGAAAGCAACAATTACTTTTGATTCAAGTTACAATATCGTAAATGTAAATCGTTTGCCGGATTATCAAAATGAATATGCGCAGGGGCTCAATGGTACGTTAACACCTGCTCAAATTGGTTCTGGTTTAGTGCCAAACAGATCAAATTCCGTAGGCCTTATGAACTCAGCTTCATTTGGACCTAAGATTATGGGTCAAAATATTATCAATGCTTATGGTCAACCTGTAGTATTACAGGCTTATCCAAACAACGTGCGCGATTTTTTTAAAACTGGTTTCAACGCTCAAAACAACTTAAGTTTTACCGGCGGTTCTGAAAAATCTAGTTTTAGACTTGCTCTTGGTAATACAAGAGAAACTTCTGTTATTGACAATAACAATTTATCTCGAACTAACATAACCTTTTCAGGAAACACTCAAATGTCTGATAGGTTGAACGTAGGAGCTAATATTACCTACACTAATACATCTTCGCAAAGAACTGTACAAGGTAATAATTTGTCTAACCCATTGTTTAGAGGGTGGTTTACTCCGAGATCATATGACTTAACTGGCTTGCCTTTTGAAAATTCGCTAGGACAGCAATTGTATCCTGGTGGCGAAGACAACCCTTATTGGACTGTTAAAAACAATTTGTCCAATGATAAAGTAAATAGAATATTGGCTAATTTTAATGCTAAATACGAGCTTGCTTCATGGTTGAGTGCTGACCTTAAAATCGGAACAGATTTTTTCAATAGGAATAACCGCGGTTTTGACGAGGTTGGAAACAGAGGTGCAGGTTTTACTCAGGGTGCAGTCAATATTGGTAGCGTACGTGAGAATGCCACCAACGTTCACAATTTAAACCAGTACTTTACCTTAAACGCTAACAAAAAGTTCAATAATTTCACTTTGTCGGGGACAGTTGGAAATGAATTTACTAACAACTATCGCTTCGATTCTGATGTTACAGGTCTAAATTTAGTAATACCTGGTTTTGCCAATTTATCTAATGCTACAACGTTTGCTCCGAGCTCTGATTTCGCAATCACAAAATTGTTTGGAGTTTTTGCCGATGTTGCGCTAGAGTATAAAAATTTCTTGTCCGTAAATGTCAAAGCAAGAAATGACTGGGATTCTACGTTAGCTCCAGAGAATAATTCTATTTTCTATCCAGCAGTGTCAGGAAGTTTTGTATTGACTGAGGCATTTCCAGCGATCAAGTTTGGAGATAAAATTAATTTAATAAAGTTTAGAGCAAGTGCGGGTGAAGTAGGAAAAGGTGCGCCTGCTTTTGCAACTGATACTTATTTTAACCAAGCTCTTGCTGAAGATGGTTTTGGTCCACGAATTGTTTTCCCTTTTAATCAGAATGCTGGTTTTAGTCTATCGCCACAAGCGGGTAATGCAGCACTTACGCCAGAGTTTACTAGCGAAGTTGCTTTTGGAACTGAAATGGCATTTTTTAATAATCGATTAAATATTGATGCTACCTATTACGAACGTAATACTCGTAATGTAATTTTGAGTGTACCTGTGTCAGCGGCATCAGGAGTTACAAACGCTTTAAGAAATGCAGGAAAGCTTTCAACTAAAGGTCTTGAAATTCAAGTATCTGGAACACCAATCAAAACCCAAAATTTTTCATGGGATTTAGGAGCAAATTACACTCAGTATGTATCTACAGTTGAAGAACTGGCTCCAGGAGTAACGAATATATTCTTAGGTGGTTTCGTAAGTCCTAGTGTTCGTTTGGTTGCAGGCGATGAATATGGTCAACTTTATGGTACTACATATCAACGTAATCCTGCTGGGCAAATGTTAATTAATCCTACAACCGGTTTACCATTATTAGCTGCTGGTGAAGTAGCAATAGGGAACCCAAACCCTGATTTTACAATGGGTATAACTAATACTTTTACTTACAAAAACTTTAGCTTGTTCGTTTTACTTGATATTAAAGAAGGTGGAGATCAGTATTCAAGAAATATTGCTGACTTACAAAGAAACGGTGTGGCCGCAGAAACAGCTGAATTCCCTAGATTTGGAGCGGATAATGTGACTCCTAATAGACCATATCTTTATGAAGGTGTTTTTGCTTCAGGCCCGAACGCAGGGCAGCCAAACAATATAAACGTGAATGCTCAGGATTTTTATGGCAATCAGGGTAAGTATCTTGCTGCTGAAGGATTTATATATGACACCTCTTGGTTTAGAGTTAGAGAGGTAGCTTTTTCTTATAATTTAAATTCTAGGTTTTTAGCGAATACTGGAATTAAACAATTTGAAGTTGGAGTATTTGGAAGGAATTTATTCTTGCACGCACCTAATTATCCACATCTTGACCCAGAACAAAATGCGTTAGGGATAAGCAATGCACAAGGTTTAGAGTTTAATGCTCAACCGCAGACGAGAACAATTGGTTTTAATCTTAAAGTAGTACTTTAGAAATAAATTTAGCAAATGAAAAATATAAAAAATAAAATAGTATCTGTTCTATTCTTAGCTGCTTTTGTAGTTACAGGATGTGAATTTGGTGACATCAACACGGATCCAAGCAGAGTAAAAGCTGCTCCAATCGCTCAGCAGTTAACTTCATTGACTGTTAATGTAGGTTTTTTAGCGGGTAGTGATTTAAATCGGTACTCGTCATTGATCATGCAACAGTATTCAGGGCAATCTGTTGGTGCTACTACCCAGACTCAATTTTTCGAACAATTTCAAATTATTGGCCCTGATTTGAACAACCTTTGGTCGAATATGTATGCCGTTATCTTAAATGATGCCGAGAACATTATAGTTGACGCAACGGCCACTAATAGTCCACACTATTCAGGTGTTGCAAAAATTTTAAAAGCATACACGTATCAATTAGCTGTCGATACTTGGGGTAAAATACCTTATTCTGAGACTCAAAAGTTATCTGCTAATGTAAAACCAAAGTATGATTCTGATGAACTTATTTATACAGAATTAATAACTTTATTAGACCAAGGTATCGCTGAAGTCAATGCGCCAACATCTGCAATTTCTCCAGGGACTAACAGTTCAATCTATCCAGGGGCATTTTCAGCTTCGAGAAACAATTGGGTAAGATTTGCAAATACATTAAAGTTGCGTATCTTTTTACATTACAGTGAAAAAGATGCTGCTTTTGCTAAAAGTAGAATGGATGCATTGATAAGCTCAGGTGCTCCTTTAATGATTGGTAATGCAGATAGCTTTCAAATGAATTTTCTTGATGCTGCTAATGCTAGAAACCCAATTGATCAATTTGAGACTCTTAGACTTGGTAATTTAGTTGCTAATGCTAGAATTGTTAATATGATGAACTCAAAAACAGATCCTAGAAGACAATTTTATTTTACGCAATTTCCTGCGAATTCTGGTTTATATGTAGGGTCTGTTGCTGGAGCTCCAGCAAATCCAGGTATCTATTCTAGATTTCACACTTACTTAAGAGGAGCTATTACTGGTGTAACATATACTGGAGCGGCGCCTATTAGAATGTTAACTTTTGCAGAGTATAACTTTATTAGAGCTGAAGCATCCTTAAGATTCGCTTCACCAGGTAGCGCACAAACGTTTTACCAAGCTGGTATAAGAGCTTCTATGGAAAGTGCAGGTGTTGTAGCTGCAGATATTACTGCTTATTTAGCAGCAAATGGTGCATTAACTGGTACCAATGCACAACAACTTGAACAAATAATCAATGAAAAATATATTGCTGGTTATGGTGTTGTTTTAGAACCATGGACTGATTTCCGTAGAACGGGTTTTCCTTCTTTAACTTTACCTTCAAATGCAGTTATACCATTTTTTCCAAGATCGCTTTTTTATCCTCAAAGTGAGATTGATTTAAATCCTGAGAATGCTACGCAAAAAACTGGCATGAATGTTAAAGTTTTTTGGGATACAAGACCATAAAACACCTATAATTTTATTAAACCTTCTCTTTTTTGAGAAGGTTTTTTTTTGTTTAAATATTTTCATTTTTGAATATTTTTAGACATTTTATCGATAATTACTAAATCATAATATTTAATTATTACCGTCTAAAATTTATTTTAGACGGTTTTTTTATTTACTGCTATATTAATTTACCTTTGCATTGTCATGGATGTGTTTATGGCGACTTAACCATAGCTTTATCAAATGAGGATTTTCTTTTATTTATTATTTTTGGCTGTACCTACGATATTGTTGTCTCAAACTAAGGATACAAAGGAAAGTACTAGTAGCCTAAAAAATCAAAGTCAAAATGATACAACAAAAACTAAGGTCGCCTCTATTGATCTTTACAGAGTAATTACCATAGATAGAGACACCACGTACATTGATACCTCGCTTACTATTCAAAAAGAATACAGCCATAATTATTTGCGTAAAGATATTTTTGGACTATTGCCATTTGCTAATGATGGACAAACTTATAATACGCTACAATATAACTTAGCTGATATTTCTCCTTATCCAGAGTTTGGATTTAAAGCAAAACATTTTAACTTTCTAGAAGCTAATCAAATTAAGTATTTTTCGGTGGCAACTCCTGTTACTGAACTCTATTTTAAAAGCACCATACGTAAAGGACAGTCTGTCGATGCGCTTATAACTTTAAATACATCGCAGAATTTAAACTTTTCAATTGCGTACAGAGGATTGCGATCTGAAGGAGAATATATAAATCAATTAGCCAGCACCGGTAATTTTAGATTTACTACTAGTTATAATACAAAAAACAAAAGGTATTATCTCAATGCACATTACACTTTTCAGGATATATTGAATAGTGAAAACGGAGGAATTACAACAACTGATGATTTTGAAAGCGAAGATCCAAACTTTAATAACCGACAACGATTTGAAGTTTTTCTAAATGATGCAAAATCTTTCCTAAAAGGGAAAAGAATTTTTTTAGACCATAATTTTAGAGTGAATGCTAAAAAAGGTGCTAATAATTTATATGTCAATCATCAATTTAATTACGAGAATAAATTTTTTGAATACAATCAGAGAACTTTGTTATCAACAATAGGCGATCAAACAGTTTCTCGTTTTGGCGATTCTTTTCTAGCTGCTGAGATTAATGACCAAACTCGTTTTAACAAAATGTACAATCGAGTAGGTGCTACTTACGAAAATACAACGTTAGGCAAATTTCATTTCTTCGTTGAAGATTTTAGATCTAATTTTTACTATTCGAGAATTTTGATATTTGACAACCAAGGAATTATTCCGAGTTCATTTAGTCAAAACATCAATAGTGCGGGTGGCCAATACGAATACCGTCGTAATAAGTGGAACGGAACGTTTTTGTATTCCAGATCAGTGACAGCGCAGTCGTTATCTAATCTCGATGCAAAGTTAAAGTATGAGTTGAGCGATGAGATTCAGCTCGCTTTTCAATATCAAAATATTAATAAACTACCTAATAATAATTTCAATTTACATCAAAGTAGCTTTGTGCAGTACAACTGGTCGAATAATTATAAAAATGAAAAAATTAATGTTCTTAAAGCGCAAGCCACAACACCGTGGGTAAATGCCGAAGTGCAATTGTCAGTGCTGCAAGATCATTTGTATTTTGATGATGTGTCCACGCCCACTCAGGCAATAGAGCGAATTCAAATTATAGCGCCAAAGCAATTTGATGGTACAATAAATTATTTATCTATTAAAGCGAGTAGAGAATTTCAATTTGGAGAATTTGCATTGAATAATACCATCTTATACCAAAAAACAGAGCAATCCGAAGCAATTTTAAACGTTCCCGAAATTGTTACAAGAAATACCTTTTATTACACAACATTCTTGTTTAAAAAAGCTTTGTTTTTACAAACAGGTTTTACTCTAAATTATTTTTCAAACTATTTTGCTAATGATTATAATCCCGTTATTGGTGAATTTTTTGTGCAAAATCGAAAGCAAATTGGAAATTATCCCAACTTAGACTTTTTTGTTAATGCAAAAATTCAAAGAACTAGAATTTATTTCAAGGTAGAACATTTTAATTCTTCCATTACAGGAAACAATTTCTATGCTTCACCTACTAATCCAGCCCGTGATTTTACAATTCGTTTTGGTTTGATATGGAATTTCTTCAACTAAAGTTACAATTACACCATTTGGTCATTGAAAATACCGTTTTATTTTTGTCAAATCGAGCCCTTTAGCCGCCGCTCAGGAACGAGATAACGCACTACTTAAAGATGATCGTGATTTCATTGAATTTAAAACATGGCACCTTGCAATTATTTTGAACCTATACAGATAAATAGATTGCGGAGATTGTTTTGTGACAAAATAGTATCTTTGCAAAAATATTTACTACAATTTACAATCAAAAAATATAATCAAATGCAATACGCAGAAAATATATTAGGAACAATTGGTAATACACCAATGGTAAAACTTAATAAAATTACAGCAGAAATTGATGCTCTTGTTTTAGCGAAAGTAGAAACTTTTAATCCAGGAAATTCTGTAAAAGACCGTATGGCGGTAAAAATGATTGAAGATGCTGAGGCTGATGGTCGTTTAAAACCAGGCGGAACAATAATTGAAGGAACATCGGGAAATACTGGAATGGGATTAGCTTTAGTAGCCATAGTTCGTGGATACAAGTTGGTATGTGTTATATCAGATAAGCAATCCAAAGAAAAAATGGATATTCTTCGCGCCGTAGGAGCTAAAGTAGTAGTTTGTCCTACTGATGTTGAACCAACTGACCCGAGATCGTACTATTCAGTTTCTAGAAGACTGGCTGAGGAAACTCCGAATTCTTGGTATGTTAACCAATATGATAATCCCTCGAATGCCATAGCACATTACGAGCAAACCGCTCCCGAAATTTGGGAACAAACAGACGGTAAAATCACGCACTTTATTGTTGGCGTGGGAACGGGTGGAACGATATCTGGTGTGGCAAAATATTTGAAGGAAAGAAATCCAAATATTAAAATATGGGGTATCGACACTTATGGTTCGGTATTTAAGAAATATCATGAGACAGGTATCTTTGATGAAAATGAAATCTATTCTTACATAACGGAGGGTATAGGTGAAGATATTTTACCAAAAAATGTGGACTTTTCACTAATTGATGGATTTACCAAAGTAACAGATAAGGATGCCGCTGTTTACACTAGAAGAATTGCATTAGAAGAAGGTATTTTTGTGGGGAACTCCGCTGGAGCTGCTGTAAAGGGATTGCTCCAACTTAAAGAACATTTTAAACCTACAGATGTTATAGTTGTTTTATTTCACGATTCTGGTAGTCGCTACGTAGGTAAAATGTTTAACGATGATTGGATGCGCGAACGTGGTTTTCTCGATGAAGAAGTTACAAAAGCGGAAGATGTAATAAAGGATCATTTAAATAAGTCCTTAATTGTGGTGCGAACAGAAGAACTAGTTTCACATGCAATAGAACGTATGCGTAAGTATAAAATATCTCAAATACCAGTGGTAGATATTTCAGGGTTTGTGGGTTCTGTAGATGAAAGCGACTTATTTCAGAGTTATGTTGCTAATAAAGATGTTGCTGATAAACCCATTAAAGAAATTATGGGAAAACCATTTCCAATAGTGAAACACGGAACTGCGATAGAAGAAGTTTCTAAATTATTCAACAAAGATAACGCCGCAGTATTAGTTGAATTAGAAAATGGGAAACATCACATTATTACAAAGTATGATATTATTGGTTCGATAAAGTAAATAATAAAATAAGATTTATAATTACCCGTTTGAAATTTATTTCTTGCGGGTTTTTTTATGTTTTTTTTTCTTTGTCAAACAGCTAATGATTATTTAATTATTTTATTACCTTAGTATTCAATCTAATACGAGTACTATGAAAGAAGATTTTCTTCATTATATATGGAAATTTAAAAAGTTTAATGCCTCAAACTTAACAACTTCAAATGATGAAGAAATCACAATAATTAATGTTGGACAATATTTAGAGTTGGCAGGCCCTGATTTTTTTAATGCACAAATCACGATTGGTACTCAAAAATGGGCTGGTAATGTAGAAATTCATATCAAATCTTCCGATTGGTACGCACATCATCACGAGATTGATTCGGGCTATGAAAATGTAATTTTACATGTTGTCTGGGAAAATGATGCGGCGGTTTTTAGAAGCGATAATACCGAGATTCCAGTTTTAGAACTTAAAAACCACGTCTCCCACGATATTGTTTTAAATTATCAATCATTAATTAATCCGAAATCTTGGATTTTTTGTGAAAAGCAATTAGAACATATTGATAAATTTATTTTGAAAAATTGGCAAGAACGTCTTTTTTTTGAACGATTAGAACGCAAATCCAAACCGATATTTGAGTTATTACAACAAACAAATTCCGACTGGGAAGCGGTCTTATTTATATTGTTGGCCCGAAATTTTGGACTGAATACAAATGGTGAAATTTTCATGAAAATTGCGCAGTCGATTCCTTTTTCAATCATTAGAAAAGAAAGTTTTGAAGTTGAAAATTTAGAAGCTTTATTACTAGGAATGGCTGGCTTATTAGAAGTTGAAAAAGAGGATAACTATTATAAAAATTTGAATTTTAGATACTTCTATTTATTGCATAAACACCAAATTGACAAAGTATTTATAGCGCCAGTGCAATTTTTTAAACACAGACCGGATAATTTTCCAACAATCCGCTTGTCTCAATTTGCAAATTTGTATCACACACAACAAAATTTATTCTCAAAAATCAATAGTTTAACTACGGCGAATAGTAGTTATGATTTGTTCCAAGTAGCCACATCGGATTATTGGCAAGACCACTATCAATTTGATAAACAAAGCCCTAATAAAAAGAAAATACTCTCCAAATCCTTTATCGATTTGATCATCATAAACACGATAATTCCATTACAATTTGCTTACGCAAAAAGTATAGGAAAAGAAATCGCAGAAGATCTAATCCTTTTGTTGGATGATATAAAGCCAGAGAAAAATGCTATTATAGATAAATTTAGTTCTTTTGGAATAGCGGTAAATAATGCATTTGAAACACAATCGCTACTACAACTTAAAAACGAGTACTGTAATAAGAGTAGGTGTCTCGAATGCGCGATAGGGGTCGAATTACTGAAAAGTGAATAAAATTCAAATCTAGATTTAGATATCCAGACGGAATTCCGCTTAAAATTCGATTTTCAAAAGTTACAATCAAATAATTTTGTAATTTTACGATTGACTTAAATCAAAATTTCTTGTCAATAATCTATAATTCAAAACCAACAAGACCTAAATTAATGACTGCGATAGTAAAACTTAAATTCTTTTTAGAAAAACATGGTTTTCATGTTTCTTCTCGTTTAGCTGATGCGCTAGGAATGCGAGCGAGTAGCGTTCGTCTGTTTTTTATCTATATTTCGTTTGTTACAGCTGGATTGGGTTTTGGAGTCTATCTAACACTTGCTTTCTGGATTCGATTAAAGGATTTAATTCGTGCAAAGCGAACCTCGGTTTTTGACATATAATGTAGGTGAAATAGTAGATCCTAAGTAATCCCTCGAAGATATTTCTTTATTCGTAGCAACTTGTCAAACGTCTATTCTGGTTCTTAAATTCTATTTTAATACCGTTTTTCTTCAACTTATTTTTATCAATTGTAATTCGTCCTATTTTTGTCAAATCGAGCGCAGTCGAAATTACTACCGATTTTTAAACAACGTTGCGTGCTTCATTACAATCATAATGAAGTGCTTAACCTGACAAATTTCAATTCTTTTTCACAGTATATTCAAATCATAAATGGTATTAGCTGTCTTGTTCGGTTAAATTAACATTAAAAACCCGTTTGTTCTGTTTATAATGAACGGGCTTTTTATTTGGGCGTTTCCTTGTTACAAACTTTTCAGGAAAATTCAAGATCCTACTAGCAACAAGGTCAGGTTTTCCGCTACAAATGAAATTCACTGAATACCAAAATTAAAATAAAACCATAATGAAGTAATCTTTTTATGCTCCGTTCCTACGCATAAAAAGGATTTCCACTACAACCCTTAACGCAGGTACTTTTGGTAAATATAACATTCACAATTTCAAAGTAAGTGATAGAACAAAATGATGCTATCTCTTAAACCACACAAGAAATTTAAAGAACAAATAAGTTTTGTTACATTCTTCTCATCATAGACTTTATACCAATTAGTCTTTGAAATTACCGTCCTGTTTTTGTCAAATCCAGCGCAGTCGAGATTACGAACAACTTTTAAACAACGTTTCGTGCTTCATTACAATCATGATGACGTGCTCAACCGGACAAATTTCAATTCTTTTTCACAGTAAATTAAAAACATAAATGGTATCAGTGATAGAGTATTTTAAGGGTAGAACTATTTTGGTTTTGTATACGAATCAAAAAAAAGGGATTAGAAAGTTGTTACTTTCTAATCCCTTTTTTAAATAAATTATTATTTTATTTATCTGGATTATTTAGTTTACTGTGATTTTTACTGTAAACAAAATATATTAAAACTCCCAATCCCATCCATACCGCTAATCTAATCCAGCTTTCGTAAGGAAGTGAATACATCAGATATAAGCAAACTAAAATTCCAGCAATAGGAACGTAAGGAACAAAAGGTGTTTTGAATGATCGTGGCGCATCGGGCATTTTTTTGCGCATTACAAGTATACCAGCACAAACCAATACGAAAGCTAATAATGTTCCTATACTGACCATGTGACCTAAATCACTCACTGGTACAAAACCAGCAAAAAGGCTTACAAATACCATGAAGAATAAATTAGTTTTCCAAGGGGTCCGGAATTTTGCATGAATATCACCAAAAAAGGATGGTAAAAGCCCATCTTTACTCATGGTGTAAAAAACACGACTCTGTCCCATTAACATCACTAGCATTACAGACGTATATCCAGCTAAAATTGCAATAATTAATCCCGTTTGTAAAAAGGAATATCCAGTTACAGCAAATGCTGTAGCTGCTGGTTTCGCGTCACCTGCAAACTGATAAAAAGGGACAAGACCAGTCATTACATGAGCAAATAAAACATATAGAATCGTACAAATCACTAATGATCCTAAAATACCAATTGGCATTCCTTTTTGAGGATTCTTAGCTTCTTGTGCAGCAGTTGAAACAGCATCAAAACCAATAAAAGCAAAAAAGACCGTTCCGGCGCCTGCTGCAATTCCTGACCATCCAAATTGACCTTTCACACCAGTGTTTTCAGGAATGTAGGGTGCATAATTAGCAGGATCTATAAAGTCCCATCCCAAAACAATAAACATAATTACAACGATAACTTTTACTACTACAAGCACATTGTTAATCGATGCAGACTCTTGAGTGCCGCGTATTAGTAATAAAGATAGAGACGAAACTATTAATATTGCTGGCAAGTTAATATATCCGCCGTTTATCACTGTTCCATCACCTAAAGTTAAAGTTTCCCAGGGCGAACAAATGAAATGAGGGTTAAGATTAATACCGTATTTATTTAATAATTCTAATAAGTAGCGCGACCAACTTACGCCAACGGTAGCGGCTCCTAATGCATATTCAAGTACTAAATCCCAGCCTATGATCCATGCCATAAATTCTCCCATAGTGGCGTAAGAATAAGTATATGCGCTTCCTGCTACAGGTATCATCGACGCAAATTCAGCATAACAAAGACCTGCAAATGCACAACCCACTGCAGCTAATACAAAAGATAATGTTACTGCGGGACCTGCATGCTCTGCCGCCGCGATTCCTGTTAAAGAAAATAATCCTGCTCCAATAATTGCTCCAACTCCAAGTGCTACTAGCGAACGTGAAGATAGAGTTCTTTTTAATCCTTTTTCAGATTCTGATGCTTCATTAAGCAACACTGAAAGGGGCTTAGTTTTCCAAATCGACATGGTTAAAATGGTTTTATTTGTTATTAAGTTTCAAATGTATTCTTTTTTAAAAAAAATACAAATAATAATTAGCGATTTAAGTCATATTAGCTAAATTATTATCAGGTAGATCGATTAATTCTGCAATTAAGAAGATTTAATTTGCTTTGTCAAACCGAAATTTAAGTTGTTGTCTAAAAAATTTTTGCGCATCCGCAAATTTTTATCAGATACGACGAACTTTCTTTTTTTAATTTATAAATTTAGGCATCCGTTTTAATAAGTAATCCCAATTAAAGCAAATGAGTTTTAAATCGATACAAAGCTATTTTAGATTTTCAAAAGAGCAACGAAAAGGCATATTTTTACTTTTTCTGATAATACTTACTCTTCAATGTGTTTATTTTTTCAGCGATTTTTCTAGTTCTCCAAACAACGATCCTGAAAAACAAAAATGGATAGCACTTCAAGTTGAAATAGATTCAATGAAAAGTATCAATAAAAACAAGGCAACAAAGAGCTATGCATTCAATCCAAATTTCATTACAGATTATAAAGGTTATAAATTAGGTATGTCAGTTGCAGAAATCGATAGATTATTAGAATTTCGTAAAACGAATAAGTATCTAAACTCCGCTGAAGAATTTCAGATGATCACGAAAGTTTCAGATTCATTATTAAAGACAATGCAGCCGTTTTTTAAATTTCCTGAATGGGTCAAAAATAAAAAGCAGATTAAGAAATTCGAAAATTTTAATGATAAGGCTTTTGCCAAAAAAGAAAAGATTATTATACTTGACATTAATTCGGCTACTAAAGAAGATTTAATCAAAGTTTACGGAATTGGAGATGCAATCTCGATGAGAATTTTAAAGCAAAAGGAAATTTTAGGAGGGTTTATTTCGATGGAACAAATGCAGGATATTTGGGGTTTGTCACCAGAAGTAATTGAAAGTTTACACAGACAATTTAAAGTTATAACAGTTCCTAACATAAAAAAAATTGATATCAATAACGCTTCGTTAAAAGAACTTTCGCAATTCTATTACTTTCGATATGCACTAGCCAAAGAAATCATTACCCAAAGAAGCATGAATGGAGATTTTAAAAATATTGAGGATTTAACAAAAATTAAGGGCTTTCCTGTTGATAAAGCGAAAATAATTACATTATATTTGGTCTTTATTTAGAAGTTCATAATATGTTATGATGAGAACTTCTAAAACACCTTAAAATAGAGGTTCAGAAACGGGAACTATTAAGGTTAAATTGTAAAACAAAAAAGTGATTTGGAGATACAAAGTAAGTGCTTTGTTTATTTGTCAGTTTAATTAATTAAAAAAAAAGATAAAAGTTATATGGAATCAATTTATTTCACAGAAGAGCACCAATTATTTAGAAAGAGTTTAAAAGAATTTCTACAAAAAGAAGTTGTTCCTCATATTGAGAAATGGGAGAAAACGGGAACAATCGAGCGTTTTATATGGAAAAAGTTTGGAGAAATGGGTTTCTTCGGAATATCATACCCTGAAGCTTACGGTGGTTTAAATTTAGATTTATTTTATACCGTTATTTTTCTTGAAGAACTTCAAAAAATCAAGTCCTCAGGTTTTGCTGCTGCGATGTGGGCTCACGCTTATCTTGCAATGACACATTTAAATGCCGAAGGTGATGAAAGAATTAAACAAGATTATTTAGTACCAAGTATTGCTGGTGAAAAAATTGGTGCTTTGTGTATTACGGAACCGTTTGGAGGCAGTGACGTTGCAGGTATGCGCACTACCGCAGTAAAAAACGGGAATAAGTACATCATCAATGGTTCCAAAACGTTTATCACAAACGGTGTTTATGCTGATTATTATATTGTAGCTGCAAAAACAGATCCAAGTCAAGGAAATAAAGGAATTAGTATTTTTCTAGTGGATACAACAACACGCGGAATTTCAGCAACCAAATTAGATAAATTAGGTTGGAGAGCTTCGGATACCGCAGAAATTGCATTTGATAACGTAGAGATTCCAGTGGAAAATTTGATGGGTGAAGAAGGAAAAGGTTTTCCTTATATCATGCAACACTTTGCATCGGAGCGACTAATAATGGCTATAAATGGTCACGCTAGAGCCGAGTATGCGATTGATTATACGATTGAATATATGTCACAACGAGAGGCTTTTGGAAAAAAAATAGATAAGTTTCAAGCGTTACGTCATAAAATTGTAGAACACGCAACAGATGTTGAGCACTGCAAAGTATTTAATTATGCCGCTGCTGCGCGACTTGACAAAGGTGAGTATGTAGTTAAGGAGGCGACAATGGCCAAATTGAAATCGACTAAAGTTGCTGATGAGACAATTTATAGTTGCTTGCAAATGCTAGGAGGTTACGGTTATATGGAGGAATATCCATTAGCTCGTTTATTAAGAGATAGTCGTTTAGGGCCAATAGGTGGTGGAACATCTGAAATCTTGAAAGAGATTTTGTCAAAAATGATAATCGATAACAAAAATTATGAGCCTGCTGTTAATTAAGAAATATCAGTTATAAAACATAATGGTGGTCAACGGAAATTTTTGTTACTTTAATCGTTGCTGCTATTTTTGTCTAATTAACGGATACGGTAATTTAAATTATTTACAAGATTTTTAAAAGCATAATTAAATTTTAAATGAAAAAGCGACATTCAATCCCGATTGTCGCTTTTTTCATTTATACCTTCTTGAATTATTTCGTGTACTGTTTCGCGTTCTTCATCTTCTAATTCATTTACTAAATGTTCCTGTTTTGCTGTCTTTCTATTTATAAAAAATTTAGCGCAAATTGGAAAATGATCAGAACCAAAATACCCAAGGCTTTTCAAATCCTCAACAAATACATCAGGAGTATGAAACATTAAATCAATTGGAAATCTCAAAAACCAATACTTAGTATGAAAAGTCGAGATAAAGCCTCGCCCAATTCTGCCATCAATTGTCTCACTTGTTTTTCTAAATAAGATAGATGATTTAGCCCATGCCACATTATTAAAATCTCCTAGTACAACACAAGTATCAGCATTTTCTTTTATTTTTTTAGCAATGCTCAAAAGTTCACCATCGCGTTCTTTGGCATTTTCCTCCTCGGTAGGACTAGGTGGCGGTGGATGAACAGCAAAAAAAGTAAAATTATAATTGTCATGCGTCGCAATTTTTGCTTCTATACTTGGTAAATCATCAGCGACAAAATAATGTATTGAATGATGTAATATTTCTAACTTAGAATACAAGTGCATACCATAAGTATTATCAAGACTTACTTTGACGCTATATTTATAACTTGCGTCTAATACACTGAGTGCTTTTTCCCAACTTTCATCAGACTCCATCGTTAAAATAATATCGGGATCGTTTTGATTTACTAGTTTTAAAAACGCATCATATTGCTTATTGTCCTGATATACGTTAGCCGATAATACAGAAATAGTCTTCGATGATGATTCGCCCTGTTCTTTCTTGATTGATACATAAAAGCGAGTGTATTTAAAAAGCATCGCAGCATGAATAATTATACTAACGGCTGTTAAAAATTGTAGCGATCGAATTGAAATCGAGAAGTTTACTAAGAAAATAATACTACTTATTAGTAGTATCAATTGCAATAGGAATATTTGAATTTTGGCAAATTCAAAAAATCTATAAAACCAATGTGAAAGCGGTAAGTAGGGTAGTAAACTTGCAATTAATAATAGAGTTGAAATAATAATAAACCACATAGATTTTTAGATTTGGTGTAAAAATAATTAAAAATACACAAATCCTTGTTAGTTCGTTTTATTATTCTACTTTTGCACACTTAAAGAAAGGGGGTGTCTATATTATGTTAATTATACCAATTAAAGACGGAGAAAATATCGATAGAGCGTTAAAACGTTACAAAAGAAAATTTGATAAAACAGGAACTGTACGTCAATTAAGAGCACGTACTGCTTTTATAAAGCCTTCAGTTACCAATAGAATCAAAATTCAAAAAGCGGCTTATATCCAAAATATGAGAGATAACTTAGAAAGTTAGTCGATTCCATTAAATAAAATATCGTTAGTCATCAAAAATTTATAAATTTGATGCTAACGGTTTTTTTATGCGTACAAATTTAGATTCTTTCCGCAATTATCTCGAGTTCGAGAAAAAATATTCTCCACATACCATAAAGGCTTATTGTGATGATCTCTGCTCTTTTAAAACATTCAATAAAATACATTTTGATCAGGAAAATATAGATCAAGTTCATTATAGTCAAATTAGAGCTTGGATAGTTTCATTAGTTGATAAAGAGGTCTCTGCAGTATCTGTCAATAGGAAGGTAGCTTCGTTAAAAGCTTTTTTTCGATTTTTACTAAAAATAAAAGAAATAGAAGTTAGTCCACTATTAAAACACAAAGCACTCAAAGTTTCAAAAATCATCCAGATTCCTTTTTCTGAAAAAGAGATTAATGCTGTTCTGGATCAAATGCAGCAAACAGTTGGTTTTGAAGAAGTACGAAACAAACTAATAATTGATTTATTATACACCACGGGAATAAGGCGGGCGGAATTAATTAGCCTAAAGTTAAAAAATATTGACCTAACAAGTAATACCATAAAAGTGTTAGGTAAGCGAAATAAAGAACGTATTCTTCCGGTTTTACCAATAATTATCGATCAGTTTCAACTTTATTTGAGGCAAAGGGAATCTCTAATAATTATAGTTGATAGTGATTATTTTTTGCTGACAAAAAAAGGATTAAAATTGAATGAATCTTTAGTGTATCGATTAATAAATTCTTACTTTAGTGCTATATCTCAGAAGGTGAAAAAAAGTCCGCACATTTTAAGACATACTTTTGCAACACATTTGTTAAACAATGGAGCAGATTTAAATTCGGTCAAGGAATTGTTGGGTCATTCTAGTTTAGCTTCAACTCAAGTATACACACACAATAGCTTGTCAGAACTTAAAAGCGTTTATAAAGATGCTCATCCAAGAGGTAAGAAATGATTTTGTAAGGATTATTAATTAAACATTAAAATTATGAAAGTAAGTATCCACGCGGTTAATTTCACGGTTGACAAAAAACTAGTAGATTTTGTCCAAGAAAGATTAGATAAGCTTGAAAAATATTATGACAAAGTCGTATCAGCTGATGTGTTTTTAAAAGTTGAAAATATAAGTGAAAAGGAAAATAAAATTGTAGAGGTAAAAATAAATGTTCCCGGAGACGATTTTGTGGTTAAAAAGCAATGTAAAACTTTTGAAGAAGCAATAGAAATTGCCTCTGAATCGTTAGAGCGATTATTAGTTAAAAGGAAAGAAAAAATTAGTTCACATATTTAATTTAATTTTTTTTAAAAAATGTTTTGATTGAGAGATAAAATCTATACATTTGCAGTCCGTTAGAAATAGCGGACTTTTTTTATTGAAATTGCCAGCGTAGCTCAGTTGGCTAGAGCAGCTGATTTGTAATCAGCAGGTCGTGGGTTCGAGTCCCTCCGCCGGCTCAAAAAAAATTAAAGGTGTCGCTAATGATTTTCTTCTTTGGATCTGTAAGGACGAGAAGTTTATCCCGAGCGAAGTCGAGGGGAGTCCCTCCGCCGGCTCAATATTGCAAATGCGATTTGTTATTTGAATTATTGGAATGTTAAAAAAAATGGGGAGATACTCAAGCGGCCAACGAGGGCAGACTGTAAATCTGCTGTGTGAACTTCGCAGGTTCGAATCCTGCTCTCCCCACGATTTCATTACTTCTCCCTCTAATTTGGAGAGAGTCAGGGTGAGGCATCTGCCGACTTAGCTCAGAGGTAGAGTGCTTCCTTGGTAAGGAAGAGGTCACGGGTTCAATTCCCGTAGTTGGCTCAAATAAGTAGGTAATAAAAATTAATATATAACAAGATTAAAAATTAAGTAAAATGGCAAAAGAAACCTTTAACCGTAACAAGCCCCACTTAAACATTGGTACAATTGGGCACGTGGATCACGGAAAAACTACATTAACTGCAGCGATAACTAAAGTATTATCTGATGCTGGTTACTGTCAAGCAAAATCATTTGATCAAATTGATAATGCTCCTGAAGAAAAAGAAAGAGGTATTACAATTAATACATCTCACGTTGAGTATGAAACAGCAAATCGTCATTACGCTCACGTTGACTGTCCAGGTCACGCGGATTATGTAAAAAACATGGTTACTGGTGCTGCACAAATGGATGGTGCTATTCTTGTGGTAGCTGCAACTGATGGGCCAATGCCACAAACACGTGAGCATATCCTTTTAGGTCGTCAGGTTGGTATTCCTAGAATGGTTGTATTCATGAATAAAGTGGATATGGTTGATGACGAGGAATTATTGGAACTTGTTGAAATGGAAATTAGAGACTTATTGTCTTTCTACGAATATGATGGAGATAATTGTCCAGTTATTCAAGGGTCAGCTCTTGGAGGATTAAACAGTGATCCAGCTTGGGTACCAAAAATTATTGAATTGATGGCAGCTGTTGATGTATGGATTGAAGAGCCTATACGTGATACTGCAAAGCCTTTCTTGATGCCAGTTGAAGATGTATTTACAATTACTGGTCGTGGAACTGTTGCCACAGGTCGTATCGAAACAGGTATTGCTAATACAGGAGATGCTGTAGAGATCATTGGTATGGGAGCTGAAAAATTAACTTCTACTATTACAGGAGTTGAGATGTTCCGTAAAATCCTTGATAGAGGTGAAGCAGGAGATAACGTAGGATTATTGTTGCGTGGTGTTGATAAAGAATCTATCAAAAGAGGAATGGTTATCATTAAGCCAGGTTCAGTAAAACCACACGCTACTTTTAAAGCTGAGGTTTACATCTTGAAAAAAGAAGAAGGTGGTCGTCATACACCATTTCATAATAACTACCGTCCACAGTTTTATGTACGTACTACTGACGTAACAGGAGTTATTACTTTACCAGAAGGAGTTGAAATGGTAATGCCAGGAGACAACTTAACTATCAATGTATCTTTATTAAGCCCAATCGCAATGAGCGTAGGTTTACGTTTCGCTATCCGTGAAGGTGGTAGAACAGTAGGTGCTGGTCAAGTAACTGAGATTGTAGGATAGTATCCTAAAAAAATATAAAACCAGTTATTTTCTTAACTGAAAAATAACTGGTTTTTAATTACGGGCGTAGTTCAAGGGTAGAATAGCGGTCTCCAAAACCGTTGATGGGGGTTCGAATCCCTCCGCCCGTGCAAAAAACAAATCACAATGACAAAAGTTGTAAATTACATATCGGAAGCATTTGAAGAATTAAAGTCAAATGTAACTTGGCCAGAATGGTCTGAGGTGCAGCGTTTAACGATTGTTGTAGCCGTATTTTCAGTATTATTCGCCTTGGCAACATGGGGAGTTGATGAAATTTTTGCAAAAGCTTTAGCTGGATTTTTTAACTGGATAAAAGCTTAAATTTTGTGTTATGGCAGATAGTAATGTAAAAAAATGGTACGTAGTTAGAGCGGTGAGCGGACAAGAGAATAAGGTTAAATCATACATCGAGACCGAAATCGCAAGATTAGAGATGACCGATTATGTTTCTCAAGTCCTAGTACCTACTGAAAAAGTCGTTACCGTTAAAGAAGGTAAAAAAATAATCAAAGACAAGGTTTATTTCCCTGGTTATGTAATGATTGAGGCAAATCTTGTTGGAGAAATACCTCATATTATTAAATCTATAACAAGCGTTATTGGTTTCTTAGGTGAAATTAAAGGTGGCGAGCCTGTTCCGTTAAGAATATCAGAAGTAAATAGAATGTTAGGCAAAGTAGATGAGCTAGCGGTTAATACTGATACTCGCGCTATTCCTTTCAATATAGGGGAAACTATTAAGGTTGTTGATGGTCCTTTTAATGGTTTCAATGGAACTGTTGAAAAAATTAATGATGAAAAGCGTAAACTAGAAGTAATGGTTAAGATTTTCGGTAGAAAAACACCATTGGAGTTGAGTTTTATGCAAGTTGAAAAAGTATAATTTTTTGTTACATCTATAATATCCATTGCAATCGCTTCCAATGATTGTGATGTTAAATTTTTTAAAAAATGGCTAAAGAAATTAGTAAGGTAGTTAAACTACAAGTTAAGGGAGGTGCTGCGAACCCGTCGCCACCGATTGGACCTGCTTTAGGAGCTGCTGGTGTGAACATCATGGAGTTCTGTAAGCAATTTAATGCTAGAACTCAGGATAAAGCCGGCAAAGTATGCCCAGTACAAATTACTGTGTATAAAGACAAATCATTTGATTTTGTCGTAAAAACTCCTCCTGCGGCAGTCCAGTTAATGGAAGCTGCAAAGCTAAAGTCCGGATCTGGTGAGCCAAATCGTAAAAAAGTAGCTAGCGTTACTTGGGATGTTATCAAGGTGATTGCCGAAGATAAAATGGTAGATTTAAATGCATTCACAATCAATTCTGCTATGAGCATGATTGCTGGAACAGCTAGATCTATGGGTATAACTGTATCAGGAGACGCTCCTTTTTAATTAAGAAAAAGACATGGCAAAATTGACAAAAAAGCAAAAAGAGGCTGCTTCAAAAATTGAAAAGAATAAACTATATTCTCTTAAAGATGCTGCGGCATTGATAAAAGTAGTTGCTTCTGCAAAATTTGATGAGTCTGTTGATATCGCAGTGCGTTTGGGTGTTGATCCAAGAAAAGCGAATCAAATGGTTAGAGGTGTAGTAACGTTACCTCATGGAACTGGTAAAGATGTTAAAGTACTTGCATTAGTGACTCCAGATAAAGAAGCGGAAGCTTTAGCAGCTGGTGCTGATTATGTAGGTCTTGACGAGTATTTGCAAAAAATTAAAGACGGTTGGACTGATGTTGATGTAATTATCACGATGCCATCTGTTATGGGTAAATTAGGTCCATTAGGTCGTATATTAGGACCTAGAGGTTTAATGCCTAACCCTAAAACAGGTACTGTAACTATGGATGTTGCAAAAGCTGTTCAAGAGGTAAAAGCTGGTAAAATCGATTTTAAAGTTGATAAAACTGGTATTGTGCATGCAGGAATTGGGAAAGTTTCTTTTGGAGCTGAACAAATTGTTGACAATGCTCACGAAATTATTCAAACATTAATCAAACTTAAACCAACTGCGGCTAAAGGGACTTACATCAAGAGTATTTACCTAACTAGCACAATGAGTCCTGCAATTGCATTGGATCCTAAAGCAGTATAATTGGTAGTTAAAAATTTTTAGTATGACTAGAGAAGAAAAATCAATTGCGATTGAAGTTTTAACTGCACAGTTAGCCGGTACAAACATAGTTTATGTATCTGATATTTCTGGTATGAATGCAGAGACTACTTCAAACTTGAGAAGGGCTTGTTACAAAGCAGGTATTAAATTAGAAGTTGTTAAGAATACTTTGCTTGCAAAAGCAATGGAAGCTTCTGATAATGATTATGGTGACTTACCTTCTGTATTGAGTGGTAACAGTGCGATCTTTATTTCAGATGTTGCTAATGCACCTGGAAAGATAATTAAAGATTTTCGTAAAAAATCGGATAAGCCGGTTTTAAAGGGAGCTTTTATCAATTCTGAGGTTTACATTGGTGATGATCAATTAGATGCATTAGCAACAATTAAATCTAAAGAAGAGCTTATTGGAGAAATCATCGGATTGCTTCAGTCGCCAGCTCAAAGAGTTATTTCTGCACTGCTAAACCAATTTGCGAAAAGCGAAGAGGCTTCAGAAGAAGTGGAAGCATAATAAAATCAGGGTTGAACTCTGCTTTTATTAATTAAAAAGCGCACAATAAATTAATTATATTTTACAAATCATTTTAAAACGATAGAAAAAATGGCAGATTTGAAACAATTCGCAGAACAATTGGTTAACCTTACAGTAAAAGAAGTTAACGAATTAGCAACAATATTGAAAGATGAGTACGGAATCGAACCAGCTGCTGCAGCTGTAGTAGTTTCAGGTGGTGGTGAAGCTGCTGCTGAAGATGTTCAAACAGAATTTACAGTTGTATTGAAAGCAGCAGGTGCTTCTAAATTAGCTGTAGTTAAATTGGTAAAAGAACTAACAGGTTTAGGTTTGAAAGAAGCTAAAGATGTAGTTGATAGTGCACCAAGTAACGTAAAAGAAGGTGTTACTAGAGAAGAGGCTGAAGGGCTTAAAAAATCTTTAGAAGAAGCAGGAGCTGAGGTTGAACTTAAATAGTTAACTTCTGTTTTGAGAATTAGGTTTAGGTCTTAGGTGTATGTCTAAGGCCTAAACCATTTTTCGTATAATAAAATTATTTCAATTTTTATTATAAAATAGCATAAATACAAAAAGGTTTTTAAATCAATACGATGAAAGAAAATGGGGTTTGGACTTGCTCTTAAACTATTTTTAAAGATGTATTGGTTATAAAAAAAAAGTATAGATTGTTTTATATATTAAACAGTGTTTTGCACTAAAACTACTTTTTTTAATCAAAATTTCTCCATTGATGATCACAAATCAGACTGAAAGATTAAATTTTGCCTCAACAAAAAACATACCTCAATATCCAGATTTTCTAGATGTTCAGGTTAAATCGTTTAAAGATTTTTTTCAATTAGAAACTAAATCTGACGAGAGAGGCGACGAAGGGCTTTACAATACCTTCATGGAAAATTTCCCTATTACAGATACAAGAAATAATTTTGTATTGGAATTCCTTGACTATTTTGTAGATCCACCACGTTACACAATTCAAGAATGTATAGAAAGAGGTCTGACTTATAGTGTACCTTTAAAAGCAAGGTTAAAACTATATTGTACAGATCCAGAGCATGAGGATTTTGAAACGATTGTTCAAGATGTATATCTTGGAACAATTCCTTACATGACGCCAAGCGGTACTTTTGTTATCAATGGTGCTGAACGTGTAGTTGTTTCGCAGTTACATAGATCGCCAGGTGTTTTCTTTGGACAATCTTTCCATGCAAATGGAACTAAACTGTATTCTGCAAGAGTAATTCCTTTTAAAGGTTCTTGGATAGAATTTTCTACAGATATAAACAGCGTAATGTACGCCTATATTGATAGAAAGAAAAAATTACCTGTAACTACTTTATTCCGTGCTATTGGATTTGAAAGAGACAAGGATATCCTTGAAATTTTTGACCTTGCAGAGGAAATTAAAGTTTCTAAAACAGGTCTAAAAAAATATATCGGTAGAAAATTAGCTGCTCGTGTATTGAATACATGGCATGAAGATTTCGTAGATGAGGATACTGGTGAGGTAGTTTCTATCGAACGTAACGAAATTATTCTTGATAGAGATACTATTATCGACAAAGATAATGTAGAAGAAATCATTGATTCTAACGTTAAATCTATTTTGCTACATAAAGAAGATGCTAATCAAGGTGATTATGCGATCATTCATAATACGTTGCAAAAAGATCCAACAAACTCTGAAAAAGAAGCTGTTGAACATATTTATAGACAATTACGTAATGCTGAACCGCCTGATGAAGAAACGGCTCGTGGTATTATAGATAAATTGTTCTTTTCTGATCAACGTTATAACTTAGGTGAAGTTGGTCGTTATAGAATAAATAAAAAATTAGGTTTAGATACTCCAATGGAAAAGCAAGTCTTAACCAAAGAAGATATCATAACTATTGTAAAATATTTGATCGAATTAATCAACTCTAAAGCAGAGATTGATGATATTGATCACTTATCAAACCGTCGTGTAAGAACAGTTGGAGAACAATTGTCACAACAATTCGGTGTAGGTTTAGCGCGTATGGCTAGAACTATTCGGGAGAGAATGAACGTTAGAGATAACGAGGTGTTTACACCTATAGATTTGATTAATGCTAAAACGTTGTCATCTGTTATCAACTCTTTCTTTGGAACAAACCAGTTGTCACAGTTTATGGATCAAACAAATCCACTTGCTGAGATCACGCACAAGAGAAGATTATCTGCACTAGGACCAGGTGGACTTTCTAGAGAAAGAGCTGGATTTGAGGTACGTGACGTTCACTATACGCATTACGGACGTTTATGTCCAATTGAAACTCCTGAGGGACCAAACATTGGTTTGATTTCATCTCTTGGTGTTTATGCTAAAGTAAACGGAATGGGTTTCATTGAAACGCCTTATCGTAAAGTAACAAACGGAACTGTAGATTTAGTTTCTACGCCAGTTTACTTAAGCGCAGAAGAAGAAGAAGGAATGATGATTGCTCAGGCAAATATCCAAATGGATGCCAATGGAAAAATTACTGCCGAAGACGTAATTGCACGTCAAGAAGGTGATTTCCCTGTAATTGAACCTACAAGAGTTGATTATACAGATGTGGCCCCAAATCAAATTGCTTCTATTTCTGCTTCATTGATTCCTTTCTTGGAACATGATGATGCGAACAGAGCGTTGATGGGATCTAACATGATGCGTCAGGCCGTACCATTAATTCGTCCTGAAGCTCCAATTGTAGGAACCGGTTTAGAGCGTCAAGTAGCTTCTGATTCTAGAGTATTGATAAATGCTGAAGGAGATGGAGTTATCGAATATGTAGATGCCAATATCATTACAATCAAATACGACCGTACTGAGGAAGAAAGAATGGTAAGTTTTGAATCTGATGAGAAAACATACAATCTAATCAAATTTAGAAAAACCAATCAAGGTACAAGTATCAACCTTAAACCTATCGTAAGAAAAGGGGATAGAGTGGTTCTTGGTCAAGTCTTATCAGAAGGTTATGCAACTCAAAATGGTGAATTAGCTTTAGGTAGAAACTTGAAAGTGGCGTTTATGCCATGGAAAGGGTACAACTTTGAGGATGCTATTGTAATTTCTGAAAAAGTAGTACGTGATGATATTTTTACTTCTATTCACGTTGATGATTATTCATTAGAAGTGAGAGATACTAAATTAGGTAACGAAGAATTAACGAACGATATACCGAACGTTTCTGAAGAAGCTACTAAAGATTTAGATGAAAATGGTATGATTAGAATTGGAGCCGAGGTTAAACCTGGTGACATTCTTATCGGAAAAATTACTCCAAAAGGAGAATCAGATCCTACTCCGGAAGAGAAATTGCTTCGTGCAATCTTTGGGGACAAAGCAGGTGATGTAAAAGATGCTTCATTAAAAGCATCTCCTTCATTACATGGTGTTGTTTTAGATAAAAAATTGTTCGCAAGAGCAGTGAAAGATAAACGTAAACGTACGCAAGATAAAGATGCTTTAGGCGCTTTAGAAATGGAATTTGAAACTAAATTTGTTGAATTAAAAGATAAATTAGTAGAGAAGCTTTTCGTGATTGTGAACGGTAAAACATCTCAAGGTGTAATGAATGATTTGGGTGAAGAGGTTTTACCAAAAGGTAAAAAATACACTCAAAAAATGCTTTATGCTGTTGAAGATTTTGCTCACTTAAGTAAAGGTCAATGGGTTGCTGATGATGCAACTAATAAAATGGTTAATGATTTAATTCATAACTATAAAATTAAATTGAACGATTTACAAGGTGCATTACGTAGAGAAAAATTCACAATTACTGTTGGTGATGAATTGCCAGCTGGAATTTTGAAATTAGCTAAAGTATATATTGCCAAAAAGCGTAAGTTGAAAGTTGGGGATAAAATGGCGGGACGTCACGGTAACAAAGGTATTGTTGCTCGTATCGTTCGTCATGAAGATATGCCTTTCCTTGAAGATGGAACGCCAGTTGATATTGTGTTGAACCCACTTGGTGTACCGTCACGTATGAACATTGGTCAAATTTATGAAACGGTATTAGGTTGGGCTGGTCAAAACTTGGGTAGAAAATTTGCTACTCCTATTTTTGATGGAGCAACTTTAGATCAAATCAATGAGTTGACTGACGAAGCTGGAATACCTCGTTTTGGACATACGTATTTATATGATGGGGGAACTGGAGAGCGCTTTAATCAAGCTGCAACAGTTGGAGTTATCTATATGTTGAAACTAGGTCACATGGTTGATGATAAGATGCACGCACGTTCTATTGGGCCGTACTCTTTAATCACACAACAGCCTCTTGGTGGTAAAGCACAATTTGGTGGACAACGTTTTGGAGAGATGGAAGTTTGGGCTCTTGAGGCTTATGGAGCGTCAAGTACTTTACGTGAAATCTTAACAGTTAAATCGGATGACGTAATTGGTAGAGCTAAAACTTACGAAGCAATCGTTAAGGGAGAATCTATGCCAGAACCAGGATTACCAGAATCATTCAATGTATTAATGCATGAATTGAAAGGTCTAGGTCTAGATATTCGTTTAGAAGAATAATATAATTCCGACGTAGAGACGTTGCATTTCAACGTCTCTACCCGGTATTTATAAAAGTTTTTAAGATTTATACCCGTAAACCGTTCCGATTTTTTATAAATATTTAATGTATTTATAACTAGCACTTCTAATTTGAAGTTTAGAGAAGTAACCCGAGGAGTAGAGACGTTATATTGTAACGTTTAAACAAAATCAATTTTTAATTGCAAATAAATCAATAGTAAAAACTATGATCAACAATAGAAATAATAATAAAGATAAGAATCCTGTAAAAAGATTCAGCAAAATTTCGATAGGATTAGCTTCGCCAGAATCTATCCTGAAGGAATCAAGAGGAGAGGTTTTAAAGCCTGAAACAATTAACTATCGTACGCACAAGCCAGAGCGTGACGGTCTTTTTTGTGAGCGTATTTTTGGTCCAGTAAAAGACTTTGAATGTGCTTGTGGTAAATACAAAAGAATTCGTTACAAAGGAATTATTTGCGACCGTTGTGGTGTTGAAGTTACCGAGAAAAAAGTACGTAGAGATAGAGTAGGTCACATCAACCTTGTTGTGCCAATTGCTCACATCTGGTATTTTCGTTCTCTTCCAAATAAAATAGGTTATATCCTTGGCCTACCATCTAAGAAATTAGATATGATAATCTACTACGAGAGATACGTAGTAATCCAAGCCGGTATAGCTAAAAACGCAGAAGGTGAATCAGTTCAAAGATTAGACTTCCTTACAGAAGAAGAATATTTGAATATCCTTGACACTCTTCCTGCTGACAATCAATATCTTGATGATTTTGATCCAAATAAATTTGTTGCCAAAATGGGAGCAGAATGTATTATGGATTTATTAGCAAGAACTGATTTAGATCAATTGTCTTACCAATTAAGACATAATGCCAATAATGAAACGTCTAAACAACGTAAAACAGAAGCATTAAAAAGATTACAAGTTGTTGAATCTTTCCGTGAGTCTAACTTGAACCGTGAAAATCGTCCTGAATGGATGATTATGAAAGTGGTACCAGTTATTCCACCAGAATTGCGTCCGCTTGTGCCACTTGATGGAGGTCGTTTTGCAACTTCAGATTTGAATGATTTATATCGTCGAGTAATTATACGTAACAATCGTTTGAAAAGATTAATGGAGATTAAAGCTCCAGAGGTAATCTTGAGAAATGAGAAGCGTATGTTGCAAGAATCTGTAGATTCATTATTTGATAACACTCGTAAAGCATCTGCAGTTAAAACAGAATCTAACAGACCATTAAAATCATTATCTGATTCCCTAAAAGGTAAGCAAGGACGTTTCCGTCAAAACTTACTAGGAAAACGTGTGGATTATTCTGCTCGTTCGGTAATTGTTGTTGGACCTGAATTAAAATTATCTGAATGTGGTATCCCTAAAGATATGGCAGCAGAATTGTACAAGCCTTTTGTTATCCGTAAATTGATTGAAAGAGGAATTGTAAAAACGGTAAAATCAGCTAAAAAAATAATAGATAAGAAAGAGCCAGTAGTTTGGGATATCCTTGAAAATGTAATTAAAGGCCACCCGATATTACTAAATCGTGCTCCTACTTTGCACAGATTAGGTATTCAAGCATTCCAACCAAAATTAATTGAAGGAAAAGCCATCCAGTTGCACCCTTTAGTTTGTACTGCATTTAATGCGGATTTTGATGGGGATCAAATGGCAGTTCACTTGCCTTTAGGACCAGAAGCTATCTTAGAAGCACAGCTATTAATGTTGGGTTCTCATAACATTCTGAATCCTGCAAATGGAGCTCCTATTACAGTACCTTCTCAAGACATGGTGCTTGGTCTTTATTACATGACCAAAGAACGTTTGTCAACTCCTGAACTTAAAATTTTAGGAGAAGGAATCACTTTCTATTCTGCTGAAGAAGTAAATATTGCTTTGAATGAAGGTAGAGTTGAGTTGAATGCTCGTGTTAGAATTAGAGCTAAAGATTTTAATGAAGCTGGAGAATTAGTATTTAAAATTATCCAAACAACTGCTGGTCGTGTATTGTTTAATGAAGTAGTACCAGAAGCAGCTGGATATATCAATGATGTATTGACTAAGAAAAACCTTAGAGACATTATTGGACACGTTTTAAGTTCTACTGATGTGCCTACAACTGCGGCTTTCTTGGATAACATGAAAGACATGGGTTATAAATTTGCCTTCAAAGGTGGTTTATCATTCTCACTTGGAGACATTAGAATTCCAGAACAAAAACCAAAATTAATTGCAGATGCCAGAGAACAAGTTCAAGGTATTTCTGCTAATTATAATATGGGTCTTATAACAAATAACGAACGTTACAACCAAGTTATTGATGTGTGGACTTCAGCAAATGCTCAATTGACAGAGTTAGCAATGAAAAACATTAGAGAGGACCAACAAGGTTTCAACTCTGTGTATATGATGCTTGATTCTGGAGCAAGGGGTTCCAAAGAACAAATTCGTCAGTTAACTGGTATGCGTGGTTTGATGGCTAAGCCAAAAAAATCTACCGCTGGTGGTGGTGAAATTATTGAAAACCCAATTCTTTCTAACTTTAAAGAAGGTCTTTCTATCCTTGAGTACTTTATTTCTACTCACGGTGCGCGTAAAGGTCTTGCAGATACGGCTTTGAAAACTGCCGATGCAGGATACTTAACAAGAAGATTGCACGATGTATCTCAAGATGTTATTGTTAACATCGAAGATTGTGGTACACTTAGAGGTGTGGAAGTTTCAGCATTAAAGAAAAATGAGGAAATTGTAGAATCATTAGGAGAAAGAATATTAGGTCGTGTTGTTTTACAAGATTTAGTTAATCCTTTGACTAATGAAATCTTGATTCACGCTGGTGAGCAAATCACAGAAGCAATAATGAAATTAATTGACGCTTCTCCTATCGAGAAAGTGGAAGTTCGTTCACCATTAACTTGTGAAGCGTTAAAAGGAATTTGTGCTAAATGTTACGGTAGAAATTTAGCTACTGGTAAAATGACACAAAGAGGTGAGGCAGTTGGTGTAATTGCAGCACAATCTATTGGAGAACCAGGAACGCAGTTAACTTTACGTACGTTCCACGTAGGTGGAGTTGCGGGTGGTATTTCTGAGGAATCTAGCATTGTTGTTAAATTTAATGGTAAGCTTGAAATCGAAGACTTGAAAACCGTTAAAGGTGAAGACAGTGAAGGAAATGCAGTTGATATTGTGGTATCTCGTTCAACAGAATTAAAATTAATTGATGAGAAAACGGGTATTTTATTAAGTACCAATAACATTCCTTACGGTTCAAGTATTTTTGTTAAGGACGGTCAGTCTGTTGTAAAAGGAGATGTAATTTGTAAATGGGATCCGTATAATGGAGTTATCGTTTCTGAATTTACGGGTAAAATTGCTTACGAAGATTTAGAGCAAGGGCAATCATTCATGGTTGAAATTGATGAGCAAACTGGTTTCCAAGAAAAAGTAATTTCTGAATCTAGAGCTAGTAAATTAATTCCAACTTTATTGGTTTACGGTAAAGATGGCGAATTGATTCGTTCTTATAACTTACCAGTTGGAGCCCACTTGATGGTTGACAACGGTGAGAAAATTAAAGCAGGTAAGGTATTGGTAAAAATTCCTCGTCGTTCTTCTAAATCAGGAGATATCACTGGAGGTTTACCTAGAATTACAGAGTTGTTAGAAGCTCGTAATCCTTCTAATCCAGCTGTAGTATCTGAGATTGATGGTGTTGTTTCTTTTGGAAAAATCAAAAGAGGTAACCGTGAAGTTGTGATTGAATCAAAATTCGGGGATATTAGAAAATACCTAGTTAAATTATCAAGCCAAATTCTAGTTCAAGAAAATGACTTTGTAAGAGCAGGTGTTCCTTTGTCTGATGGAGCAATTACTCCAGACGATATTTTAAGAATTCAAGGTCCAGCAGCTGTTCAACAGTATCTGGTAAATGAAATTCAAGAAGTATACCGTTTACAAGGGGTGAAAATTAACGACAAACACTTTGAGGTAGTAATACGTCAAATGATGCGTAAGGTAAGAGTTCAAGATCCAGGTGATACATTATTTTTAGAAGATCAATTAATTCACACTAAAGATTTTATCGTTCAAAATGATAAATTATATGGTATGAAAGTAGTTGAAGATGCTGGAGATTCTAGTGCACTCAAGGAAGGTCAAATTATTACCCCTCGTGAGTTGCGTGATGAAAACTCTTTACTGAAACGTACTGATAAAAATCTTGTTGTAGCGCGTGATGTCGTAACGGCTACTGCTACACCAGTTTTACAAGGTATTACAAGAGCATCTTTGCAAACGAAATCATTTATTTCTGCTGCATCGTTCCAGGAAACTACTAAGGTGTTAAATGAAGCTGCAGTTGCAGGTAAAATCGATTACTTAGAAGGATTGAAAGAAAATGTAATTGTTGGACATAGAATCCCTGCTGGAACCGGTATGAGAGAATATGATCATACAATTGTAGGTTCAAAGGAAGATTACAATGACATGATGGCTAGTAAAGAGGAATATATTTATTAAGGTTTTAGTGCTTAGTCCTTAGCACTTAGCTTCAAAGCTAATTACTGAGGACTAATGGACTAACCACTAAGTACTAAAAATATGAAAGATCAACAACAGGAACAAATAAATATTGAATTGGATGAGAAAACAGCTGAAGGAATTTATTCCAACTTAGCTATAATCAATCACTCTTCATCTGAATTTGTTTTGGATTTTGTCAGCATCATGCCGGGAATTCCAAAAGCTAAGGTAAAATCAAGAATTGTCTTGACACCTCAGCACGCGAAGAGATTGCTAAAAGCAATTGGTGAAAATATTCATCGTTTTGAAGCCGCTCATGGCGAAATCAAAGATACGGAGCAAGTTCCTATTCCGCTTAACTTTGGTCCTGCGGGACAAGCATAATAATCTAAAAAGGCTTTCACTACGGTGGAAGCCTTTTTTTTTAGCTTACAGCGGGTATCAAATAATTTAGTACAGAAAATTGAAATAAAAGTACAGTGTTACACTTAGCTAGAATTTTCAGAGTGAATCAAACTTACTTTAAACGAGTAAAATGGTTATTGATCGAAAAAATTTTAGATGCCTTTACAATTGATATAAGTTTGCGCTCTAAATAATGTGATAATTCATCACATTATAAAAGTTCAATTTTTATGCTATATTTTTTCTCAAACACAAATTCAAATAAAGCTTTAAAATTTATTGTAATTTTTGTTTTTATTTTGGCTTCACATACCACTGTTTCTGCGCAAAATGACACTAATGTAGCAACAGAAAATGAAATAATTTCCGAGAATAAAGTTGGAAATGGTTCGGAAGTTTCCTCCTCAAATACTTCGAATTTTATACTTTGGTTTATGGGTACGAAGCAAGATCCAATTATCAAAATGCCTGCAGAGCATTCTAATCTGAAAAAGCAAATGATTATTTTGGGAACAGCGCCAAACCGTCTGCTAATGAAAGCGTTTTTAAAAAAAGCAACAAACTTAGATAGTATGATTTCCTAAGAAAATTTACATAAAAAAAAACGCTAATTTTTCAATTAGCGTTTTTTTTTGCTTAATTCTAGTTTTAAATAAGGATCGACAATGATTCAATTATTTGTCTTAGAAATTCTTTGTTATTCGAATTCTGATGTGAAAAATAATTTTACATTTGGATATTTGTTTTGAGTCATCTGTATTGTAAAATCAGAATCAGCTAGAAAAACTAATTGTCCATATTTGTCATGAGCTAAAAATTTCTGCTTGATACGTCTAAACTCTTTAAATTCGTCGCTTTTTGGATCATTTGGTTTTACCCAGCAAGCCTTATGAACTGGAAAATTTTCATACGTACATTTTGCTCCATATTCATGCTCTAAACGATATTGAATAACTTCGTACTGAAGCGCGCCAACCGTTCCAATGATTTTTCTATTATTCATTTCTAGAGTAAATAATTGAGCTACACCTTCATCCATCAGCTGATCTATTCCTTTATCCAATTGTTTCGCTTTCATTGGATCAGCATTGTTGATATACCTGAAATGTTCAGGAGAGAAGCTTGGAATCCCTTTAAAACTCATTATTTCGCCTTCTGTCAAAGTATCGCCAATTTTAAAGTTTCCAGTATCATGTAAACCTACAATGTCTCCTGGATAGGAAATATCTACTATTTCTTTTTTTTCAGCAAAAAAAGCATTTGGACTCGAAAATTTTAAATTCTTTTTTTGGCGAACGTGATAGTACGGTTTATTTCTTTCAAAGGTTCCAGA
Organism: Flavobacterium micromati; assembly: GCF_900129585.1. Taxonomy (GTDB): domain Bacteria; phylum Bacteroidota; class Bacteroidia; order Flavobacteriales; family Flavobacteriaceae; genus Flavobacterium; species Flavobacterium micromati. The sequence goes on from NZ_FQWF01000006.1 coordinate 198,816, forward strand.
AACAATTTTTATAAATGCCAACCTATCTCTATGTTTTGGATCCATATTAGCATGAATTTTAAAAACAAATCCAGTCATTTTTTCTTCCTTTGAATCAACTAATCGAGTTTCTGATTCTTTGGCTCTTGGAGATGGAGCAATTTCTACAAAACAATCTAATAATTCCCTTACTCCAAAATTATTCAGCGCTGAACCGAAAAATACAGGCTGTAATTTTCCATCTAAATAATCTTGCTGATCAAATTTAGGATAAACTTCATCAATCAATTCTAATTCCTCTCGTAATCTATCTGCTGGCTTTTGACCTATTATTTTTTCTAATTCTGGATTTTTCACATCGGAAAAAGCAATTGTTTCTTCAATATTCTTTCTATTATCGCCGCTAAATAAATTAATATTTTGTTCCCAAAGATTATAAATACCTTGAAAATCGTAACCCATTCCAATAGGAAAACTTAATGGGGTAACCCTCAAACCTAGTTTTTGCTCTACTTCATCCATCAAGTCGAATGCGTCTTTTCCTTCGCGGTCTAATTTATTGATAAAAACAATTATTGGAATCTTTCGCATTCTACATACGGCAACTAATTTTTCTGTTTGTTCTTCAACGCCCTTTGCAACGTCAATTACTACAATGACACTATCTACCGCGGTCAAAGTGCGAAAAGTATCTTCCGCAAAATCCTTATGTCCTGGAGTATCTAAAATATTTATTTTTTTGTCCTTATAATTGAATGCCAAAACAGAAGTAGAAACTGATATTCCTCTTTGTCTTTCAATTTCCATAAAGTCACTTGTAGCACCTTTTTTTATTTTATTGTTTTTTACGGCACCTGCTTCTTGAATAGCACCACCAAAAAGGAGGAGTTTTTCAGTAAGTGTTGTTTTTCCGGCATCAGGATGTGAAATAATCCCGAAAGTTCTTCTGCGTTGTATTTCTTCTAAAAAGCCCATATTTGTATAAATAGGGTGCAAAAGTACTATTTATATATGCCATTTAAAAAAATTGAGAAACTAAATTAAAATTTGAGAAGCGTGATAATTTTTCTATTGTTAATGAAAATTGATTACTTAATTATTAATGCTCATTTTAGAATTATTTATTTAAAATTGTTTGGGCCAAAAGATATAATTGTGTTTGAATTCCGTAACTCCTGTTTTTGTTTATCAAATGCTCAATTTATTGACTTTTTCCTTTAGTGCTATTTTGTTAACGATGCATTAAAACTCATTTGTTTTAGTTAGTAACGTGTGTAATTAGCTAAATTTTTCTATTGGGATAAAGATCGCAATTAACGATATAATTTTTTGTTAATAGTAGGTTCGAAACTTGTATTATATAATTGAATTGTTATTTTTGCTCCTTGCAAATTTTACTGTAGCTAACGTATTGCAATAGAATCCTTTTTTGAGTGTTATTCTTAAAGCGTATATTTGCAAAAATAAGCTTGTACGTTTTGCAGAGAGCGTAAAATAGTCATCAAGAGTATTTGCTATTAACAGCTATAAATAACTATACCAATAAAATAAATCACCAATGAAGTTCATTAATTATAGAATTGCGCTTACCTTTTTTCTTTTACTCTTTACAAATTTTATTTTAAGTGCCCAAGAAATTATTAATGATTCGGTAGTTGCTCCTGTTATCAAAAAGCAAACTACTGGAAAGCTTAAAATTGACGGTGTAATCGCAACAGTTGGAGATTATATTATTTTAGACTCGGACATTGACAAATCTTTTCTCGAAATATCAGCTCAAGGTGGTTCTGTAAAGGATATATCAAGATGCCAGATGCTTGGAAAATTATTAGAAGATAAACTATATGCTCACCAGGCAATTCAAGACAGCATTGTTGTAACTGATTCTGAGATCAAGGGAATGATGGAAGAGCGTGTAAGTTACATGGTTCAGCAAATAGGTTCACTTGAAAAAGTGATTCAATATTATAAGAAAGATACAGAGGAGGAGTTTAGAAGTTATTTTTCCGATATTTTGAAAGAAGGAAAACTGACTTCAGAAATGCAGAAAAAAATTGTTGACGCTGTTGAAATTACTCCAGAGGAAGTACGCAACTATTTCAAAACAATTCCCAAAGATGATTTGCCTTTGTTTGGTGTTGAATTAGAAGTTGCTCAAATTATAGTAGAACCCAAAGTTTCGGAAGCAGATAAGCAAAAAGTAATTGATCGATTAAATGGTTTCAAAAAAGAAATAGAGGAAGGTTCCAGTTTTTCAACGAAAGCAGTATTGTATTCTCAAGATCCTGGATCACGTGCTACAGGTGGTTATTATAAAATGAACCGCAAAACTCCATTTGTCAAAGAATTTAAAGAAGTAGCTTTTAGTTTAGCAGAAGGTGAAATTTCAGCACCATTTGAAACAACCTTTGGTTATCATATAATTTATGTCGAAAAAATCCGTGGACAAGAAGTGGAATTAAGACATATATTATTAGCTCCTTCTGTGACGGAGGCAGCTTTAACTGAAGCGAGAGAAAAAATTACGCTGATTAAGAAAAGGATTCAGGATAAAGAACTAACTTTCGCGCAAGCGGCAAGAACATTATCTGATGAAAAAGAAACAAGAGCAAATGGCGGAGCTCTTATCAATCCAAAAACGCAAGACACACGATTTGAATTGACTAAAATGGATCCCGCTTTTTACAGTCAGGTGTCTAATTTAAAAGCTAATCAGGTTTCAGATCCAATTTTAGAAGAGGTGGAAGAGGGAAAGAAAAAATTTAAATTGGTAACCGTTACCAATAGAATAGATGAGCATACTGCTGATTATGGAAAAGATTTTATTAAAATCAAAGATTTGGCGCTAAAGAGCAAACAAATTACTGCTATTGGAAAATGGTTTGATGAAAAGATAAAAGAAACATACATTAAAATCATTGGAGAATATAGAGATTGTGATTTTACAAATAATTGGCTCAAAAAATAGATCTATTTTATTAGTATATCACAGAAAAGAGGTAAAAAGTTTTCGTTAAATAAGAGAAAGAGTTAGTTTTATGAATTCATAATACTAACTCTTTTTTAATTTAAATATATTTTATAAATGTCAGATGTAGCAGCAATACAAAATTTAGTTCAAAAAAGGAATGAGCTAAAAAAGGAAATAGCAAAAATTATTGTGGGTCAAGATGCAGTGGTAGATCAAATTCTATTATGTATTTTTTCTGGTGGGCATGCTTTATTAGTGGGAGTTCCTGGCTTAGCTAAAACATTACTTGTAAATACATTGTCCCAAGCGCTCGGACTAGACTTTAAGAGAATTCAATTTACACCAGATTTAATGCCCTCTGATATTTTGGGTAGTGAAATACTGGACGAAAGTCGGCACTTTAAATTTATAAAAGGACCTATTTTTTCGAATATCGTACTTGCCGACGAAATTAATAGAACACCCCCAAAAACTCAGGCCGCTCTACTAGAAGCTATGCAAGAACGTTCCGTTACTATCGCGGGCGAAAATTACAAGTTGGCTTTGCCTTATTTTGTTTTAGCAACTCAAAATCCAATTGAACAGGAAGGAACCTATCCTTTGCCAGAAGCACAATTGGACCGATTTATGTTTGCTATCAAACTTGAATATCCTTCTTTTGCGGAAGAAGTTCAAGTGGTAAAACAAACTACTTCCGACGTTACTACTACTATCAATCCGTTATTTTCGGCTAAAGAAATTATTGATTTTCAACATTTGATCCGTCGCATCCCTGTCGCAGATAATGTGATTGAATATGCCGTGACATTAGTGAGTAAAACCAGACCTGATAATCCACTTTCTAATGAATTTGTAAAAAATTATTTAGATTGGGGAGCAGGACCGCGAGCCTCTCAAAATTTAATTTTGGCAGCCAAAGCTAATGCTGCATTTAACGGAAAATTCTCACCTGATATAGAAGATGTAAAAGCAGTGGCAACGGGTATTTTGCGCCATCGTATTATCAAAAACTATAAAGCAGATGCCGAAGGAATTACAGAAGAAATTATTATTGCTAAATTAATTTGATTTCACAGGCAAATAGCAAATAGAAATCGATATAGTTTGCGTTTTTTCGTATTGTTTTTAAGCTTATAAATTATCGTATTTTGTTAAATTTTAGATTAAAAATTATTAATTATACAGTATATTAAATTTTTTTTAGTCTTTTCTCGTTTTTGTTCAGTGAAATTGGTTTTATTGCAATAATAATTTTGCAAAAGTGGAGTTCTATTAAATTCTTTTTAATTCTCGTCTTTAATACTTAAATTTGCAGGACAAATAACAAACAATCCTTTACATTATGGCTTTTGATATTGAAATGATTAAAAAAGTGTATGACAACATGACGAGTCGTGTTGACAAAGCACGCGAAATTGTTGGTCGTCCGCTTACTTTAACTGAGAAAATTTTATACAATCACTTATGGGATGGAATGCCATCTCACGCTTTTACAAGAGGTGTTGATTACGTTGATTTTGCTCCAGATAGAGTGGCTTGTCAGGATGCAACTGCTCAAATGGCATTGTTGCAATTCATGCATGCTGGTAAAACTAAAGTTGCAGTTCCTACAACAGTGCATTGTGATCACTTAATCCAAGCTAAGGTTGATGCAGTAACGGATTTGGCTAGAGCCAAAACTCAAAGTAATGAAGTTTTTGAATTTCTTTCTTCAGTTTCTAATAAATATGGTATTGGCTTTTGGAAGCCAGGAGCTGGGATTATACACCAAGTGGTTCTTGAAAATTATGCATTTCCAGGTGGGATGATGATTGGAACCGATTCTCATACAGTAAATGCTGGTGGTTTAGGAATGGTAGCTATTGGAGTAGGTGGAGCCGATGCAGTTGATGTAATGTCCGGAATGGCATGGGAATTGAAATTTCCAAAATTAATAGGAGTTAAATTGACTGGAAAATTATCTGGTTGGACAGCTCCAAAAGATGTTATTTTGAAAGTAGCTGGAATCTTAACGGTAAAAGGTGGGACAGGTGCAATAGTAGAATATTTTGGTGAAGGTGCCATTAGTATGTCTTGTACAGGAAAAGGAACTATTTGTAATATGGGTGCTGAGATTGGCGCCACTACATCTACATTTGGTTACGATGCTTCGATGGGACGTTATTTACGTTCAACGGATAGAGCAGATATTGCTGATGCAGCAGACAAAATTGCGCCGTACTTAACAGGTGATCCAGAAGTTTATGCAAATCCAGAAGCCTATTTTGATCAAGTAATTGAAATCAATTTAGATGAATTAGAACCGCACTTAAACGGACCGTTTACGCCAGATTTAGCTACGCCAATTTCTAAAATGAAAGAGGAAGCTATCAAAAACAATTGGCCATTAAAAATCGAGGTTGGTTTAATAGGATCTTGTACCAATTCTTCTTATGAAGATATCGCTCGTGCATCCTCTATAGCTAAACAAGTTACGGATAAGAACTTAAAAATAAAATCAGAATTCACGATAACTCCAGGCTCTGAATTAGTGCGTTACACAATAGAACGCGATGGATTTATTGATATTTTCGATAAAATGGGAGCAACTGTTTTTGCAAATGCTTGCGGGCCTTGTATTGGAATGTGGGATAGAGAAGGTGCCGAAAAGGAAGAACGCAACACCATTGTTCACTCTTTCAATCGTAATTTTTCTAAACGTGCCGATGGAAATCCTAATACGTTAGCTTTTGTAGGATCTCCAGAATTGATTACTGCTTTAGCCATTGCTGGCGATTTAGGTTTTAATCCTTTGACAGATACTTTAATTAATGAAAATGGCGAGGAAGTTCGATTAGAAGCACCATCAGGAAATGAATTACCTCCAAGAGGCTTTGATGCAAAAGATCCAGGTTTTCAAGCTCCAGCGGCCGATGGATCTGCTATTATCGTTTCAGTAAATGAAGATTCAGAGAGATTGCAATTATTGGCTCCATTTTTACCTTGGGATGGCAAAAATATTACGGGTGCGAAATTGTTGATTAAGGCTTTTGGAAAATGTACAACAGATCATATTTCGATGGCAGGACCGTGGTTGCGTTTCCGTGGACATTTAGATAATATCTCTAATAATATGTTGATTGGTGCTATTAATGCATTTAATCAAAAACCAAATAAAGTTAAGAACCAATTAACAGGTGAATATGACGCAGTTCCTGCTGTAGCAAGAGCATACAAAGCTGCAGGGATTCCATCTATTGTTGTGGGAGATCATAATTATGGCGAAGGTTCTTCTCGTGAACATGCAGCTATGGAGCCACGTTTTCTTGGTGTAAGAGCTGTTTTAGTAAAATCGTTTGCACGTATTCACGAGACAAATCTTAAAAAACAAGGGATGTTGGGTCTTATTTTTGCTAACGAAGCTGATTACGATAAAATCCAAGAAGATGATACAATCAATTTCTTAGATTTAATAGAATTTGCACCAGCAAAACCTCTAACATTAGAGTTTGTACATGCTGACGGAAGTGCAGATATAATTATGGCAAACCATACCTATAATGAAGGTCAAATAGGATGGTTCGTTGCCGGCTCAGCATTAAATTTAATTGCTGCCGAGGCATAATTAAATGTAACAGCGCTTTAATATGCCTGTCTTTAACAGAAGTGTTTAGTAATTAATTACAATCTATTTTGTAATTAGTTGCTAAACATTTTTTTTATCAGCTTTATCATAACTGTAAACTACTTTTCGTGTGATAATACATTAAAATATTATTGCAATTTTCCAATGAAAATCATCAAAAATTTATGGTGATGAATTTTTAATGTACCGCTGTCGCTGCACGTGTGATCAATTTATCATTATAAACATAAAATATTCGCTTAATGAAACGACTGATTTTTAAATAAATGATTTAAGAACTTCTTAATGTTTTCTAAAAATCACGATACCATAAATAATACAAAATCAGCTAATTATATAATTTTTATTAAAAATTATGAAACAATTTTGCTGATTTTTTGAATATTTTATCTATTTTAGCTTTTCGTGGAATTTAGGATTCATTTAGAGTTATATATTTTTTTGTTGGATCCAGTAATGAAGCTACACTTTAATCGTCACAAATTGCGATTGATATCATCTAAATTAATAATTAGATCCATAGGCAGCATTCATACTAAGCTGGGATAGAAAAACTAAAATATATGACTAAAGGGCTGAAAATTTTAATCGTTTTGGTATTATCTACTACCTATACTGTTTTTTCGCAACAAAAATTTATAAAACACAGCATCAAGAAAGGAGAAACTTTATCGAGTATTGCAAGTAAGTTCGATGTTAAACTAAGCGAAATCTCAAAATTAAACCCCAGTGCCAATAAAACATTAAAGATTAATTCTATATTGCTGATTCCAATAGCTTTAAAGCAAAGCACCTTTGTAGAAAACGAAGTGAAAGTTGAAAATTCAAACCAGTTTCATGAAGTAAAACCGAAAGAAACATTGTACGGAATTGCAAAACAATATGATATCTCGCTTAACGATTTGATGTTAGGAAATCCATCTCTATCTTCAGAGTTAAAAATAGGACAAAAAATAAATTTACCTGAGAATACCAAATCAATTCAAAATTCATCTCTCATTGCTGAAAAGTCAGAAGTACAAGAATTAAAAGAAAATACTGCCGAAGATCAAAAGGCTGGATTTTTTATTAGAGAAGTTTTACCTAAAGAAACTAAGTACTCGCTTACCAAACAATACGGAATCACAATCAAAGAATTTGATGCAATTAATCCTAACCTTGGAACAAAATTGATACGCGTAGGTCAGTTGGTTAATATTCCAATTCATGGAGTAAAAGTTGATGAAAATTCTTTTAACGATAAAATTATTTATACACCTGATAGTAAACTAAATTCCATAGCTGCTAATCAGATAGAAAATAATGACTCTCTGATAATTTCGGAAGCTAAGCCAAAAATTAAAATTAATAATACGCAGACAATTACTTATGAAATTTTGCCAAAAGAGACTAAGTACGCTATCGCTAAGCGTTACGGAATAACAGTAAAAGAATTAGAAAATCAGAATCCTGAAATTAAAAATAAGCTTACTATAGGGAAGAAGATAAGCATTACATACCAAGCACTTGCTGGCGAGGAAACTGCTCTTGCAAATACTGAAACAAATGAAAATTTACCGGTTTTAACCAGCACAATTGACTTTAATAAAAATATGAAAACTGTCTTCAACATTGAAGTTCTGGATCAACTAATAGATAATGCTTCGCAAAACCTTGGCACTCGATATCGCACAGGCGGAACTTCAAAATCTGGTTTTGACTGCTCTGGATTAATTTATAAGACATTTGGCGAATTTGATATAAAACTACCAAGAACTTCCCATCAACAGTCAACAGTTGGTACAGTTGTAAATACAGAAGAAGCACAAAAAGGAGATTTGATCTTCTTTAAAACTAACGGACGCCGACAGATTAATCATGTGGGTATGGTAGTAGAGGTAAATGATGACGAAATAAAATTCATTCATTCATCAACTAGTAATGGTGTAATTATTTCATCAACTAAAGAAAGGTACTACGGTAAAAATTTTAGTCAAATAAATAGAGTAGTTCAATAGTTACCTCTTTATTTATATAACTTAAAACGCTCCTAGATGGAGCGTTTTGTACTTTTATACTAAATCTTTATGTCTCCCTCGGTTCCGGAAACTAAGTTTGTTCCTGTTACAAATGAAGCGGCCATTTTTAATAGATTGATCATTCTGTTTCCATCGGTGTCCCAAAAATAAGCACTAGAAGGAGTTACTTTAATCAAAGAAATATTTGGATCGTCTTTGCCTTTTTCAAACCAAATTGCAGCTGCTGGCGTCCATAGTTCTTCAATTTTATTTGGATCGGTGGTAATTATCGCGTCTCCATTTACAACCATATAGCTTCCTTTCGCAGGATGCGCAAAAAACAATTGTACTGTAGGATTTTGCTCTATTTCTTTATTTTTTTCGCTGTTTTTAGCGTTAAAAAACCAAATATTTCCCTGATCACATACATGAGTAACACTCATAGGTCTTGTTGTAGCGCCATCATGTGTTTTAAGATTGGTGCAAAACAGACATATATTTATAGCTTCAATTAAACTTTTAAATTTATCAATTCCTTCAACAGAGTATTCAATGTTCTTATCGCTCATAATTTTTAATTTTTAGGTGAGTATATTGCTAATAATTGCTATTTTACAAAGTTCATTATTTCCTTACTCAAACCTATTATAAAATTTAGTTTAAAAGTTTCAAATTTTACATATTGCAGAGGCAAATGTAATTATAAGTATTTTTCTCGTGACCAAATATTGAGTTTTAGATATCCTACTGAATGATAAAATTAAATTTGTGTTAATATTTAACATTTAATTTGATTATATGTTAGTTTTGAATAATAATATAAAACTTACACTTATGAATAAATTAAATTTTGTTATTGGATTTTGTCTTTTATCAGTTTGTGTAATAGCTCAAACTAAATCATCAATTGTTTTTCAAGCTGAAATTGCTAACCGGAACTCGGACGCTGTTACCATTTTAGATCCAAAAAATGGAAATGAGATAGTGAAAATTATCGTTGACAAGGCTGGAATATTTAAAAATTCCTTTGCTGTTACTGAAGGTTTGTACATGTTTTTTGATGGCAAAGAGTATACGCAAATGTTTCTTAAAAATGGATATGACCTAAGAATGAAAATGGATGCGAAGCAATTTGATGAGTCAATTGTTTACACAGGGACAGGTGCTGAAGAAAATAATTTTTTAGCCCAAAGTGCATTGCAGGATAAAAGCTATGATTATGATGCGTTGTTAGGCATGAATGAAGAAGATTTTTCAAAAAATCTCCTTACTAAAAAAGCAGCTAATCTCGTGACTTTAGACAAAAAGAAATTGGATGAAAATTTTGTATTATTACAAAAGAAAAATATTGAAAATTCTGTCGTAGGTTTAAATCAATACTATTTGGAATTACTTAAGACCAAAAAATTAAATGGTTCGCTATCTCCGTCATTTGAATATGATAATTATAAGGGTGGTAAAACTAAATTAGAAGATTTTAGAGGGAAATATGTTTACATTGATGTCTGGGCAACATGGTGTGCGCCATGTCGTGCAGAAATTCCTTTTTTAAAGAAATTAGAAGAAAAGTATCATCAGAAAAATATTGTTTTTGTAAGTCTGTCCATCGATCAAGTAAAAGACATTGAAAAGTGGAAAACATTGATTAAAGATAAAGAATTAGGTGGCGTACAGGTTCTTGCTGATAATGACTGGAATTCACAATTTGTAAAAGATTATAATATTTCAGGAATCCCTCGTTTTATTCTAGTAGATCCGAACGGGAAAATAGTAAAAGCAGACGCTCCACGACCATCAAGTCCAACAATTGAAGCAGAATTTGATGCGATATTAAAATAAGTAATTCGAAAAAATTAGCGTAGGCAATTGCTATTTCATACTCTGTATTGATATAACAAGCCACCTCGATTTATATCTTGGCGGCTTTTTATTTGAATGAAAAATTATTTTATGCCGTTTGAATGATCAGTTTTTTTTAGGCTTCAAATATACTATCTGCTCTTAAATTGTTTGTAGAACATTTTTTATTGTCGCAATCCAACTTTCTGTATCTCCGTTATTGGTATTGATTGCTATGCTGCGATTACCGTACGGTAAATACGTATTGCTGTTTTCGCGTGAAAAAAGACCAACGGTTGGAGTCAGAGCTGAACTCGCTAAATGCATAATCCCACTGTCAGCACCGATGAAAATTTCACTGTTGGCGATTACAGCGGCAATTTCACGTATGTCTTTGCTGTAAAATGTTGGTGCTTTAAAGTTTATTTGGGATACATTTTCTACCGGTAAAACCTCTATTATGTTGTATTCTGTAAACTCAGCGACCAAGTTACTGTAAAATTTTTTCCACCATATTTCTGAATAGCATTTATCTGATGTAGCGTAAGTGAAAATGCAAATATTCTTTTTATCATTATCGACCAGTTGTTGTACTATTTCTTTGCCATTTATTACTTCTGAATTTGACAATTTTAAGTCTAATAGCGGAACTGGGCGCTCGATTTTAGCAAACCCTAAATTGCTGAGAAAGTTTCTAAACTCGTAAACAGGATTTTTTGCTATATGATCATAATCCGGATAGGTTTTTTGCAAATCGAGGTTAACTTCACCGTAAAATTTATACTTCGCATCTGAAAATTGCGCTGATAATCGTCCTGAGGATGAATCTTTTGCAACGTTTATGACAATGTCATACTTTTGGCTTTTCAGTTTTATCCAGACTTTAAAATAGTCAGTAAGATTTTTAAAAGGCTTTTTAGGCAGTTCAATGATTTGGTTTATATTTTTGTAATTTTCAAATACAATTGGCGCTAAGCCACCTTTTACAAATAAGTCAATTTTTGTATTTGGAAAAATAGTAGTAACCTCTTGAACAAGTGGAGTTATCAGTAATAGATTTCCTAATCTATGGTTAGGCCGAGAAATTAATACGCGCTTGATACTGCTTTCGTCAGTTATCGATGAATTATCAGAACGATAGGAGCGACCTATATTTTTGGTCAACCCTTGCGTCAAAATTCTCCTAAACTGATTTACTTTTTCTAGAACACTCATGTATAATTATTTGGTGAGAGAATGAAACTTTAAATTTTCCATCGTGAAAAAAACTAATTTTACCTTTTGCATGAAACAGAACAATTATTATTAATAAGGCAAATTTATAATTTATGAAGTGAATAAAACAATTCTTACCTTATAAATTACGAGATTTTTTAATGCTTTCTATCTTATCCATTCCAATGGATTTCGAAAAAAGAAGTGCGCCATTTTGGAAAACGGCGATACTGCCCATAAATTTATTATTGGTTTCCAAAATTTGAAATAAACTGTCTAATTTGGCAACGTTTATTTTTTGGTCAAAGCTATGACCAGCTAAAATTGCTAAAAACAACGTAAGCGCAATTTTATTTTTCATGAAAATGGGAGTATTAAATTGATTTATATTCCTAAAAAATACTAAATTTAATATCTTTATAAAGTGAAAAGAGTTGGAACTCTTTTTTGTAAAGAAATAATAAAATTGGTAATGTTCCAAATATATGAAACTACTCTATCTTTCAATGTAAAATAGAATTAATGTAAATTAGCGTATCACCGCTTAAATAAATGAACTTAAATCGATAGGAGCTAAATTATTTTATAATCTTTGAACATTCAAAAATAAATACTTTCATGAGTACAACAAAACTAACAATTAATCGCAATGGATCTATCAAAATAGAAGGCGATTTTGAAATAACAGATTGCGAAGGAAACATCTACGGATTAGAAGGTAGAACAACTTTAGGTCTTTGTCGTTGTGGTTTATCAGTTAACAAACCATTTTGTGATGGATCACATCGCAATGGTTTTGATCACGAACCAGCTGCGTTTAACTTACCACCTATGAAAACGAAATAGATTTCGTTTTCATTTGATGAAACGAAAAAGCTAAATCTTGACGGATTTAGCTTTTCTTTTATATTATGATTCTGTAAAAAAAAGTGGCGTGTTAGCCTTTTGATCTCGATGATTTAGGGACTTTTTTAATTTTACAATAATTTCCTATTTTTTTAAAGAAATTTAACTGGTTCCAGCTTACTTACTGTAATTTTTGCTGCGGCTATAATCTTTCTCCGTCCGTTATCGCTTGGGTGATCGTTCGCAACAATGTGCCAAACAAGAATAAGCTATTGCATTTAAATTATTTGATCATTTTGGCTTTAAGTTCTTCTGCTTTTTATCGTCCTGCTTTGTAGTTAGGATCTAATGCAATTGCTTTGTCAAGATATGCAATTGCTTCATTTCTCAATTTCTTTCCTTGATTTTTGTTTGCCCAAGCCCAATATGTAAAACTCATTATTTTCCAATTAGCGTAATTGCTGTTTTTGATTTGTTTGTTAATAATGGATTGTGTGTCAATTTTTGCAAATTTTCTTTTAGAAAAGAAAAACCAAGGTAAATTTTCAGATACGCTTGCTCTTAAAAATTCTGGTAAATAACTTATGTCTCCATATTTCTTAATACTCTCTTTAAAAAGTAAAAAAGCATCTCCAACCAAGCTAAGCTTCATTGTTTCACCTGCAACTAAAGAAAGAGCTGATGCTTGATAAGAAGATATAAAAGGCAGCAATTCTTTAGTCGTCGCAGCGTCAAAGAGTAATTCAGTTAAAATATCATAGCTTCTTTGGGAATATCCTTTGAACACTGTTTTTGATAAAAAACCGAGATTCAAAGACGTTTCATGGTAAATTATACCAAGTCTAACTTTGTTTATTTCGTTAGGCTCTTGCTCAAATTGGTTTTCTACTTCTTTGAGTTTTATCTTCAATTCGGTTGGATCAATAATTTCCATCACATCATCTAAACGATGTTCGAACTTTTTAATCTCCGAAAATTCTAATTGCTGAGCTGTTAAGCTATTTGTAATTGTCATTGCAGTAGGATTAAGGTGAATAATTTGTATTTCATTTTTTAAATGTTTTGAGATACAAAGGTGCAATGACAGGAAAGCTAAAAACGATGACTTAAGTTAAGACTTTTCTTTTTGTAAAATTCTTTTTCTGATTCGGCTCAAACTTTCTGGACTTATACCCAAAAAATTAGCAATATATTTTTGAGGAACTTTTTGAAATATATCGGTTTGTTTTGCAAGCAAATTTCGAACTCGTTCTTCTGGTTTTTCTGAAGACAGAGACATTGCAATGTCAGTAGCTCTTTGTGCAACTTGTTCAGCCATAAGACGTCCAAAAGTTTCATATTTACTGCATTCTTTGTATAAAATGTGCAAGTTATCTTTTCTTATAATAATTACGTTAGTGTCCTCAATGGCTTGCAAATTTATAATGCAATTTATATTTTGAGTGAAGCTTTGGAAGTCAGTTACCCACGAGTTTTCAAATGAAATGTCGCAAGTTTTTTCTACTCCATCTTTAATATGAAAATGTCTAATTGTGCCGTCAACAATAAATCCAACAAAATCACAAACTTTTCCACCTTGTAATAAAAACTCTTTTTTCTTTCAAAATCGTAGTTCGTAATAGTTGTCAATAATATTAAGTTCCTCGTTTGTTAGTGGAACTTTTGTTTTGCAATATGTTTTCAGTTTGACAATCATTATCAGGAATTTAAAAAATACGTAGAACATAAGACAGTCTAAAAACCTATTAAGCTTTCTAAATGTATCAACTGTTTGGTAAATATAATTGATTTTAAGTGGATCGAAAAATCATTTTATAAATTGTTTGTAACTGTCTTCATAAATTTTGAAACGTAAAAAAAGGTCGAAATGAGACATGGTGCAGGGAGCAATGAGGCCGCTACTTACAGGTATTATTTTAGTAGAAGTTGCTCTATTAAATAAAGAATCAATAATCTTTATCTAACTAATTAATTAAGAGGTCTCTAGTCAAAAGTTATGAGGAACAATAAAAAAGCAAATCTTATTGTGCTGCAAAAAAGGGAATTTTTTTCATTTGATCCCAAACATGTGAAACAATTATATTTTTGCAATAACGCGCGAAGTGTTTACGATATGCAACTGGTTCCATTTGAGAGCCAAAATAATTTTCCCGCGACTTTATTACTTTGTCCTTTACCTTTAATTCGGTGCGTTGTCAGGCTCACCGTAAACTTAGATTCTTGTGCAAGTCGCTTTATCTACTCATATATTCTCCAGCCGTCATTACAGGGATTTTAGAATTCGCATAATCTTTTTTGTTTCGAGTGATTATAACATCTGCTGCATTATCCATTGCTACAAAATATTGCAATCCATCTTCAAAATCTTTAAAATCTGATGCCAAAGCTAATTCGATAGCTTTATCTGTCAAAGAAAGAATAGTTACTAATACTTTAAATTTTGATAAATACTTTTTTGCATCGACTTCTTTATGATGTCTGACGATAGAATAATATGCGTTGGCAAAAGTTAATGAGGAAATGAAAAGTTGTACCTGCTGTTTGTCACTTAGAGTGAATAAATTTTGAGCTTCTTTATAAAAAGGTTCACGTTTAGCTAAAAGGTCGATAATTACATTAGTATCTACAAAAATATTTTCCATTATGAATATTTTTGGTCAATGTAATTTCTGTAATCATTCTTTTCGTCATAATCATTAGGAATAATTCCAGTCAAACTTTCAACCAAAGGACTAACTGATGACTTTTTCTTAGAGGATATAGTTAACAAATTAAGATAGTTTTCTATAAGTTTAGATAAGCTTATACTTTGACTTTTGGCATAAGTTTTAGCTTCGTTTATTATTTCTTTATCAAGATTTAATGTAAGTTTTGTGTTCATAATTAAATTTTTTTAAGTTTACACGTGTAAAGATAATAAATAGTTACGTGATATTTTTATCAAGTGAAATTTTTATTGTGATTACCACAAAAGGCAGTCCATTTAAAAATCTTAAAAATTTTTGAAGCGCATTAACGTATCGGTAGACTTATTTGATTTGCCGAAAAGTAAAATATGAAAGAAATCACAATAAAAACCATTTTCATTTTACTTCAAAAAAAAGAGGCGTTCTTGCCTCTTGATATCGATTTACCGTTTTTTTTTTACATTAAATCCATGTTGTTAAAGGACTCCCAAGCAGTTCCAGCTTTTACGCTTCGGGGAATTTACTTTCGTAATCAATACTTCGGCCTTTTGTTATTGAAAACATGTTGATTTACCACAGCGAACATAACGAGCATCTTTGCTTTTAGTGTCTGGCTTACTATCCAAATCAAGACTCTATAAGTTACGGGACTACTATTCAAGCTACCATTGCTTATTTGCATACCCGCCAGTAATTTCCTTTTGAAAGAATGAGCGAATTTTTTGCCGGTTTTTGTAATTTGCTTTTAAGTACATGACAAAAAACTGAACATATTGTTTTCTAATGAATTAAATCCCGTTAAAAGGAATTTGGATAAATAATCTAATCCATATTTGAAT
>NZ_FQWF01000015.1 GCF_900129585.1 Flavobacterium micromati
TATTCAAATATGGATTAGATTATTTATCCAAATTCCTTTTAACGGGATTTAATTCATTAGAAAACAATATGTTCAGTTTTTTGTCATGTACTTAAACGTTTTATAGAAAAAAATTAAAATTGCTATGAAGTTTAAATTAGCTTTTATTTAAAATTCTAATTAAGACATCTAAATCTTCTTTTCTATGATTGGCGGTGATGACAATTCGGTTCAGCTCCTTGTTTCCTGTTGGATATTGAAAATTGGTAACTATGATTTTATTGGCAAGTAAAATGGAATTAATTGCTGCTATTTTTGGGTAAATAAGAGGATAATCAGCATCAAAAAGAATTTTTTTGTTGGTAATTAAATTTGCTTTTATATACGTTAAACTGTCTCTTAATTTTTTATTCTGTGCGATATAAATTGGTTCAGCGTCAACTAGTGTTTGTACAAATGCAGGATTCATTCCGGCACTGGAAACAAAAGTATCGATACTTTTTATTTGATTTATAAATTCCAAATCACTTGCAATTGCGCCTCCGGATAAGCCCATCGCTTTACCCAAAGAGGCGATCATAATTTTTCTTTTAATATTGGGAAGTTCAATGTTACAGTAAATTCCGCGTCCTTGTTTACCCAAAATTCCTAAAGAATGTGATTCGTCAATAAGCAATGTTATTTCTTTATTTTTAGAAATTTTATTTAAGATTGAGAGATCAATTGGCTGTGTTTTCAAGGAAGGAACAGAATCGGTAAGAATGGTAATTTTTTCAATAACGGAATCTAACAAACGGGGATTAAGCTTTTTGTCAATAAAAAAAGGGAAACTGCCAGCTATCTTTATGGCATTATGTGTATTTGGAAAATGAAAAAAGTAGTCTGTTTCCCGTTTTAAAACTTCTAGAACTAATTTTCCTGCGAGCATTCCTGATGAAACAGTGAGTGCCGACTCTGCGTTTATATACCGAGCTAAAAATTTTTCTCCGTTCTCATAGGCAGATAATTTTACATTGGCACTTCTAGAACTTCCGTAAGCGGTTCCCCAACGAACAATATTTTTAAACAATAATTGCTGAAATTCTGGATTTGTTGGCAAGCCCAGATAGGCAGTTCCCCCAAAGTATAAATAATCTTCGTTGTTTATATGAATTATTCTATCTGGAAATTGATCAACTTTCATTTTAAATTTAGATTAAAGTCACACCAGTTCCATCAAGGTCAGAATACGATATTTTACCAAAATCTATTGTCACTCCTGTTGCAATATCTTTGGCTAAAAGTAGTGCTCCGTCCATATCTACATAATCAAGTTGTGGCAGTAACTGCGCAATTGCTGATATTCCTACTGTAGATTCAGTCATGCAACCCACCATTGTTTTCAAACCTAATTGTTTAGCTTCTATAATCATCCTTCGTGCTGGAGTTAATCCGCCACATTTTACTAATTTTATATTTATACCATGAAAATGACCCGTACATTTTGCCACATCTTCCTCAATAATGCAACTTTCATCAGCGATTATTGGTAATACGGAATGTTTAAAAACCTCCTTGTGTTCTTCCCAATTATCTGCTTTTAGTGGTTGCTCCAGGAATTCTACTCCTAATTTTTTTAGTTCAATAGCATTTTTTATTGTTTCGTCAACTGTCCATCCGCAGTTTGCATCAATTCTAAAAATAGCATTCGTGT
This sequence comes from Flavobacterium micromati, assembly GCF_900129585.1. Classification (GTDB taxonomy): domain Bacteria; phylum Bacteroidota; class Bacteroidia; order Flavobacteriales; family Flavobacteriaceae; genus Flavobacterium; species Flavobacterium micromati. The sequence goes on from NZ_FQWF01000015.1 coordinate 1,673, forward strand.
GTTTTCTAAGTTCTGTTACAATGGCAATATCTTCACTAGTTCCTAATTTAATTTTATAAATCGGCCATGGTAGTTCTTGCATTTTTGCTACCATTTTTTCTATTGATGCGATTCCAATTGTGTAATCTGTCAACGGATTTTTACCGATGTCATATTTCCATAAATCGTACAACTTTTTGCCTTTTTGGCGGGCATATAAATCATTGTATGCCATATCCAGCGCGCACAAAGCGAACATATCGTGTTTTAAATGGGGATACATTTTATCATAAAAGCTATCTGGTGTTTCGTTTTTTACACTCTCAATCAAATTGCGAATTTTTTCTAAATCCTGTATCATAACTGAAACAGTCGTTTTGTAATATGGGTTAGAGGTCGCTTCTCCAAAACCAGAAAACCCGTTATTTCTTAATTCGACAATTAACGAAGGTTGAAAATCTATCGATTCTCTTGAAATTGTGAATGTGTGTTTTAATTTAAGATTGAATTCTTTGAGAATTAGTTCCATTATATTTTTATTTAATTTCTAAAATAATTGCCTTTTCTTTTTAAAATACTCAGTTAATTCAGTAACCGAGCCAAATTATAGCGTCTACTAAACCATCTCGCCATAGCTTTTCATTGTGCTGTCCACCTTTTATAATTTTCTTTTTATTTAAATTTAAACAAGAGCATCTATTTCTGTTTAGCAATAGTTCCATTTTATTTAAATCGCCAACCATGTCTTCGCTTTCATTATCGCCACAAAGAAAATATATTTTCGTTTTTATTTTCGAAGATTTTTCAGTTATAGCATAAATTTCTTTATTAATCCAAAATGATGGAGAAAAAACAGCAGCTTTTCCAAAAATTTCTGGGTATTTCAAAACTGCGTAAAAGGAGGTGAGACCGCCGAGCGAGCTTCCCATTATGGTTGTATTTTTTTTCTTTTTATTTGTTCTGTAAGTTTTGTCAATATGTGGTTTTAATGTTTTTACAATAAAATCTAAGTAAGCATCTGCCTTTCCACCGCCATATTTCTCGTTAGTGAATGGAGTCAATTCCTCAAGCCGTTTTTCATTTCCATGTTCAATTCCTATCACAATAATGGGAGCACTTAAGCTATCTAATTTTTCATCTACGTTCCATTCTCCTGCGTAAGAAGTGGAGATATCAAATAAATTTTGAGCATCTTGCATATAAATTACATTATAATTTTTATCTGAAGACGTATAATTTTTAGGTAAATAAACCCAGATTTTCTTATTTGACTTTAGCTGCGGTGCATCAATCATGAAGGTGGTTACATTTTGTGACGCCGAACTATTTTTTGCTAAATCTGTGTTTAAAATAAAATTTTGGGCACTGTGTTCCAAGCTAGTAAAAAGTACTAATAAAAGCAGTAAACGTTGTTGAATCATATTACTAAATTTTACGTTTGGTTTTTTAAATTTATTATAAAAATAATAATTAGATCAATAAAATAGTTGAAAACAGAATTTTACTTTTAAAAATGATTTCTTTTCGTTGCTTAAATACTCATTATTCCAAAATCTAACATAAATTAACGTTTCTAAATTTTTACTCAAAGCAAATTGCAACTGTTAAGCTAAAGATGTTCTTTATAATTTTCAAAAATTGATTTTAGTTTTGTTTATCTTTAAATAAACAACGTTAAACAAAAAAATAAATTTTATCTTTGCAAAAAAAGTAATTTCTACAAGACTTCTAAAGTTTATTGAGCCAATAGTTGTTTGTTAGGATTTAGTTTTGGTGGAAATTACAAATATATTAATTAATGATCTTTTAAAATGGAGGATAAAAAACCAGATAATATTGTGTACTCTGAAACTGATGGCTACAATGCTAGTATTTTGCCTTATGGCACAAGTGTAGGAGCGCCAGCAATAAGAGTCGATGATTTAGTGTCGTGGAAAAGCAGGGGAATAACGAATGTTAACAAGCAGTTTGCAAGTAAGTTTGACGAACTTAAAGCGCAATATCAAAGTTTAATTGAAGAATTTGAATGGAACGAACTTGTTTACAATTCTAAATTTTCATTCGAACCTGTTATTGGTGAAATTTATCATTTATATCGTAGCCAAGAGGGATTTGATTTTCTCTCTCTAATAGGACCAAAAGAATGGAATAAGGAACACATAGGAACATTTAAGTTAAATAGTGAAAAAAAATGGATTCATTTACCGTGATCATTTCTTGAGTAAGTTCATTTTAAAATTTGATTTTAAAATAGTTTTTCCAAATAATTATATTAAAGCAGTTCATAAAAGTCTATTTTTATACAAATTATACTTTTATGAGTTGTTTTATAAAATCCTTTCTGCTTGGTTTAATGGTTCTACCAGCGTTTTCCGTAAGCGCACAGCAAAGTATTCTTGAAAATAAGCCACAGATTATTAAAGATACTTCGTTTGTGAATTTAAAGGATTACAGCCAAGATTTTGCTTACGATATGAAATATGCCACTGCAGATAATTTCTTAAAAGCAAAAGTATATGATTGCGCGGAATGTTATCTCCGATTAAAAACTGTTTTAGCTTTAATCGATGCCAATAAAAAATTTATCAAAAAAGGATATCGTATTAAAATTTTTGATTGCTACAGGCCTTTGGAGATTCAAAAAAAAATGTGGGCTATTGTTTCTAATCCTAAATATGTTGCAAATCCTGCAAAAGGTTCAATACATAATCGAGGCGGAGCAGTCGATATTACCCTTGTAGATCTTCAAGGCGCTGAGCTGGAAATGGGAACTTCTTTTGATTTTTTTGGAGAAAAAGCGGCTCATAATTATAAAAAATTATCAAATAAAATTAAAAACAATAGGAAGCTTTTAAAATCCGTAATGGAAAGTAGTGGCTTTAGTCCATTCGATTCTGAATGGTGGCATTACAATTTGAAATCGGGATTAAAAGACAATGTTTCTAATGTAAAATGGAACTGTGATTAGTTTTCAATGCATCTTATGTTATCTATGAAGTAATTTTCAGGGTAATAAACAGTAGAATCAAGTTCCGATTTAAGTTCTTTCGATAGCACATAATCTTCGATATCTGTCAAATATTTTATTCGCATTAACGAAACAGTTGATTGTTTTAACTCTTCAAAACTACCTTTAATAAACAAAAAAGTTCCAGAATTAATCCGATTGTCAAACCCATTATCGTCGCGTAGCATTGTTCCACAATTTTCCTCTTCATTATGTAACAGAGTTATAATTTTACCATTTGTTAATTGTAAAAATATCTTAGAATTTTTATCAAAACAATTAGCTTTAATAAATTCTTTGCTCTTTGATAAAAGTTGCACGTTCAATGACGGCGTTCCATCCGTTAAAGCTAAAGAGTAAAAAACGTAACTCGAGTTTCCTCCAAAATGTTTTTCACTAATAATATATTCTTTTGTTGATTTATATGTTCCAATGGAATCGTTCACATTGGTGCTGTAATCGCATGGTTTTTGGGCAAAAAGATTGAAACTAGAAAGAAATAAAATCAGTGCAATAAAGTTTTTCATCAGTATTATTTTTTGGTGCAAATTAGAACTATTTTCTCATTATTCATATCAGTAGTAAAAAAACAATAGATATTTCCTCCATCTCTAATTTTCCATTTTTTCCGAATGCTTTCTACGCTTTCCGGAAAATTTCTTGTGGTAATATTAGCTTGTTTGTTTGCTAAAAAAGATTTCATCTCCGTTTTATGATATAATATCGACTGTTGTATTATAAATGTTCTTCCAGCAAATGGTTTTAAAATATCGGAACTGTATAGATGAGAGTGCTTGTGGAGTTTGTTGATATTAAAAAAAGCACTTACTTCATCAAAGCCGCCAGATTTCATAATGGCGCTGTTAGGTTCATATAAATATTTTTGAGGAAGGCAATACGGGACATTTGTTTTTAAATTATTGAGTATAAAATCAAATTTTTCGGAACTATCTTTTAAAATATTTATCGTTTTAATTGTCGTATTTCCAGAAAATGAAGCCTCTAATTCCCATAATAATTCTTTGACTTCATTATCAATAGCAATAATATATATTGTTTTTACAAGTTTCAACTCAGATATTCCTGCCGAAATATCGAGAAGTGGAGCAGTTTTTACGAAAATTGCAGTTGAATATTTAAAATAAAACTCTAGATTTTCTGGAACATTTGGCAAACAATCTTTTAGCATAAAAACTTTTCCCTTAACATCGTTTCTTCTCGAAGGATCAATATAAATGGCATCCCATTTTCTGTCTAAAGTTTTTAATGTTTGAGCGCTATCTCCAGCGTAACATGAAATATTGGTTATATTTAACTGCTTGAAATTATGTTTTACAATTTCAGACAATTCGCTATCGAGCTCGCAGTGTGCAACTTCTTTTATTTTTTTTGCAAAAAAATAATCATCCACTCCAAAACCGCCTGTAAGATCAATCAAGCTTTCACCGGCAATGATGGAAGCTTTAAAAGATGCGGCTTTCTCTGATGAGGTTTGTTCTATCGAAATTTTTCTTGGATAGATCACTGAAGAAGTAGAAAACCAAGTTGGCAATTTGTCTTTTGCTTTTGTTTTGGCTTCAATTTGATTTAAAATTTTTATCCAATCAACGTCAGGAAATGGATTTTTTTGTAGTGCCAATTTAGAAATACTTTCGCCTACATTTTTATCTACAAATGCCTGAATTTCGGGCTTTAGAATCATTTGATCCACAATTATATATCTTTAGTTAAAAGTTTAATAACCGTGTTTTCTGGAAAAAATTCCTTTCCTGTAACTTTAATTATTGTATAAAGCGGAACGGCAATTATCATTCCTAATATTCCAAAAAGAAAACCTGCGGAGAGGATAACTAGGAAAATTTCTAGCGGATGCGAGCTTACACTGTTTGAAAAAATAATAGGTTGGGATAGATTATTATCAATCAATTGGACAATCCAAAATCCAATGAGAACATAAATTGTTGTAGGTAAAATTTCTGATTGAAAATCGCTTCCTAAATTGCTCAACATTGTTAGTAAAGCTGCTAAAAATGATGCAATTAGAGGCCCAATATATGGGATGATGTTTAAAACTGCACATAAGAGTGCGATAATTAGTGCATTAGGAATTCCGAAAATAAATAATACAATAAGGTAAAGTAAAAAGACAATAGACAACTGAAATAACAAACCGATAAAATAACGTGACAATAGGTGATTAGTCTTTTCTAATGAATTTAAAATTTGATCTTCATGGCTGTTCGGAATCAATTTTCGTGCGCCTAAAATAAAGATTCTACGATCTTTTAAAAAGAAAAAAGTAATAAATAGCACCGATCCCAGTCCCACTCCAAAACTACTTATCGTGCCTAAAAGAACATTTAAAAAATTGGGAATAAAATTTAAATTTACTTTCGAAGTAATATTTGCTTCTTGAAGAAGTTGTGCTGAATCAATATGATGACTTTCTAAAAAAACAGTGATTTGATTAATAAGAAGGATAATTTTATTTTCAATTGATGCGATATTTAGTAATGATAAATTTTCTCCTTGCGATAGGATCAATGGTACTATTAACATTATGAATCCAGATATTACAAGAATATAAATAACTAAAACTGCGATTGTAGCAAAAACGTGATTGAATTTTAATCTTCTTTTAAAAAAATCTAAAAAAGGATTTCCAATTAACGTAAGAATAAGTGCTACAAGGAGATATATTAAAACAGATTGAATTTTATATAAGAAAAATAATGCGATCATTACAACGGCTATAGTTAGAAGTGCCCGTAAAATCCCGTTTGAAATTATTTTTGATGTGGTCATGATCTATTTTTAATTTGTAAATATAAAAAAACTCGCTACAAGTAGCGAGTTTTCAATTCTAAAAAATAGAAAAAAAGATAGAAAATTAAATTCCGAAATTTGCTCTTGCTCCACCTGAAACAAATAAAGCAGCCATTCTAGATTTTTGACCGTTTGAGAACATATACATTCCTCTATCATCTGTGTAATCCATATAATTCATTGTCATTTCTACAGGATTTCCCGTGCACAAGCTTAAACTTGGATAAGCTGGCACTCCATAATTGGCTTCGTTGTGTGTTGGAGTGTCTGAAACAAAATCGCTTCCACAATTTGCATCGCCCCAAATGTGGCGTAAGTTCATCCAGTGACCTACTTCATGTGTTGCAGTTCTTCCTAAATTAAAAGGCGCTGACACTGATCCTGTTGATCCAAAAGCGTTGTTATCCATAACCACTCCGTCAGTTGATGATGCTCCCCCTGGAAATTGCGCATATCCTAAAATACCGCCGCCTAAATTACAAGCCCACATGTTAAGTACCGTTGAAGGAGTAGTAGGAGTGATTCCTGTCGCTGATCTTTTCATTGCATCATTTGTCGTCCAAGATTGCACAGTTGTTGCTCTTCTTACCACGTTTTGTAATACAAATGAAATTCCCACATTAGCTTTCACTGTTGAAAATAAAGTAGGAACTGATGAAAAATCAGTATTTTGTGCGTTAAAATCTCTGTTTAAAACATCAATTTGGGACTGAATTTGCGCTAGTGAAATATTTTCGCTAGCAGTTCTATATAATACATTGACAACTACTGGAATTTGCACTTTACCGTTAACTAAACGTCCAGATGTCATAGCATTGTTAGTAAAATTCTCGATTTTGTTCATTGCTAGCGCTAAGGAGGGATCAGCTTTAATTTGAGCTGCTAATACATCGCTTGAGGCGCAGCCACGTTTTAACACTGCACTTGTTTCGGGTGCCATTTCGGTTGTGTCATTTTGACAGGAGAATAATAACATCATTGCTGTCACTGATAAAAAGATTTTTTTCATAATAAAACTGTTATAAATTAATAGATTTGGTTAATTATTTAACAATTTTATAACAAAATTTTTAATAAACAATTTGGAAAAACATTTGTTTGGAATTTTTAACATTAAAACGCTGTTTTACGGGTTTCCGTAAAAAATATTTTTTTTAAAACAATACAAATCTTACAGTAAAGATTCAATTTTATTTTTTTTACAACTGTAATTCAAAGATTTTGTCAAAATTTTAAAGTCTGATTTGATATTTCACGTAAAACCAAATATCATAATTACGAACGTATAATTTTGGAAAACAGAATACTACTAATTTTAATTTATACAATAGTTTAAATGATAGTGTGTTTAAAAATTTCTTTATTAGTGAAGACTAAATTCGTCAAAAATTTTTTTGAAAAAATGTTTAGAAAACAGCTTTCTAAATTGGTAATCGTTGCTCGTGAAAATTAAATAATAATCTTAAAATTTTTGTAGTTGTAAGAGGAGGGGAACAACAAGTTCAAAACAGTAGGAATGATATTAAGAAAAAGGTAATAGACTAAAAAAGGGTCTGCATCTAATTGGAAAAAATATAACTAATGATATTTGCGCCCATTTTCAATGCTTTATCGCGAATTTCTTTAGGGTCATTATTCACTTCAGCATTTTCCCAGCCATCGCCCAAATCGCATTCGTAGGTGTACATTAAAACGAGTTTGTTTTTAATAAAAATTCCAAAAGCTTGCGGTCTTTTGCCGTCATGCTCATGAATTTTGGGCAAACCATTTGGGAATGGATATGGTTTTTGGAAAATTAAATGTGTGGCTGGAATTTCGACCAAATCATTATTGGGGAATATTTTTTTTATTTCTTTTCGAACATATTCATTCATCCCATAATTATCATCGATATGTAAAAACCCGCCAGCGATTAAATAATTTTTAAGATTACTACTATCAGCATCGCTAAAAACTACATTTCCGTGCCCTGTCATGTGAATGTATGGGTAAGAAAACAAATCAGGGCTACCTGGTTCTACTGTTGCAGGTTTTGTTTTAATCCGAGTGTTAATATTAATATTGCAATATTTTATCAAGTTGGGTAATGAAGTTGGGTTGGCATACCAATCGCCGCCTCCACTATATTTTAATAACGCAATTTCCTGTGAAAATAACGGAATAGAAAAAAGTATAACAAGATAAAATATATTTTTCATGGATAAATGTAATTTACTCGTTGATAAAAACTACACTGTGACAAGCTACAATTGCCGCAGTCTCAGTTCGAAGTCGTGTTGTTCCTAATGTGACTGGAACATAATTGTGGGTCAGAGCCAATTCAATTTCTTTTTCGGAAAAATCACCTTCTGGACCTATCATAATTGTTAAATTTTGATTTGGCTTTACAACTGATTTTAAGGTTTTCTTACCTGTTTCTTCACAATGAGCAATTAATTTTACATCTTCATTGCTTTGATTTATAAATTCTTTGAATGTAACTGCTGGATTTAATTTTGGTAAGTACACTTCATTTGATTGCTTCATTGCGGCTAGAAGGATTTTGTCAAATCGTTCGTTATTAATTGACCTTCTTTCAGAGCGATCGCATATAATTGGTGTAATTTCCTGAATACCAATTTCTGTTGCTTTCTCTAGAAACCATTCGTAACGATCATTCATTTTTGTTGGAGCCACAGCAAGATGTAGCCCAAATTTTGTCGCAGGTTTCTTTTCAAATGAGATAATCCGCACCGTACATTTGCTGTCCGATGCTAAAGTGATTTCTGTTTTAAATAAAAAGCCTAAACCATTTGTCACATAAAGTATATCAGTGTCTTTTTTACGCAGTACTTTTATTATATGTTTACTTTCTTCTTTATCAAAAGCAATGGTTTCAGTGGTATTGTCAATGTTAGGATTGTAAAATAATTGCATAATTTATAATTGTATTCTTGCTTTAGAAACGACAGCTGAAGTTTCAAATGTTTGATTTAAAAATTTTTGATAACCTACAATTCCTATCATTGCAGCATTATCTGTTGTATATTCAAATTTTGGGATAAATGTTTTCCATCCGTAGCTAACCTCTGCAGCTTTTAAGGTATTTCGAATTCCTGAATTGGCAGAAACGCCTCCACCAATCGCAATTTGTTTGATTCCAGTTTCTTTGACAGCTAATTTCAATTTATCCATTAATATTTCGATTATTGTTTGTTGAATCGAAGCGCAAATATCATTTAGATTTTCGTCCACAAAGTTTGGATTTTCTAATTTTTTCTTTTGGATAAAATATAAAATTGCTGTTTTCAATCCGGAGAAACTAAAGTTTAATCCAGCAACTTTGGGTTTAGTAAATGCAAATGCTCTTGGATTTCCTAGTTGAGCAAATTTATCAATCAATGGTCCTCCAGGATAAGGAAGACCCAAAATTTTTGCACTTTTGTCAAAAGCTTCTCCTACGGCGTCATCAGTAGTTTCTCCAATCACTTTCATGTCAAAAAAATCATTTACTCTTATAATCTGGGTGTGCCCGCCGCTTATGGTCAAAGCCAAAAAAGGAAAAGTTGGTCTATCATAACCATCTTCAGCAATAAAATGAGCTAAAACATGTGCTTGCATGTGGTTTACAGCAATCAGCGGGATTTGCAATGCCAAAGCCATTGATTTAGCAAATGAGCTACCTACTAAAAGTGATCCCATTAATCCAGGACCTTGAGTAAATGCAATTGCAGATAGCTGTTCTTTATTGATATTTGCTGCGCGAATTGCTGCATCAATAACAGGAACAATGTTTTGCTGATGTGCACGTGAAGCCAGTTCAGGAACTACACCGCCATATTGTGTATGAATCAGCTGATTTGCCACAACATTTGACAGTACTTTATCGTTCTGTAAAACGGCGGCCGCGGTATCATCACAGGAACTTTCGATGGCAAGAATAAAAACCTCGGGATTTTGCATAAAAAAGCACAAATTTTGAATTACTTTTGACAGGATTTAAGACACAATATTTTTTTATCAAAGGCCAAAATTAAAGAATTTTTATTAAAGGCTTCCCGTTTCTAAAGCCAAAATAAAATAGTACGAAAAATAAACACTCAACAGGTATCAAAAAAATAGTAAAAATAGTATTTCGTTCCCTCATTGGCTTAATTCTGCTTTTGTTAGTTGTTGCTATTACTCTTACTTTACCTGCGGTTCAAACGAGGATAGCTAGGTATTTTACAGAAAGTATCAATAAGGACTTTGGTACAAATATTTCAATTGATGGAGTTGCTATATCCGTTTTTGGCGGAATTAAATTTAAAGATGTTCTTATTCGCGACCATCGTAAAGACACTTTAATTTATTCGCAACGAATAGCAACAACCGTTTTAGAAGGTAAAAAGTTGTTAGATGGAGACCTGATTTTTGATGGACTGGATCTACACGGTCTTCTTTTTAATTTGAAAACTTATAAAAACGAAAAGGAAACGAACCTAGATAAATTTATAAAAGCTTTTGAGACCGGTAAACCATCAACAAGAAAATTTTTGCTCAAAGCAAATAAATTACAAATTCACAATGGACATTTTATATTAACAGATGAAAATAGAGACAATCCAAAAGATGTCGATTTTACTAAATTAAATGCATCTGTAACTAACTTTCTAATATTTGGACCTGACGTAACAACGGATATCAATACAATGTCGTTTCTTGATTTTAGAGGTTTGTATGTGAAAAATCTAAAATCAAAATTCTTTTATACTAAGAAAAATATAAAATTATTAAATCTTGATTTACTAACAAAGGAATCAAAACTTGCAGGAACAGTAATATTAAAATATAAAAGAGAAGATTTTACAAATTTCAACGATAAAGTTTTATTTGATATTAAGTTGAAGTCGGCTTCCATTGCTTCCAATGATATTCGACATTTTTATAAAGAAATTGGAAAAAATCAACATTTTAGATTGAAAACAAGTATTAAGGGGACGCTTAATAACTTGAAATTGCAAAAATTGAAATTAATTGATGATCGCAATACTGAAATTATAGGCGACATAAACTTTAAAAATCTCTTCGCTAAGAAAGGTCAGCAATTCTCGATGTATGCTCGTTTTTCTAAATTATCGTCGAGATATGAGGATTTAGTGATGATTTTGCCCAATATTTTAGGCAATAAATTACCTAGTTCTTTGAAGAAGTTGGGCCGGTTTACCGCTTCTGGAATTACTAAAGTCTCTACAATTACCGTTGAAGCTAATGTTTCGATTAGCACTGAACTAGGAAATGTAATTTCAAAATTAGCAATTCAAAACATAAATGAAATTGATAAAGCATCTTATGTGGGGAATGTAATCTTAGAAAACTTTGATATTGGAACACTATTGGAACAAAAAGATTTAGGAAAAGTTACTTTAAATATTGATGTTGACGGCGAAGGTTTCAAGCAAAAGTATCTGAATACATTAATCAAAGGTAACGTAAGCAATATCGATTTTAAAAATTATAACTATACCAATATTATTGTTGATGGAACACTCGAGAGTCCAAATTATACTGGAAAAATTGCAATTAATGATCCTAACTTAAAAATGACTTTTGATGGATTATTAGATTTGAGTAAGAAGGATAGTCGTTATGATTTTGATATCAAAGTTGAAAATGCTGACTTGAGTAAATTAAAACTAATAAAAGATTCAATTGCTATTTTCAAAGGGGATGTGGTGGTGCAAGCATCAGGAAATAACATAGAAAATTTTCAAGGTAATGTTTACATCAATAAAACATCATATCAAAATGTAAAAGATACTTACAGTTTTGATGATTTTTCGATCAATTCTATTTTTGATGCCAGCCGAGTTCGAACTATTACTGTAAATTCTCCAGATATTGTCCAAGGCGAAATTATTGGAAAGTATGAATTCAATCAACTTGAGAATTTAGTAAAAAATTCTTTTGGAAGTCTTTACACTAATTTTAAACCGAACAAAGTAAAAAAAGGACAATTTTTAAAATTTAATTTCTCAATTTATAATAAGATTATTGAAATCTTTTTTCCAGAAATTTCAATAGCTGCAAATACAATTATAAAAGGAAACATGAATTCTGATAACCAAGAATTCAAACTTAATTTTAACTCTCCTCAAATTATAGCTTCTGAAAATGTAGTAGATAATATAAATGTGTCAATAGACAATAAAAACCCTTTGTACAATGCTTATATTGAGCTAGATAGCATAAAAACTAAGTATTATAAAATACGTGACTTTAGTTTGATAAACGTTACGATGAAAGATACATTGTACTTTCGATCAGAATTTAAAGGTGGTAAAAATGCCGAAGATTATTATAATTTGAATTTATATCATACCATAAATAAAGAAAACAAAAATGTAGTTGGCATTAGCAAATCAGAAATAAAATTTAAAGATTATTTGTGGTTTTTAAATGAAAAGGAAGCTTCCGATAATCAAATCGTTTTTGATAAATCATTTGAGAATTTTAATATTGACAATATTTTGCTCACTCATGAAAATCAATCGATAGCGCTCGCAGGAATATTCAAAGGATCGAATGTCAAAGATCTAAAACTGAATTTTAAGGATGTCGATTTAAATCAAATTACGCCTACAAATGAAAAGTTTATACTTGAAGGAAATATTAATGGTGAGGTAAGTTTTAAACAAAATAATGCTGTTTTTCAACCAACGGCTTCAATTGTGATTGATAAATTGAATGTGAATAAAACAGAACTCGGAGTTCTTAATTTTAATATTGAAGGCGATCAGAGTCTAAAGAAATTTAAAATAAATTCTAATTTAGAAAATAAAAATGTAGAGTCGTTCAACGCAGATGGTAGTTTTGAAATTGTTAATAAAGAAACGATTCTGGATTTAAATGTAAAATTAGACCAATTTAATGTTGCAACGCTTAACTCACTCGGTGGAAATGTATTATCAAATATTAGAGGTTCCATTTCAGGGAATGCAATGATAGCGGGGAATCTTAAAAAACCCAATATAAATGGACGTCTCTTTTTAGATAAAGCTGGAATCACTATTCCATACCTTAATGTGGATTATGGATTAAGTGACAACACAATAATTGACTTAACGGATGAGCGTTTTCTTTTTAGAAATAATACTCTCACTGATACTAAATATGCGACGAAAGGTAACTTAAATGGATTTATAGAACACAATAATTTTACCGATTGGAAATTAGATTTGACAATAAATTCAAAGAGATTGTTAGCGCTAGACACTAAAGATTCAGAGGATGCAGCCTATTACGGAACGGTATTTATTGATGGAGTGGCTACCATCAAAGGACCAACAAATTCGTTATTTATCAAAGTTGCTGCAAAATCACAGAAGGGAACTGCAGTCAAAATCCCAATCAACAATGCGGAAAGCGTTAGTGATAATATTTTTCTTCATTTTGTCACAGAAAAAGAAAAATACAATCTTGCAAATGGTATTGTTGATAATACTAGAAATTACAACGGACTCGAGTTAGAATTTGATTTTGATATCACACCAGACGCCGAAGTTGAAGTAATTTTAGATAGAAATACAGGTCATGGAATGCGTGGTAAAGGTTTCGGATCTTTACTCTTTAAAATAAATACATTAGGGAAATTTAATATGTGGGGCGATTTCCAGGCTTATGAAGGAACCTATAATTTTAAATATGGTGGTTTAATAGACAAGAAATTTGAAGTTAAAAAAGGTGGCTCAATTACTTGGGAAGGAAACCCGATGAAGGCATTGCTTAATCTTGAAGCCGTTTATAAAACTACTGCGAATCCTGCTGTATTGTTAGAAAACTCCTCTTTTAATACTAAAGTTCCAGTTGAAGTTGTAATAGGAGTTAGAGGCGATTTAACAAGCCCAGAACCTGATTTTAATATTGAATTTCCAACGGTGACTTCTGTATTAAAATCTGAAATTCAATACAAATTAAATGACAAAGATATTAGGCAAACTCAGGCACTGTATTTATTATCTTCGGGAGGATTTTTAAGTCCGGAGGGAGTAAGCCAATCCGATCTTTCTGGTAGTTTATTTGAAACAGCATCGAGTATTTTGGGTGGAATTATTCAAAGTGACGACGACAAGTTTAAGGTAGGTCTAAATTTTATTGGTGCTGATAGAAGAATTGGCAGGGAAACAGATGGTCGATTTGTTGCCACAATTTCCTCTAAAATTAATGATCGAATTACTATTAATGGAAAATTAGGGGTGCCTTTTGGAGGAATCAACGAGTCTGCAATTGTGGGTGATGTTGAAGCTCTTTTTCGCGTAAACGAAGACGGAACGCTTAACTTGCGAATTTTTAATAAAGAAAATGATATTAATTACGTTGGTCAAGGAATTGGTTACACGCAAGGGGTAGGGGTTTCTTATGAAGTGGATTTTGATACTTTTAAAGAATTTGTTAATCAAATATTCAGAAATCTTAAATTTGATAGGGTATCAACTGAATCTGCTCAAGATCAAGATTCAAATTTATCTCCAGATTATATTAATTTTCAACGATCTAAAAAAACAAATCCTGAAAAAGTTAAGAATAACAAAGAAGGATTAATCCCTGACGAATATTAGTTATTCCACAATTAAATTTAGTTTACAATTTTTTTTTGAACATTACAGTTCGTAAGTGCTTAAAAGAACACCAATAAATTTTAAAATTTTTCTTAGGGGTTGATCTATTATCTTCTACAACTTCTGATTTGCTGACAAATACTTTTATTGTTAAATTTATTAAAAAAATTTGCGGAATTAAATATTATTAAATTTTAATTCATTAATTTTTAGTTTTATTAAGTTATTTGTACTTTTTTTGGTTTTTGGAAAACTTATTAACGAAAACGTTTGAATTTATTTTACGTGTTCACTTTATTAAAACCGCAGCTTTGAAAGTGGTTTATGTTTGTTAATTTTACACTTTAATACTTTAAATAATGCCAAAAATAATTAAAAAAGTTGGCGTTCTAACCTCGGGAGGAGACTCGCCTGGTATGAATGCAGCGATTCGTTCGGTTGTGCGAACATGTGCTTATCATCATATAGAATGTATAGGAATTTATAGAGGTTACCAAGGAATGATTGAGGGAGATTTCAAGGATATGGGACCTAGAAGCGTAAACAATATCGTGAATAAGGGAGGTACGGTATTAAAATCAGCTCGATCTACTGATTTTAAATCAGTTGATGGCCGGAAAAAAGCGCATGAAAATCTTTTAAAAGCTGGAATTGATGCTTTAGTTGTTATAGGCGGAGATGGATCTTTCACAGGAGCATTACAATTCAACAAAGAGTTTGATTTTCCAATAATGGGTATTCCTGGAACAATTGATAACGATATTTTTGGAACCAGTCATACTCTAGGTTACGATACTGCATTAAATACTGTTGTTGATGTCATCGATAAAATTAGAGATACTGCAAGTTCGCACAACCGATTATTCTTTGTAGAAGTAATGGGCAGAGATGCTGGACATATTGCTTTAAACGCTGGTATTGGCGCAGGAGCAGAAGAAATTCTAATTCCAGAAGAAGATTTAGGTTTAGAACGGCTATTAGAATCTTTACAAAAAAGTAAAGCATCGGGCAAATCTTCAAGTATTGTTGTTATTGCAGAGGGAGATAAAATAGGCAAAAACGTATTTGAATTAAAAGATTATGTTGAAACAAATTTACCTGAATATGATGTTAGAGTTTCTGTTTTAGGACACATGCAGCGCGGTGGTTCTCCTTCATGTTTTGATAGAGTTCTTGCAAGCAGATTGGGTGTCAAAGCAGTAGAATCATTATTAGAAGGGAAGTCAAATTACATGGTTGGTTTAAAAAACGATACAATTTCCTTGACTCCGTTAGAGCAAGCCATTAAAGGAAAAACAGAAATTGATAGAGAATTATTACGTGTTTCGGACATCATGTCCACATAAGTTGTTGAAGTTTTTTTTAATAAATCAAGCTTTATAAAGAGTTAATAAAAAACAAATAAAAAAGTAAACTAAAATGTCAAAAGTAAAATTAGGAATAAACGGATTTGGAAGAATTGGAAGAATTGTTTTTAGAGAATCTTTCAATAGAGATAATGTTGAGGTGGTTGCAATCAATGATTTATTAGATGTAGATCACTTAGCTTATCTTCTAAAATATGATTCAGTTCACGGCCGTTTCAATGGAACTGTTGAGGTAAATGAAGGAAAGTTATTTGTCAACGGAAAAAACATTCGAATCACTGCGGAAAGAAATCCAGCTGATTTGAAATGGAATGAAGTTGATGTTGATGTAGTGGCTGAGTGTACAGGATTTTTCACTACAATTGAAACTGCCAATGAGCATATCAAAGGTGGTGCTAAAAAAGTAATTATTTCGGCTCCTTCTGCTGATGCTCCAATGTTTGTGATGGGAGTTAATCACGAAACTGCAAAAGCATCTGATTTAATTGTTTCAAATGCCTCTTGCACTACTAACTGTTTAGCTCCATTAGCTAAAGTTATAAATGATAATTTTGGAATAGTAGAAGCTTTAATGACAACTGTTCATGCAACTACTTCAACCCAAATGACAACTGATGGTCCTTCTAAAAAGGATTGGAGAGGCGGTAGAGCAGCTTCAGTCAACATCATTCCTTCTTCAACAGGGGCCGCAAAAGCAGTTGGTAAGGTTATTCCAGAATTAAATGGAAAATTAACTGGTATGGCTTTTCGCGTTCCTACAACTGATGTTTCAGCAGTAGATTTAACTGTAAAAGTAGCTAAAGAAACATCTTATGAAGAAATTATGGCTGTGTTGAAAAAAGCTTCTGAAACTACAATGAAAGGTATTTTAGGTTACACTGAGGATTTAGTGGTTTCACAGGATTTTGTTTCTGATCCAAGAACATCAGTCATCGATGCAAATGCCGGAATCGGACTGAACTCAACTTTTTTCAAAATTATATCTTGGTATGATAATGAGTACGGATATTCAAGCAAATTAATTGACTTATCAGTGCATATCGCTGGTTTAAAATAATTTTTTCTATATTTATAATCCCGTTATTTATTAGTAACGGGATTTTATTTTGTAAACAAATTTCCATTACAAACTTTTTACCAAAAATCAGAGAATATGAAATTAATAGTTGATAGCGGTTCTACCAAAGCCGATTGGATTGCGATAAATGACGAAGGAAAAGTATTATTTACAACACAAACATTAGGATTAAATCCTGAAGTATTAGAAGGGCATGAAATTATCGATCGACTAAATGATCGTTTTGATATTTTACAAAATAAAAAAGAAGCAACGCATTTATTTTTCTACGGAGCGGGCTGCGGAACAGATCGAATGAAAATTGAACTGTCTCAAATTTTTCAAACCTATTTTCCAAATGCAATCATATCTGTTCAAGAAGACACTTATGCCGCTGTTTATGCTACAACGCCAAAAGGTGATAAAGCAATTGTTTCTATATTGGGAACAGGTTCTAACTGTAGCTATTTTGATGGAAAGGAATTGCACCAAAAAGTACAATCACTAGGATATATCATAATGGATGATTGTAGTGGTAATGTTTTTGGGAAAGAGCTAATTAGAAAATATTATTTCAATAAAATGCCGAAGGAATTAGCGGAACAATTTGAAAAAGATTATAATGTTGATCCCGATGCAATAAAAAGTAAATTGTATAAGGAAGCGAATCCAAACGCTTACTTAGCAACTTTTGCAAAATTTCTAATCCAACATAAAGAAACCGAATTTTGTAAAAAAATTATTTATAAAGGCATGAAATCTTTTGTAAAAAATTATATCAAACAATTTGATAATTGTAAGGATGTGCCTGTTCACTTTGTAGGATCAATTGCATTTTATCTGAAAGAAGAATTACAAGAAACTTTTAATAAATACGACCTAAAATTAGGTAATGTATTAAGACGACCTATTGATGGATTAATAGCGTATCATGTGGCTAATAAATAGTTTTGTGATGTTGAGCTGTTAACTTTTTGTCTTCTTAATTTAAATTTCGCAATTTAACATAAAGTACTCATCATCAAAGTAATAGTCAGTGCAACTAAATGAAGCAGTACTAAAGACAAATAACTAAGTACATTTAAAGACTAAGGACTAATTACTAAGGACAAAGGAATATTGGACTAAGGACTAAAAATTAATCACAAAGCAGCGATCATAGAAATTTCTATATTTACGTTTTTTGGCAAACAGGCCACTTGAACCGTTTCACGAGCTGGAGCGGTTTTTTCGTTAAAATAAGATCCGTAAACCGTATTTATTTTAGCAAAATCATTCATATCGATAATAAAAATAGTGGCTTTTAAAACGTTTTCAAATGTCATTCCAGCCGCTGCTAAAACAGCTTTCATGTTTTCCATCACTTGTTCTGTTTCAAGCTCTATGCTAGTTGTAATTAAGGCTCCAGTTTCTGGGTGAAGCGCTATTTGACCAGAAGTATACAAAGTATTTCCTTTAAGAACCGCTTGATTGTAAGGTCCTATAGGTGCTGGTGCTTTTTCGGTAAAAATTATTTGTTTCATTTTTTATATTTTTTTATTAATTTAAAAAGCTCTCCTGATTAAGATTGCAAATCGTTCACTGTATTTGGAAATTTTTTTCTAGAATTTTTTCACTTCCAAAATTGTTTTTTACAATACTCTTTTTGACTTAGTAGCTACAATTATTGTTTTTAAGTTCTATTGTTTTCGCCTGATAATTTAAAGAAGAACAGAATGCAATAGTTTTATCGAGTAATTACGCTTCTTTTATCCCATTTTATATCGCTAAGAACACCAGATTTTATTCCAATGAAGAAACCCCAATTCGCATTGTTTCCAAAAGGCGACCAATTGAAATCCATTCTCCAGCTTAGTAAATCTCTCTCAAAACGAAATTGCGTAAATGTAACTCCGTTTTGAACAAAATCATAGCCAGTAGAAACACCAGCTTTCCATTTTGGTGTTATGTCAGCGTTGGCTGAAATCATAATTGAATTTCCTATGATTTTATTTTCCCTATTTTCATTACCATAGGTTAATGAATACGCAAAAGTCATATCCCACGGCAATTTAGAGTTAAAAAATTCTGAAATTGCATCCTCACCGTCGGTTTCATCATCTTCATTAAAAAGGCTTCTTCTATTGTCACCTAAGTCTGTATTGGTACCAAATAAATCGTCATCTCGGCCACCGTTACGTTCACCTTGAACATTTTTTTCTTTCTTCGGATCATCTTTTCCTTTGCTTGACAGCGAATAATTTAATGTCAAATTCGAACTGGTCATTCGAAAAAGACTTCCTCCGTTATCAATATTATATACGTTAATTCGTCGCCCTGAATTGTCAATTGCGTAAGGGTCTAAAGTCGCCCCAAAATTGACATTCATTTTATTATCAAATAACAGGGTTCCACCTGTTACTCTAACCGGAGAGAAAGCTAGTGTGTTGACTCCATCAGCATTCAAGTCATAACTTGTAGAAAGGTTTAAGTTATTGAGCAACATTATCTTTTTTGGTTCTAATTTTGTGCTGTCTCGATCAGTAACTTTTGCTTCAAAAGTATTACTTAAATCAAATCCTAAATTGTTGGAATTATTTAAGCCAGGCGCACCATACACTCCATTTTCAAAACGGGTGTATTGTTTATTCATACTACCGCTGCCATCAGTGGCGTACGTATCGTAAAATCTTTCAAAGCTTGGCGTGTATCCATAAGAAACAGATGGTCTCATGACGTGCCTTATAGATTTTATTTTTTTGTCTTTACCAAAATTAAAAGTTCCATAAATAGTTGTACCTAGACTAGAAGCGAACGAATAAGTTCTAAAAGCATCAAAACCATTAATTATTTTATCAGTAACTATGTTTTGATCTGTATCAAAGCTCCGATCAATGGTTTTTGTGGTCCAAATTTCCTCATAGTTCAAAGCTGTTGAGGCGCTAAAATATTTAAATAATTTAAAATTGGTGCTTAAAGGGATGCTATGTTGAAAACCCACTTTTGCATCCCTAAACATTTGCGGTTTAAAAAATAAAGAGTCGGTAGTTACAATACTATTTCGACCATTTAAATTATACTGTAAGTTAATATTTTTAAAAAATCCCTTTCGAATACCATCTTTACCTACAAATGGATAGACACGATCTACACTTAGCTGCAATGTAGGCAAGGTCATATTGATCTCTTCTGTTTGCGTGTTTTGCGAGTGAGTTGCAGTCAACGACATTCGTACCTCAGGAACGCTCGTAAAATTCTTTGAGTACGATATTGAAGAACTCAAAGTGTTATTAAGGTTTCCACCAATATTTATTACGTTGATCGAACGCTGAAAGTATTTACTACTTCCAAGATTGACTGATGCAGAAAAGCTGGAATTGGGACTAGATTGCGAATCTTTAGAGTGAGACCACTGAATATTGTAAATGCTTTGCTTAGAATAATCGGGGAAACCACGTTCACTGGTTATTAAATTTTCAAATCTTACGTTTACATTGCCCCTAAAATTATATCTTTTAGCGTAACTCAATTCAAAACGCATCGCATAGCTGCCATTTGTAAAATAATCACCAAGAACCGTTAAGTCATAATGGTCGCTTAAAGCAAAATAATATCCTAAGTTTTGCAGCGAAAATCCACGTTGATTAGAATCGTTATAACTTGGTAAAATTAGACCTGAAACACTTGTTTCTTTGCCCATTGGAAAAAAAGCAAAGGGCAAGGCAATGGGTGTAGGAACATTAGCGATGACCATATTAGTTAATCCAGTTACCACTTTCTTACCTGGAATAAACTTCACTTTATTAGTTTGAAAGTAATATTCAGGATTATCTACATCTTTTGACGTGGTAAAGATGGCGCCTTTTAAAAAATAAACGGAATCATTCTCTTTCTTTGTAATTGCCGCTTTAATTCTAAACTCGCCTTGTTCTGATCTTGAATTGTAGATTAATGCTTTTTTGGTTTTAAAATTAAACCTAATCGAATCTGGCTCTATGACATTAGCACCTTGTTTAAAGTTTGGATACTGCGTAAATGCTCCCGTAGAATCGCGAATTCGGCCTGCATACACCTCATTTTTCTCGTAATCCATTACGATTTTCCCTGCTTTCAATTCGATGTCTTGATAATAAAGCTCTGCTTTATCGTACAAGGTTATTAATTTTTTCTTTTGTTCAATTCTAACATATTTTTCTGCTTTGTATTTTACTTTTCCATCAAGAAACGCTTTTTTAGGTTGGACACTATCTATTTTTGTAGTATCACTTTCTTTTTTAGCTAATGCTATCGAATCTAGTGCTAGTGTCTTTTTTATAATGGGATTGTTGGTTTGTTTACTAGAAGATAATGCCTTCTTTTTTTTTACTATATCCTGGGAGTATAAATTACCAGAACTAAATGATAGTAAAAATGATAGTAAAACGATATTAAATAAGTTTGTATACAAAGGTTTTAATGCTATTTTTGTAAAATATGGCTTGTTTTTTGACAAGACAAAATTACATATTATTAGTTGGCAAAAATAGTCAAATAAATAAATTTATAGAGATAGTCTTTTAATTAAATTAACGTATCGATTTATGCTTAAAATATATAACAAAACTGTCGTATCGACTCTTCTTCTATTACTATTTTCGACTGTAGTTTTCAGTCAATCAAACTCCTTTAAAATCACTTTAGACGCAGGTCATGGTGCTCATGATTATGGTGCAGTTTACGAGGGCCGAATCGAAAAAAATATAGCGTTGTCAATTGTTCTTAAAGTAGGCAAGATATTAGAAGCAATACCCCAAATGGAAGTAAATTACACTAGAAAAACTGATGTTTTTATCGATCTTATCGAGCGGGCAAATATAGCAAACAGATTTAATGCTAATATTTTTGTTTCAATACATTGTAACGCTAATAGAAATGTGGCTGCCGATGGAACTGAAACGTATGTTATGGGTTTGAGTAAAGTTGCATCCAATTTAGAGGCTGCAAAAAAAGAAAATTCAGTAATTACTTTAGAGAAAGATTACAAGCAAAAATACGAAGGATTCGATCCCAATTCTCCAGAGACAATGATAGGAATGACTTTAATGCAAGAGGAATATTTAGATAATAGTATTGCATTAGCAAGTAAAATAGAAGATGGTTTTGCTGATTTAGGAAAAAAGATTCGAGGCGGCGGAGTCAAGCAAGCGCCTTTTATGGTTTTACATAAGGCTTACATGCCACGAGTATTAATAGAAACTGGGTTCATTTCTAACACGGTCGAGGGAAATCGATTGAATAGTGAAGAAGGGCAAAATGAGGTTGCTACCGCTATTGCCGGTGCAATTGTGAGCTACAAAAAAGAATACTTTGGCGCTGATGATTTGCCAGAAGCAGGAGAATTACCTTCGCAAAAAGCAGCGGAAAAAGAAGCAGAAGCAAAAGTTATTGCCGTTGCTGACAAAGCTATAACGCAAGCAAATGGGCAGCTAACGAAAAAAAATCTTGCTGCTAATACAGAGATTATTTTTAAAGTACAATTGGTAGCAACGCAAAAAAGTATAGAAGTAGTATCCAAAAATTTTAAAGGGTTGGATAATGTTTCCTCTGTTTTCGAAAATAATTTTTATAAATATATGTATGGTGAGACCACTAATTATCAGGAGGCAAAACAATTATTGCAAAAGGCAAAATCCGTAGGGTTTAATAATGCCTATTTAATTGCCTTTAGAGACGGTGAAAAAATCAATATTCAAGACATAATTAAATAATCGGTTTTGTTATTACTGAGCCTGAACAAAAATATAAAAAGTTCCACTTTGAAATTATATAAAAAGATTAAAATAATATTGTTTTTTCTGTTTTTGCTCTGCTTCGCAATTTCTTTCGCTCAGTCTAACACAAATTTTACAGTCATTTTAGATGCAGGACATGGTGGTAAAGATCCGGGTAATTCCTACCACGGATTTGTTGAAAAAGAAATAGCACTGAAAACAACATTGAAATTAGAAAAATATTTAATAAGAGAAAATATAAAAGTTATTCACACTAGAAAAACTGATGTGTTTATAGAGTTAGTTGATCGACCAAAAAAGGCTAACAGTAGCCATGCAAATCTATTTGTGTCAATCCACTGCAATTCTGTCAAAAATCCTGTGCCCTTTGGAACTGAAACTTTTGTTATGGGACTAACAAGAAGTAAAGGAAATTTAGAAATTGCAAAACAAGAAAATTCAGTAATTTTATTAGAAAAAAATTATAAGCAAACTTATAAAGGTTTTGATCCAAAAAATCCAGAAACCCTAATTGGCTTAAAAATGATGCAGGAAGATTATTTAGATAGAAGCATTGTGTTAGCTTCAAAAATTGAAAGTAATTTTAAAAATGATTTAAAAAGAAAATCCAGAGGAATAAAGCAAACTCCATTATGGGTTTTAGATGCTGCATACATGCCAAGTGTATTAATTGAACTGGGATTTTTATCAAATAACAAAGAAGGATCCTATCTCAATTCGAATGCAGGGCAAGAAGCAATGGCCAAAGCTATTGCAGCTGCTATTATTGATTACAAAAAAGAATATTTTGGAAGTAGTTCTGGCAGAGTTTTTAAAAACAGTGTTGATGCTCAAACAAATGAAAAAACGAAAAATGATTCAGCAAAGTTTTCTGAACCTAAAATATCAGAAAATCAAAAATCTAACTTAGTTTTTAAGATACAATTCGCCGCTGGAAAACAAGACATACCCCTAAAGTCCTATAATTTTAAAGGTTTGAGCAATGTTTCCATGCGCACAAGTAATGGAACTTTTTTTAAATATTCATACGGGGAAACTTTAAATTACGGTGCAGCAAAAAAAGATTTAGATTTAGTACAGTCGAAAGGATACCCCTCAGCGTATATAATTGCGTTCAAAAATGGAAAAAACATTCCTATTAAAGAAGCATTAAAATAATAACTACAAGTCAAATATTTTATATTAAATTTGTAAAAAATACATAGATTTTGAAAATAACACGAGAAATTAAAGCTGCTATCTTAGTCGTAGCGTCAATACTTTTATTCATTTGGGGATACGATTTTCTAAAAGGGAAAGACCTTTTTATAAATTACAAAACATATTACGTGGAGTATAAAAGTGTTGAGGGATTAGCCACATCGGCACCCGTAACTCTCAATGGTCTCGTTATAGGTAAAGTAAGTTCTATCACTATTAATCCTAATACTGGAGTGTTATTAGTACAACTGCAACTAAAAACTGATTTTCCAATCGCTGCATCTAGCGTCGCTTCTATTTATGAGCCTGGATTTATTGGAGGAAAACAAATTGCCATCATTCCTAATTTTAATGACAAGACTTTAGCTGTCAATGGTCAAAAATTTACTGCAGGAATAAAATTAGGTCTTACAGACAAAGTAGGAGATCAGCTTGCACCACTTCAAGAAAAACTGGAAAAAGTTTTAGCCAGCACGGAGGTGCTAATCTCTGGATTAAATAATGTTTTAGATCAAAAAGGACAACAAGATTTAAAATTAACTTTAGAAGAATTAAGTAAGACCGTTGCTCAATTTCACAGTGCTTCAAAGAGTTTAAATAGCTTATTGGCTGAGAATAAAAATCAAATCAAAGGAACAATTACTAATTTTAATAAAATAAGCAATAATTTTTCTAAGATTTCTGATTCACTGAACAAAGCTGATATTGGAAAAACCGTAAAAAATTTAAATAAAACATTGGCTAGAGTAGATGGAATTATGATTGGACTAGAGGCCGGTAAAGGTTCTATGGGCAAATTGTTAAATGATGAAGCATTTTATCAAAACATTAAAACTTCGACCAAAGAACTAGAATTGCTGCTACAAGATGTTAGGTTGCATCCTACACGATATGTCAATATTTCTGTTTTTGGAAAAAAGAATAAACCTTACGTAGCACCTGAAAAAGATTCACTAGCAACACCTAACAATTAGTACTCATGAGTTATCTTGACAATATTTTATTTGCCATACTTTTAATTTTTGGTTTCGGTTATTTTTATGGTAGCGTTAAAAAAATAAGACGCAACATCAACCTTGGAACTGCAGTAAATCGTTATGATAATCCAAAAGCAAGATGGGCTAATATGGCTATGATTGCACTTGGACAATCAAGAATGATAAAAAGACCAATTGCGGGACTACTTCACGTGATCGTTTATTTAGGTTTTATAATTATAAATATTGAACTGTTGGAAATCATCATCGATGGGCTTTTTGGCACCCATCGTATTTTTGCTTTTCTGGGAACGACTTATGATGTTCTAATTGCTTCTTTTGAAATTTTAGCCGCTTTAGTTTTAATTGCAGTCTTTGCTTTTTGGTCACGAAGAAATGTTATAAAGCTTAAACGATTTGTAAGTTCTGACTTAAAAGGCTGGCCAAAAAATGATGGTAATTATATTTTGTACTTTGAAGTAGTTTTAATGACATTATTTTTGTTAATGAATGCCTCCGACTTGCATTTACAAAATGTTCCTGGTGGTTTTTCACATTATATCAAAGCTGGATTTTTTCCTGTCAGTCAATTTATCGAACCTATCTTTAACGGATTGTCTAATGAACTAGTCATGGTTCTATATGAAGTATTCTGGTGGTTGCATATTGCTGGAATTTTGATTTTTATGAATTATTTATACTTTTCAAAGCACTTGCATATTTTGTTGGCTTTTCCTAATACCTATTTTGCAGATTTGCACCCTCAAGGTCAGTTTGATAATTTGGAATCGGTTACGAAAGAGGTAAAATTAATGATGGATCCTTCTGCTGATCCTTTTGCAGCCGCCCCGGTAGATGAAAATGCTGCGCCAGCCAAATTTGGAGCTAGCGATGTTCAAGATCTTAACTGGGTCCAATTATTAAATGCATATACTTGCACAGAATGCGGTCGATGTACCTCGGTATGTCCAGCAAACATTACTGGTAAAAAACTGTCTCCGCGTAAAATTATGATGGATACTAGGGACAGACTGGAAGAAGTAGGCAAAAATATCGATGTTAATAAAGGTATTTTTGTTCCTGATAATAAATCTTTACTGAACGATTACATCACTCCAGAAGAATTATGGGCCTGTACTTCGTGTAATGCTTGCGTTGAGGAATGTCCCGTAAATATTAGTCCGCTATCTATAATTATGGATATGAGACGTTACTTAGTTATGGAACAAAGTGCCGCTCCAATGCCAGTTAATGCGATGATGAGTAACATAGAAAATAATGGTGCTCCATGGCAGTACAATCAACAGGACCGATTGAACTGGAAAAACGAAAATTAAAATTATTTAAATAGGCTATTATACCATTTTAAACAAAAAAATATGTCAGAGAATTTAATAGTGCCAACGATGGCTGAAATGTTGGCTCAAGGTAAGCAACCAGAAGTGTTGTTTTGGGTAGGTTGTGCAGGAAGTTTTGACGATCGAGCAAAAAAAATTACTAAAGCATTCGTGCAAATTTTAAATAGGTCCAACGTATCTTTTGCTGTTTTAGGCACAGAAGAAAGTTGTACCGGTGATCCTGCTAAAAGAGCTGGAAACGAATTTTTATTTCAAATGCAAGCAATGATGAACATCGAGGTTTTGAATGCGTATGAAGCAAAAAAAATTGTGACCGCTTGTCCACATTGTTTTAATACTTTAAAAAATGAATACCCAGAATTAGGTGGGAAATATGAAGTTATTCACCACACGGAATTCTTAAAATCTTTACTAGACGATGGAAGACTTACGATAGAAGGCGGTCAATTTAAAGGTAAGCGAATTACATTTCACGATCCTTGCTATCTAGGAAGAGCTAATAATGTTTACGAGGCTCCAAGAGAATTAATCCTAAAATTAGACGCCGAATTAGTGGAAATGAAGCGTTCTAAAGCGAATGGATTATGTTGTGGTGCAGGTGGCGCACAAATGTTTAAAGATGCAGAAGCTGGTAATAAAGAAATTAATATTGAAAGAACCGAAGACGCATTAGAAACTAAACCTGAAATAATTGCAGCAGGCTGTCCTTTTTGTAATACAATGATGACCGATGGAATCAAGAACAAAGAAAAAGAAGGTGATGTAAAAGTTATGGATATCGCTGAGCTGATCGCTAATGCGCAGGATTTATAAAAATGTTGCTTTCGAAATTTTTATTTTAAATAAAACACAAATATCATGTACGTTCCTTTCGAAAATTTACCTGAAGAGTCCAAAATTTGGATTTATCAATCGAATAGAAAATTCTCAGATACAGAATTTTCTGAAATAGAAATTGCACTAAAATCTTTTTTAGACCAGTGGGCAGCGCATGGCACTAGCTTAGAAGCTTCTTATTTGCTAAAATACAATCGATTTATTATTCTTGCCGTTAATCAAGACGTTCAAGCTGCATCAGGTTGCTCTATAGACTCATCTGTAGAATTTATTCAAGCGTTAGAAAAAAAATACAGTGTGGATTTATTAGACAAGATGAATGTCACTTTTAAGCTGGGCGAACATATTGCTCATAAGCCACTTATAGACTTCAAAAAAATGGTTAAAGATAAAGCAGTTACTGAAAACACAGTAGTTTTTAATAATTTAGTAAATAATATAGAGGAATTTAATGAATCTTGGGAAGTACCTGCTATTGACAGCTGGCACAGTCGTTTTTTCTAAATGGAAAAATATAGCGAGTGGTTTGAGAAATTGACTGCAGAAAACCTAATGGTGTGCAAGCACATTGTTCTTTTTGATTATTGAATAATTGCAAAGTAGTCCAGATAATAGTATTATATTATTTGGACTTTTTTATGTAAAAACATTTTATTTGAAGTCTAAATTAGATTTCTTTACCACATTTCCAAATTAAAAAATTCGAACAATAAATGAAATTCAAAAAAATATTAATATTAAAAATTTACGTAGTTCTTATTTATTTTTTCAGTTGTTTTGCTCATTCTCAAAATGCTGATATAGATTTATTGCGCAGTCTCAATAAAAATAGAAATACGGCACTTGATCCTGCTTTTAAGGCCATTTCAAATAGCGTTGTTCCTATTGGTATAGCAGCTCCAGTAATCATTTATTCGATAGGATTGATTAAAAAAGATAGCACCGTCAAAAAACAAGCTTTGTTTATAGGACAAACTTTTTTAGTTTCGGCATTTATCACAACAGCTCTAAAACATAGTACAAAACGTGAAAGACCTTATGTTACATATCCGGATATTGATCAAGCTTATTCATCAACCGGCTATGCATTCCCTTCTGGTCATACTTCTACCGCTTTTGCTACAGCAACATCGTTAAGTATGGAATATCCTCAATGGTATGTTATTGCTCCTTCTTTTGTATGGGCATCGGCTGTTGGATATTCACGTATGCATTTAGGAGTTCATTATCCATCAGATGTTATAACTGGTGCGATTGTAGGAAGCGGTTCTGCATATTTAAGCTATAAAATGAATAAGTGGATTAATAAAAAGAGACTGAAAAAGGGATAAATATGGTGTTAAAAAAATTTATTGCTGATTTGTAAGCAATTATAAGTTTAACTTTATTTCAGTAGAACTTCACCGCTATTTTAGTATTTTCGTTTTATTAAATTACATACATGAAAATAGCAATAGTTTGTTATCCTACGTTTGGTGGAAGTGGAGTAGTAGCCACAGAGTTAGGTTTAGAATTAGCACGTCGTGGTCACGAAATTCATTTTATAACCTACAGTCAACCAGTGCGTTTAGCGCTTTTAAGTAAAAATGTTCATTACCATGAGGTAAATGTTCCTGAGTATCCATTATTTCATTACCAGCCTTATGAGTTAGCGCTTTCAAGCAAGTTAGTAGATATGGTAAAGCTGTATAAGATTGAATTGCTTCATGTGCATTACGCCATTCCGCATGCTTACGCAGGATATATGGCAAAACAAATGTTAAAAGATGAGGGCATAAATATTCCAATGGTTACAACTTTGCACGGTACTGATATTACGTTAGTGGGTAATCACCCATTTTACAAACCAGCAGTGACATTTAGTATCAATAAATCAGATTTTGTAACTTCGGTTTCCCAAAGTTTAAAGGATGCTACCCTTGAATTATTCAATATTAAAAATGAAATTGAAGTTATCCCGAATTTTATCGAAATTACTAAAAATCGAGTAGAATCAGATGTTCCTTGCCAACGTTCAGTAATGGCGGAGCCAAGTGAGCGCATCATTACTCACATTAGTAATTTTAGGAAGGTAAAGAGAATTCCTGATGTAATCAAGATTTTTTATAATATTCAAAAACAAATCCCCGCCAAACTGATGATGGTGGGCGATGGTCCTGAAAAAGAAAAAGCAGAGCATTTGTGCCAAGAATTAGGTATCGAAAATAAGGTCATTTTCTTTGGGAATAGTAATGAAATTGACAAGATTTTATGCTTAACCGATTTGTTTCTACTTCCATCAGAAACGGAAAGTTTTGGTCTAGCCGCATTAGAAGCAATGGCCTGTCGAGTTCCCGTAATTTCTAGTAATTCGGGTGGTTTAGCAGAGGTAAATTTTGAAGGAGTGTCGGGATATTTAAGTGATGTTGGAAATGTAGAAGAAATGGCAGAAAATGCATTAAAAATTCTAACAGACGATTCAAAGCTCGAAGAATTTAAAGATAATGCTTTGGCTGTGGCGAAGCAGTTTGATATTCAAAATATTTTACCGTTGTACGAAGCATTATATCAAAAAGCAATAAATAAATATTTATAAATTGCAAACTAAATTACTATTGTCAACGCAAAATGAGTTGGACTAATAAGTGTAAAACCAATCTAAATTTTAAATAATGAAAAAAGTAATTTTATTATTCGTTTTAGCTACAATATCATCATGCAGCAGCACGGCTGTAAAAAGTACTGAGCCTAATAAATTATATGAGGTTTTGTCTCAACAAGAAAACGGGGGAGCGTCTATTCGATTTTTTGAAATACTTTCTGAAGCGAATGAAATTGCAATGTTACAAAATGACGAAAATTTAAAGAATAAAATTAGTACAACTGACATTCAAAATGCTAATTTCATTATTTTAAATATGGGAGAAAAATCTAGTGGTGGATACAAAATAGGAATTGAGACGGTTGTTGAAACAGCTACTAATATAATCGTCACTGTCAAAGAAACAATTCCTGAACAGGGAAGTATGGTAACTCAAGCTCTAACTAATCCGTTTTGTGTTGTACAAATCAATTCGAAAAAAGCGATTCTTTTTAAATAAAAAAATAAAGGCTGCTCAATTGAGAGCAGCCTAACATTTTAAAAATTCAGTTGTACTATTAAAATTGATATCTAAGTGCTACCGCCACATCTGAACCATAATTATTTTTATAATATCCGCTATTTCCACCAAATTCTGGTCTGAAGTCAAGAGAAAGCAATAGTGGAATATCAAAGTTATATTCGATACCAATATTTCCAGCAGCAAATGCAAAAACATTATTATCATAATTTCTGTTGTCATCATAATCTCTATTGTAACTTCCTACACCTCCACCAATACCAGCATACCAGTTGAATCCACCATCAATATTCCATACCCATTGGTAAAGAGCTGTTAATTTGATAGCGTTGTCATTGTAATCATTATTATTGTAGTTATTTCTGTTTCTCCAACCTAAATCCAATTCTAAACGATTGTTCTTAGACAATCCCCTTTGAAAGGAAATTTCGGTTCCAAAACCGCCGTTGCTGCCAAAACGTAAACCAATAGCATTTTTTGAGATGTCCTGTGCTTGAGCTGTAAATGCTAGTGCCACTAACATTATAATTGATAAAATAATCTTTTTCATAAGTTTGTTTTTAAGGGACCAAATATAGCTTTTTTGAATTAGTGAAGGTTACAGTTTTAATATTAAAAATTATATAATTCCCATGTCACAGTAAAGCAAATTTACTAAATGAACTTTTATCAAACGTTGTTAATTGGACAGAATAACACAAAAGATAATATTAGAATGCGAAAAATTGTCATTATAAATCTAGTAACAATTGTAAAATGTTTCTCAAAACTTTAAAGTTTAAACTTTTGCACCTGAAAGTAAAGTGGTACTTTTGTTAAAAACTAACTATAATGGCAGGAAATAGCTACGGAACCCTATTTAGACTTACAACTTTTGGAGAATCACATGGTGAAGCCCTAGGCGGAATTATAGATGGTTGTCCTTCTGGAATAACAATTGATTTAGAGGCAATTCAAGCAGAAATGGCTCGTC
Source organism: Flavobacterium micromati (assembly GCF_900129585.1). Lineage (GTDB taxonomy): Bacteria > Bacteroidota > Bacteroidia > Flavobacteriales > Flavobacteriaceae > Flavobacterium > Flavobacterium micromati. The sequence continues at coordinate 32,681 of NZ_FQWF01000015.1, forward strand.
GAAAACCAGGTCAATCGGCAATTGTTACGCAGCGTAAAGAACCAGACGACGTTCAGTTTTTATCAGGAATCTTTGAAGGTAAAACTACTGGTACATCAATAGGCTTTATTATTCCAAACACCAATCAGAAGTCAGATGATTACTCTCATATAAAAGATAATTTTAGACCAAGTCACGCTGATTATGTTTATGAACAAAAATACGGAATACGCGATTATAGAGGTGGAGGACGAAGTTCAGCAAGAGAAACAGCGAGTAGAGTAGTTGCAGGAGCAATAGCCAAGCAAATTTTACCAGAAATTAAAATTAATGCTTACGTTTCATCAGTTGGACCACTTGTTTTAGATAAATCATACCAAGACTTAGATTTTTCAAAAACCGAAAATAATCCAGTTCGTTGTCCTGATGAAGAAATGGCAGTTGTTATGGAAGATTATATTCGCGATATTAGAAAACAAGGTGACACAGTAGGCGGAACTGTTACTTGCGTTATTCAAAATGTTCCTATTGGACTTGGGGAACCGGTTTTTGATAAACTCCATGCCGAACTTGGAAAAGCAATGCTCTCGATAAATGCAGTAAAAGGGTTTGAATATGGCAGCGGATTTGAAGGGTCAAAAATGAAAGGGAGCGAGCACAATGATCTTTATAATAATGACGGCACTACAAAAACTAATTTATCAGGTGGAATTCAAGGGGGTATCAGCAACGGAATGGATATCTATTTCCGTGTTGCGTTTAAACCAGTAGCCACTATAATGCAAAAACAAGAATCCTTAGATAACAAAGGTAATATTACCGAAATGACTGGAAAAGGACGTCATGATCCATGCGTTGTTCCCCGCGCTGTACCTATAGTTGAAGCGATGGCAGCCATAGTATTAGCTGATTTTTATTTAATAAATAAAACTTTAAAATGAAATTGGCCCTACATTGGAAAATATTGATAGGGATGATCCTCGGGTTGTTATTTGGGATATTGATGAAGAATTTCCAGATGGTTGGTGCCGTAACGGACTGGATCAAACCTTTTGGAACTATTTTTATAAATCTCTTAAAAATGATTGCTGTGCCACTGATTGTGGTTTCTTTAATAACTGGTCTTGCTGATTTAAAAGATATTTCTAAATTATCTAAATTAGGCGGAAGGACAGTCGCTCTGTATTTATTTACAACTGTTACAGCAGTTTCGATTGGTTTAGTTTTAGCAAATATTGTAAAACCTGGAAGCTATATAAATGAAGTTTCTAGAGATACTCTTTTAACAAGTTTTAATGGTGACGCTAATGCAAAAATTCAGCTGGCGGAGTCGGCTAAGAATCAAGGACCCTTGCAACCATTAGTGGATGTGGTTCCAGAGAATTTTTTTCAGGCATTAACTGATAATGCAAGTATGTTAAAAGTAATTTTATTTACCATTCTTTTAGGTATCGGAATAATTTTAATTGATGAAAAAAAGTCGAAACCTGTGGTTGATTTTTTTAAAGGTCTAAACGAAGTTATTCTGAAAATTATTGATATTATTATGCTTGCCGCACCCATAGGCGTTTTCGCTTTGATGGCGGCTTTGATGGTAGAAATCCCCGATTTCACAACTCTTGGAGCCTTAGCCATTTATGGATTGACTGTATTGTTTGGTCTTTTAATAATGACATATATTGTATATCCGACGTTACTTTATAGTTTTGCTAAAGTAGGTCCTAGACGCTTTTTTTCGGCTATTGCTCCCGCTCAATTGCTTGCTTTTTCGACTAGCTCAAGTGCGGCGACTTTACCTGTAACTTTAGAACGAGTTACTGAACACCTAGGCGTTGATGAAGAAGTTACAAGTTTTGTATTACCACTAGGCGCAACCGTAAACATGGATGGAACCAGTTTATATCAAGCCGTTGCAGCTGTGTTCATTGCACAAGCTATGGGAATTCATTTAGATTTAACCACGCAGCTGATGATCGTAGTTACAGCAACTTTGGCCTCTATTGGCTCAGCAGCTGTTCCAAGTGCAGGAATGGTGATGCTTGTAATTGTATTAGGTCAAGCAGGAATTCCAGAAGCTGGTTTAGCGCTAATATTTGCTATCGACAGGCCGTTAGATATGTGCAGAACTGTGGTTAATGTAACAAGCGATTCAGCAGTTTGCGCTATTGTTGGAAATTCAGTTGGAAAATTGAGAAGTCCAGATGATCTTCAAGAGCGAAAATTTTAACTCCCACAAAAATGATTTGACGGTAGTAAATTATAGTTTTAGTGCTATTTTTATTTCTATTCCTGTTTTTAATAATAATTTAAATGCTTGTTTGATAGATGAAAAAAGAATAGTACTTTCGGTGCCAATTTAATAATCAATCATTTAATGAACAGCAATACCGATAAGAAACCATCGTTTTTTTCAGGATTAACAGGTCAAATATTAATAGCAATGGTTTTAGGTGCTGTTTTGGGTATTTGTATCCACAACTTCATTTCTCCAGAAGACGCTCAAGCATTTAGTAAAAAAATAAAAATTTTAGCAACGGTCTTTATTAGACTAGTTCAAATGATAATTTCGCCTTTAGTATTTACCACTTTGGTTGTGGGAATTGCTAAACTTGGTGATATTAAAGCCGTAGGTAGAATTGGGGGTAAGGCTATGGGTTGGTTTTTTACAGCTTCCTTTGTTTCATTATTACTGGGAATGTTTTTTGTAAATGCTTTGAAGCCAGGCGTTGGACTTAATTTACCAAGTATCGATCTAGCTTCCGCATCAGAAGTTACTGCTAAAACGCAAAATATTTCCTTTGAAAATTTTATTGAGCATATAGTGCCTAAAAGTATTTTTGAGGCAATGGCGACTAATGAAATTTTACAAATCGTAATTTTCTCTATTTTCTTTGGCTTAGCAGCGGCTTCATTAGGAGATTATGTTAAACCGGTTACGCATGCTTTTGAAAAAATTTCGCATATAATTTTAAAAATGGTTAACTATGTAATGAAGTTTGCACCAATTGGAGTTTTTGGAGCCATCGCTGGAGTATTTGCAGTCCGTGATTTTCAAGAGTTAGCCATTACGTATTTTAAGTTTTTTGGTTCATTTCTTATCGGAATCTCCTCGCTTTGGGTTGTGCTGATTGTTGTTGGATATATTTTTCTGAAAGGTAGAATGACTATTTTACTCAAAAGAATTGTTAGTCCATTAATTATCGCTTTTGGAACCACAAGTAGCGAGGCTGTTTTTCCAAAATTAACAGAGGAGCTAGAGCGTTTTGGTGTAAAAGATAAGATTGTTTCATTTATGCTTCCCCTTGGATATTCTTTTAATTTAGATGGGAGTATGATGTACATGACTTTTGCCAGTATATTTATAGCACAGGCGTATGGAATCGATCTAGATATTGGAACTCAAATGACAATGTTGCTTGTGTTGATGCTTACTAGTAAAGGTATTGCTGGTGTTCCACGTGCAAGTTTAGTAGTTGTTGCAGCAACTTGTGGTATGTTTGACATTCCTATTGAAGGGATTGCTTTAATATTGCCCATTGATCATTTTTGTGATATGTTTCGTAGCGCAACAAATGTTTTAGGAAATGCATTAGCAACATCAGTTGTGGGAAAGTGGGAGGCTGATACTGAGAGCGTGAATCCAATCGAGTCTAAAATTGAAATTTTATATAATGAAAATGCCTATTAGCTTTCGCAATAGGCATTTTTTTATACTATCAAATCGCAAACTTCTGTCAAAATTCGAACGACGAAATTATTTCTGTAATAAAATATTAAATAGGTAATTCTCGAAAATCAGAGCTTGCAGCAAAATATTTAATTCTTAGAAATTAATACCAGCGTTTTTTATTTTGTTTAGAAACTTCTGATTTTCTTGACTTGTGTGCGGCACCGCTTCTGTTAGAATTATTTTGTTTTACTCCCGGAGCTGTTTCAGGACTCCCTGAATGCCAACCGTAGGGATGATCACTCACGATTTTAACATCAACTTTTATTAATCTTTGAATATCTTTCCAGTACTGATGTTCGTCTTTTCCACAAAAAGATATCGCAACACCAGCATTCCCTGCACGACCAGTTCTACCTATTCTATGAACATAGGTTTCAGGAACGTTAGGTAAATCAAAATTAATTACAAAAGGCAGTTGGTCAATATCGATTCCTCTTGCTGCAATATCAGTAGCTACCAGAACATTAACTTCTTTATTTTTAAAACCATCTAAAACTCGCTGTCTTGCGTTTTGAGATTTATCTCCGTGAATTGCCTCAGCAGCGATGTCGTGTTTGCGCAGCGCTTTGACAACATTATCAGCTCCGTGTTTTGTTCGAGAAAAAACCAAAACATTAGCTAAATTTTCGTTTTTTATTAAATGGTACAATAAATTCCTTTTTTCTCCTTTTTCAACAAAATAAACGCGTTGTTCTACATTTTCGGCAGTTGATGAAACGGGAGAAACGCTAACTGTTGCGGGATCTTTTAAAAACATTTCGGCCAACTCTCTAATAGCTACTGGCATTGTTGCAGAAAACAAAAGTGTTTGTCTATTGTTAGGCGTCAATTTCACGATTTTTTTGACATCATTTACAAATCCCATATCCAGCATTTGATCTGCTTCGTCAAGAACTAGTGTATGTAAATGATCTAAATCTATAAAACCTTGTTTCACTAAATCAAGCAAACGTCCAGGAGTTGCAATCAGGATGTCTATTCCTTTTTTTAACATTTCCACCTGAGGCACTTGAGAAACCCCACCAAAAATCGTTAGTTGAACTAAATTAGTATATTTTGCATATTGATCAAAATTTTGACCTATTTGAACTGCCAATTCTCTGGTAGGTGTAATTACTAAAGCACGAATTGGGCTCGCTTTTTTAGAGGATCCTACAATTCTATGAAGTTGATGAATAATTGGAATTGCAAAAGCAGCTGTTTTTCCAGTTCCTGTTTGCGCACAGCCTATCATATCGCGTCCCGATAAAACGATTGGAATTGCTTGTTCTTGTATAGGTGTTGCTTCTAAGTAGCCTTGCTCGAACACAGCTTTTTGAATACTTTTTGAGAGTGATAAATCTTCGAATAACATATTTTAAGTTTAAATATCATGCAATAAGTACATGTATAGTGCCGCAAAGATAGGATTAATATTTTTGATGCTAAATTGATACTCAAGTGAAATATGTTTCAGTAACTTTTAATCAAGCAAGCATTACCTAATCTGGTTTTATTGAGTTAGATTTTATAAAATCGGTTATTAAATATCCAATTAATTTGCCTACCAAGTTATTGTTTTTTTCTTCTCCTAATTCTGGTGCCCCTTCACAAATATGCAAATAAGTGGCGTTTTTGTTTTTTCCAAAATAAGATATAAATTGTCGAAGTTGTTCTATAGAATAACCACTAATAGTCATAGCGCTACTAGGAATATTAGGAATCGCATCCAAATCAATTTCAATTCCATAAAAATCTTTTCCAATGAATTCGAGTGCTTTTTCCATTTCAAGATTAAACTCCTTTTCTTTGCGAATTGCAACACTTTCATAGGTGTTATAGCAAACCCGATCGTCCAATTTTTTTATTACGTCCAAAACACTTTTTGAGACATAATTTTCGTGTAATCCAAAGATGAAGTACTTTTTAAGAAATCCTTCTTCATACGCATAGGAAAAACCGTTGCCACTATGGCGTCCTTCTAAAATTCTGAAATCAGAGTGCGCATCAAAATTTATAGCGTTTATTGATTTTCCTTTGGCAAGAGCCGCACCTTTTATATTTCCGTAAGAATTATTGTGTCCGCCTCCAATTACGATAGGTATTTTTCCCGCACTAACAAGTTTGAAAATAATATGTGAAACATCTTTATCAATTTTATCTACTAATTGGCTTAGTTTAGAGCGATCATCAATGTCATGAAAATTTAATAATTCTACATTTTTCATCAAATCACTAACATCTAATTGTCCTAAAACAATTATTTGATTGCCTTTGCAAAAGCGATTATGCTGAATATTTGCAATACTTTTTATTGCACTATCCCAAGCTAATGCGGTGCCTGGTCGGCCATAATTTGCCCGTACTCCAATATCTTCGGGGATTCCAAAAATCACATATTTTGCGTCAGAGTTTTTTATAAATTCAAAAGCATCAGCATCTTTAGGAACAGTTATCATTTTCTCGCCAAATTTTATTTCTCCACTTCTGTGGTTTGTAATTTTTGCCAGATCTTTAATTGTAAAGGGAATGATTTTTTCCATCAAGAAAATATTTTTAGTCAAAAATACTATAATTTGTTAAGTTCCGTTAATAGATAGTTATATATTATTAAATTTGAAAAAAAAATAACCAGATGGAAAATCAAAAAAGCAGTTCAAGTCTTAAGGCGGTAATAGCAGTTTTAGCTATTTTATTAGTAGGTAGTTTAGTTTATATATTCAAAATGACATCTGACGCAGATGTTGTAAAAACAGAATTAACTAGTACAATGACCGAAAAAGAATCGGTAATGAAAGATTTACAAGAATTGAAATCGACTTACGATGCTGCTATTTCTGAAAACACTTCTATGTCCGATGAATTAATCTTAGAACGAGATAAAGTGGTTGGCCTAATGTCCCAATTAAGTAAGTCAAAAGGTGACGTTGCTTCATTATCGAAGTACAAATCACAATTTAAGTCGCTTCAAGCAAATATGAAAGTTTTGATGACTGAAAACGAGAACCTAAAATTGGCTAACACGACACTTACAACAGAGCGTGATAGTACAATGGTTGTCCTAGGCGAGACTAAAAAAAATGTAGAAGCTTTAACTGGACAAAATGATGAATTGTCTAAAGCGGTTGAAATGGGTTCAAAATTAACTGTTTTGAATACTAGCGGGTCAGCATTTAAATTACGTAGTTCTGGTAAAGTAATTGAAACAGATAAAGCGAGTAAAGCTGATGTTCTAAGAGTTAAATTTACGATCGCAGAAAATGCAATTGCCAAATCAGGTACAAAAACTTACTATGTTCAAGTTATTGATGGTAAAAATAATGTAATAGGTGATAAGAAAACAGAAAATTTTGGGGACAGTGTTTTAACTTACAGTTTTTTAACTAACGTAAATTATGAGAACAAAACAGTTCAAATTACCGAAGATCTAAAAGGGAAAGATTTTGCTAAAGGCACTTATTTCATTAATATTTTTGATAAAGATCAATTAGTTTCAAAAACAAGTTTTAATTTAAGATAATCAATTCTATTATTGAATTTGAGAAAGAGGAGCCTAATGCTCCTCTTTTTTTATGATACTATTTTGCCTTCTATTAGCACACTATCAATTAGATTGCTACCAAAAGAGTACGGTAGTTGATAAAAGGAGGAAATAGTCTTTGTAATAATAAGATTTGCTTTTTTTGCAATCGTGATGCTTCCATGAGTTTCTGAAATTCCCATTGCATAAGCGCCATTTATAGTTGCTGCATTAATAGCCTCCTCTGGTGTCATTTTCATTTTTATACAAGCTGTTGCGACCACAAAATTCATATTTCCTGATGGAGTGGAACCTGGGTTGTAATCGCTTGCGAGCGCTAACGGAAGTCCTGCTGCAATCATTTCTCTCGCTGGCGTATAGGGAATACTCAAAAAGTAAGAACATGAAGGTAATGCTACAGCCATGGTTTCGGTATTTTTTAAAGACTCAATATCCACTTTTGTCATAATCTCAAGATGATCTACCGAAAGTGCATTGTATTTTATTCCTGATTGAATTCCCCCAATAGAATTGAATTGATTGACATGAATTTTTGGCTTTAAGCCAAATTTAATCCCAGCTTCGATAATTTTCTCCGTTTCCTCGACAGTAAAATATCCGGTTTCGCAAAACACATCTATATAATGAGCTAATTTGTTTTTAGCAATTTCAGGAAGCATTTCATTTACGATAGAGTCGATATATCCTTTTCGATTTTCCTTATATTCTGAAGGAATTGCATGCGCACCTAGAAAAGTTCCTTTAATGGTAATGGGATAATTCTGTGATAATTTTTGAATAACTCGAAGCATCTTTAATTCCCCTTCGACTGTTAATCCGTATCCTGACTTTATTTCTACTGCTCCAGTTCCTAAACGCATTACTTCTTCTAAACGAGTTTTGGATTGATTGTAAATATCTTCTTCGGTAGTGCCATTCAGTTTTTTAGCTGAATTTAATATTCCGCCACCGCGATTGGCAATTTCTTCATAATTCAATCCATTGATGCGATCTACAAATTCCTGATCTCTATTTCCAGCATAAACTATGTGCGTATGACTGTCACACCAGCAGGGTAATACCATTTTGCCGGTTGCATCTATAATTTTATCAGCTTCAATTGCAGGCAAATTTTCCATCTCGCCAAAGCCAGCGATGCGGTCATCTTCGATTAACAAAAAAGCATTTTTTATTGTTGGAAGATGTGCCATTTCTGACCCAGATACTTTATCGACGGATATTTCTCGAACCTGAAGTAATTCTTTGATATTGGTAATTAATGTGATCATTGCTATGGCAAATTATTCGGAAACCTTAATTTCAAACATTTTATCCCAGTTCTTTCCTGTAATAAAAATGGTTTTTGTTTTAGGGTTATAGGCAATTCCGTTTAGTACATCAGTGTCTGGTAATTGAGAAACTTTACTTTTTAAATCAACAAGATTAATTATAGCTTCTACAGCACCAGTTTCAGGATTTATAACAGCAATTGCATCTTTTTGATAGATATTGCCATAGATTTTTCCATTAATCCACTCTAGTTCATTTACTGATTTTATTTTAGTTTCGTAGGAATAAACGTTTATATAATCTACTTCTTTCATAGTCTCTGGATCTAATTTCCATATTTTCTCTGTCCCATCAGATTGGTATAAGTAGGTGCCATCATTTGTAAGCCCCCAACCTTCTAGTTTTTTCTTAAAATAGGGAAATGTTTTTTCTTTCTTGAAAGTATCGGCATTGTAAATATATCCTTCATTGTTTTGCCAAGTAAGTTGGTACACTTTATTGTTTAAAATTGTTATTCCTTCGCCAAAATACTGATCAGCTAATTCCACTTTCTTATATACTTTTCCTGTTTTGTAATTTGTTTTTCTTAAACTAGAAATTCCTTTTTTGCCAGAAGCATTGCTTCCGTTTCCGGTTCCTTCATAAAGGGTATCCCTATAAAATTCTAAACCTTGTGTATACGCTTGATAATCGTGTGGATAAGTATTTACAATTGTATATTTCAATAATTTAGGTTGCACGTTAGAAACGAGCTCAATTCTGGAGGTTGCTTCGCTATTCTCTCCAGCAAAATATACTAGTGCTTTTATATTTTGATATCCTAATTTTTGATCCTTTAATTCAAATGTTATTTTATCACTACTTTTTTTTGCATTTATTTTTTTATCGTTTACAAAATAGATAATACTATCTACAGCCTTATTTTTTGGGTTTAAAATCCCTATTTGTAACGACTCTTGCGGCTGATATTGTTCCTTAAAAGCAGTTTTATCAATAGTGAATATCGAATTTACTCCTTTTTTTGTATCACCACATTTGGCTAACGTAATTCCTAATAAAATGATAGATAGGAAGTTATATTTTTTCATAATTTAAATATTTGATAGAACAATATACAACGATATTTTAAAGGGACAAAGGTATTGCAAAAATATAAAAAGTGTTGTACATTTGCACCGGCAAGTCCTACACGACCAGCTCCTGCAGACTCCCCCAGGATGGGAACATAGCAAGGGTACGTGGTTGAGCGGTGCGATGTAGGTCGCTTGCCATTTTTTTTTAATCTGCTCTATGTGGAAAATAAGGTTCTTACCAAAGAATTTATGTAATAATAGTCTTCCATTAGGAAGATTTTTTTATTTTTGGATGTTTCGTATTTTTAAAAGAAATAAAATGAGTAAAGTAGTTCTTATCACAGGCGGTTCATCAGGAATAGGGAAATCAATAGGTGAATTTTTACACCATAAAGGTTTTACGGTTTATGGAACCAGTAGAAATCCACAACGAATACTAAATTCGGTTTTTCCTTTAGTGGCTTTAGATGTTCGAAACGTAGATTCGATTCAGCTGGCTGTGGCCAAAATAATAGCTACGTCTGGAGGATTAGATATTGTTATTAATAATGCTGGTGTTGGAATCACTGGGCCTTTGGAAGAAATTCCAATGGAAGAAATCAAAAATAATTTTGAGACTAATTTCTTTGGACCTATTGAAGTAATGAAAGCCGTGTTGCCGCAAATGCGTGTGCAAAAATCAGGATTAATAATTAATATCACTTCTATCGCTGGATATATGGGTTTACCTTATAGAAGTGTGTATTCTGCTTCAAAAGGAGCTTTAGAACTCATTACTGAAAGTTTACGAATGGAAGTAAAATCCTTTGGTATTGACATTACAAATGTTGCACCAGGTGATTTTGCCACTAATATCGCGTCGGGACGTTTTCATGCTCCAGTAATAAAAGGTTCGGCTTATGAGAGTGTTTATGGTAACACTTTAAAAACTATGGACGAGCATGTCAATAGCGGCAGTAATCCTAATGAAATGGCGGAAGCTGTTTACAAAATTATACAAGATCCAAGCCCTAAAATTCACTACAAAGTAGGCGCTTTTATGCAAAAATTCTCCATTGTTTTAAAAAGAATTTTGCCTGACAAAGTGTACGAAAAAATGTTGATGAACCATTATAAAATATAATTACGGAAAAAATTGAGGACTTCTTGCCCGACTTAGGATTGTTGTTATGTCTTGTTTTATTTAGTTTAATAATATTTAAAGTTGTGAGATGGATCAATGCTATTATTAGTAATAATGAACTTTATAAAGAGGATATGCTTAATGTTCTTGAGGAAATCAGAGATGAACTTAAAGAATTGAATAAAAACAATTTAGTTAAGTAAATTTAAGTTGTAATTTTGCACAGAATTTGTTTGCGTGAGGGATTGTAGTGAAAATCCTTTTCCTTTTTAGGAAAAGATTGTAGCGGAAAGCCCGACCCGAAGCTGCCAGGAGGAACGACGAAGCTAGCTGAAAGGTCACGCCCAAATAGAACACACACAATTAAATTATATAGTATGAAATTTTTTATTGACACGGCTAATTTAGCTCAGATTAAAGAAGCACAAGCTTTAGGCGTTTTAGATGGCGTTACTACAAACCCGACATTGATGGCCAAAGAGGGAATTACAGGTAAAAACAGCATCTTGAAGCATTATGTTGACATTTGTAATCTTGTTGATGGCGATGTAAGTGCCGAAGTAAATGCTTTAGATTACGACGGAATGATAAAAGAAGGAGAAGAATTAGCCGACTTACACGAGCAAATTGTTGTGAAGCTACCAATGACGAAAGAAGGAGTTATGGCTGCTAAATACTTTTCGGACAAAGGTGTTAAAACTAATGTTACTTTGGTGTTTTCGGCGGGGCAGGCTTTATTAGCTGCAAAAGCTGGTGCAACTTATGTTTCGCCGTTCATCGGTCGTTTAGATGATGTATCTACTGACGGTCTTGCTTTAATTGAAGAAATAAGATTGATTTATGACAATTACGGTTACGAAACTCAAATTCTTGCTGCTTCAGTGCGTCACACGATGCACATTGTGAACTGCGCTAAAATTGGTGCTGATGTGATGACTGGCCCACTTTCAGCAATTTATGGATTGTTGAAACACCCATTGACTGATATAGGATTGGCGCAGTTTGTTGCCGATTTTGAAAAGGGAAATAAATAAGTACTACTTTATTACTTACAACAAAAAAATCCGATTTGCCTTTACGCAAATCGGATTTTTTTTTGGTTTGATTTTGGTTTATTTATTATTAGTGTCCGCCACCTTCACTCTTAATTTGGTATATTCCTTGCTTTTGTAATATTTTAGGACAGTAAAAGCCATAAAATGCTAAATAGGCAAAACCAGCGAGTGGTACGACGTAAGAGAAATGTGTGTATGAAATTCCCACTATTCCGCTTGGGTTTGTTAAATCTAAATCGCAAATTGCTCCTTGAACAAGAGGAATTACACCACCACCCAGAATCATCATAATTAAAAATGAAGATGCTTTTCCTGTATTTTTGCCTAATCCAGCAATCGCTAAATCAAAAATTGAAGGCCACATGATTGATAGGAATAAACCACCTGAAATAAAGAAAAATTTAGCAATTTCGGTATCAGAGACTACTAAACCAGCAAACATCATTGCTAAACCAGAGATTCCAAAAAGCATTAATGTTTTCCCAGCATTTTTTCCACCCACAAAACTGACTGCAATAAAAAGTAAAATCCAAAGAGGATAAATATAAAAAGCAGAAACATCATGTGCAGCAAAGACATTAGCTCCTATAATGACTCCAAATGCCAACGCTGGAACAATAAATTTTAATGCCGTATTAACTAAATTTGTTGTGTTGAAGACATTTACTCCACCATTCCAACGCCCAATCATTAAACTTCCCCAATATAAAGCAATAAACGGCGAAATAGCATCTTCTAAGATTCCACCAAATTCTCTCGTGTGAAGTAGTGCGGGTAAATTACTAATGATAGTCACTTCGGTACCTACGTAAATGAAGATGGCTAACATTCCTAAATACAATTGGGGATAATCAAAAATTCTAAACGTAGCTGGCGCATCGTCGGTTTTTGCCTCTTCTTGTTTAGCTGGATCTTCAATTTTAGAAAAATACATAAAGATTGCTACTCCAATGAATGCTAAACCTAAAATGATAAACGGTAATTTAATATCCTCTAGTGATAGATTAGTTTTTTTATTATCTCCCATCCCAAACAGCGCGATAGCTAAGATAATACCACCCATTGTAGTTCCAAAAGAGTTTAAACCTCCTGCGAGAGTTAATCGGTGCGCACCAGTCTCTGGGCTTCCCATTTTTATAGCGAGAGGATTTGCAACAATTTGCTGAATAGAAAATCCCAAACCTACGGTAAATAAAGCAGTCAAGAAGAAAGGAAAACTTTCCATTGTCGCAGCCGGAATAAATAAAAATGAGCCTACTGCTGAAAGAAGCAATCCCGCTGATAATGTTTTTTTGTAACCAAATTTTTGTAACACATCCGACTTTAATGAAACCAGAAAAAATATTAGTGAACCTACGAAATAAGCAACATAAAACGCCCAAGCAACTAATTGAGACTGAAGTTGTGATAAAGTAAATACTTTTTTAAATACTGGAATTAAAATATCATTGGCAGAGCCAACAAATCCCCAAAAGAAGAATACTATAATTAGGGATATAAATTGTCCCCATTTTGTCTGCAAATTTTCTGAATTCATAATTATTCGTTAGTTATATTGTATAGAAGACCGTAAATATATTTGTTAACTAAACTAAAAAAAAATAAAAAAGAATAAATGTGATTATAATTATAGAATAATCATTTTTTTTTCAATTCATCATCTTTATTTGACTATTTCTCAGTTTTAGCTTAAATATATCAAATTGATTTGCTTAGTTTTATTATTATCGTACCTAATTCCAAATTTTATTTGACACAATTGAGCTTTTTTACTTGTTAATTTTTAGCCTCTTTTTTTATTGTTATAGTTGGCCATTAGAGACAATAGACATTTTACTAATTTAATTCAGCTTTTGTAAATTGCAACATTGACTTTAGGTAACAATTTTGTTTAAAAATTAATGTCATTTAGTATCTCGCTTTTCCTAAAACCTTTTCGATTATCTGATGGGGATTTCTTTTCGCTCAATTAACAAATTGCAAATAGTTATCTAGGAAAATAAATGATTATAATCTGTTAGTTGCATTTAGCAGTTGTTAAGGTATTTCCAAGTAAATATATTTCGCTAATTTTTTCGTACTTTTGCAAAAATTTTATAAAAAGATATTCATGTTAACAGTAAATAATTTATCAGTTCAGTTTGGCAAAAGAATTTTATTTGACGAAGTAAATACAACCTTTACACACGGTAATATTTATGGAGTTATTGGAGCTAACGGCGCTGGAAAATCTACTTTTCTTAAAATAATTGCAGGTGAAATGGATCCTACTTCGGGACACATCCATTTAGAACCAGGAAAACGCATGTCGGTTTTAAACCAAAACCACAATATGTTTGACGAAAGCACTGTTCTTGAAACCGTAATGATGGGTAATAAAACCTTATATGCGATCAAAAAAGAAATGGATGCTTTGTATTTAGATTACAATGATTCTAATGCCGATAGAATAGGGGAGTTGCAAGTGCAGTTTGAAGAAATGAATGGATGGAACGCTGATTCAGATGCGGCCTCGATGCTTTCAAATCTTGGAATTACAGAGGAACATCATTATACTTTAATGGGTGATTTAGAGGGGAAAATTAAAGTACGTGTGCTTTTGGCGCAAGCTTTATTTGGAAATCCGGATTTACTCATTATGGATGAGCCTACAAATGACTTGGATTTTGAAACGATTGCTTGGTTAGAAAATTTCTTAGCGAATTATGAAAATACCGTTATTGTAGTTTCGCACGATAGACACTTTCTAGATTCAGTTTGTACTCATATTTCTGATATTGATTATAGTAAAATTAATCACTACTCTGGAAATTACACTTTCTGGTATGAATCAAGTCAATTAGCCGCAAAACAGCGTGCTCAACAAAATAAGAAAGCCGAGGAAAAGAAACAAGAATTAGAAGAATTTATTCGTCGATTTTCTGCGAATGTTGCTAAGTCTAAGCAAGCTACTTCACGTAAAAAGATGATTAGTAAGTTGAATATTTCTGAGATAAAACCATCAAGTCGTCGTTACCCAGCAATAATTTTTGATCAAGAGCGTGAGGCTGGAGACCAAATATTAAATGTTCAAAATTTATGTACTTCAATCGAAGGAGAGGTTTTGTTTAAAGATGTAGATTTGAATATGGCAAAAGGAGATAAGATTGTTCTATTTTCTAAAGATTCTCGCGCCACAACTGCTTTTTATGAAATACTTAATGGAAATAAAAATGCAGATTCAGGAACTTACGATTGGGGTGTTACCACAAATCAGGCCTACTTACCGGTAGAAAATCATTCCTTTTTTGAAAGTGATGATACACTTGTAGACTGGTTGCGTCAATGGGTAAAAACAGAAGAGGAACGAGATGAAGTAAACATTAGAAGTTTCCTAGGTAAAATGATTTTTTCAGGAGAGGAAGCTTTGAAAACGTGCCGAGTATTATCAGGAGGAGAAAAAGTGCGCTGTATGTTGTCTAGAATGATGATGGAAAGAGCTAATATTTTAATGATGGATGAGCCAACGAATCACTTGGATTTAGAGTCGATTACTGCCTTTAATAACTCATTAAAAAACTTCAAGGGTTCTGTAATATTTACTACTCACGATCATGAATTTTCACAAACTGTTGCCAATAGAGTTATAGAATTAACGCCAAATGGAGCTATTGATCGCTACATGACATTTGACGATTACCTTGACGATGAAAAAGTACAAGAATTAAGAGTTAAAATGTACACGGTTTAAATAAACGGTATTAATAGCAAAGATTTATAAAAAATTTCCCTCTTCTTCAATATTTATTAAAGAGCGATTAAATAAGAATTACATCTTATTTAATCGCTCTTTTTTATTATAAAATTTTTACCTTTTATCCAAGACTCACAGTCTGTGTGTATAATAATTTGTGTAATTACACTGTTAGGTAAAAAACGGGCAATTAAATTTCCATTTATTCTTTCACCTTAGATTTGCGGTTTTTTATCAAAAAAATTTACATTCTACATTTTTAGTATTAAAGATTAAATAAAATTGAGTCAAATTAAAGAAATATCTAACTTATAATTTGAATAAAAGAAGCTATTTCTTTTCTATTAGTAAAACTTTTCACTTTTGTAATGTAACTGTTTTTCTTTTTTGGTATATAGGTTTCTGCAAGAAGTCGAGCCGATAAATAGCAAACTGTTGACTCCGCTCCTTGATTTAAATTTACATTTTCTTTTTCTAAACCATCATAACATCCGCCAGTGATAGGATTGTACATAATATGATTTAAATGGTTATTTCCTAAATACCAGTCAAATGCGAGCAGTAAGTATTTTTTATAGATTAGATCTCCAAAAGATTTATAAAATAGATCTAACGCGTTCATCATATAGCATGCTTCAATTGGCTGTTCTCCGTATTGATGCGCAATCGCACCTTTGCTAAGCCAGCCTTTGTTGCTAATTATCTTAAATTTATCATCGACAAACATTTTTGAAATCAAAAAATCCATTGATTCTATAGCTATTTTTTTTGTGCTGTCCTTGCCGGTTACTAAATATGAAGCAAGAAGCGCTTCTGGTAGAACGCTGTTCGCATAAGTCAACTTATTTTCAAACCATCTCCAGTTTGTAGAATTTTCAGCTACATATAATACTTTTAGTTTTTCGGATAATTCGTCGATAATATTTTTTAATGGCATTGACGGTATGTAACTGTATAAGTAACATAATCCTTTAATAGTAAAACCGATGGATCTGGGCGAGCTCAATTTTTTTGCAGCATTTAACGATTTATTAATGCAAAGATTAGCTTTATATATCAACGAAAACGGCAACGTATGGTTATGCAACGTCAATAAATATCCAAGAGCCCAAACCGCACGACCATTAGAATCTTCTAAATTTTCATCGATATTTCGCGGCTCTACAACATCATATTGGTCAACATAATTTATAAAATTTCCCTCGGTTTGTTGACATCTTTCTATAAAATTCACATACGTTTTCATGTAGTCAATGTCAGACTGATCATTTGTTAATTGGTAATGCTTACAAATTGAAATTAGAGCTCTGGCATTATCGTCTACTGTATATCCTGAATCTAAATCAGGCTCTGAGATTTTAGCGAATTGAATCATTCCTAATTTGGTTGTCATCGCTTTTTGATGATCCATTTTAATTTCGGGATACGTAATTTTAACTATATCTAAATCACTTGCAATTTTTTGATAAGCCCGTAAATGTTTTATAGCGGTATTTTCCCACGAGGTCTTAGTAGTTTTTGCGTAAGCGTTTAAAGCCATTGAAGTCCGAAGCTCTGGATTAGAGAGCAATTTTAGTGTCGCATTTGCAAATTGATCTACATTTTGAATATCAGCTAAAATTCCAATATCAGGAGTTAAACTTTCAAGGGTATGAGGTACTTTACTAGCAACAATAGGACATGAACAACCCATTGCATAAGAAAAAGTTCCACTAACTGCCTGGTTTGGATCTTTAGAGGTAAATAAATAAACATCTGTTGCTTTTAAATAATCTATTAACTGGTTCACCTTCAGATATTCATTCACAAAACGAACATTATTTTGCAAATTTAAATCTTCGACTATTACTTTTAATGAATTTCTATAAACATCTACATTGTCAACTATTGTATTTGGATGTGTTTTTCCAAGGATTAAATAAAGTACGTTTGGAAATTCTTTAACTATTTTAGGAAGCGCTTTGAGTCCAGTTTCGATATTTTTCCCTTCACCTAAAAGTCCAAATGTGGTTAAAATTAAACGATTCTCTAATTTCAACTTAACTTTTGCTTTTTCTGAATTTTCGTAATCTACCAAGTGCGTCCCGTGCGGAACAAAAGCGATACTGTCTTCATCGATATTATAATCTTCTAAGAGGATTTTCTTTGACTTATTAGTCATAACGAAAATAGCTTTTGAATAGCTACTCATTAATTGAACTAAAGCTTTTAGATTAGAATCAGGATTAGGAATGACACTGTGAAAAGTAAAAGCAACAGGTTTTTTAATTTCAGTTAAGAAATTTAATAAATAATTACCAAACTGTCCGCCAAATAATCCAAATTCGTGCTGAATATGAACCAGTTTTACGTCAGGATCTTTATTTATAGCAACTGCAACCTTTTTGTAAGCGTCAATATCTTTAGATGGCAAATGATAAGTAGAATCTGGACTTGGCGATCCTTTAAAAGTGACTTCGCAAATTTCACAACTAATACTTTTACCATAAATTTTATTGATAGCATTAATAGTGTCTTGGGTAAAAGTAGCAATACCACATTGTGTAGGAGGAAAAGTAGACAGGAAAACGATTTTTGAAGTGTTTGGTACTGTAATCATGTTGTTTGTGTTTTTGTTTATTAGTAAGCATTCAGTCATAAATGATTTAGTAATTCGTTTTTAAACCCTTAACAAGAATTAATCAACTCCTATCAAGGGTTTAATTTGGTCCCTGACCTGCACATTTATTCCTGTTTTTTAATTTAAGATATTATTTTTATCAGTTATTTATTAATATTTTCATTTTCTTTGCCCATATTTTTGGCAGCAGCTTTAAAATTAATTGAGTCACAAGCAGATTTACTTTGCGTTTCATCAGTTTGTTTTTCTTCGACTAATTTTACCGATAAAATTTTAGCAACTTTATCTTCGCCTTTTGTTTTGCAAAAGCAACTAAAATTCATTAAGCTGCAATTTTATAATTAGGCTGCACCTAATTTAAATTTTTATAATTTTTTGCCCTTGCTTCGATCCGTTGTGGCTTTTAAATCTTTCATAACAATTACAAAAATTGATTATTTCAAAATTAAAAAGAAAGACTAAAAAACATTTATAGAATTTATGGTATGATTTGCAAAATTTACTGAAAATCAAACACTACTATTTTTGAAGCTACTAAATTGCTAATTAAGATCTTAATGAGTCGTTTTTTAAAAAGGCGCTGGAGTAATGTTTACTGTTTGGTAAAGTTCAATAAAAGGTAAATTACAATTTCTTTTTAGACATAAAAAAAAGACAAAGCAAAAATAATTTGGTTTGTCTTTCTCGTAATATGTTTAATGCTATTTAATATTTTGCTGGCATACCTTCTTTTGGTAATGAATTTTTAATAAATTCTCTAAGGTCCTCGTTGGCTGTTTCAAGATCTTGTTTTCTTAGATACATCATGTGTCCACTTCTATATCCTTTCCAGCTCATTCTGTCTTTTAATTTTCCGCTTGGATCCATTTGCCATAAATTATACTTTGAATTAAAGTAATCACAGGCGCCGTCGTAATACCCTGCCTGAACCATTACATTTAAATAGGGATTTTGTGCCATCGCTTGACGCAAATTCTCTCCCGTAGAATCATTTGATCGATCCCAAGGGCTTACAGAGCCAAACATATTGTATTTAAAATCAGTTTTATAATTTAAATTATTCCTTAAATACATATTAATAGCAGGAGTAAAAGAATGCAACCACGAAGTTAATTCGGCATTAAAATCAGGTCTCTCTCCAGCATCTTTTCGATCAATTCCTTTATACCGGGAGTCTAACCGACCCACAGTAAAACCTTGATCTCTCAGCAACTCCTTCCAGAAATAATTAAAAGGGACATCAAGATTATTTTGCATTACCACTTTCTCCGATATTCCAGAATATCGCGCAATTTTTGCGGCTATTTCTTTTCTTTTTTGCTCGCTAAGTGAACTGCCTTTACTTAAGGAAGGCAACAATTCATTCATTGTAAAATCTTCTACTTCTGGGAGCATATTTGTCAAATCTTTGTTTTGCAAATCGGGACTTAACATCTTATGATACCATGCTGTTGCAGCAAAATATGGAAGTTTCAAAGCTCCATCGGTGGCAACTCCGCGGGTAATTCCCAATTCAGTTGGAGAAACTAGAATAACGCCGTTTAAATACATCCATTGATTATTTTGCAATTGCAGCGCCAACCCAGAAACGCGGGTAGTTCCATAGCTTTCGCCAATTAAATACTTAGGAGAGGCCCATCGATTTGTGCGTGTTACAAAGCCGCCAATCCAGTCAGCTAAATATTTTATATCCGCATTTGTTCCAAAAAATTTTGTTTTAGGAACTTCTTTGCTCGTAGCTCTTGAGTAAGCGGTGTTCACTGGATTTACAAAAACAATATCAGCAACATCTAATATTGAAAATGGATTCTGTTTTATGCTATATGGCTGCAAAGGATAACCTTCATCATCTACATTTAACAAACTTGGACCTGTATATGCAATTTGCATCCATACTGAGGCTGATCCTGGACCGCCATTAAACGAGATTATCAGAGGTCTTGAAGCACGATCTTTAATATCAGAACGTTCGTAATATGTATAAAATAATCCCGCAATTGCTTTTCCTTCTTCGTCCCAAACAGGCATTGTGCCGGTGGTTGCTTTATATGAAACTTTTTGTCCTTTGATTATAGTGTTATGCTGAGTGACAACACTTTGATCAGGATTAAATACTAGATTAGAGGCGGATTCAATTTCTTTAGAATTAGTCTTTGAGTCTTTCGTTTCTTGACCATAAGATTGATTTAAAATTCCCGTTACCAATAATAAAAAGAATATTTTTTTCATGCTTTTATTGTGTTTTTTATAATTTGTTATAATGATACTAAAGTATTGATTTTTCAATTAATAATAAGAAAGAACGGAAATCTATTCGAAAATAAAGGATAATATACGTTTCGTATTCATTTTCAAAAATATCTTCTAATAAATTAAAACTGGTAGGAATACATTTTACTTTTAAAAAACGTAATTTTAATAAAAATAAAGTTCTTATGATATTCATTAAAATCGATCAAAAAGCCATTTTAAAACGCTATAAACCCATTGACAAATTCACGCATAAAGGTATTCAAGGTCATGCGCTGATCATAGCTGGAAGTTATGGAAAAATAGGTGCTGCTTGTTTATCTGCTAAAGCTGCTTTAAAAACAGGTTGCGGTTTAGTGACCGCTTTTATTCCCGAATGTGGCTACGAAATTGTGCAAGCATCTATTCCAGAAGTTATGGTCTTGACCGATGTTGAGGTTAAATGTATTTCTAATATAACATTTGAAATTATTCCTGAGGCTATTGGAATTGGACCGGGAATGGGGCAGGAGTTAGCCACGCAAAACGCCTTTCATCAATTTTTACAAACCAATGCAATTCATTTAGTAATTGATGCTGACGGTTTAAATATTTTATCGCAGAACAAGTCGTGGCTTTCATTATTAAAATCCAAAACGATTCTAACGCCGCATCCAAAAGAACTGGAAAGATTAATTGGTAAATGGAAAACGGATGAAGAAAAATTTAGTAAAACCATTGCTTTTTCTAAAAAATATAATTTGATTATTGTAATGAAAGGCGCTCCAACTCATATTATTGATGCCGAAACTGTCTATGAAAATAGCACAGGAAATGCCGCACTCGCAACAGCGGGAAGTGGAGATGTTTTGACAGGAATGATTACAAGTTTATTAGCCCAATCCTACGATGCTATAGACGCAGCAATTATTGGAGTTTATCTACACGGCTTGACTGCTGATATTGCGCTGCCAGAAACTGGGTTTCAATCTTTTATTGCTTCTGATATTATCAAAAATATTGGAAAAGCGTTTTTAACATTAGAAATAAATACGAAATAACACAGGGAGTCATAAAATTAATCCTAGTTATATGTAAATTTGTCGCGGTCTAAAAAGCACCTTTAAAATTAGGTTATGGAAAATAAGCCCCATCTAAGAACTGTCAATGTTACTCGATATATTACTCCTTTGCGCGAAGGTGGTTCTTTGCCTGCATTGGCGGAAGCCGACGACGATTTTAAATATGTTTTAAAATTTAAAGGCGCAGGTCATGGTGTAAAAGCGCTGATTGCTGAACTTATTGGTGGAGAAGTGGCGCGGGTTTTAAAATTTAAAATGCCAGAACTCGTTTTTGCAAATCTGGATGAAGCCTTTGGACGCACCGAGGCTGATGAAGAAATTCAAGATTTATTACAAGGAAGTCAAGGACTTAACTTGGCTTTGCATTATTTATCGGGAGCTATCAATTATGACCCCGTTGTAACTGTTGTTGATGCTAAACTGGCGTCGCAAATTGTGTGGTTAGATGCTTTTATTACTAACGTGGATCGAACTTTTAGAAATACTAATATGTTGGTTTGGCACAAAGAACTATGGCTCATCGATCATGGAGCCTGTTTGTATTTTCATCATTCGTGGACTAACTGGGAAAAACACGCACAAAGTCCCTTTGCATTAATCAAAGATCATGTTTTATTACCTAAAGCATCAGCTTTGAAAGAAGTAGATTCGGAATTTAAAGCCATTTTATCAATAACGGTCCTGCAATCTATTGTTAATTTGATACCTCAAGAATGGCTCGTTTGGGAAGATAGCGATGATACTCCCGAAATGATTCGTGAAGTCTATCTTCAGTTTTTATTGATGCGATTAAACCATTCCGAAATCTTTATAAATGAAGCACAAAATGCAAGAAAAACACTTATATGAGTATGCAGTAATCCGAGTTGTGCCAATGGTAGAGCGCGAAGAGTTCCTAAATGTGGGTGTTATACTTTTTTGTAAAAAAGCCAAATTTATAAAGATGCTTTTTTGTATTGAAGAATCTAAAATGAGATTATTTTCGAGCGAATTAGATTTGGAACAACTACAATTAAACTTAGATTCCTTCCAGAAAATAGCACATGGAGCCAAAGATGGCGGACCAATAGCCCAATTTGAGATGCCAGAACGTTTCCGTTGGTTGACTGCTTTGCGCAGTTCTGTGATTCAAACATCAAGGCCACATTCGGGATTGAGCATCGATTTAGAACAAACAGCAAAACATCTATTTGAAGAAATGGTGTTGTAAAATTGATGAAAGAGAAAAATTAGCAAAGCAGTGCCATGATTTACAAAAAATGTAATATAAACTTACTTATCTGAATTTAGCACTTTTTCTAAAACAATAAATTCTAATGGTATAGTCGAAATTGGAATATGAACATCGCTGTCAGGGAAAAGCTCTCGTTCTCCTGTATCCTTATATCCATTGCGTTTGTACCATGAAATAAGCTCCTCTCGAACCGAAATGACAGTCATTACAATTTTTAACAAACCTTTTGCTAAAGCTAATGTTTCCGCGTGTAGTAATAATTGTTTTCCAATTCCACTATTTTGTAATTCAGGGGAAACAGTCAACATTCCTAAATACAATTGATCCTCTTTTTCAATTAATAAAACACAACCAATAGTAACGTTATTTTCCTGGAATTTTAGTATCGTATTTTTAGGATTTGTAATTATTTCTTCTAATTCTTGCTCTGTAGTTCGCAGTCCTTCTAGTAAGTTTGCTTCGGTTGTCCATCCTTTTTTTGAAGTTTCTCCGCGATAAGCTGAATTGATTAGTTTGTTTAATTCGGCAACGTCGAGTAATAGCGCTTTTGTAATCATGAAAATGAAATAAATTATAATTTTGAATATTCAAAGGTAAAAAAAGAACATTGAAAGTTCCTCAATGCACGTTTTCTATCAAATTTTTAGTAGTTCTTTTATTTTTGAATAAGGAAATGGTGATTTTGCATTAGCAAAGAAAATCATATTATTCGACTTGCAAGCTTTCAATTATAATTTTATTGTAAAAATACAGCACGAAATAGTACTTTCTTAGTTGTTTTTAGTATTTTGCCAAAATATAATTGAGATGTTAAATTAAGTTAATATGAAATATAGAGTAGCAACTTCGTCTGTCGATTTGATCGATTTTCCTCCCACGAAGAATAATTCTACAGTTTTAACCAAAATTCCTTTTAGGCATACCGTTAAATTAATGGAGAAAACCAACTCACTTTGGTGGAAAGTGAAGCTTTTAAATACTGACAAGGAAGGATATGTGGCTGCCGATGATTTAGAGCTTTTTGATTCAAATTCTTTAAAAAATTCTGATATCGAGATTCCTAATTTTGAAGCCAGTCCTTTATCAAGTTTAGATACAAAAATTGAAACCTACAAACCTATTGGTAATCCTAAGATTCCATTCAGAGATTTAACTAGTCTAACTTCCAGGCTTGCTACGATAAAAAATATAATCGACATTCTAGATGTCTCAAAAAGTTTTAGATACGAGAAAGATGAAGCCGATACCTACTGTAATGTCTACACTTTTGACTATTGCTTTTTTAACAGGGTTTACATTCCAAGGTTGCGATGGACTGATAAAGCAATTGTAGAGTTAGAAAAGGGAAATGAAGTTCCGCTAATTTTTGACGATACCGTAAAACCGTTTTATTCTAATTATCTATATGATTGGTATGTAGAATCGTCGAGCGATTTTGGATGGCAAAAAGTAAAAGATGTCGATACTTTACAAAAAATGGTCAATGAAAATGGTGGAGTCGGAATTATTTCTGCAAAGCGTTTTATAATTCATAAATCCGGTCATATTGTTGTTGTTGTTCCAGAAACGGACGATCACAAAGCTTTTCGTGAAAATGGTAAAGTCATTTATCCGCTGCAATCACAAGCGGGATACGACAATTACAACTATTTTGCAGAAGAAAGAAAAGATTGGTGGGCAAATCAAGATCCTGAAAAAGGGTATTCATCAGCTATTTTTTACTATCACGATTAAAGAGTAAATTGATTTTCAATAATTTATAGATTTGTACATAAATCTTTTTTAATGAAAATTGCTGCAAAGACTCTCAAAACATATTTTAAATTTGTGCCTTCGAGCCTTTATGGCTAAAACGCACTTCTTTAAACTAATAATAAATGAACAAAAAAAAAGACTTCTTCGGGATAAATGATCCTAAAGAAGTCTTTTACTTTATTTACTATTGCGGTTTATGCTAAAACTGTATCTTTCTTAATTAGTAACGAGCTGCAAAAACCGTTTTCATAATACGTATCATGGAAAGTGAGGTAGATTTGGTTGTAGATTTCAATCGGATCATTCGATTCGATTTTTATATGTAAAATATCTTCTAAAATCGCAATAAAATCTTGAGGTACAATTGTTTCTTTGCCGTGAACAATGGCTTCAAAGGTGAAGTTATTCCATTCTAAATTGCAAATTGGATTATCAACTTCAATCATTAAAGCATGATCCATAATGAAAATAAGAAATTGTAATACTTCTTTTAAATGCGTTTCTTCAAAATAATCAAACATTCTAAACTCAATGCCGTGATTTTTATGTTTGTGAAAATTGATATCAAGCCCAATTTTGTCAATTTGTTCGTAATCTGATATTTCGGAGTAGCGATTTACCCACCACATTGGATTTTCATGCATAGGATGTGCTGTAAAATCCATCTGTACTATTTTTCCAGTTTTCATTACTTCAGTGTCGTAAGTACCAATCCCAATATATCTTGACATGGCACAACGTTGAGAAGCCTTGGTTAAATTTACAGTGCTGTCTTGATGCGATAAGTAATCAGAAGAACCAAATTTTATCATAAACAACGGACTCAACCATTGAAACAACCGAATCGTGCGCTGGTGTTTTTGTATAAAATCTATTTTGTCTTTGATTTCACCTTTTGTATTTAACTCTGTGGGTATCGTCAAATTAAAGTGGTACGTCATGTTATTAAAAACAGAATAATGATCATTATTACTGACAAATATGGCAAAAGGATGATTATTAGAACAAATTTTTATTTTACCAAATTGGGTAAATATTTCTTCTTGTGTCATCGCAACCTCCAAGTTAGAAGTGAATTCGTTTTTAATTGAAGCAAGTTCCGCAATTACTGAATCCACATCTTTTTTGTAAAAATCTTGAGTTACAAACTCTATAGTGTCGCCATCAAAAATGAATTTCTTTTGAAGTTGATCTACGAAATAGCTATTGTTTTTTTGCAATTTATCAAATATACTCTCTCCTGAATAAGCTGGATTAGGTTCTTTATCAATCGCATCTAATGTTTCGTGCACATTATACATGTCTGTTTTTGTAAATGAATGTGAATTCATCAAAACAGGAATGTGATAATCATGATCCGTCAAAATTTTTTGTAACGAATTTTCGAATACATTTTCTTTATAATTCTTAAAATGGTTGACACTGTACTTTTCATGAAGTCCTTTTGTCAATAAAAATTGCTTGTCCACCACGCGGGGTTTCTCAAACTCCAAATAACATTCATTTTCGATACCAACTCCCCAATAAAAATCATTCGATTTGTATTGATTGATATACTCTTTGTGTTTGTCTAATAATTCAATTTCAAAACTAACATCATTCATGCTATGATTCGTCATACAATTTTTTCTCCTTCTTTTTAATAAATTAAGTTGATATGGGAAGCTACTTTATCAGGTAGTTTTTCTTGAAGTGTACTTATCATTTTGAATTTTTATTGGTCTGTAATTCAAAAATCTAATGGTCCTCTAAGATTTGTTTTTTTGTGTGAGATAAGCTGATTTTTTAATTCTTTCGAGAAATGAAAAAACAACTTATTTAGTTTTGCAAAAGTAGTCATAAATTACGTCTAAATCAATGCGGACAAATAATTTATTTTTTGAGCTAATACTGAGATTTAATTGTACGATAAAATTGTAATTTTTAAAGGGTTAACGTAGTTTTTTCTAGCTCTAAATCTTCTACAAAAATTATTTTTTTCTATTTTACAAGGAGCACACATTTACGGTTTTTCAAGAAATTCTGTCTTGCTATTCGCTATATCTTTATGCTTGAACCCCAAGCATAAAGGATATCGCTGCTATCAAGGCTAAAATACAACGTTTTGATTTTCATAATAACTTGAGCAAAAGGAGATACAAATTGATGTGTAGAAATACTTTTTTTTTAGTCCTTGCTAAAAATTTCGCATTTATAAAAAGGTGTAGGAAGGATTTTTTTGTTTGTTTTAGAAATTATAGAAATGATTTTTAGTAAACATTTTTTTAAATTTCTTCTATCTGCAACAAACATATTAGACAACTATAAAAGACTTCAAATCCTCATAAGTATTGATTTTTTGAAATTAAATTAGAATATCGGGCTGAAGCCCGACACTATTCAAAATAGCTAAAAAAAATAAATATCACAAATTTCAAAAGTCCAATAAACGCTTTTCTTTATTAAATTATTTTTATCAATTGAATAGGGCTTTAGCCCTATTTGAAAAAGAATATTTAAACGGCTTTAGCCAAATTGTTATTCAAGCATTCAACTAAATTCTGACTTTGTTGCAATTAAACTGGAACATCGGGCTAAAGCCCGACGCTATTCAAAAGAGTTAGAAAAAAATAGATATTACATATTTCACAAGTTCATACAAGGCGTTCTCGATCATTTTATTCTTATCAATTGAATAGGGCTTTAGCCCTATTTTGAAAAAACACATCTTAATGGCTTTAGCCAAATTATAAATAATGTTTTGAACAGAATTCTGACTTTGAATTATAATAAACATCCGCTACAGCTTAACGCTCAAAAAAAACTATTCTAGTTCTAAAAAATAAAGTTGTAATTACACTAAAATCGCTTTCAAATCCTCATAAGTTCTGATTTTTGTACTTACTTTTTCTACTCCCAAAACACTTTCAATTTGAGTTGGAATAGGCAATTTTACATTTAAAGTGGGTTCGACAGTTTCTAAAAATTTAATTGGATGCGCTGTTTCTAGGAAAATTCCAATCGCATTCTGATGATTTTGTAATTCCTTTTTCAAACCGAGATAGCCAATTGCGCCATGAGGTTCAGAAATATAACCACTTGATTTATATATGGTTTTCATCGCTTCGAGTGTTTCTTCATCGGAAAAAGTGTATGAGGAAAAATCTTTTCTCAATTTTTCTAAATCATTTTGGTACATTTCCTGAATTCGGATAAAATTACTTGGATTTCCTACGTCCATCGCGTTCGAAATTGTAGCTTTCGAAGGCTTTGGATCGTAAAAACCATTTTTTAAAAATCTTGGAACCGTATCATTTACATTGGTGGAAGCCACAAAATGTTCAATAGGTAAGCCCATTTTTTTTGCAATGATTCCAGCGCAAATGTTCCCAAAATTCCCACTAGGGCAAGAAAAAATCAGTGGTTGATTCTGTTTTTTCAATGCTTTATAAGCAAAAAAGAAATAAAACATCTGTGGCAACCAGCGCGCAACATTGATTGAATTCGCCGATGTTAGATTTTTATGTCTTAAATCGGGATCTAGAAATGCTTTTTTAACCATATCTTGACAATCATCAAAAACGCCATCTACTTCGAGAGCTCTTATATTTTGACCTAACGTAGTTAACTGTCTTTCTTGAATATCGCTCACTTTTCCTGAAGGATACAAAATAATGACTTCAACTCCTTTCACTCCAAGAAAACCACTAGCCACAGCGCCACCAGTATCTCCCGATGTCGCAACAAGAACTGTATTTTTATTGTTTTTTTTGTCTTTTTTAAAATAACTAATACAACGTGACATAAAACGGGCACCCACATCCTTAAAAGCCATCGTTGGACCATGAAACAGTTCGAGTGAATAAATGTTTTTTTCGACCTCAATCACAGGAAAATCAAAACACAAGGTTTCAGCAATAATTTCTTTCAAGATATTCTCTGGAATTTCGTTGCCTATAAATTGTTTGATAGCTTCAAAAGCAATTTCTTCATTACTCAAATTTTCAATAGTTTCAAAAAAACTCGTTGGCAAAGTCATTATAGTTTCTGGGAAATATAATCCTCTATCAACTGCTAATCCTTGTAAAACAGCTTCCTGAAAAGAAACTTTTGGTGCATTATGGTTTAAACTGTAGTATTTCATTTTGATTTTTGATTGACGATTAACGATTTGTGATTTATGATTTTTTTGTGACGTCGTTAAATCTGAAATCAAAAATTGTTAATTAAAATTTTTTTTAGTACATGACAAAAATATATTTTACTGATTACCAGTAAAATAAACGACATTATATTAGGAAAAAAGACCGATGTTTTGTAAATTATAAGA
>NZ_FQWF01000017.1 GCF_900129585.1 Flavobacterium micromati
TTATCCTTTTATTCTGTCACGCTTTAAGCGTCTCGATAAAGTTTCTCGATATTGTTGAGACGCTTCCAGCGTGACAATTGTAGTAGCTTTTGTTGATACGAGCAGAATAAAATAATATTGGTTTCAAATAATAAAAACTTGAGTTGTACTATCCCTTTATTTTGTCACGCTGTAAGCGTCTCGATAAAGTTGCTCGATATTGTTGCTCGATATTGTTGAGACGCTTCCAGCGTGACAATTGTAGTACCTGTTGTTGATACGAGCAGAATATAATAATATTGTTTTCAAATATTAGAGACTCAAGTGATATCATCCCTTTCTTTTGTCACGCTTTAAGCGTTCCGATAAAGTTTCTCGATAAAGTTTCTCGATAAAGTTTCTCGATATTGTTGAGACGCTTCCAGCGTGACAATTGTAGTAGCTTTTGTTGATATGAGCAGAATATAATAATATTGTTTTCAAATATTAGAGACTCAAGTGATATCATCCCTTTATTTTGTCACGCTGAAAGCGTCCCGATAAAGTTTCTCGATATTGTTGAGACGCTTCCAGCGTGACAATTGTAGTAGCTTTTGTTGCTACGAGCAGAATAAAATAATATTGTTTTCAAATATTAGAGACTCAAGTGATATCATCCCTTTATTTTGTCACGCTTTAAGCGTCTCGATAAAGTTTCTCGATAAAGTTTCTCGATATTGTTGAGACGCTTCCAGCGTGACAATTGTAGTAGCTTTTGTTGATACGAGCAGAATATAATAATATTGTTTTCAGTAATAAAGACTCGAGTTATATTATCCTTTTATTTTGTCACGCTGTAAGCGTCTCGATAAAGTTGCTCGATATTGTTGAGACGCTTCCAGCGTGACAATTGTAGTACCTTTTGTTGATACGAGCAGAATAAAATAATATTGTTTTCAGTAATAAAGACTCGAGTTATATTATCCTTTTATTCTGTCACGCTGAAAGCGTCCCGATAAAGTTGCTCGATATTGTTGAGACGCTTCCAGCGTGACAATTGTAGTACCTTTTGTTGATAAAAGGAGAATAAAATAATATTGTTTCCAAATAGTAAAGACTCGAGTTATATTATCCCTTTATTTTGTCACGCTGAAAGCGTCCCGATAAAGTTTCTCGATATTGTTGAGACGCTTCCAGCGTGACAATTGTAGTAGCTTTTGTTGATACGAGCAGAATAAAATAATATTGTTTTCAAATATTAGAGACTCAAGTGATATCATCCCTTTATTTTGTCACGCTTTAAGCGTCTCGATAAAGTTTCTCGATATTGTTGAGACGCTTCCAGCGTGACAATTGTAGTAGCTTTTGTTGCTACGAGCAGAATAAAATAATATTGTTTTCAAATATTAGAGACTCGAGTTATATTATCCTTTTATTCTGTCACGCTTTAAGCGTCTCGATAAAGTTTCTCGATATTGTTGAGACGCTTCCAGCGTGACAATTGTAGTAGCTTTTGTTGCTACGAGCAGAATAAAATAATATTGTTTTCAAATATTAGAGACTCAAGTGATATCATCCCTTTATTTTGTCACGCTTTAAGCGTCTCGATAAAGTTTCTCGATAAAGTTTCTCGATATTGTTGAGACGCTTCCAGCGTGACAATTGTAGTAGCTTTTGTTGATACGAGCAGAATATAATAATATTGTTTTCAGTAATAAAGACTCGAGTTATATTATCCTTTTATTCTGTCACGCTGTAAGCGTCTCGATAAAGTTGCTCGATATTGTTGAGACGCTTCCAGCGTGACAATTGTAGTAGCTTTTGTTGATACGAAAAGAATAAAATAATATTGTTTTCAAATAATATAAACTTGAATTCTACTATCCCGTTTATTTTGTCACGCTGTAATCGTCTCGATAAAGTTGCTCGATGTTGTTGAGACGCTTCCAGCGTGACAATTGTAGTAGCTTTTGTTGATACGAAAAGAATAAAATAATATTGTTTTCAGTAATAAAGACTCGAGTTATATTATCCTTTTATTCTGTCACGCTGTAAGCGTCTCGATAAAGTTGCTCGATATTGTTGAGACGCTTCCAGCGCGACAATTGTAGTAGCTTTTGTTGATACGAGCAGAATAAAATAATATTGTTTTCAGTAATAAAGACTCGAGTTATATTATCCTTTTATTCTGTCACGCTTTAAGCGTCCCGATAAAGTTGCTCGATATTGTTGAGACGCTTCCAGCGTGACAATTTTGGTAGCTATTGTAGATAAGGACAATAAAATAATGTTGTTTTAAATAGTAAAGATTCAAGTTATATAATCCCTTTATTTTGTCACGCTGAAAGCGTCCCGATAAAGTTGCTCGATATTGTTGAGACGCTTCCAGCGTGACAATTGTAGTAGCTTTTGTTGCTACAAGCAGAATAAAATAATATTGTTTTCAAATATTAGAGACTCACGTGATATCATCCCTTTATTTTGTCACGCTGTAAGCGTCTCGATAAAGTTTCTCGATATTGTTGAGACGCTTCCAGCGTGACAATTTTGGTAGCTATTGTAGATGAAAGGACAATAAAATAATGTTGTTTTAAATAGTAAAGATTCAAGTTATATAATCCCTTTATTTTGTCACGCTGTAAGCGTCTCGATAAAGTTGCTCGATATTGTTGAGACGCTTCCAGCGTGACAATTTTGGTAGCTATTGTAGATAAAAGGACAATAAAATAATGTTGTTTTAAATAGTAAAGATTCAAGTTATATAATCCCTTTATTTTGTCACGCTGTAAGCGTCTCGATAAAGTTGCTCGATATTGTTGAGACGCTTCCAGCTTGACAATTGTAGTAGCTTTTATTGATAAAAGCAGAATTAAAAAAAAACGTTAGCACTCTAAATTCAGACTGCTAACGTTTTTTTTTTACGGATCACTCAAAACTGATCACTAAAGAACTGATCACTGAAAACTACGTTTTCTTAACGTACTGCGTAATAATTACAATGGTTTGCCCATCAACTTTTCCTTCAATATATTCTGCGTTTTCATGATCTAAACGAATGTTGCGAACTGCGGTTCCTTGCTTAGCGACCATGTTTGATCCTTTAACTTTCAAATCTTTTATTAGCACAACTGAATCGCCATGTTCTAAGATTACGCCGTTACTATCGCGATGTATTATTTTATTTTCATTTTCTTCGCCTTCGCCTGTTGCTTGTGCCCAAGCTAAATTATCTTCATCTAAATACATTTGGTCTAATAATTCTTGAGGCCAACCGGCAGAACGCAAACGGCTTAACATTCTCCAAGCTACCACTTGTACAGCGGTTTGTTCGCTCCACATACTGTCGTTTAAACATCTCCAGTGGTTTAAATTTACCGTTTCTGGATTTTCGATTTGACCAATGCAAGTGCTGCAGGCCATAATATTTTCATCGATTCCGCCTTTTTTTGTTGGCAGTACTTCATATACTTTTAAGTTTTCTGTGGCACCACAAAGTTCACATTTTGCTCGACCGCGTTTGCTTAATTCTCTTTCTAAATTCATTATTTTTTGGCTTTTAATTTAGGCGAAATTACGGTTTTATGGTCGCAATAGCAATTTAGAAGGAAGATGTTTGTTTGCCCTTTCTCGAAGTAAATGTCATTTTGAATAAAACTTATATTTCTGTTTTTCTTTAATTTTTGGCCAATTATGTCTTTCAGGTAATTTATTCTTGAGTGTTGAGAAGCCTTCAGGGTGACAAATGAGAAGATAAAGTGAATACAATTAAAAGTGATAATAAATTGCTTTATTTTCTGTTTGCGGGCTCGAAACGCAATTTTTTGACCAATTTAATTGAGACGCTTCTAGCGTGACAATTGTAGTAGCTTTTGTTGATACGAAAAGAATAAAATAATATTGTTTTCAAATAATAAAAACTTGAATTCTACTATCCCGTTTATTTTGTCACGCTGTAATCGTCTCGATAAAGTTGCTCGACGTTGTTGAGACGCTTCCAGCGTGACAATTGTAGTAGCTTTTGTTGATACGAAAAGAATAAAATAATATTGTTTTCAAGCTATAAAGACTCGAGTTATATAGCCCCTTTATTTTGTCACGCTTTAAGCATCTCGATAAAGTTTCTCGATATTGTTGAGACGCTTCCAGCGTGACAATTGTAGTAGCTATTGTAGATAAAAGGAGAATAAAATAATGTTGTTTCAAATAGTAAAGACTTGAGTTACTATCCCGTTTATTTTGTCACGCTGTAAGCGTCTCGATAAAGTTGCTCGATATTGTTGAGACGCTTCCAGCGTGACAATTTTGGTAGCTATTATAGATAAAAGGAGAATAAAATAATGTTGTTTCAAATAGTAAAGACTTGAGTTAC
Source organism: Flavobacterium micromati (assembly GCF_900129585.1). GTDB lineage: Bacteria > Bacteroidota > Bacteroidia > Flavobacteriales > Flavobacteriaceae > Flavobacterium > Flavobacterium micromati. The sequence continues at coordinate 4,328 of NZ_FQWF01000017.1, forward strand.
TATCCCTTTATTTTGTCGCGCTTTAAGCGTCTCGATAAAGTTGCTCGATATTGTTGAGACGCTTCCAGCGTGACAATTTTAGTAGCTATTGTTGATACGAGTAGAATGTTAGTTTAAACGCTGCCAGCGTGACAAAAAGGGGTGTAATTAAATTTGAAATAGTGGCAGTTATTGAATTGATTTACATTCTTATATGTGAAATTTAAAAATCATTTCACTCGCACTGCATCAGGAACCAACATTTCATATTGTCCTCCATTGCGTATAACATCTCTAACAATACTTGAACTAATATAGGAAGTTTTAGCGGCTGTTAATAAGAATACTGTTTCAATTTTAGACAAATGTCGGTTCGTATGTGCGATTGCTTTTTCAAATTCGAAGTCGGCTGGATTGCGCAGTCCACGCAATATAAAATTTGCTTTTAATTTATTACAAAGTTCCGTAGTCAATCCTTCGTAAGTAATTACAGAAACTTTAGGTTCGTCTTTGAATGTCTCTTCAATAAATCGTTTTCGCTCTTCTAATGAAAACATGTATTTTTTTTCGGCATTAACGCCAATTGCGATTACGATTTCATCAAAAAGTGAAATAGATCTTTTTATGATATCTTCGTGGCCTAATGTAATGGGATCAAATGACCCTGGAAATATTGCTTTTCTCATTTTATGATAAACTTATTGTGAATTGATTTAAAGTTAAATTATGTTTTTCGAATGGTTTTCAGCGCTTGAACCCATTCTGATTTATTACAGATTTTACATTGTGCGGATCCTATATTTTGCTGTTCTGTATTTTCGCAAAAAGTGCAAGAATAAACGCCTTTTGCTGGAATCGTTTTACTTTTTAATTTAAATAAAAAAGGTAATATTGGCAAGCCTGGTTGTACTTCATGGTCTTCATAATAAAAAACACTGATCTCGCCACTAATTTCCATAAATGCATTTTTTACTTGGCCTAAATGTTCTACCGATTTCATGCGGAGTTCCGAAAAAAACTCATCTTGAGCTAAGCTTTCCTTTTTAAAAGTTGCGATCGAAAATTTTCCATCACTAATAATACATTCGGTTTTTCCCTCAATGAACTCTTCAAAACGTTTACTTTTTCCAGTAAGCCAAGTTACTAATCGATACAGTACAATAATCACGATCAGTACAGTGATTGCTGGAATAATTCCAACATTTTCATAAAACATAGGATCTCCAGCGGCTGATCCTAAAGCGATAATTATAACAGTTTCAAATACAGACAGCTGTTTAACTCCGCGTTTCCCTGCTACTTTTAAGGTTAACAGTAAAACAATAAACATAACCGTAGATCGGAAAATGACTTCCAGCAGAAATGATTCGGGTAAGCCATTAAATAATAATCTATTCCACTCAAATATTTCTTTCATAACAGAAATTTAGTTGGTTATTTCGAGACATGCTATTTCAGAATAGGCTTTTAAAATTGTAAAATCTTTAATTATTGAAGCCTTTGCGATTAAATGAGCAAAGACAACATTAATAAATGTATAACCAAAACGCAACCAAATAATTTTTAGAGGGCGTCCTTTTAAATTTGATAAATCAAAAAAATCTGCATCAAAAGTTACATTGGTAAACTGATTTTCTTTGTCAAATTTCCAAATTTCAATATCTGAATAATTTTCAATTCCGAGTTGTCTAACTTGTTTGGCTTCTGGAAAATGAGCTTTAATTTTAGATAAAATTCTGAATGATATATTTTGGTAAAATAGCAACTTCAAGACGCGACTTGAATTTTATGTTCTCTATCAGCCGCGTAAGAAAGATAAGCTTTGATGTGGGTTTGGTCAAGTTCTCGAAAGTCGTCAATAATTTCTTTTTTAGACATTCCATTTGCTAGCAAATTCAATACATCAAAAACAGTAATCCTCGTAACAATGATCGTTGGTTTGCCGAAACGAACGTGAGGATTTAATGCGATATATTTTTTATAATCGATCATTAGGATTTTGTTAATTACAAAGTTAGCTAAATTATCTCTTATTCGGGCAAAGCCAATTCGATAGCATTTGTAAACAAATCTTCTAGTGAAATTCCGGCAGCTTTTGCTTGTTGCGGAATCAAACTCTCAGTAGTTAATCCAGGAATAGTATTCATTTCTAACATGTGTGGTTCCCCATTTACGATAATAAATTCACTACGAGAGAAACCTTTCATTTTTAAAACTTCGTAAGCACGTTTGGCTATTTCGCTTACTTTTTGAGTCATTTCATCCGAAATTCTGGCAGGTGTGATTTCTTGAGATTTACCAAGATATTTGGCTTCATAGTCAAAGAAATCATTATCGGAAACGATTTCTGTAATAGGTAATACTGTTACTATTCCTTTGTAATTGATGACTCCAACAGAAACTTCGGTGCCGTCAAGGAAGCTTTCAATAATGATTTCGTTATCTTCTTTGTAAGCGACTTCGATAGCAGTGGGTAATTCAGCAGCGGTTTTTACTTTAGAAATCCCAAAACTAGATCCTGCTTTATTTGGTTTTACAAAACAAGGTAAGCCTACTTTAGCTACAATTTCATCAGTTATGATTTTGTCTCCTTTGTTTAAGTAATAGGAAGTCGCCGTTTTTATTCCGTAGGGTTTTAAAACCGAAAGTAAATCCCGTTTGTTGAACGTTAACGCGGCTTGATAATAATCGCAAGAGGTTTGCGAGATATTTAAAAGTTCGAAATAGGCTTGCATCAATCCGTCTTCGCCCGGTGTGCCATGAATAGCATTGAAAACACAATCGAAAGTAATTTTATTTCCAGAAACAGTTACTGAAAAATCATTTTTATCAATTGGAAATTCATTGTTATTGTCATCAACATAAACCCATTTCTCTTTGAAAATATGAATTTGGAAACCGTTGTATTTTGTTTTGTCTAGAAATTGGTAAACCACGTTTCCGCTGATCAATGAGATTTTGTATTCGCTGGAATATCCGCCCATGATGATGGCAATGTTCTTCATTTTTTAAATAATAAATGTTATGAAAATAAGTCGTTTTTAGCCCCGATAGCAGCGATATCCTTTCCTTTTTTTCTTTAAAAAAGGAAAGATATAGCGAATAGCGGGAAATAGCTCCTAAAAATCATAAGAGAGAATCCTTAAAACGATTAAACAAAATTATCATTTTTTTTGAAACGAAATAGCTTTATCTTTGGCGCATCTAAAAATAAATTTATGAGTTTACGTAAGTATCTTACCAGTCGCGTATTTGGAGTGCAAGTTTTAATTGCAGTTGCTATTGTAGTAGCTTTGGCTTATTTATTTATGCATTGGTTGACTTTTACCACTGATCACGGACACGAAATTTCAGTGCCAGATTTGCGAAAGCTGACTGAAGAGCAAGTGCAAACTAAACTAGATGAACTGGACTTAGATTATGAACTTTTAGATAGTGTTGATTATAGAAACGATTTCCCACAATTTAGCGTTGTGGAACAAGATCCTTCACCGGGAACTAAGGTGAAAGTGGGAAGAAAGATTTATATAAAAGTAAATACCTCAGGCTTTTCATCTGTCAAAATTCCTAATTTGATTGAAAAGACCTATCGTGAAGCGGTTCCAACACTGAGAGCGTTAGGATTAGATGAAGGAACGGTGACGTATGTGCCAAATTTAGGTAAAGACATGGTGCTGGAAATGCGTTTTAAAGGAAGAAACTTGAAAGTAGGTGATAGGGTGTTGAAATCATCTAAAATTGATTTGGTTTTAGGCGACGGAAAAATGAGTTACCAAGAAGAAGAAAATGCTGCAGATACACTGTCAGTGCCAATTGAAGAAATACCAGTTAATGAACAATAATATAGATACTGTAGATTTAGAAGACGAGTTATACGAACATTTTAGGTTTGAAGTTCCTAAAGGCCAAGCGGCTTTACGAATTGATAAATACTTGATGGGATTGATCCAAAATGCGACTCGCAACAAAATTCAAACTGCCGCAACCGAGGGGAATATCTTCGTGAATGATGCGACAGTAAAATCAAATTACAAGGTTAAAGCCCTTGATGTGGTTAGGGTTATGCTGACACATCCTCCGTACGAAAATCATATTATTCCAGAGAATATTCCGCTAAATATTGTTTACGAAGATGACACTTTATTGCTGATTAATAAATTACCTGGAATGGTGGTTCATCCTGGTCACGGGAATTATACGGGAACTCTAGTGCATGCTTTAGCTTATCATTTTGATAACTTGCCCATGAACAGTAGTGAGCGTCCCGGGTTAGTGCATCGTATTGATAAAGACACTTCTGGTTTATTGGTTATTGCAAAAACAGAAGCCGCAATGTCGCATCTTGCTAAACAGTTTGAAGCAAAAACATCTGAAAGGGAATATGTAGCTCTAGTTTGGGGAAATGTAACCGAAGAGAAAGGAACGATTGAAGGAAACTTAGCGCGTCACTTGAAAGATCGCATGCAAATGGCGGTTTTTGCTGATCCAGAAATAGGAAAGCCTGCGATTACGCATTACCAAGTTTTAGAACGTTTTGGTTATGTGACTTTGATTTCGTGCCAACTAGAAACGGGTAGAACACATCAGATTCGGGCCCACTTAAAACACATAGGACATCCTCTTTTTAATGACGAGCGTTACGGTGGTCATTTGATTTTGAAAGGAACTACGTTTACGAAATACAAGCAGTTTATTGATAACTGTTTTAAAATTATACCAAGACAAGCGTTGCATGCTAAAACTTTAGGTTTTATTCATCCTACAACGGGCGAAATGATGCGTTTTGATACGGAATTACCACAAGATTTACAGGACTGTATTGAGAAATGGAGAGGTTATTCAAAGTCTCATGGGACTGATGAAGAAGAATAGTAAAGCCCCAGTTCGGGGCTTTTTCTGTGGAAGATTGTTAGTGTAATATTCTGTATGGTTGGCACAGGGCGCGGCTCGCATTGCTTACTAATTATTATCTGTTAAAGATGAAATTTCTTGTATCACTTTGATTCCACTTATTCCTTGTATATTTTATGACTGCGGTTGCGCGTTGGGTTTTCTGGTTTTAAAATCGGTAACCAAGTCGTAAATGTAAGTTTAATGCAGTTTCGCTTTGATTTTCTAAATAACCAACGTTTTTAGCAAAAATATATCGATATCCAATACCAATTCCTGTTTCATATGTAAAATGATTTCCAATATTTCTTTTTATTCCCCAAGTTGGAATGATGGAAATTTGATCAGCAATTTGAATATTATCGTAATTTGATATTACAAACCAGTTTGGGTTATAACTCGTTTTGACAGATAAGAAGTTTCCACTATTTCCGAGTATATTTCTTGATTTGGAAATTCTTTTATTTAAATTGTAATACCATCTAGGTTCTAATGTAATTACGGGAGTCATTAAATATCCATTTTTTGGATAGAAGCTTCCACCCCAAAATCCAGCATCCATTCCGATTTCTTATCTTAAAGCAATTTGATTTGTTAGTTTTTCTTCACGATGAGCCCAAATTCCTAAAATTCCCGTTTGAATTCCATAAGTTGATTTTTCAACGCTTGCATTTTGCGCATTAGTAAAAAATGTAATTAAGAAAAATGATAAAGTAATTATCATTTTAGTGTTAAATCTTCTTTACATAATTCTAATTGTTTTTCTGCTTTTTTGGATTTTTAAAATTAAAATTCTTTCGAACATCTGTTGAGCTAAACTGATAAACAGCTCGTTTATAAACGAAACAAACCTTCGTATATCCACTAAAATATGAGTAGATTTACGAAGGCTTCTTCTAATTTTTCGCTTTTCAAATATAGTAAAATTCTCTAATAATTCATCTGGAAATTTTAAAATATAATAGAAAATAACAATTTAAAAAAGATTATCGATATCGATTTTTAAAAACCAACAACTTTTTATAAGTGATATATTCACTTATTTTTTATCTCAAATGTAGATTGAGATTTCTTCCCAAGTCTATCTGCCGCAATTTGAATATTAGAGATGCTATTGTCCCCTTTTTGAAGTTCTAATAATTCTTTCTGCATATTCATTTTGTCAATGAAATTTATAATTTCTAATTTTTCTTTTTTAGAATTTAATAAATCAAGTTCTAAATATTTTTCCAAAAATTGAGTAAATGATGTTAACAGCTCTTCTTTTTTAGTTAGCTGATTTTCGTTTTTAAATTCTTTATCGTTTTGAAATGATTGAAACATAAGTTTAGAAATAGAATCAAATTCTACTTTATCGATACTGTTGTGTTTTTTAATTCTTTCTATTGCGTTCATGTTTTCTTTTTTTTAAATCTCTTCCATTGTTATTAATGCATAGTCAGACTCCTTTGTTACTTCTAAAACTTTAAAATTTCTATTAGGACGAAATAAAACTTCTTTTTCGTTAAATAAACTACCTTTTCCAAATTTAGATAATTTTTCAACATCTTTTCCAGTCCTTGACAATACTCTAAAGACAACATTACCACGGTAAGCCATGGCTATTAATCTAGATTTACTAGTTGATACAAATGAATATTCTTTAAGAGTCGATTTACTCTCACATGCGGCAATATATCTTTCTAATTCTAATTTCGATAAGTGCGCTGCTCTATAAACTAGACCATCAAAATTTGGAAGTTTATTTAAAGTCTTATTTAAAAAATGACCAAAATTGTTAATTTTTTTACCTTTCGAATTTCGAAGTAGTTCATTAATTTCTTCAAATCCATCATTTGTGTATTTGTAAATTATAGCCTTTTCATGAAGAGTTAAATCTGGAAAATGATTATTCCTATTGCTATTCTTTATTTCCAACATCTCTTGTGTTAGATTTTCATTTGAATATTTTTCAATAGATTTCATCAAAAAATTTAAAATTAGAATCTAAAGATAATCTTTTTTCATGATTTATTTTTAATAACAATTTCAATTAATTACAAAAAGAGTCGATATAAAAAACCTCCATAAATCTTCCAAAACAAGAAAGATTTATAAAGGCTTTTTTTGATAATTTACCTAAACAAACAATCCTTCAACACTTAAATAACGTTCGCCTGTATCGTAACAAAAAGTCAAAACGGTCGCATTCTCGGGAATTTCGGATAGTTTTTTAGCTACCGCTGCAAGTGATGCTCCCGAGGATATTCCTATAAACATTCCTTCTTCTTTGGCCGCTCTTTGAGCATATTCAAATGCTTCGTCTTTGCTTACTTGAATCGATCCATCGAGTAGGTCAGTATGTAAATTAGCAGGAATAAATCCAGCGCCAATTCCTTGAAGAGGATGCGGACCAGCAGCGCCACCGCTAATTACCGGTGAAGCCTCGGGTTCTACAGCATACACTTTTAGGTTTGGAAAATGTTGTTTTAGGATTTCGGCACAACCGGTAATATGTCCACCAGTTCCTACGCCCGTAATCATGTAATCCAGACCGTCAGGAAATGCATTGATGATTTCTTGAGCCGTCGTTTTTTTGTGAATTTCTATGTTTGCTGGATTGTCAAACTGTAGTGGTGACCATGCATTAGGCATTTCTTTTACCAATTCGGCTGCTTTTTCAATTGCGCCTGTCATTCCTTTTTCGCGGGGCGTCAATACAAACTCAGCACCGTACAAGCTCATTAATCGACGTCTTTCAATTGACATTGATTCTGGCATTACCAAAATTAATTTATAGCCTTTTACTGCCGCCACCATCGCTAATCCAATTCCCGTATTTCCGGAGGTAGCTTCAATAATTGTACTTCCTTCTTTAAGCAAGCCCTTTTCTTCGGCGTCTTCGATCATAGCAAGAGCAATTCTGTCCTTGATACTGGAGCCAGGATTTGCACGTTCTAGTTTGATATAAACATTTTGGTTTTCACCAAAAAGACGATTTATTTTTACATGAGGCGTGTTGCCTATTGTTTCAAGTATGTTATTGTATTTCATAATTATTATATTGAGAAAAAATTAATATCTTTTATTTCTTGTTGATTTAAAACCGTATTTTTATTGGATTGCATGACAAGTGAATACGGATTTACACTTTTAGTTATAAACGTATTTCCTCCTACAACACTGTGATTTCCTATAATGGTACTTCCACCTAAAATAGTCGCATTAGCATAAATAATTACATGATCTTCAACTGTAGGATGTCGTTTTTTTTCCTGCATATTTTTTTCAACTTGAAGCGCTCCCAAAGTTACTCCTTGGTAAATACTCACATGTTTTCCAATTATTGTGCTTTCACCAATAACTATTCCGGTGCCGTGATCGATCATAAAAGGCACATCTATCGTGGCATTTGGATGAATATCAATGCCAGTTTTACTGTGTGCATATTCGGTTAGAATTCGGGGCAACAAGCAATCCGTGCGCGAAGCAATAGCATTAGCAATTCGATATACTTCGATAGCTAAAAAGCCAGGATATGAATTGATAATTTCCTGAATGCAGTCAGCGGCAGGATCGGTATCTAAAATTGCTTGCGCATCTTGCTGCATAAATGAGTATAATTCTGGCAGCGCTTCATAAAAGGAATCAGCAAGTTCCCAACACTCATCAACTGATTTTCCGTTATTTATTTCAGTGAGAATGGCAACAAAATTTATTTTGTTTTGATCCAACATCAATTCAATTTGGATCGTTTCTACTGTTTTTTCAGGGAATAAAATATTGAATAGATCATCAATCCAATTGATGATTTTGGAAGAATCTATGGCTCTAACCCAATTCTTATTTTGATTTTCGTATAATGTTTTAGAAAATTCGTGAGTTTTATTATTCATTTATTGAATGCTAAATTAATATTTCATGGAGCAAAACAGCTCAGAAAACAAAGATAGACTACAATCGAACACTTTTTTTGGTACGATTTGTAAAATAATGTTAATATGTTAAATTCTCACAAAATTAGATTGTGGATTTGTAAATACCAGCTTGGTTCCAACCTAATTTTTTAATTAAAAATAAAATTGCTATTCCATTTAAGTGTCATCCCTGCAATTCAGTTACGTTTTTAATATCGCAATAATAGATAAGATTATTCAACAACTTTTTTTAATTATTATTTGATAAAAATATTATTTTTAGAACTGAAAACTTTAATATACTGGAGGTTAAGCGTATACTGATTTAGTATTCTCTGTATTTTTTTTGTTTGCTTCATCTGTTTCAAAACCGTGCCTTTTATGGCTTGAGTCATTTTTAAAACTGGGCTAGTGTTTTTATCAATCTCTAATAACAATAATGACTCAATAATTTCTTTTTTTAGAGCAAAACTTGGTATCCCTTTGTTGGTTTTATTTTTTAGTTGATTAATCATCTCTTCAATTTTGATACACTGTCTATCGGGATAAATGTAATTAGCTTGTTTATTTAAAAAAGTATTTTTCAAATTTGAAAGTAATGAATCATCAGCCGATTGTTTTAAAGCTGAAGTTTCTGCCTTAATAATCGTAAATTGAACAATACTATTTTTTTTGAAATGTAATATCGTGTTTACGCTTTTAGTACTTGTTATTATTACTGATTGCTGATTTCGAAGATTGGTTTGCTCACCTGAAATACCAAAACTATGTCTAAAATTTCCGTCATTACAATAAGCAAATACAATTGAGGAATTATTAAATGATTCTAAACTTACTGTTACATCATCTAGAAATGACATTTTAACTTGGATGGATGTAATGGCAGGATTAAATGTCAATAGATCGATGTTTCCTTTAAAGAACTTGCAATCTAGCGCTAAATTAAATTCGCTGTTACTTACTTTTAAGACGCCTTCAAATGAAGATTTAATATCATTAAAAACGTCATTTATTGATCCAGAATTTAAGTAAATATTTTTCATAAGACTTACGTTTAGACAAATTTTAAATTGTAAAGGACTAGATCTTTTTTTTAATTTAGTTATGCCAAAATAAGTACATAGTTTAAAATATTTTGTTATTTAATTCTGTTTAATTGTTTCATAATTCTTCGTTAATTTGGTTGTTATTTTATATATTTCTCTGATTGCAAGCTAGTTGTGATATTTAATTTTTTAAAAACATAAGATTTACTAAACACCAAACGATATTACTTCACTAAAATAGTTTTTGACTAAAAAATAAGATCCGACTGGCGTACCAATCGGATCTTTACTATTATTTTAAACCTTAAACTCGTACTTCAACTGTCGTACTACAACCTTCGTACCTCGTACCTCATACTTCAATCTTCGTACTTCAACCTTCGTTCCTCGCACTTCAACTGTCGTACTTCAACCTTCGTTCCTCGTATTTCAACCTTCGTACCTCGTACTTCTTACCTCGTACCTCAACCTTCGTCCCTTTTCTACAAATGAATTACTTCACCATAAGCATCAGCAACTGCTTCCATAACGGCTTCACTCATTGTAGGATGTGGGTGAATTGTTTTTAGGATTTCATGACCAGTTGTTTCTAGTTTACGAGCTACAATTGCTTCTGCAATCATATCTGTAACTCCAGCACCAATCATGTGACATCCCAACCATTCGCCATATTTTGCGTCAAAAATTACTTTTACAAAACCATCTGGCGTACCTGATGCTTTTGCCTTGCCAGAAGCAGAAAACGGGAATTTACCAATTTTCAATTCATATCCTTTTTCCTTAGCTTGTTTTTCAGTCATACCTACTGACGCAATCTCTGGAGTTGCATACGTACAACCAGGAACGTTTCCGTAATCGATAGGTTCTACGTGAAGACCAGCAATTTTCTCTACGCAATTGATTCCCTCAGCAGAGGCAACATGTGCTAAGGCTTGTCCGGGTGTAACATCCCCAATAGCGTAATATCCTGGAATATTAGTCTGATTAAACTCGTTTACAAGTATTTTATCTCTGTCCACGACAATTCCTACTTCTTCTAATCCTATATTTTCAATATTAGTTTTGATTCCAACAGCCGAAAGTAAAATGTCTGCTTCAAGTTCTATTTCTCCTTTTGCAGTTTTTACAAATGCTTTTACACCGGCTCCAGAAGAATCAATACGCTCTACCGAAGAATTGGTCATAATTTTCACTCCTGCTTTTTTCATCGAACGCTCCATTTGTTTCGAAATATCCTCATCCTCAAATGGAACAATTAATGGTAAGAATTCGACAATAGTCACATCAGTTCCCATAGCATTATAGAAATGTGCAAATTCTACTCCTATCGCGCCAGACCCAACAATAATCATTGATTTAGGTTGTGTTGGCAATGTCATTGCTTGTCTGTAACCAATTACTTTTACACCATCTTGCGGCAAGTTTGGCAACTCACGAGAGCGCGCTCCTGTAGCAATTATGATATGGTCTGCACTGTATTCAGTAACAGTATTATCAGCAGCAGTAACATCAATTTTTTTACCTGGTTTTAGTTTTCCAAAACCAATAATTACATCGATTTTATTTTTTTTCATCAAGAATTGAACGCCTTTACTCATGTCTCCCGCTATATTTCTTGATCGATTTACTACAGCGTTAAAATCTTTATCGAATTCCTTTACTGTCAATCCATAATCAGAAGCGTGTTTTAAATAATCAAAAACTTGTGCTGATTTTAATAATGCTTTTGTTGGAATACATCCCCAATTCAAACAAACACCTCCAAGACTTTCTTTTTCAATAACTGCTACTTTGAAGCCTAATTGTGATGCTCTAATGGCAGTTACATAACCTGCAGGACCACTTCCTAAAACTATAATGTCGTATTTCATTTTTCTTTATTGTGTTTTTTTTACTTATAAATTTGAAATTCTAAAACTTTATTTTAGTGTTACTTGTATTATTTTTATAAATAGATTTCAGTTTGCAAAATTAATCATTTATTTCAAAAAAAATTAGACGTTTTGGAAGTTTATTAGTTAATAGAAATTCACAATAATTATTGTTTCATTTTTAAATAAGCTTCCATGTAATTGCTAGTTGTAAAATATTCATCTCTTAAACTTTTTAAATGACTAACTATCTCTTCACGTTTGGGATAATTTGGTTTAAGGCAGTCTTTTATATCAGAGTCTGCGACTGTAAGAACTAAATACCAATAGCCACTTCTAGAGGTGTAAAGGTCTTCTAATAATGGGTCGTTTCCGTTACTTTGTCTCTTCACGTCGACTACTATTGGAATCAAATTTAAAGTCTTTGTGGATTTCTCTCGCTCAAAAAAAGATAAATAATAAGTGTTGTTATTAATGATAATTGGAACATTTGACGCAACATTACTATGCTTTAAATTATATTTTGTATTTATAAAAGTATAAAATTCATTAGCGTTCTTAGTATCTTCAAAAATGAATCCATAAAAATTTGGAAGATTTTTTTTAAATTTTTTTGCTTTAACTAATTTTTCTCCTTTGATGTTAGGCGCAATTTGGAATGGAATACAAGAGTAAGCAAGTAGAATTAAAATAACACCAATAAATTTTTTCATGAATTTGTAAAGTTTTCTTTGAATATTTGAGAGCGTAAATTTAATGGCTTATTAAACTACATTAGCAAACTGTGAATCATATAAATCTTTATAATAACCGCTTTCTCTATTTATCAGTTCTTGATGAGTTCCTTGTTCAACGATAAGTCCTTTGTCCATAACTACAATTTTATCGGCATTTACAATCGTTGCGAGTCGGTGCGCTATAACAATTGATGTTCTCCCTTTAGTGATTGTTTCAGTTGCACGTTGAATCAATTCTTCTGAATAAGTATCAATTGAAGACGTGGCTTCGTCCAGAATCAAAATACTTGGATTGCTGACATACGCTCTCAAAAAAGCAATCAATTGTCGTTGTCCAGATGAAAGCATAACACCGCGTTCTTTCACATCAAAATCATAATTATCTGGCAAACTCATGATAAAATCGTGAACGCCTATTTTTTTGGCTGCAGCCAAAACCAGCTCGCGGGAAATTTCAGGATTATTAAGGGTAATATTGTTGAAAATTGTATCTGCAAATAGGAAAACATCTTGTAGTACTACTGCAATTTGCTTTCTCAATGAGTCTAAAGTATAATTCTCAATGTTATTTTTGTCAATGTAAATCGAACCACTGTTAATTTCGTAAAAGCGATTTAGTAAATTGATAATCGTTGATTTTCCAGCGCCTGTCGATCCTACAATAGCGATGGTTTGCCCTGCATTTACCTCTAAATTAATTCCTTTTATAACCTCCTCGTTTGGAATGTATCCAAAACGTACCTCTTTAAATTCAATATCACCTTTAAATGTAGGCGCTTCTATAATTCCAGTATCTTGAATATGATCTTGGGTATCTAAAATTTCAAAAACTCGATTTGCGGCAATCATTCCCAATTGCATTTCGTTAAACTTATCTGCTATTTGACGCAAAGGATTAAACAACATCGCGATAAACATAGTATAAGAAAATAAATCTCCAAAGGTGGTAAAATTATCGCCATTCAAAATCTTTATACCACCATACAGCACAATGAAACCTAATGTAAGTGATGAAATAATATCAGCAATAGGAAAGAAAATGGAGTTATAAAGAATAGTTTTTATCCAAGCTTTTTTATGCTTGTCATTAATTTCTTTGAATTTTTCATATTCGATTTTTTCACGATTAAAAAGCTGAACAATCTTCATTCCTGTCACTCTCTCCTGCACGAAAGAGTTCATGTTGGCAATTTGGTTTCGCACTTCTTCAAAAGCGACTTGCATTTTTCGTTGAAATATTCTTGTAAAAAAAACTAAAACGGGCATCGCTATAATCACTATCCACGTGAGTTTCCAGTTCATATAAAACATAAAAATCAAAACGACGAGCATTTTCATCAAGTCACTAATAATCATGAATAAACCTTGGCTAAAAATACGAGCAATCGATTCAATATCCGAAACAGAGCGCGTTACAAGTTGCCCCACAGGAACATGATCAAAATATTTCATTCGGAAACTTAAAATATGGTGAAACAGTTTAGTCCGAATGTCTTTTACAATATCTTGACCCAGCCAGTTTGCCCAATAAACAAAGTAAAATTGAGAAAATACCTCTAGTAAAAGTACAATACCCATCAATATTACATAAAATAATAACCCTTGTTGATCTTGGGTCGAAATGTAACCGTCAACAGTTTGTTTTAACAAATAGGGACGCAATGCTGCAAAAACAGATAACGAAATAGCGAACACAATCACGCCATTAAACCGCCTCTGATAAGGTTTTGTAAATTTTAATATTCGTTTAAATAATCTGGTGTCAAATGCTTTTGCTTTCATTTTTTTATTTAGTCCTTAATCCTTAGTCCTTAGTTTTCAGTCCTTAGTTTTATCCTACTATATCTTGGGAGTAATCACTAGGGACTAATTTCTTTTCTTACAAATAATCGTACTCTATTTTGGTTAAATATAAACCATGTGCTGGAACCGAAAAACCAGCTTTATCTCTGTTTTTACTTTTTATAACATTTTCGAAATCATTTATCGAAATTTTATGCAAACCTATATTTATTAAAGTGCCTACAATTGCGCGAACCATATTTCTCAAAAATCGATTGGCCGAAATGGTAAAAACAAGTTTTCCACTTTCTTGTTTGTCTAAGCCTCGAGTCCAATGCGCATCAAAAATGGTGCAATCAAATGTATTGACATCGGTATTTACTTTGGAGAAACATTGAAAATTAGTATGTTTTAATAATATTTTTGCCGCTTCGTTCATAAGATTAACATCCAAAGGCTGATGAAAATAATAACTTTGTTGCTGCAAAAAAGGATCTTTAAAAGTGTTAATATGGTATTCATACGTTCTTTTTACGGCATCAAATCTGCAATGTGCATCATCAGCAACTTGAATGATATTGTGAATTACAATGTCTTTTGGTAAATAAGAGTTTAGTTTGTGAACAATATTAAGAACGTCAATTGTCTTGTCATAATCAAAATGCGCATACATTTCGGAAGCATGAACTCCCGTATCTGTTCGTCCTGCTCCCATTACTTTGATTTCAGTATTTAATAAAGTTGAAATAGCTTTGTTCATCGTTTCTTGTACTGATGAAGCATTAGGTTGGTGTTGCCAACCATGATAATGAGTCCCATTATACGCTAATTTTATAAAATATCTCAATCTGATTTTTTTGAAGCCACAAAGATACTTATTAATTTTTTGGCTACGAAGTTGATAATAGTCAAAGTTGATTAAGTTTTAACTTTGATTTTTAATTTGAAATCGGAATGTCTATTTTTACCGAAATACATAGCCCAGATTGAAGAGAAAATCCTTTTTATTCGCCTTAGCGAATAAAAAGATTGAAACGAAAAGCTGGAAATAGCTCCAAAAAAACTTACATTGAAAAAAATTCTTCTTCTCTCTGATACACACAGTCATATTGATGACACTATTTTAAAATATGTAAAACAAGCTGATGAAGTTTGGCACGCTGGAGATATTGGGGACTTACTAGTCACTGACACTATCAAGAAATTGAAGCCATTGCGATGTGTTTACGGTAATATTGATGATGCGAAAGCTCGGCTTGAATTCCCATTACACAATCGTTTTATGTGTGAGGGTGTAGATGTTTGGATTACGCACATAGGTGGTTATCCTGGAAAATACAATCCTAATATTAAAGCTGAAATTAGTGAAAACCCGCCAAAGTTATTTATTTGTGGTCATTCTCACATTCTAAAAGTGATTTTTGATAAAAAAAATAATTTTTTGCACATGAATCCTGGAGCTGCCGGAAAAAGTGGTTTTCATCAAGTACGAACAATGCTTCGTTTTGTGATTGATGGTGACAAAATCAAAGATTTAGAAATTATTGAGATTGAAAAACGGGTGTAGCCAATTTTTTCAGATAAACAATTGGAATAGTCATTTTGATTGTTGTTCCGACATTTATTTTAGAATTGATAACAATACCACCTTTTAAATTGTTTAGTCGTGCTTTAATTTGATTTAGTCCGAATCCTTCTAGAACTTTGAATTCTTTGGTATCAAATCCTTTTCCGCTATCAATAATTACTATTTTAAGTGATCCATTTCGTTCTTGAAGACTTATTTTTGCATGCTCAGCCTCACTGTGTTTTGTAATGTTATTAAGTAGTTCCATAATTATGAAATATATTTTCATTTCATAATCTTCTTCATATCGTGTGGTTTTATCTACTGTACTTGAGTATTTAAATTGAAGTATTGAATTGGAATTTTTTTCACATAAATCATCTAATGCTTCAAATAAACCAAATTGGGCTAGAAGAGAAGGCATAAGCTCGTGCGACAAGTCACGCACTTGATCATGAGCTTGCGCTAAGATTGATTTAGTTTTTATAATTTCTTGAGAAGAAGTTTCATTTTGTTTGATATGTGCAAATAGATGCATTCCCGCAGAGGACAGTAATGCACTGATATTGTCATGTAAAAATGCTGCAATTTTTTTACGTTCTACTTCTTGACCGTTTATGGTTGCATTTATTATATTCTCCTGAATTTTACTTTGAATGTCTTTTAATTTGTTATTGTGTTTTAGTTTAGCATTTTGGGCGTAAAAATAAAACAGGAAAAAAAGCATTATCAGTAGCGCTATTAACACGACAAGAATTTTTTTATTTTTTGATTGTTGTTGTAAATGTGACTGTTCTTTCGTTTTGTATTCAATTTCTATTTTATCGATTTCTCTTTTGTATTCATCGATTTGTAAATTTATACCAGCAACATTGGCTTTGCTATGTTTTTCTTCATCTTCCAGCTCTTCATTAATAGCGTTGTAAATTAAAAGATGTGTGTACGCTTCTTTATAATTGTTGTTTTTGAACAAGAATTTAGAAAATTCAAGGTGGGAATACGAAAGATCAGATTTCTCATTTCCTTCATTACCTAGTAGTATAGCGTTGTTAAAATAACTTTGGGCTTTATCAATATTGTTTTGATAACTTTGGTACATACCGTTAAGCATATTTAGCGCAACAACTGTTGAGGTAGTACCATGTTTATCATGATGTTTATTTACATAATTTAAATATTCAACACCTTGCTTATATTGTCCAATGTCAAAATATGCCCATGTTAAATTTAAGTTTGTAAAAACGATTTGCGCTGAATCTTTGATATTTGTGCTGTATTGCAAAGATCTTTTATAATGGTAAATTCCTTTTTCATATTGTTTTTTATCAAAGCAATAAATATTCCCTAAATTATTATTCAGCCAATTTTTCAATTCATCATCATTGGTTTTATCTGCATATATTAGACCTTTATTGTAATAAAAAAAAGCTTTATCGTATTCAGATAGTTGATCAAAATTTGCTGCAATGGTGTTATAACAGTTTGCAATAAGTTTGTTATCTTTTAAATGGATTGCCATTGTTAAAGCACGCCTCGATTGTATTAGTGATTGCTCGTAATTACCCTTTTGCATTAATAAAATTGCTTCCTGACTCATTAAAAACGCCTCTTTTTTTGAAGTTTTATCTTCATTTGCGTAGGCATTACTTAGAACTAAAAACAGTATTATAATCAACCTAGCATGAATCAATTTGTGGGGCATAAGAGAATTTTTAGATTTGGGGCAACACAAAGGGGAGTTTGTGTAGGTAAATTAAAGTTTGTAGCCTGGAAGGAATTTAGAAACAAGGGGAAGCTAACCAACGCATGTGGTTACGGTTTTACTAATTTATTTTTTATGGCATACTTAACTAAACTAATGGAATTTTTAGCATCTAGTTTTTTCATAATATTTTTTCGATGTGTTTCAACAGTATTAGCACTAATAAATAACTGATCGCTAATTTCTTTACCGCTAAATTCCAGAGATATTAAAATAATGATTTCTAATTCACGTTCAGTTAAAATCACGTTATTATGTAGTTCGCGTTTATTGAGCTTTAGATTGCCTTTTGTAACTGTGGTAAATATTTTTTGATGAACATCGCGACAAAAATATTCTTCTCCTCTGTTGACAGCGAGAATGGCATCAATTATATTTTCGCCCGCACATTTTTTGGTTAGATATGCACTACCGCCAAGATTCATGACTTCTTTGATAATTCGTAAATCATCATGACTCGATAAAATTATCACCTTACACGGAAACCCTTTCTTTACAAATTCTTTGATAACTTCAATTCCATCTTTTCCGGGCATATTAATATCCAAAATCAGTATATCAACATTGTTGCTGCTTACTTCGTCAAATAAGTTTATACCGTTTACCGATGTTCCTACAACTTCAAAAGAAGCATTAGTTTGCAACAAGGTTTTAATGCCATCTATTAGTATTTGGTGATCGTCAGCTAGGTGAATTCGAGTTTTATTTATCATGTCATCATAATTAACTTCAAATTTATGAAAAATTAATAAGCGAGCGTTAATTTTAAGATTTATGTTATTAAATTTTTACTAAATAGCACAAAAAAACCCGAATGTAACATTCGGGTTTCCTTCGCACTAATAAACTAAAGTTTATAGGTTTACCTCAATCTATCCACAGATTTTACAAGATCTTCATCCTTTTTAATGGCCTTATTAGCTAAAACTAATAAAACGATAACAATTACAGGAAGAAACATCCCAATACCTTTCTCAGAAACAGCAGGTGTTTCTCCAGATAAATTTAGTGAACGATATACAAACAATCCTAATAAAATCAAATTTAATATGATATTCAATCTGCCGATGACAAACTGATTTTGTCTTTTTTTATAGGATAAAATACTTACCACAGATAACGTTGTACTCAAACCTAGCAAGATAGTATATGTTTCGCTTTGCATGAAATAAAAATCTTTACTGTTGCTCATTGTCCACAATGGAATGAAAAATAATAAAATTCCTGTTACAACAAAAGCTAAAAGTAAATAAATAGTTTGAATTCTTTGTATCATCGGGTAGTTATGTTTCACAAAAATATATTTTCTTTTTTAAAAATACTATTGTCTGATTAAAATTTATTCGTATTATTGCATGATAATACCGTAAGCACTTCATACTGCGGTTCATTCAATTTAAAGTTACTACCTATTTTTTTACATTTCCCAAAAAAATTAATTAAACTCATAGAACATTCATGTTTAATATTTCTGCATTAAAAGAAATGAAGCTTTCCGAGCTTCAAGAAATTGCTAAGGCAACTAAAACTATAAAATTTAACGGTATAAAAAAAGATACTTTAGTGGATCAAATTTTAGAATACCAAGCTTCTAACGGAGAAACTTCTACTAATAGCAATTTAGATAGTAATTTAGAGGAGGACAAACCTAAGCGTGCCCGAATAGTTCCAGTAAAAAAAGCAGCTATTCAGAAATCGAGAACAAAATCCCTTTTTGAAACTGAAGAAACTCCTATTGAAATAATTAATCTTGCTGAAGATCCTGTTTCTGGATCCTTGTCAGAACAAATAGAACCTTCACAAATTATCGAAACCACTGTTGCAGAGATTGGAGATGACAAAAAAGTTAGCAAAGTAATTAAATTCAATAAGTCGGCTTATGAAAAAAAAATTGCTTTAAAAAAGACTAAAGAAGACGTTACGGATATTATAAAAGATACGACCAAAGAGATTGAGAATGATGCTGAGGTACTTATTGTAGAAAAACCAGAAGTAGTAATTCCGGTCAAGAAAATAAATCCAAACCAGTTGCATAAACAAAATCAAAATGCAAATGGAAACCAAAACGGAAACCAAAACCCGAGCTTTAAAAGCAAGAAAAGCAATTTTGCAGCTTCTGATTTTGAGTTTGACGGAATTATAGAAAGTGAAGGCGTTCTTGAAATGATGCCTGACGGATACGGTTTTTTACGTTCATCTGATTACAATTATTTAGCTTCGCCCGACGATATTTATTTATCAACTTCACAAATTAGATTGTTTGGTCTGAAAACTGGAGATACTGTAAAAGGTGTGGTTCGTCCGCCAAAAGAAGGAGAGAAATTTTTTCCATTAGTTCGAGTTTTAAAAATAAATGGCCACGATCCTCAAGTGGTTCGCGATAGAGTTTCATTTGAACATTTAACTCCTGTTTTTCCATCAGAAAAATTCAAATTGGCTGAAAAGCAAAGCACAATTTCAACTCGTATCATTGATCTTTTTTCACCAATAGGGAAGGGACAGCGTGGTATGATTGTAGCACAACCAAAAACTGGTAAAACGATGCTACTTAAAGATATTGCCAATGCCATTGCAGCAAATCATCCTGAAGTTTATTTAATTGTTTTACTTATTGATGAACGACCAGAAGAAGTTACAGATATGCAACGTTCTGTGCGTGGGGAAGTAATCGCTTCTACATTTGATAGAGAGCCACAAGAACATGTGAAAATTGCTAATATTGTCCTTGAAAAAGCAAAACGCTTAGTAGAATGTGGTCATGACGTGGTGATTTTGCTTGATTCTATAACTCGTTTAGCGCGCGCTTATAATACCGTTCAACCTGCCTCAGGGAAAGTATTAAGTGGTGGTGTTGATGCTAATGCTTTGCAGAAACCAAAACGATTTTTTGGTGCCGCAAGAAATGTAGAAAATGGTGGATCTTTAAGTATAATTGCAACTGCATTGACAGAAACGGGTTCAAAAATGGACGAAGTTATCTTTGAAGAATTTAAAGGAACGGGTAATATGGAACTTCAACTTGATAGAAAAATTGCCAATAAGCGTATTTTTCCAGCAATTGATTTAACTTCGTCAAGCACTAGAAGAGACGATATGTTGTTAGACCCAAAAACATTACAACGCATGTGGATTATGAGAAAATACCTTTCTGATATGAATCCTGTTGAAGCAATGGATTTTATTAATGACCGCTTTAAGAAAACAAGAAATAACGAAGAATTTTTGATTTCTATGAATGATTAGAAATTCCAAATTCCAAATCCCAAATCCCAAATTCCAAATCCCAAATCCCAAATCCCAAAGTTATAAAAATAAGAAACTCCGATTTTCAAATTTGAAAATCGGAGTTTTTTTTATATCCCATTATTGGAATTTGGAATTTAAGTATTGGAATTTGGAATTTTAAATTTGGAATTTAATCTTTTTGTTCTTTGCGTTCTAATAGTGCCATATAAAATCCATCGAAACCTGATTCTGATGCTAGGATTTTTTGATCTTTTATAAAATTGAACTGCTTTCCAATATCCGTAGTTAAAAAACGAGCCACTTGATCCTGATTTTCAGATGGTAGCACGGAGCATGTTGCATAAACTAATTTTCCGCCCGGTTTTACAATTTTAGAGTAACTTTCTAAAACCTCTGATTGCACTTTCCGGATATTATCGATGAATTCTGGTTGCAATTTCCATTTTGCATCTGGATTTCTTTTCAAAACTCCTAAACCGCTGCATGGTGCATCTATAAGAACACGATCAGCTTTTTCATGTAGTTTTTTTATAATCTTTGTTGAGTCTATGATTCGGTACTCAATATTAAAAGCACCATCTCTTTTAGCTCTAATTTTTAACTGCTTCAATTTGCTTTCATACAAATCCATTGCAATCAACTGTCCTTTGTTTTCCATCAATGCCGCAATATGCAATGTTTTTCCGCCTGCGCCTGCACAAGTGTCAACAACGCGCATTCCGGGTTTTACATCAAGGAAAGCTGCAACTAATTGCGAGTTCGCATCTTGCACTTCAAAGAAACCTTGTTTAAAGGCATCAGTCAAGAATACATTAGCTCTTTCTTTTAAAACCAAAGCATCAGGCTGATTTTTTAATGTTTCTGTGTCAATATCTAAATCCATTAAAATTGCACGAAGTACTTCTCTAGTAGTTTTAAGGGTATTCACTCGGAGAATTACCTTTGCAGGTTGGTTTTGAGCAGCAATTTCTGTTGCCCACACTTTCTCTCCTAATTCTTTTGCACCTAGTTCATCCATCCAGTCAGGAATCGATTCTTTTAATGCTCTCACTTTTGAAAGTTCGTCAAAACGACCTTTAATTTTTCGTTCAGGAGTTCCTTCTAATTGGCGCCAATCAGGAATTGGGTAGCCTCTTAAAACGGCCCAAACCGAAAACATTCTCCAAAGATTGTCTCTATCAAAAGGCTCTTTGACCTCGGCAATTTCTGCATATAATCGTTTCCAACGTACTATTTCGTAGATGGTTTCTGCCACAAATTTTCTGTCGGAACTTCCCCAACGTTTATCTTTTTTTAAGGATCTTGCAACTACTTTATCAGCATATTCACCTTCGTTAAAAATGGCGTTCAATGCATCTATTGTTGTGTAAACTAAATTTCTGTGTAATCTCATTTTAAATTATTGAGGTGCAAAGGTACTATTAATTGACTTAATGTTTTGCGATAAGTAATATATGTTGATTTTAAATTTTTCGTCAAAAAAAAACACCGTATTAAATACAATGTTTTTCAATTTAAAACGGAGCTCCACTATTTAATTCTCTTTAAATCCATTTTTTCTGGAGCGTGAAGTACTAATGGAAACTTTTCAATTTTTACTGAACTGCTGTCCAAGCCAAAAGCTCTTTCTTCAGATAAACTTAATTTTTTAATTAGAAAATAAGAGTTCATTATTATTTTTTCATGCCATAGTAGATCGCTGTCATTAGAAAGAAATTTTTCAGACAGAACAAATTTAAAATCACCTATAATATTGTTTTTATTTAGTGATTCATATCTACTAGTAATGTCTACCTCTCCTTTTTTAACCATATCTCTTATAACTTCTCTAAACATTAAGTTAATTTTAGTAGGTTCTCTAAAACCAAGATTAAAATCAACTCGATACAAATCGTCTTTGACAATTTCGTTCACTTTGTACTCAGCTTTGTACGGTTCTGTTAATATATTTACATGGACAAACCAATATATATCAGCTCTTTTGGGTCTCTTTTGCAAGATAGAGTACATCACTTTCTCTTCAATTTCATCCGCTCTACTTGCATTAGTCATATAAACAAGATGGGTTGCGTATTTTGGTATTGACAAGTCGGTACTCAATTCTCTGAGCACTTTTTTATAATCTTCTATTTTGACAATTTTGGTGTAGCTTTTATTAATTTGTTTCGCTAAATACCAAGTTGTCATTATACTTATCAACGTGATTGCAATAAACAATGTTACGTAGCCACCTTCCGCAAACTTTGTAATATTGGCAGCAAGAAAGCTAAATTCAATCATTAAATAAATGGTTATTAATGGTATAATAAAGTATAATTTCACCCTTTTCATTATCAAATAAAAATTAAGCAAAATAGTGGTCATAATCATACATAAAATGATAGCTAAACCATAAGCATGCTCCATATTACTTGACTCTTCAAAATGCAAAACTATTCCAACACAACCAATAAAAAGTAACCAGTTGATAGAAGGAATGTACAATTGTCCTTTTAATTCAGTAGGATATTTGATTTTTACTTTGGGCCAAAAATTTAGTCGCATCGCCTCGTTTATCAGTGTGAATGATCCACTTATTAATGCTTGTGAAGCTATTACCGCTGCAAGTGTTGCAATTACGATTCCTATTGGTTGAAACCAGTCAGGCATTATTAAATAGAATGGATTTCCATTTTTACCTCCAAGTGTCTGCAGAGTTTCACCTTGATGATTAATTAAATACGCTGCTTGGCCAAAATAGTTTAAAACTAGAGCAGTTTTTACAAAGATCCAGCTGATTCTAATATTCTTACGACCGCAATGACCCATATCTGAATATAGCGCTTCGGCTCCCGTTGTACATAGGAAAACAAAACCCAACACAAAAAATCCTTCAGGGTGAATGCTTAACAAATGATAAGCATAATACGGGTTTACCGCTTTTAAAACTTCAATATTTTGTCCAATTTGAGATAATCCTAAAATGGCTAGCATTCCAAACCAAACCAACATCATAGGAGCAAAAAATTTACCTACTAATTTTGTACCAAATTGCTGTATTGCAAATAAAACAAATAGGATACTAATGACAATTGGAATTGTATTTATTTCTGGATAGAATGTTCTAATTCCTTCAACTGCTGATGACACAGAGATAGGAGGAGTAATGATACCATCAGCTAGTAGTGCACTACCACCTATAATTGCGGGGATAATTAACCATCTAATTTTTGTTTTTTTGACTAACGCGTACAGTGCAAAAATCCCACCTTCACCGTGATTGTCTGCACTTAGTGTGATCAACACGTATTTAATAGTCGTTTGTAGCGTCAAAGTCCAAAAAACAGCTGAAACGCCACCTAATACAACATCCGCATCAATTATATGATCTCCTAAAATGGCTTTCATTACGTACAGTGGGGAAGTTCCAATATCACCGTAAATTATTCCTAATGAAATTAATAGACCTCCTAATGTCCATTTACTATGCAAATCTTTGTGCGCTGCGCTCATGTACTGATTTTAAAAAACTTGTCAAAAGTACACTTTTAAAATAAAATGTAGCTTTTTCTACAATAAAAAAACACGGTTTTATAAACCGTGTTTTACAATTTTTTTCTTAAGATCTTCTATTATCATTTTTTGTAGAAGATTTACCTCTTTGCGAATCTATGTTTTGCGGTGCAGTGTTTCTTGAAGAGCTACTTCTATTATTTGTTTCCGCTCTTTTAGAGGCCGTTTCTCGATTAGTATTCCTTCTGTTTTCAGAATAATCTTTTGTTGATTGTGTGCGTTGAGCTGAACCCTCTTTTGCCTGACTATTCCTGTTTTGAGAATAATCTTTTGTTGATTGTGTGCGTTGAACTGAACCCTCTGTTGCCTGACTATTCCTGTTTTGAGAATAATCTCTTGTTGATTGTGTGCGTTGAACTGAACCCTCTGTTGCCTGAATATTCCTGTTTTGAGAATAATCTCTTGTTGATTGTGTGCGTTGAGTTGAACCTTCACTTGATTGTCTAGTCCTATTTTGAGAGTTAGATTGGTTTCTATCTATGCTTACAGATGAATTGTTCCTAGAAGAGTTTTCTCTATTTCTAGAATAATCAGTTGTAGATTCTCTTTTTGTCGGACTTACACCAATTGAGGAATTTGACCTATTTCGGGAATTAGTTGTTGTTGAGTTAATTCGTGGTGATACGTTCTCAGTTGTTCGGTTGCTTCTACTTTCCGAATAGGCTCTTGAAGATGTGCGATTTTGTACCGCAGTTTCTCTTGACGAACGATTTCCGGGAACATAATCTCTTATTGCTGCAGCGTTTCGATCTCTATAACCAACTTCATTTCTTGAAATTCTACCTTGAACTAATTCAAAGCGATTGTTGACGTTTGCATTTCTTCTTGAAAATGAATATTCGGGATGTAATCTCTCATAGCCATTAGAACGTCTTGCGTTGTACAAAACTACAGCGTGATCGCTTCTTCTTTGGTTGACGTAGTTATAATAGTTATTGTTTGTAAAGCAAATATTAATATTATTTCTATATCTAAATACCGGGAACGGATTCCAAGTATTATAATAGGACGGATAGTAATTCCAATTCCAAGCAGAATAATAAGGGCGATAATTAGGAGTCCAAAAAGTATTATAAATGATGGGTGTATTAAAATATACAGGCTCATATATATAATTTTGACCGTACATAAACGAATTCCCCACTACTTGTATGTGAATGTTGTTAGATCTATCTTTTTCCACATCAATTGTTGCAACATCTTGATAAACATCCCGATCTAAAACTGCTTGAATAACTATTAAATGTGTTCTTTGTTCAACTGTTTCAAGCACTCTCAAATAATCTACTTGATCATCATTATTCAAATCTAAATTTGAAATTTGAACTTGAGGATCGTTAAGTCGGCGTTCAAAATCTTGAATATTTTCTGAATCGCCAAAAATAGAAGCAACGGCTCTCAAATCCAGATTATCGCTTATTTCAGCATTTGAAGCGTTTACTATTGTTCTATTTTGCGCTTGTAATTGTGCTGAGAATATAATTAAAAGTAAACTGTATAGTATTAGTTTCGTTTTCATGATGTATGGGATTTAAGGGTTCGTTTTTGACAATATCCAATTACTATGCCAATAGCTTTTTACCACTAATTGTAATTTTTGTAAATTAGCATTTAAATAATTTAATTATGAAAAACAGTTTATTGTTTTTGTTCATTTCTTTAATCTTATATTCCTGTAAAACAAATAATTACATAAACCATGAACTAAATAATGTAGGTTTTAAGTCTGTAGTTATAGACACTTTGTTCAAGGATAAAATAAGTATTCGAGCGATTTTAATTGATGGAAATAAAATTTGGTACGCTGCTGATAAAGCAAAATTTGGATTTTATGATTTAAATTTAAAAAGTAAAGTTGAAAAATCTATCGAAAACGATACGGTAAATCTTGAATTTAGAAGTATTGCGCAAACCCGAAATAATATTTTTATAATTAATGTCGGAAATCCTGCTCTATTATATAAAATATCGAAAAATAAGTTATCAAAACAAGTAGTCTATCAAGAAAAAGATGAGAAAGTATTTTTTGATAGTATGCAATTTTGGGACGATAATGACGGAATAGCAATGGGCGATCCAGTTTCTAATTGTCTAAATATTATTTTAACGAAAGACGGCGGTAATTCATGGTCGAAAGTATCCTGCGAAAAGTTACCAAAAGTGGCCGTGGGAGAAGCAGCTTTTGCAGCTAGCAATACTAATATTATTTTAAAAAATAATAATGCTTGGATTGTTTCCGGAGGAGTAAAATCAAGAGTTTTTTATTCGCCAGATCGAGGAAGTAACTGGTCTGTTTATGAAACTCCTATTGTTCAAGGAAAAGCAATGACTGGAATTTTCACTGCTGATTTTTACGATTTTAAAAATGGATTTATTGCAGGAGGCGATTATGAGCTTCCAAATCAAAATGTTGCAAATAAAGCAATAACAACTAATGGCGGGAAAAAGTGGAAACTTATCGCTAATGAGCAAGCTTTTGGATATGCTTCTTGTATTCAATATGTGCCAGAAAGTAATGGAAGAGCGCTTGTAACAGTGGGAACTGCAGGACTTTTTTACTCCAATAGTGCAGGAAAGAAGTGGACAAAGTTGTTAAATGATTCAAGCCTCTATACACTTCGCTTTTTTGATAAAAATAATGCAGTTGCTGCTGGTAAAGATAAAATGATTCACATCAAGTTCAGAAATTAAAAAACCTCACGGGAGGAATATTTACCTCTTTTGGGGTGTTTATAAAGCTAGAATAAGTTGATTACTTTTTAGAACCTTTATTGCGGTACTGTTGCAATAATTTTCTATTGAAATCTTCCTCTGCTTTTTTCAGTTTAACTATTTTAACAGCAGGTAAAATTGTTTTAACATTTTGCATAAATTTTTTTCGAAGTAAAAACAACTCTTCTTCAGTATCTTCTATTTGGGCTAGAAATTGCATTGCTTCTTTTTCGCTTATTTTATCAAGTGAGCCATCATTCATTCTTTTACTAAATGCTCTCATTTTTTGATGTCTCAGTTCAAATTGATTGTCATCAAAAGTATTGTAAAGAGGCCAGAATTTCTCTGCTTCACTGTTTGTAAAATTTAATTCAGTTGTAAAAAAAGCCACTTTTAATCCTCTAATTTGCTCTTTCTTTTCCTTCATATTTTCGCCTTGAGCGCAAAGGGTAAGAGACAACAGCATTAAAAAAAGTGTAATTAATTTTCGAGTATTCATATTTTATATTTTTAATTTACACGTTTTTGTTTATATAATTTATTCGACAATTAAATTTTCCAAATTTGAATTTAATGATAAGACGTCTTCTATAGCTTTATCTTCTATTGCAATGTTTACTTTGATATTTTTAATGTCCTCTTCTCCTAAATTATTTATCAAATCATACTGATTTACATTAGATTGATAAGTAATATAATTTTCTAATGCAACTGAATCTATTTCCGAACTATTTGTTGACCAATTATACATTGCTGGAACTAGCAAAGAGATAACTAAAACTGCCGCTACCGCAAAATAAACGTAATTCCTTTTTTGAAAAATAGGAATTACTTTTATTTCGTCTTCTGCCATTTTCTCCATTACTTTTGATGAAAAATTCTCAAAATAATGGTCTGGAGTTTTAAATCCAGATTCAATTTTAGGTTCATTATCTAATTTAAATGTTTTCATATAGTGTTAAGACTTTACTATTATAAAATGGTTTAATTTGCTGTCACAAATGCTTCTATTTTTTTTACAGCAATATGGTAGGAAGCTTTTAAACCGCCTATAGAAGTTCCTAGAATTTCAGAAATTTCTTCGTATTTGAGTTCTTCAAAATACTTCATTTTAAAAATCAATTGCTGTTTCGCAGGTAATTGTGCTACTGCCTTTTGTAACTTTATTTGAATTTCATTTCCATCAAAGTAAATATCTGCTTCTAAATTTTCAATAACTTTATTTTGAATTGCTTCCCAGCAAATACCGCTTTTTCTTGTTTTTTGTTTTAAAAACGTCAAAGCCTCATTGGTTGCAATGCGGTACATCCATGAAAAAAGTTTGCTATCTCCTTTGAAATTTTTTAAATTCTGAAAAATTTTTATAAAAGTATTTTGCAAAACATCATCAGTATCATCATGATCTAAAACAATGTTTCTTATTTGACTGTAAAGCGGTCTTTGATACTCAAATATCAACCTTTGAAACGCTTGATTTCGTGTTTCAGGATCTAATAATTGCTGTATAAATTCCTGTTCTTCTTGCAAAATTATTTTTATAGATTAGAATAGAATTTATCGTAAAGGTTTAATGTATTTGATAAAATTAGAATTCTGACTCTTCTTCTTCTTTTATTGGAGCCGGAATAGGCGCAATTATCTCTTCAATTTTCTTTCGAGCTGCGGGAAAATAAGTTCGAACTGGAATTACCTTTGGTTTTATTGGAAAATATAGCTCACTGACCCACTGCGATGGATTACTATTTTCAGTTCGGCTTGTTTTTAAAATTTCAAGGTGTGAAAATGATTGATCTAATTCAATTTTATTAGAATTAATATAGGCAATTGTTTTGTCAATTGCTTTTTGAGAATGCATATAATCACCTTTTAAGGTCGTTTTAATAGCATCAAACTGCTCTAGCTTTCCCGCTAAGATATCACTACCCGAGCTCGTCATTATTTGATTTTTTATAGGTATACAAAACGACAGTGTAGTCAATCCTGTTGTTAAATTATAAGTGTGATAAAGTATAAAAGGTTTACCGTTCAATTCAATATTATTTTTATCACAAAAAGTAATAATTTTTTGAAATACGATGCGGGAATTTTTTGTTACATTTTCAATTTTACTTGTAAATGTCTGTTTTAAGTAAAAACTACCCGGTTTTATAGCTAATCCATCTACTTTTACAGTGAAGGAATTGATTTCTAAGTCCAATACTTTATTTAAATTAATTAGACTTCTTTCTAGCATTATACCTACCATTCGATCAATACCACCGTTGAAAGCAGTGTAAACTTTCATTTTAAAGTTCATTTTCCCAACTGATTTCCAAGTAACCTTTGTGCCACCTGTAGTATCTTTGAAAGTCCAAAAAACCGAGGATGAGTTACCATCGAAATTCATTTCTTGAGAAATACTGTCATTCGCTTTTACGATGTTAGTTTTAACGTCTCCTGATCCTCTCGTTCCCTCCCACGATAATTTGGCCCCGACACCAAATGTTTTATCAGAATATATAAGCGCTGAAGAAGAGTCATCTCTAATCCATGAACTATAATTCACAAAATTTTTAAGATCATTTACATAATTAAATACATTAGATTTTGGAGAATTTATTATTTGGCTTCTTTCCACTGTAAAATTTCCTTTTTGGGTTGCAATAAAAATTGTTGACGCGACAAAACTTAATAGCAGTAAAAGAAATAAATATTTTAAAATCCTCATGTTGCAAATGTTAATTGATTGTGTAAAGTTAGATATTTAAATTGCATGTTTTAGAAAGTCTAGGAAAATATCATAGGATTTTCTGAATAAATGTTTAGAAAAACGCTTTTTGTCTTTATTAAATATTTTTTAGCGGAAATAAGCACCAGAAAGGTCATTAATGGTTTTAAGAAAAATACCATAAATTTACAATGCAATTGGAGTGTATTTTTTACCGTTGTACATTTTTGCAATAAAAAAGTCCACTGAAAAGTGGACAAATTTTCTGCAGACTCAAAATCTAGCGTTTAAAAAATATTTTAATTAGAAATAAAACGGCAATAAAACCGAGAAAAGCAATTAAAATTTTGTAATTGTCCTTGTAAAATATTTTGTGTAGTGGCAAATCCTTACGATAAGCATACCATACTGCAATAACAAATGCAATGAAAAAAAGCGCTGCAAATACTAACTGTCCTTGACTAAACATATTTTTCTATATTTTTTCACAAATTTAGTTATTTGTTTAAGATTAGTTTCCTATTTTGTCTTTCATTTAATAAATATTTACAAGATGCAAAAACAAATTAATGCGGTAAAAGATTTTCATATTACTTTTAAGATAGATTATAATACTGAGCCCAATGCAAATTTAGGTGATAGCAAACATCGACTTCGCTATGATCTGATGAAAGAGGAAAATGAAGAATATTTAGAAGCAACCCAAAACGGCGATTTAGTCGAAATTGCAGATGCACTAGGTGACATGCTTTATATTCTCTGCGGAACTATCATTGAGCATGGTTTACAGGATAAAATTGAGGCGGTATTTGATGAAATTCAGCGCAGTAATATGAGTAAACTAGATCAAAACGGAAAACCAATATACAGAGAAGATGGCAAAGTGATGAAGGGGATAAATTACGTTAAACCAGATTTTTCAAAGATTTTGAAATAGACTTGATTTACTAAATAACTACTTTTATAAATGAAGAGCCGTTCACGATAAAAAAAGTCGATTTTCGTTATGAAAATCGACTTTTAAGTTATTTACTCCGATGGTCTTATATCTTTACTGTCCATCCAAATTTATCTTCTTCCAACTTATTTTGAATGCTAGTTAATTTATTTTTTAATTGAAGAGCTACTGTATTTTCAATTTTTGGCAATTCATAATAAATGTCTTGAAACGAGAAGCCAGCAATTGGACTTACAACAGCGGCAGTTCCGGATCCAAAAATTTCTTTTAAAGTGCCATTTTTTGATGCTTCTATTAACTCTGAAACTAATACTGGGCGTATTTCCAAGTTTATATTTTCACTTTTAGCTAGGTCAATTAAGGTTTTTCTAGTAACTCCGTCCAAAATACGTTCGCTCACAGGTGCGGTCAATAAGGTGTCATTAATTCTAAAAAAAACGTTCATCGTTCCAGCTTCTTCCAGCATGGTGTGCGTGGCATCATCAGTCCAAATTACCTGTTGAAAGCCTGCTTTATTGGCCAAGTTTGTTGGAAAAAACTGTGCGGCATAATTTCCAGCAGCTTTAGCAGCACCAATACCACCATTAGCGGCGCGGCTGTAATGCTCGGCAATCAAAACTTTTACCTCACCTGAATAATAAGAGGTAACAGGAGAGAGAATAATCATAAATTTATATTCAGTCGAGGGGTTGGCAATTACGCCACCACCGGTAGCAATCATAAATGGCCTAATGTACATTGCATTGCCGCTTCCTTTTTTAACCCACGCTTTGTCCAGTTGTAATAACTGATTCAATCCGCTCATAAATATTTCTTCAGGAACTTCTGGCATAGCCATTCTAACTGCCGATTTATTAAATCTTTTAAAATTTTCATCAGGTCTAAAAAGCCATATTGCATCGCTACCATCTTTATAGGCTTTCATTCCTTCAAAAATTGCTTGACCATAATGAAAAACACGACTTGATGGGTCTAATAAAAAAGGAGCGTAAGGCTTAATAACTGGTTGTTGCCATTCCCCATTTTTAAAATCACATTCAAATAAATGATCCGTGAAA
The DNA here is from genome assembly GCF_900129585.1 of Flavobacterium micromati. GTDB lineage: Bacteria > Bacteroidota > Bacteroidia > Flavobacteriales > Flavobacteriaceae > Flavobacterium > Flavobacterium micromati. Next base: position 36,091 of record NZ_FQWF01000017.1, read on the forward strand.
ACGGAACCAAAGCTTAAATTTTCAAAATCCACTGCATTTATTTTCGAAACTAGAGATTTTGTTATTTCGATTTTGCAAGTTTGAGATACATTCATGATAGTATAATAATTTTTTAATTTTGTGTTGGTCAATAGAAAAAAGTAAAACAAAAACTTTTAGATAAAGTAAAATTTATTTTGGTGCAAAATTAAATAAAAATCAGCAAATTGCTTATCGAAAAACCATTAATTATACTGTTCATCAACTTATTTTATTATTTAGTTAATTTCTAATCCTAAAAGTATGAATCCAGTTGCTTTTGAATTATCTAATCATTTTAGAAGTTTCACGCAATACTTTTGCTTATTTTTGAACTGCTATATTATTTTAATGCGGTATAACTATAAATTATAATTTTGAAAAGAGAAATAATCCAGACACTTGACGGCTCAACAACCATACATTTAACTGATTGGGATGAATGCTATCATTCTAAACACGGAGCAATTCAAGAAGCCCAACATGTGTTCATTAAAAATGGGCTTTCTTTATTTCAAAATAAATCCATTTCGATACTCGAAATTGGTTTTGGAACTGGTTTGAATGCTTTTATAACCGTTTTGCAAGGTAAAAAAATGAATCAAGTAATTGATTATGTTGGAGTAGAGGCTTACCCTATTTCTGCGAGCGAAGTTTTAAGTATGAATTATGTAGAGCAATTAAATGCAAATTCAGCTCGTGCCATTTTTGAAAAAATGCATGAAAGCAACTGGGAAGAAAAAATTATAATTTCAGACGATTTTACATTAATGAAACGCAAACAATTCTTTGAAACCATTGACGATGAAAATAGATTTGATCTTATTTATTTTGATGCTTTTGGTTATCGCGTGCAACCAGAATTGTGGAGCACAGCAATTTTCAAAAAAATGTTCAATTCGCTAAAGGCAAATGGAGTTCTAGTCACTTATGCAGCACGTGGCGTCGTAAAAAGAAGTATGATCGAAGTGGGTTTTACAGTTGAAAAGCTAGCTGGACCTCCCGGCAAGCGAGAAATGTTTCGGGCAATTAAAAAATAAAGTATCTTAAATAATCATTCTCGATTTTTATAAATAGAACGCGTGTTTTATTGCTAAATCAAAAACCAAAAACTTCGTTAAATAATTATCAGATGATTGTAAAAGGATGTATTTTTACATCGATTTCGAAATAAATAATAAACTAAAATCTGCCTTTTATCATGACAAAAATAATGTTTGACTACACAAAATCAGTTTTAGAAAGAGTAAGTTTTGATGCTAAACTCTTCTGTAAAGAGTTAGAAAAAGCTATAAAAATGTTGTTACCTTATGAAATGGAACAATTAAGGGAGTGGTTACTCAGTTTTACGTTAGGAAGGCCTGAACTTAGACAATGTTTAGCTATTGTAAATTCATAAAAAATAAAGAAAGGAAGTCATTTAGCTTCCTTTCTTTATTTTTTATATATCGAGGGGATTATTTGTACATTTTGAAAAACTATAGCACCTTTAATTACACCTGCAATCGTACTTCTTAATGCTTCAATTATATGAATCTTCAATTCGTTTTTTGGAAAAATTAAACTTACTTCCCGCGCTGGCTTTGGTTCCTTAAAGTGTCTAAGTTTCAATTTATCAGCATCTTTCAAATCAAGGGTGTGCAAATAGGGAAGTAATGTTGTGCCCAAACCTTCATCTGCTAATTTTATTAATGTTTCAAAACTTCCACTTTCGATCCGAAAATTTCCTTTTTCTTCTCTAATAGTGTTTTTACATAAATTTAAAATTCCATCACGAAAACAATGTCCATCTTGTAACAGTAAAATTTCATTTAAGTTTAAGTCGGAAATTTCTATTTCTTCTTTTTGGAAATGATGATGGCTCTCTGGAATATAGGCTACAAAAGGCTCGAAATACAATACGATTTCTTTTATTTTATCCTCTAGAAGCGGAGTTGCAGCGATTGCTGCATCAAGATGACCGTTATTGAGTTTTGTAATAATTTCATCAGTGTTGAGCTCCTCAATAATAAGTTTAACTTTTGGATATTTTTTAATAAAATTATTTAAAAACATAGGCAGTAAAGTAGGCATAATAGTAGGAATAATTCCAAGCTTAAATTCTCCTCCTATAAAACCTTTTTGCTGTTCAACTATGTCCTGAATTCGATCTGCTTCGTTGACAATGTTTTTGGCTTGGTTTACAATTTTTTGACCAATATCTGTCAGCTGAATTGGTTTTTTTGTTCGGTCAAATATCTGTATCCTTAATTCCTCCTCAATTTTTTGAATTTGCATACTCAATGTAGGTTGAGTGACAAAACATTTTTCAGCTGCTAGCGTGAAGTTTTTATGCTCAGCCACCGCAAGAACATATTTTAATTGTGTTATTGTCATAGTATAATATTTTACAATGCAAATTTACTAAAACTATAGCTTTTTATTATGGTTTTTTAATTATTGTTGCGTAAATTTACGTTTAGTTGTAATATTAAAATAAAAGAAATGAAAACAAATATCTTAGGTCTCGCTGTAAAAGAATCGGAAGTGATTGCAAATGAGTTAAACATTTTATTGTCAAATTTTCAAGTATATTATCAGAATTTGAGAGGAATTCACTGGAATATTAGAGGGAAGCGCTTTTTTGATTTACATGTTAAGTTTGAGGAATTATACACAGATTCTCAAATTAAAATTGACTTAATTGCCGAAAGGGTTTTAACAGTTGGAGGAACTCCTCTTCATACTTTTGAGGATTACATTCAAAATAATCAATTAGTTGTTGGTAAAAATATTTCAAATGATGAAAAAGCAGTTCAGTTGATAGTTACGTCTTTATCACATTTACTGAAAATGGAAAGAGAAATTCTTACCAAGTCATCTGAAATTAATGATGAGGGAACTAATGCAATGATGAGCGATTTCATCGCAGAACAAGAAAAAACAATTTGGATGATGCAAGCTTGGCTTGAAGAAAGTTTATAACTTCTATTTTGATAAAAAAAGCAAAATAAAAATTCCTGTTTTTATTTTGCTTTTTTTTTCGTTTACTAAATAATCATTCTTGCAATATTTATAGAACACGATTATTGGGACGAGTGTATTTTTGCTATTTTTTTATGCCATAATTATGGATAAATAAATAGGCATTCCTAAAGTTATGTTAAAAGGAAATGTTATCGCAAGTGCCATTGGTAAAAATAAACCTGGGTTAGCTTTTGGAACTGCTATTTTCATTGCTGCTGGAACTGCAATATAAGAGGCGCTTGCTGCTAAAACTGATAAAATAAATCTATTTCCAACATCATCAGTAATTACACTACTTGCAATTGCAACGATGCAACCGTTAATAAGAGGTATCGCAATGGCAAATAGAATTGCAAACCAACCACTTTTTATAAAATCGCCTAGTTTTCTTCCACTTATAATTCCCATGTCCAGCAGAAACATAGCTAAAAATCCTTTGAATAGGTCATTAGTAAATGGTTTTATTCCCATTGCTTGCTCATCACTGGCAAGCATGCCAATAATTAAACTACCTAAAATTAGTAAAACACTACCATTGGTAAATGAATGTTTAATTAACGATAAAATTGAGGTATTTGATTCCGTTTTTTTATCAAACATCCTGATCAAAATTACTCCTACAATTATTGCGGGTGCCTCCATTAAAGCCATTACAGCGACCATATGTCCGCTAAAAGTCATATTTTGAAGTTCGAGAAAACTAACTGCTGTCACAAAGGTAACTGCGCTAACTGAGCCATAAGCCGCTGCAATGGCTCCTGAATCATAGATGTTAAATTTTCGTCGGAGTATAAAAAAAGAATACACAGGAATGATCAAAGCAATCAAAACTCCAAATACAACTGACCAAACAATTTCCATCGTGAAATCGCTATGCGCTAGTTCTTGTCCGCCTTTAAACCCAATTGAAAACAGTAAGTAAAGGGAAATAAATTTTGAAGAGTTTTTTGGTATTTCTAAATCACTTTTTAATTTTACAGCTAGTACTCCCAAAATAAAAAAGAGCAATGCTGGATTGGTAAGATTTTCAAAAAGTAAGTCTAAATTCATAACATATTAGTTTTTTGTAGCGCGTAACAAGCGATCGTTAATTGATTTTCCTAAATTATTATTTGGAAATTTTTCAGCAATAATTAAATCTAAATTTTCTTTATCTAGTCGGTGCATTGCTGCATATAAATTAGACATTGCTTCTTTTAGATCGGCTGTTTCAGAAAGTATTTCCGTCACAGTATTTGGGAATAAGTAATCATTTGGTTGAAAAAGTAAAAGTCCAATTCTTTGACCCTTAAATTTCGGCATTTCATTTGCAACATCGTTTACTAAAATTGTTTTTGTTTTGGGTGCGTAATGTCTGGACAACATTCCTGGCGCATTAGGCGTATTTTCATCATTATTTTTGATTTCAATTGCACCGATAACAGCTTCTAGATCTTCAATTGATATAGATCCTAAGCGATATAAAACAGCTTTGTTATCTTCAAAGCCAATAATAGTAGATTCAATTCCGTTTTGACATTTTCCGCCATCCAAGACTAAGGAAAGATCATCTTGAAAATAATTAGCCACATGTTGAGCAGTTGTTGGACTTATAGATCCAAAAGGATTTGCGCTTGGTGCTGCAAGCGGAAATGGGAGTGACTTTAGCAAAGCAAGAGTTAATGGATGGTTGGGCACTCTGACGGCAACTGTATCTTTTCCAGCTGTTATAATATCAGGTATAGCCGAGTTTTTTTTTAAGACTAAAGTCAATGAACCAGGCCAGAAATGCGAAGCTAATTTTGCAGCTTTTTCAGGGATTTCAATTGCTATTTTGACCAATTCCTCTTTGTCGTGAATGTGTACAATTAACGGATTAAAAAGTGGTCTTTTTTTAGTTTCAAAAATTTTTTTGATTGCCGTTTCACTGTAAATATTTCCAGCTAAACCATATACGGTCTCTGTTGGTATAGAAACTAAATCGTTATTTTCAAGAATTTTTTTAGCTTTGATTAAATCAGTTGAAATTTCAATCATTGTTTTTATTACGGATTACAATTGTCACAATACGTTGGATCTTCTACTTGAATACCTCGAGGAAACATTTTTTCTTGCTGGAAACCACATTTTTTGCATTGATATAAATGGCTCAAAGTGGATCTAGTGGGCAAGGAGCAAAGGGCGCAAGGTAATCCAAATTGTGCAGATACAACATCAAATCCGGGAGTTTTACAATTAGGACAACAATTTTTTATTTTTTCAATCAGTGAATAAGTCACCTTTTCAATTACCTTCATGCGTGTGGGATTGCGATGTGCGCGCATGTCAGTTTCAGCATAAATACTTGAATGATCTGATTTTAAACGGTTGTATTGTTCCAATAATTCCACTAACGAGTCAAAATCTTTACGGATTTTCAGTGGATTTTTTTCGCTCGATTTTAGTATAATTCCATGAGCTGGGAACTGAATATTTTGAGCAAATTCTATTAAATCCTTTTCAAATTCAATCGTTATTCCTTTACTATTAGTCTCTAAGCTAAGTTCTCTAGCAACAATTTCTATATCATTTTTGAAGTCTTTAAGCATTATCATTTCTTCATTTGCCGAAGCGAAAAAAAGAGTGGGATGTGCTCCAAAAGAACCTTCGCTAGCAATTACTAAATCGCAATTAGTGTTTTGAAAGCCAAGTAAACATTTATTTCTTAAAGTTGTTAATGCATTGTCTTTTCTTTCGATTTCTCCTGAAAAGGTTCCCAACGAATCTGTGTCAAAAGCAGTAGAGATAAAACAAAGTGCACCAATGGCTTTTTCAATCAGTGGTGCAATTATTTTTTCCTTTTGATGTTTTGTTGCAATTAAAAGTTTTCGCCCTGTAAACATTTATTTTTCTAAGCTTATTGTAACAGTACTTTTGATAACTAAATTGGAAGCACTAAATTTAGATTCATCAATTAATTTTTTAATTGCTTCTTTTGCGGTAATAAGTTCGTCAATTCGATGTTTAGAATGTGAAAGATCTTTATTAAACCGGATGTGATTGCTGAAATCTTCTCTATTGTGATAATCTATTTTATAATCAAACAAAGCTGCTAAAATATTAGCAGCTTCATCTGATGAAAATATCCCATCTATTAGTTTAAATTCCGTTTCATTTTTCATATTGTAAATTTTTTAACAAAAAGCAAATTTAGTTTAAGTTTGCTATTTAATTTTCAAGGATGAATTTATATTTACACTGTCATTTTTTGAATTCAAAAAAGTTCGAGCATCATAAAGCGAGTTTTGTAGCGCTTTGATTTTATTCTCCCTACTTTTAATATCCTCTTCTTGTTGTGATTTACTTATTTTACTCTCATGAAATTTAATTTTTACTTCAATCATTTTAGTTATTAATTCTACCGCATCATTAGCATTGAATTCGCCTTCAAGAAGTTGTATTGTCATATTGAGTCGTTTTATAATTTATTGTCCTTGTCCTAAAGAGTAACCTAATTTTCCGTCAAATTCGTATAAATTTTCTGTTTTGATAACATCAACTTCGGCTGCTACAGCATTTGAGAGCATTGCAATAATATGGCCTTTATCAATTGTTTTTCCATCATTTGGTTTAAATCTACAACGCCAATGATCCGTGCAGAATGTTTCTTCAAAGCCTTCTGGCCAAACTTTAATTCCACGATTGGAAATCATAGTAAGATCAGTATTACTCAATTTTACAGATTCTAATTTTTTTGCAATTTCATTTGGATTTGTTCCGTTCCAATGCACGAATAAATCTACACCAACTAAAACTTTATTCGCAGCTGGTTTTTTTACGTATTTCGGGAGTTTTAATACAGCATCTTTTGCGAAAGAAACTTGTTTTAGAATTGTTGGATTATTTCCTAAATTAGCAATTACCGCCTCAGAAAACTCTTTTGTCCCTACTTTTTGTTTGCTTACTCCCTCTTTGTAAATGTCATATGTATGAATACCATCTTCAATGGTTTTGAGCCATGCGTTTTGAACTTTTTCAGCTACGTCTGTTTGTCCAATATGGTTAAGCATCATAACTGCACCTTCTATTAAGCCTGATGGATTGGCTAAATTTTGTCCTGCACGTCTTGGCGCTGAACCGTGTATTGCCTCAAACATTGCACATTCTTCGCCAATATTTGCTGAACCCGCAAGTCCAACCGATCCAGCAATTTGAGCAGCAATATCTGATAAAACATCTCCGTAAAGGTTTAAAGTTACAATAACATCAAAGATTTCAGGAGTATCAGCCATTTTTGCAGCACCAATATCGATAATCCAATGTTCATTTTCGATTTCTGGATATTCAACTGCTATTTCATCAAACACTTGGTGGAATAATCCGTCTGTTTGTTTCATAATATTATCCTTCGTAAAGCAGGTAACTTTTTTTCTACCATAGACTTTAGCGTACTCAAATGCATATCGGACAATTTTTTCACAACCAGGACGGCTAATTAATTTTAGACATTGAATTACTTCGTCAGTTTGTTGATGTTCAATTCCAGCGTATAAGTCTTCCTCATTTTCGCGAATAATTACAATATCCATTCCTGGATGCTTTGTTTCAACAAATGGGTGTAAACTTATACATGGTCTAACATTAGAATATAATCCAAGAAATTTTCTTGTAGTTACATTCAAACTTTTATATCCACCACCTTGTGGAGTGGTAATAGGCGCTTTTAAAAATATTTTGTTTCTTCGGATTATGTCCCAAGATTCAGCAGCTATTCCTGAAGTGTTCCCTGACAAGTACACTTTTTCACCAACTTCTATTTCGTCAATTTCTATTTGAGCGCCTGCTGCTTTGATGATGTTCAAAGTGGCATTCATAATTTCTGGTCCAATTCCGTCGCCTTTTGCTACTGTAATTCGTGTCATTATATTTATGTTTTACTTTTTGATTGCGCAAAATTGAAGTTTTTATTCTTTGTGTGTTTATTTATATATTTAATACAATACATAAAGTAAATTTATAGTTTGTTTATCCCTAAAATTTAAATTTCAGTAAGTGTCTGAACAACAGCTATTGCCTAAAGGTTAATTATCTGTATTACTTCATTTTAATTAATACTTATTAATCTGAAATAATTTTTATATTTTAACAATTGGAATTTAAAAAGAAGGTTTTGCACGGTTGTTCTGGCAAAAACAATAGATAAAATTTTAATTGTTGCAATGTTTTTATAAAGATAACAAAAAGTAGATTTTTAAGACAGTTATTTATTAATAATAACACGAATTTATATTTTTATAAATTACATTATTCGATATTCAATTATATTAATTTATTTAAGGAAATGTTCTTTAAATATTTTATTAGTTCGCGAAGGTCTATTCTTCCCTATTTTCGTTAAAAGCCGAGGGTAGTAACTGGGGAATAAACTTTATTAAGATGGGTAGTAAAAGACTACCGCCAGGTAATAAAAATATTGCTAACGATGGAACCGTTTTACATACTTCTAATAATTGTTTTTTGACTTTCTTTTTCTCTTTTTCATCCAAATCTCTAATTGTTGAATGTGATAGAAGTACCATTAATTCTTTGCTTTGCACAATTTCCTTGATTAACCTATTCTTATTACGAGTGATTATTGTAACTACACTTTGAGTAGTTTGATCGTAAAAATGTTTGACCGGATTAGAATAATTGAAATAGGGTATTTCATTTTTATATGTGGTAATAAATTGGTACGTTTTTGAAATACTATTATCTACAAAAGCATCAGGAATTGCAAGAATCTGCGACAGTGAATACAAAAAATATAATTCTTCATTCTCAATTTCGGCATCACTCCATAAGGCCATTCCCGCCAAATCTACTAAATATTTTTTTTCGAAATCTGTTGTAAGATAATCCAATTGTAGAGATTCTAAATTTTGGACTGAATTTGTAGAGAATTTACTATACCGAATCGAAGCTTCAAAAAGCTTGATTAATAAATCATCATATTGCGATTTTTTCGACTTAACTTTTAACGCAAGTGCAACCGTATTTATGATAGTTTCCTCGATTTTTTGCAAATATTTTTCAGGAATTTCACTGTGAACCAAGTATTGCTGGAACGCCAAAACATCAATGAACAATAAGGCGTTTGTTACAAGATGTGAAAAATTTTTACTAATAATACTATCATTAGTTTGTACTCGTTCATCAATGATTTTTTCTAGCTTTAAAGAAGGCGAGTTTGTAGGTAAAATTTTTTTAAATAAATTGAAGCCTTGAGGATTCATTTGATTGTAAAAGTGAACAACCTTAGAGATAAAAGTAGCGCTATTGTTATTGTTAGTATTATCATCAATAAAGCAATAAACGCCATAAAGTGTATTTAGTAATGCCACTTTTGAAATTTCTTCTTTGTACCACCCTTTAGTATTTATTGCTGCGGAAGTTTCAAATGAAATAATATGACCGTAAATGAAACCTGTATTTCTCACTTTATCATAAAAAATATTGCTGTCCATAAACACAGTTTCTTCTGAAATTTTTTGTTCAGTGAAAAATTTGTCTATCCATCCTGTTGCCGAAGGGTTAATCATTGCTTTAATTTGAAGGTACAAAGCTATTCATTTTTGCTATAGTTTTGACATGTATTTTTAGTTTCTTAAAGCAGTTATTATGACAATATTGAGATAAGATGAAATTATAAGCGTTAATAATATTTTTTGGAGTGAAAATTATTTTTGGTCATTTTAGGTAGGGTTATTTATAAAAAAGCCCAAAATCAAGATTTTGATTTAGGGCTTTAAAAAATTCATAAAGAATTGAATAGATTTTCTGCGGCATCCCAATTTACTACTTTCCAATACGATTCGAGATAATCTGCTCTTCTATTCTGGTTTTTTAAGTAATATGCGTGTTCCCAAACATCAAGTGCTAAAACTGGTTTTCCTTTAAAACCTTTACCACGTAACCGCATTAATGGATTATCTTGATTTGGCGTTGAGCCAATAACTAATTTTCCATCTTGAACCACTAGCCAGGCCCAGCCAGATCCAAATCGTTTCATTGAAGCGTCGTTAAATTGTTTTTTAAATTCATCAAAAGAACCAAAAGTACTGCTTATTGCATCAGCTAATTTACCTTTTGGATTGCCTCCGCCATTTGGTTTCATTAACGTCCAAAATAAACTATGATTGTAATGACCGCCAGCATTATTTCGCACTGATTCTGGAAATTTGGACATTACATTGAAAATAGTATCTAAAGATTTTGACTGTTCGATTAATTTAGGGTCTAAGGTCTCTATGGCTTTGTTTAAATTCGTTACATAACCTTGATGATGTTTTTTATGATGAATTTCCATTGTAGCCTTATCAATGTGCGGTTCTAATCCATCATAATCGTAATCTAATTTCGGCAAAGAGTATGGCGCTTCTAGATTTAAATTCGCGTAGTCGAGAATTTCACTATCAATATTTAGCGATTTTTCAGCTGCAAATGTTGAAGTGAATAAACTAGAGCCAATAATTGTTGCAGTTGATAGAATTGCTGTTTGTTTTAAAAAATTTCTTCTTGCGTTATTATTTTCCATAAGTGATGTTATTTAAAAAGAGTAAATAGTAAGTCATAAAATTAGGCATTATAAATTAGTATGACGCTAATAAACTTCTAAATTTGCCTATTAAGTTTACATAGTTATAAGCCAATAATGATTTTCTTGTAAGGAATTATATAAATTTTATAAGATTTACTTAAGTACATGACAAAAAACTGAACATATTGTTTTCTAATGAATTAAATCCCGTTAAAAGGAATTTGGATAAATAATCTAATCCATATTTGAATA
>NZ_FQWF01000019.1 GCF_900129585.1 Flavobacterium micromati
TGACTTATTTTCAGGATAATTTTTTAAAAACAACCTGTATATAGGCAATGCCGACTGATATTTAAGGTTTTCTTAAAACTTTCGGATAGCAATGAGTTCTTTTATAAAAAATAATTCAATGTGATTTGCTCTCGAGCTTGAGACGCTTCCAGCGTGACAAATTGTGGCGTGAGTGTTCGCTAAAAAATATTATTAATAACATAAATATGAAACAGGTTTTTTAAACCATGAAGAGAGTTAAGGTAATTTAAGATTTAACTGAACTTAATGTTTCTTTATTTTCTTAATGGTTTTAGTAAATTTAATGGTTGATTGAGACAGCCCTTTTTCAGATCTTTTATAGTAGAAAACAATTCAATGTGATTTGCTCTCGAGCCTTGAGACGCTTCCAGCGTGACAAATTGTGGTGTGAGTGTTTGCTAAAAAATATTATTAATACTATAAATATGAAATAGTTTTTTTAAACCATTAAGAGAGTTAAGTTAATTTAAGATTTAACTGAACTTAATGTTTCTTTATTTTCTTAATGGTTTTAGTAAATTTACTGGTTGATTGAGACAGCCTTTTTTCAGATCTTTTATAGTAGAACACAATTCAATGTTATTTGCTCTCGAGTGTTGAGACGCTTCCAGTGTGACAAACTGAAGTGATATGTTAAAACAAATCACATCTTCAATCAGAAATAAACCACGAGCAAAAACAGTAACACAAAAAAAAGGAAATCAAATGAAGTTTAAGTCATTTGATTTCCTTTATGGTTTAATAGCGATTTATTACAACCGTACTATTTTTTCTTTTTATCCAAAGCTTTTTGAGCCTCAGCTTGTTCCATTACTTCTTGCAGCTTGCGTTGGAATTTACCTTGTTTTTTTGGCTCTTTCAACTTGTTTTCTTGAATTTGACCATGAATTTTATCGCTATCAATAAAGTATTTTTTGATCACGACCATGATTCCAATGGTAATTAAGTTAGATATAAAGTTATACAAACTCAATCCTGCGCCATAAGTATTGAAGAAAAACAACATCATTATTGGCGAAGCATAAATCATAATTTTCATAATCTTAGCCATATCGGGCATACCTTCTTGCTGTGGAGCCATCATTTGCTGATCACCAGATGTCATCTTCATGTAAAAGAAAATTGCAATCGAAGCAAGTATTGGAAACAAACTGATATGATTTCCGTAAAATGGAATATAGAAAGGCAACCTGATTATTTCATCAAATGAAGATAAATCGTCTGCCCAAAGGAAGCTTTTTTGTCTCAACTCAAATGCTGATGGAAAAAACTGAAATGAAGCATACATAAAAGGAAGCTGAATCAATGCCGGAATACACCCCGCCATAGGATTTACTCCTGCTTTATTATACAACTTCATTGTTTCCTGTTGTTTTTTCATTGGGTCTTTTTTGAACTTTTCTCCCAATTCAGCAATTTCTGGACGCAATACTTTCATTTTAGCTTGCGACAAAAATGATTTAAAAGTAATAGGCGACATTGCAATTTTTATTAAAATCGTAAAAACAATTATTGCAATTCCGTAAGAAATATAAGAGCTCAAGAATCCAAACAATGGAATAAAAATAAACCTATTAATCCACCCAAAAATTCCCCAACCTAACGAAATAATTTTTTCAATATTTTTGTCATAATTAGTGAGTGTTTGGTAATCAGTTGGTCCAAAATACCAACTCATTTTATGATCTAATTCCCCATTAGTAAATGCTAAAGGTATATTTGCTTTAAACTGTTTAGTAAATAAAGTGTCCACTTTATCATCAACTACTAAATTCTCTGACTTTAGCTTAGCAGTTTCAAACGGCGTTTTTGTCAATAAAATAGTTGAGAAAAAATGTTGTTTAAAAGCAACAAATGTAGCTTTCTCAAGATCCGACTCTTCGCTTTGTCCCATTCCTGAATAATCTACCTTCCCATCTTCATGCTCAAAGTAAATTTCAGTATATCGATTTTCGTAAGAAACACTTTTATCATTTCTAATTGCTTTTAAGTCCCATTCTAAGTCCAAAGGTTTAGCGGTATTCAAAACTTTATTTAATCCCTGCGAACGAATATCGAAATCAACCATGTATTCGTTTGGCTTCAATATGTATTTGTATTCCAAGAATTCGTTAGCTCCCGCTTTCAATTTCATAGACAAAACCTGATCTGCACCCATTTTTGTCAATGTTGGTTCAAAATACAAGTCTTTAGAATTTAAAGTACGATTATCGCTAGTGAGTAACTGAATATTTAAATTGGCGTTATTATCCTTAATTAATTGAACTAATTGACCAGAACCTTTCTTGAATTTCTCAAATTCTTTAAGTGTAGCCTCAATAATATATCCTCCTTTATTGGCAATAGTCAGTTTGACCTTTTCATTTTCAATTGTGGTAACCCCTGCTTTTGCAGAAGGAAGTGTCGCTGAATAAGCAAAGTTTCCAAGGCTTTTTTGCAGTTGAGCTAACTGCGTAGAATCTCCAGTTGCAGCCACTGCAATAGTAGCTTTAGCAACTGTTTTATCCTGTGACTCTTTAGCTTTAGCGGCTTTTACAACCAATTCCTTTTCTGCTTTTTCAGCAGCGACCACTTCCGGATCCGGCTGGTTTCGATACATTATAAAGATCAAAATAATGAAAATTAATGCAAAACCTATAATCGAATTGAGGTCAAATTTTTTTTGTTCCATTGTAATTAAAAAAAGTTTTAAATTTAAAGTCTGCTGAAACTAAAATGTTTCTAGTTATTTTTTTTTGCCTGAACTGCCGCTGCCACAAAATTCACAAAAATAGGATGTGGATTTGCAACCGTACTTTTATATTCTGGATGGTACTGAACCCCAATGTAAAACGGATGATCTTTTATTTCTATAATTTCAACCAAACCGGTGTCCGGATTTACGCCCGATGCAATTAATCCAGCATTTTGCAACTGTGCAACGTAATTGCTGTTGTATTCGTAACGATGACGGTGACGCTCTGAAATTGTCTCCTTACCATAAATTTTAAAAGCTAATGAATCTGGTTTTAGATCACATTTCCAAGCTCCAAGGCGCATCGTACCGCCTTTATCAGTAATTGTTTTTTGCTCTTCCATCAAATTGACCACTGGATGAGCAGTATGTTCGTTCATTTCTGTCGAATTAGCATCGGCAAAACCAAGAACATTTCTTGAATATTCGATGATCGCCATTTGCATACCCAAACAAATCCCAAAAAACGGAATTCTATTCTCTCGAGCATATTGCACCGCTGCAATTTTGCCCTCTATTCCTCTTTCTCCAAAACCTGGTGCCACGAGGATTCCGTCTAAATCAGAAAATTTTTCTGCAATGTTATTTGAATCAATATGTTCAGAATGTATTGAAATAACATTTACTTTAGTTTCATTGGCAGCACCTGCATGAATAAATGCCTCCAATATAGACTTATAGCAGTCTTGCATTTCTACATATTTCCCAATCAAACCAATATTTACAGTATGTTTTGGGTTTTTCAGTCGCTTTAAAAAGATATTCCAATTTTTTAAATCTGGAGCTGCTTTTTTAGGCAAATCTAACTTTTTCAACGCCACAACGTCAAGACCTTCTTCGAGCATTAAATTGGGCACTTCGTAAATTGTTGAAGCGTCAATAGATTGAATAACGGCCTCTCTTTTTACATTACAAAATAAAGCTAATTTGAGGCGTAACTCTTCTGAAATTTCGTGTTCTGTTCTACAAACTAAAATATCAGCTTTTATTCCGCTTTCCATCAATGTTTTTACCGAATGCTGTGTTGGTTTAGTTTTTAATTCTCCAGCAGCAGCTAAATAAGGAACAAGAGTTAAATGAATTACAATCGCATTATTTTCACCTAAATCCCAAACTAACTGTCTAACAGATTCAATGTAAGGCAACGATTCAATATCTCCAACTGTTCCACCAATTTCGGTAATTACAATATCATAATCACCAGAATTCCCAAGCAATTGCATTCTATCTTTAATTTCATTGGTAATATGAGGCACAACTTGCACCGTTTTTCCAAGAAATTCTCCTCTTCGTTCTTTTTCAATAACCGAAAGATATATTCGTCCTGTTGTAACATTATTGGCTTGAGAGGTAGGAACATTAAGAAAACGCTCATAATGTCCTAAATCTAAATCCGTTTCAGCTCCATCATCAGTCACGTAACATTCGCCATGTTCATAAGGATTTAATGTCCCAGGATCAACGTTAATGTACGGGTCAAACTTTTGGATAGTAGTACGATATCCTCTTGCTTGCAACAATTTTGCCAGTGAAGCTGCAATGATTCCTTTCCCTAAGGAAGAAGTCACACCGCCAGTAACAAAAATATATTTGGTTTGATTCATTCTAATATTATATGTGTTGTAGTTGTGTAAAAAACGTGGCAAAAGTACAAATTAAATTAGAGAATTTGTCAATTAGCTAATGAGAAAATAAAGCGATAACCAAATTAGAAAATTTGTCAATTAGATAATTAGAAAATTCAGAATCTTCTAATCTGTGTTATTCTCTAAATAATGCCATTTATGTTTTGAATATACTGTTAAAAAGAATTAAAATTTGTCAGGTTGTGCAGCTCATCATGATTGTAATGACGCACAAAACGTTGTTTATAAGTCGATCGTAATCTCGACTGCGCTCGATTTGACAAAAACTTGACAGTAATTTTAAAGACTATTTGGTATAACTGTTTAAAGTGCTTTTGGATATTGCTTTTTTATATTCCGAATTAACTCTTCTAGACCATTGAGTTTTAATTCATAAATTAGTTTCAATTGCTCTCCTAATTCTCCTTTTGGGAAGCCTTTATTGCTATACCAAACAATATAATACTCTGGAATATCAATTAGAAACCAACCTTCGTATTTACCAAAAGGCATTTTAGTATGAGCAAGTTTGATGAGTTGTTTTTGATTTTGATCCATATTGGGAAAAAGGTTTGAGGTTCGAGGTACGAGGTACGAGGTTTGAGGCACGAGGTACGAGGTTTGAGGTTTGAGGTTTGAGGTTCGAAGTACTAGGTTCGAGGTACGAGATTCGAGGTGCGAGGTACGAGGTTTGAGGTTCGAGGTACGAGGTACGAGGTTCGAGGTACGAGGTTCGAGGTTCGAGATTCGAGGTACGAGGTACGAGGTTCGAGGTTCGAGGTTTGAGGTTTGAGGTTTGAGGTTCGAAGTACGAGGTACGAGGTACGAGATTCGAGGTTCGTGGTACGAGGTTCGTGGTACGAGGTTCGAGGTACGAGGTTTGAGGTTCGAGGTTCGAGGTACGAGGTTCGAGGTTCGAGGTACGAGGTTTGAGGTACGAGGTTCGAGGTTCGAGGTTCGAGGTTCGAGGTTCGAGGTTCGAAGTACGAGGTTCGAGGTCTATTTATCAACATTTAAATTATTGGTGCAATTATTTATTTTAATTCTATAATTATAATTCCAAACAATAGGATAAAAATTAAAGTTTTGCTTTATAACGGGGTTGAAAAGCAAAACTTTAATTTAATATTTGACGATCAGAGAATTAATCAAAAACAAACGCTCAGTTTATTGAGCGTTTTGACTTTCCAATATTTTTTTATCGACAATTCTTCTGTTGATGATATCAAGGTAGTTTTGGGTTTTTTTATTTCCTGATGACGTAAATGACTCGGTTAGCCATTTTTTTGATAAAGCTAAATCGCCCTCAACTTCATAACAATATCCTAAATTGTGTGCAATATTAGCTCTATTGGTAGCGTCTTGTTCTGTTTTAAATGTACTTTCTAGCGTAGCAATTGCACCCGTATAATCCTGGGCAAGGATCAAGCGTTCAGCTCTTTTGGTAGTATCGGTTTTGCCTTTCATAATCACTCTATCTTCCCAAGTTCTGTAACTCACAAAACGTTTACCAATATAATCACCAAGGTTATAACTTACAGATTTCATTGCATTTGTTCCTGTAAGCACTTTGCCTGCTAACATTCCTGGACTAGCAGCCACTTCTCCAAAATCATTTGAGTTAGAAAAACTATTTTCGTAAAAAAGATTTTGTGTTTTTGGAAGATATATTCGTACTCCTACTTTTGCTTTTGCAAAACCTTGAAACAATATCGCTCCAACATTATTTGGGCTTGTTGCATTTCTTATTCTAAAATCGGAATCGAAATATTCTAAAACTAGCAACGCATCAGCATTGTGTTCTGTAGCGATTTTTTCTATTTGAAGCCATGGCATCACTGCACCAAATCCAGTAGAGGTCATGTTTTCACTTTTTAATCGATCCGGATGTTTGGTAATTTGAATATCGGAATTTTTCAAGAATGGATCTGTAAGTCCAGAAATGACTTGTTGTACAAGAATTTTATCAATTCCAATTACCTCTCCCGAAAGTAATCCTTCGATGGCTGTTAAAGCATTTCCCTGCGTTTTATCTACGATGACTATTCGCTTCACATTCGTTGGAAATTGTACAAGCGTAGGTTTGGGAACAAACACTTGCATTTCTTTGACAGAACTACAAGAAAAGAAGGTTAAAAAAGCTAAACCTAAAACTGTTTTTTTCATATTTATATCTACTATTTATCGTTTTTTACTTACTCTAAAACCTATTCCGTAAGTATATCATTGAATGCTTTAAACCCAAGAAAAGTTTACTTAAAATTCTCTTTAAATCAAACTTTTGAGATCAAAAACTCAGCGCTATTCATTTTTTGTAAAATATATCATTTATTTTTTATGAAAATCACTTTGAATCAGAATATAAAAATTATGTCTCTATACTATTTTTGATCTATCTTCTATTTCCAATTAAACGTTATTCGCTTCTCGATTTCTGGATGCAGACTCAAGAAAACAGGACAAGTCATTGCTGCTCTTTCTAAAATCGATTTATTTTTTTGATCATCAGTTCCTTCCAACTGGAAAACAATTTCAATGGCACCTATTCGCCGTGGCTCAGAATTCATAATTTTAAGCACCTCAGCGGTAGAATACTTTAAATCTACTACCAAATCTTTTGCCTTTATTCCCATTATAGTCATCATACAGGTTGCCAAAGCATTAGCAATACTATCTGTTGGAGAGAAAGCTTCTCCTTTTCCATTGTTGTCTACTGGCGCATCCGAAAGAATTATCGTGCCCGATTGTATGTGTGTTGAAGAGGTTCGCAAATCTCCTAAATAGGTTACTTTTGATGTCATAAGATTCTTTTATTTATAGTTTTGTTTTACAAATTCAAAGTAGTTTTCAAATATTGCTGCTGTTTTATTTTAAGTAAGACACTAAGTTTTATACTTTTTACTTTTAAGCTTTATAATCAGTATTTCATTTGCCACAAAGGCGCTAAGACACTAAGTTTTACAATTTTTACTTTTAACCTTCAATTTTCATTTGCCACGAAGGCGCAAAGACACTAAGTTTTTTATAATTTTTGATTTAAACTTTATAATGAACATTTCATTTGCCACGAAGGCGCTGAGACACTAAGTTTTACAATTTTTACTTTTAACCTTCAATTTTCATTTGCCACTAAGGCGCAAAGACACTAAGTTTTTTATAATTTTTGATTTAAACTTTATAATGAACATTTCATTTGCCACGAAGGCGCAAAGACACTAAGTTTTATACTTTTTGCTTCAGCTTTATATTTAGCATTTCATTTGCCACAAAGGCGCAAAGACACTAAGTTTTATAGTTTTTACTTTTCAGCTTTATAATCAGTATTTCATTTGGCACGAAGGCGAAAGACACTAAGTTTTATAATTTTTGATTTAAACTTTATAATGAACATTTCATTTGCCACGAAGGCGCAAAGACACTAAGTTTTTTATAATTTTTGATTTAAACTTTCTAATGAACATTTCATTTGCCACAAAGGCGCTAAGACACTAAGTTTTATAATTTTTGCTTCAGCTTTATATTTAGCATTTCATTTGCCACAAAGGCGCAAAGACACTAAGTTTTATACTTTTTACTTTTCAGCTTTATAATCAGTATTTCATTTGGCACGAAGGCTCAAAGACACTAAGTTCTATAATTTTTGCTAAGCTTTATAATGAAAATATTATTTGCTACTAAGGCGCAAAGGCACTAAGTTGATAATATATTTTGAGCTCTTTTGCCTTAGTCGTTAATGAGAAAAAAAATAGATATCAAGTGATAAAACCTTTTCAAAATTTCGTTGAATACACTTCTATTTTGCTTCTTTAACTGTCAAATCAGTGTCGTAATATAAAATGTAGATTCCTTTATTAGCATAACCTCCATCTATTTTTTTATAAAACTCGAATTTGTTATCCACTTGTTCCGTGGCTGAATTTTCTACCGTTTCTTGATACTTTTTACCTTGCGACAAACGCATCATTGTATCAAAAGTGACATCAAATCCTCGTGTTGCAAAATCAGTTGGACTCACATTATTTTTAATTTTAAATTCTTTTTTAAAAATTTGAGCTTCAGCAGATTCATTTTCGCGCGCAACAGATGGGTACATCAGGTTCAATTTGGCTAGGTTTTCCATGATTACCTCAGCTGTATCCAAAGTTTCGTTTGGCTCTAAAATCACCAGTTGAACTTTATAGGTTGCCATCGCACTCAACATTGTGGCGATCGTAGCTTTGATCATCGCTGTATTTGCAGTTTCCATTACCACATAATTTATTTTATCTTTTACAAAAAGACTTTTTAAATTTTCAGCAGAAACGCCACCAGTTGCGGTTAGCATAGAAAACTTCACATCCTTATGATTTTGCTGAATATACTCTATAACTGATCCCTTCTTTTTATCTACCACAGCAATCATATTTCCGCCTTTAGAACGCATATAAGTAAAAACAGCATTTTTTACAGCATCGGGAGAAGGAATAGATTGAAAAATATTAGCATAGGAAACTCCTTGATCTTTTGACAAAGGGGAAATAACAGGCACTTGGTTTTGCGTCAATAATTCGGCTGTTTTCTCGACATTACTTTGATAAAAAGGCCCAATAACAACATCAGAATCTTGTAAATTATTTTCTTTAATCAAAGATGCGATTGCCGATGAATTTTTAGTTTCTTGTGAATCAAAAATAGCAACATCAATATTTAGACCCAGTACTTTAGCAGAATCAATTGCCATAAGCGCTCCAGCATAAAAATCTAAAGTCATATTGAGAAATTTATCCTTTTTTAGACGCATCGCAGTTGAAGTCACGGTATCGCTCTCTATTTTAGCTATGTTAAAAGGCAAAAGCAGCGCTAATTTCTTTTTATTTGTAGTATTTGTTTTGGTCAAATCCGTATACTCTTTTTTGTTTTCCACAGTAGTTGCTGGTGTCGCAGGAACTTTCAAAACCATACCTTCAACAACGCCATCTGATAAAAAAGGATTCAGCGCAATTAATTCTGCTTGCGTTAAACCCGTCATTTTAGATAAACCGTAAAGGGTTTCTTTTGGTTTTACAGTATAATTTGTGGTTAACACTATTTTTATAGAAGTCGAAGCTGTACTTTCTTTTTTAGCTTCTGATGCAATTATTGTTGTGGGAACTGCTTTCCCTTTTACTAATAATTTAAAGCCTTCCGGCAAATTAGTAACAACCTCAGGATTCTTACGCTCTAATTCTTCGATCGAAATTCCGTACTGCTTCGCAATCGAGTATTTTGTCTCTTTTGGAAGCACATAGTGATAGACTGCTTTTTCGGCTTTTTCTGGCTTGTCCGAAGTGATTTTTTTGATTTTATTCGACGGAATTGTTAGCGTCTGTCCTATTTGCAATCCGTCTTGCTCAAGAAACGGATTAGCTTGTTTCAAAGCATCGTCAGTGATTCCATATTTTTTTTCGATACCGTACAAAGTTTCTTTTGGTAAAACTTCATGCGTCACAATTGTATTAGTCACTTTGGCAGCACTTACATTAGTTTTTTTGGCAGCAGCCGAAGGAATAAGTAAAACGCTATTAGGTTTTAAACCTGCTTGTGCATCTGGATTTAGTTGGTAAATAGATGTAGTGGTAACGTTATATTTTTTGGCAATCTCAGCGATTGTCTCGCCTTTACTAACCTTGTGCGTAGTTGTTTTATTTTGTGCAAAAACACCAAAATTTAACAAAGCCGTGATACAAATGGCAAAGATATATTTCATTTTATTTGTGTATAAATTATTAAAATCGTTAATCAAAACAACGGTATCAAATCTTATTCCGAAAATCTGATACCGTTGTTTTGCTATGTACTTTTAGAGAGCTTGTTTTATCAAAATAAAATCTCGCTGATTATTCCCACTCAATTGTTGCTGGCGGTTTAGAACTAATGTCATATACCACTCTATTTACGCCTTTGACTTTGTTGATAATATCATTCGAAATTTTCATCAAGAATTCATAAGGTAAATGAACCCAGTCAGCTGTCATACCATCAGTAGATTCTACTGCGCGAAGTGCAACAACTTTCTCATAAGTGCGTTCATCGCCCATCACTCCTACACTATTCACAGGCAAAAGTATTGCTCCAGCCTGCCAAACTTTGTCATACAATCCCCAAGATTTCAATCCGTCAATAAAAACGGCATCTACATCTTGTAAAATTTGTACTTTTTCTGGTGTAATATCTCCTAGAATTCTAATTGATAATCCTGGACCTGGAAAAGGATGTCTTCCTAATAATTCAGGATCAATTCCTAGTGATGCTCCTACTCTACGCACTTCATCTTTAAAAAGCATTCGAAGTGGTTCCACAATTTTTAATTTCATATAATCAGGTAAACCGCCTACATTGTGATGTGATTTTATTGTTGCCGACGGCCCTTTTACAGAAACCGACTCGATTACATCAGGATAAATAGTTCCTTGAGCTAACCACTTTACATCTTCTATTAAATGCGATTCATCATCAAAAACTTCAATAAATACACGTCCTATGATTTTGCGTTTGGTTTCTGGATCACTGACTCCTGCTAACTGGGATAAGAAACGATCTCCGGCATCTACGCCTTTTACGTTTAAACCCATTCCTTTATATTGATCTAATACGTTTTGGAATTCGTTTTTACGAAGCAAACCGTTGTTAACGAAAATGCAGTAAAGATTTTTTCGAATAGCTTGATGTAATAAAACTGCCGCCACTGTTGAATCAACGCCTCCAGAAAGTCCAAGAACGACTTTATCATCTTGCAATTTCTCTTTTAATTCTGCTACCATTTCGCTAACAAAAGCTTTTGGTGTAAAATTTTGAGGCACTTCGGCTATTTTAACTAAAAAGTTTTCTAACATTTTGGATCCATCCGTGGAGTGAAAAACTTCAGGATGGTATTGAATGGCATAAGTTGTTTCGCCTTCAATTTTATAGGCCGCAAATTCCACATCATGCGTGCTTGCTAGTTTTACGCCATTAGTAGGCAATACTTTAACGCTGTCACTATGACTCATCCAAACTTGACTATTCTCTGAAACACCTTCAAAAAACACTTCATGCTGCTTTATGTACGATAAATTTGCTCTACCATATTCTCTAGTATTTGAAGCTTCTACTTTTCCGCCGCTGAACTGCGCAAGATATTGCGCTCCATAACATACCGCAAGCATTGGTAATTTTCCTCTTATTTGGGATAAATCAGGATGTGGCGCATCATCAGCACGCACAGAAAATGGACTTCCACCAAGAATTACCGCTTTGTAAGAAGATAAATCAGTTGGAACATGATTGTAAGGGAAAATTTCGCAGAAAATATTTAATTCGCGAACTCTACGAGCAATAAGCTGTGTATATTGCGATCCGAAGTCTAAAATAAGTACGTTGTGTTGCATGCGCAAAAATACTTTTTATATTTCAAATTGGAAAATCGAATTTTGAAAATCTTCAATTTATTTTTAATGGTAAATTATTACTTTAAATAGCCCTACTTTTGCCAGCGAGCACAAAATAAGAATAATACAGTTCGATAAACAAACACTTTTTATATTCCAGTTATTTTATGCTCAGCTTAGCATTTGATTCTGAATACGCTACAATTGTTAATGAGAAACACTAAATCGCAAAACCACTTTAGTAAATCTAACGAAAATGACTAAGATTTTCTGCTATTGACTATCAAAATCGAACATAAATAATAACAAAAATTCAAAAATGAAAACAAAAAATTTAGCCGTGATTACCTGCTTTACTTTACTCCTTTTTTCCTGCAATGTTATCGATAAGCTGTTGACCTTTACTATTGACAATCAAACTTCGTTTAAAATATCAAGCGGATTCCCGCTCAATCTTGCAACGGAAGTAATTACGCCCGATGTTACTACTAATTCTAGTGCGGAGTTTGAAAACAACAACACAAAAGCAGAGTTAGTAAAAGATGTAAAACTAAAAGAGCTCAAATTAACGATCACTGATCCTAGTGATAAAACATTTTCTTTTTTGAAATCAATTCGCTTATATATTTCCACAGATGCCAACGACGAAATTGAATTGGCTTATTTAGACGATATAAATTCCTCGACAAATACACTAGAACTTCTATGTACTTCTCAGAAATTAGATAAATACATCAAAGCTCCCAGCTATAGAATAAGAACAAAAGCGGTAATAAAAGAAACAGTTACCAAAGATATAGTTGTAAAAGGCAACATGAAATTTCAGGTGACAGCAGATCCTTTCTAAGAAAAAACTAGTAACATAAAAAAAGGCTTTTGAAGTGATTCAAAAGCCTTTTCCATTAAGTTTTTATAATTTACTTATTCCTTCACCAATACAATCGTCGCCTTAAAACCTGTTCCAAGATTCCACTGACTGGCTGATATTAAGCTTCCTTTGTCATCATAAACTTTAAATTCGGCGGTATTAGGACCGGAAGTTCCTTGATTTAGGGCTTCAAAATCTATTTTATTAAATCCTTTCTCTAATACAATTTCAAAACCTTTAAAATTGCTGTCTAGATTGACTTGAGCTTGAATCATTTTATCGTTCAAATAAACCCTAATTTGGTCGCCGTCAACATAAGCAGCATCGCGATACATTACCTTTGCGGTGGTGGAACCAGTATTGAAATTCCCTAAATTTTGATTTCGTCTGTAAACAATTCCTTGTGAATTATCCTCCTTTTTATTCCATTTATCTTTAAAAACATCACCAGGATTGATAAACTCATTTTTTGGAATCATCGAGAAATTACTAGCTGGAGTAATTGATTTAGAAGGAGATGGATTTGGATTATAAATTTCTGGGTTTTTAAAAGGACTAGGATTTTTTATAGGCGGAATATTTGCCTTTGGCGGGATAGGTTTTTTTATTTTTGGTGCATTACTTTTAGGCGGAATCGCTTTAAACTTAGAGCTAAATTCGCTCTGAGCATAACCGCTTATAGAAATGGTAAATAACATTATTAGTACTAAAATCCTTTTCATCTGTAGATAATATTTTTTTGTCTTAGAAAATTTGCGTCTTGCAATTTGGGTTTGTAACCAACACCTGCGATTGCTTATTTTATAATATTTATGTTAAACAATGCTTCAACTTTTTTAAAAATAAAAAACCAATCGTTCTTAATTCTATTATTGATCGTAATTTAACTTTCATTTATAACTTTTAAATCCCGCTTTTATTTCATTTCTATCGGAATAATAAAAGACATTGAACAGCCAAAAAACCAACATTTAAAGCAAAATCAGAAATTTTATTTCTAATTTTTTTTCTAAATTGCAAAAAATATACCAAAAATTAAATTGACATATTAGATTACCAAAATTCACTATTAACAAAAATAGGATTTAAGATTTAAACACATCATAATTTATAAATCTCTCGGAAACTTGCCCAGCATACTTTGTAAGTATAGATGACTCAAAGGAAAATATTTCGTTGAAATCACTTAAAAAATTGCATTAGGTCTAAATGGAATAACTTTATTTTTAAAACCAATTTAAAAGATAAAAATTGATTAGAAAAAACATATTGACAGTCTT
Organism: Flavobacterium micromati; assembly: GCF_900129585.1. Classification (GTDB taxonomy): domain Bacteria; phylum Bacteroidota; class Bacteroidia; order Flavobacteriales; family Flavobacteriaceae; genus Flavobacterium; species Flavobacterium micromati. The sequence goes on from NZ_FQWF01000019.1 coordinate 13,914, forward strand.
AGCGTGGGAGGATAACATGGGGTATTGTCGCACGGTTCGAATAGGAAATATAATTGATGTATCAGGAACAATTGCATACTTTTAAATAATGAATGTAGAAAACATAAAAAAAATAATAGTCACCGCACTTCAATGGATTTTCATTTGTGCATTGATAGGTGTTTTGTCAGGATCAGCTTCTGCGGTTTTTTTAGTAGCACTTGAATATATTACGCAAATAAGACTTAGTAATAATTGGATTATTTGGCTGCTGCCAATAGGTGGCTTGCTAATAGGATTATCTTACCACTACTATGGTAAATCAGTAGTAAAAGGCAATAATTTATTGCTGGAAGAATACGAAAATCCTCAAAAAGTAATTCCGTTAAAAATGGCTCCTTTGGTGCTTATTGGAACCTTAATCACCCATCTATTTGGTGGATCTGCGGGACGCGAAGGCACCGCAGTACAAATGGGAGGAGCAATTGCTGACCAGTTTACACACATTTTTAAGCTTGATTCCTCTGCGCGAAAAACAATATTAATTTTAGGAATAAGCGCTGGTTTCGCTTCCATTTTTGGAACACCGCTAGCGGGCGCACTATTTGCTTTAGAGCTTGTTATTTTTAGCAAAATCAGTTTTAAGAGCGTTCCATTGTCATTTTTGTCAGCTTATATTGCTTATTTTACTGTTGAATTTTGGCAGGTAAAACATACGCATTATTCCATTCCCATAATTCCTGAGATCAGTTTGATTAACTTATTTTGGGTTGTAATTGTTAGCTTATTATTTGGATTAGCAGCACTTTTATTCTCCAGAAGTACGCATTTATGGGGAAAATTATTTTCGACAACAATTGCATACCCGCCTCTTCGTCCGTTTGTAGGCGGAATTATTTTGGCCACAGCCTTCTACTTCATCGGAAGTTCAAAATATGCGGGATTAGGCATTCCTGAAATTGTCGACGCTTTTTCAGTGCCCAATGCGCCTTATGAATTCCTCCTTAAAATATTATTTACTGGCTTTACTTTAGGTGCTGGTTTCAAAGGCGGAGAAGTTACACCCTTATTCTTTGTTGGAGCCACCTTGGGAAGTGCTTTATCGCTTATAGTTCCGCTACCCATTGCGCTTCTGGCCGGAATGGGATTTGTCGCTGTTTTTTCGGGCGCGACTCATACGCCTATTGCTTGCACGATTATGGGAATGGAACTTTTTGGGATTGAGAGTGGCATTTTCATTGGCGTAAGCTGCGCCATTGCTTACTTTTCATCTGGATCAATGGGTATTTACACTAACCAAATTGTAAAAGGGCCAAAATATTATTTGTACCAAAAATTGAAACGAAAACCAACTGACTTTCTATAACGTATCAAAATCGTGTTAATGATTTCAACATTAGCATAAAAAAATGTAATTTCGCAACCTATGAAAATACAAGATATTCAAGCGGTACAGTTGTTATTAGCAACACCAAAAAAGATTGCGATAATCCCACACCGAGGTCCTGACGGCGATGCCATGGGTTCTACGTTAGCATTATACCATTTTTTACTAAAAAATAATCACGAACCTATTATTGTTTCTCCTAATGAATTTCCAGATTTTTTAGCTTGGCTACCCGGCTCAGAAACCATAAAAATATTCGAGAAAGACAAACAAAATTGCACCAAAATCCTTCAAGAAGCGGATCTTATTTTTACTTTAGATTTTAATGCTTTGCATCGCACAGGCGAAATGGAACACGTTCTTGATAAACTGAAAGCGCCATTTATCATGATCGATCATCATCAAAAACCAGATGATTATGCTGCTATCACTTTTTCGGATACTGCTTTTGGTTCGACTTGTGAGATGATTTATAACTTCATCTCGTTTCTTGGCAAGAAACAAGATATTGACAAAACAATAGGAACTTGTATTTATACAGGTATTCTAACTGATTCTGGATCTTTTCGTTTTCCAAAAACAACTGGAAATACGCATAGAATTGTTGCTGAACTTATTGATTTAGGTGTCGAAAATACCGAGATTCCGGGTTTACTTTTTGACAATAGCGGCTTTGGACGTTTGCAAATATTGGGTCAAGCACTTCAAAACATGAAAGTGATTATGCAACATAAAACGGCGTACACCACACTTAGTCAAGAAGAACTCAATTCATTTGATTATGTGAAAGGAGATACAGAAGGCATTGTAAATTATGGTTTAAGCATAAAAGGAATTCACTTTGCTGCTATTTTTATTGAAAATACCGAAGAGAAAATCATCAAAATTTCGTTTCGTTCACAAGGCGCATTTGATGTCAATCAGTTTGCAAGAAATCATTTTAACGGCGGCGGACACCAGAATGCTGCTGGAGGAAAATCAGAAGTTTCGTTGCAGGAAACCATCCAAAAATTTGAAGATTTAGTCACAAAAATAAGCATTTAAGTGTATGAAAAACACCAATTTGATTGCCAGTATTTTCTTTTTACTCGTGCTAGTCACAAGCTGTAAGCAGCCTCAGGAAGCTAGAAGACCACTTTCTCAATCCTCGGGAAGCTTTATGAAAAAATCAATCATTCGCAATAAAAAGTTGGTGGCTGATGAGGAAACCCAAATCAAAAATTTAATAAAAAGCAACCCTAATATTCAATATACGGCTTCTACAAAAGGATATTGGTACTCGTATCAAATTCAAAATAAATTAGACTCACTGACTCCAAAAAAAGGAGATGTTGCTTTTTTTGATTACGAAATTACGGATCTGAAAGGAGCAATAATCTACTCAGAACTAGAGTTGAGACCGCAAATTTATTATGTGGACAAGCAAAATATCATGATGGGTTTGCGTGACGGAATTAAACTGATGCGCAAGGGCGAAAAGGTGAATTTTATATTTCCGTCTAATATGGGTTATGGTTATCGCGGTGATGAAAAAAAAATTGGCATGAACCAACCCATAATTTGCATCGTTACTTTACGTGATTTTAAGTCGGAAGTGGTTTATAAAAAAGAAATCCAAGCAAAAATAAAAGCCGTTATCGAGAAACCAATCGTGCAACCTGAAACACCTGCCGCAAATCAACCTAATGACACCTTAAAATAACTAATTAAACTTAAAAATGAAAAAAAAGATCCTACTCCTACTCGTTGTATTCGCTTCGTTTTATTCTTGTAAAGAGGAACACAGCAACCTACCAGACGGTTTGTACACTAAAATTGAAACTAATAAAGGAGACATCATCTTACAATTAGATTTTGAAAAAGCACCTATTACCGTTGCAAATTTTGTAACACTAGCCGAAGGAAAAAACGATTTTGTTACCAATGAAAATTTAAAAAACAAACCTTTCTTTGATGGTTTAAAATTTCACAGAGTCATTAAAGATTTCATGATTCAAACGGGAGATCCGCTTGGGACTGGCTCTGGAGATACTGGTTATAAATTTAAAGACGAATTTTCTGATTTGCGTTTTGACAATGCTGGAGTTTTGGCTATGGCCAATAATGGAGCAGCAACAAATAGCAGTCAATTTTTTATCACACATCTAGCGACACCTTGGCTGCAAGACAAACACACCATTTTTGGTCACGTAGTTGAAAACGGAATGGATGTTGTCAATAAAATTGAGCAAGAAGATTTTGTAAAAAAAGTAACGATTATTAGAAACGGTGGAGCTGCAAAAAAATTCAACGCAGTCAAAATATTCAACGATTATTTCTCAGTAGAAGCTAAAGCACAAACTCAAAGAGCTGCTCTTGACGTTGAAAACAAAAAGGTTTACAACGAAAAGTACAAAACAGTTCGAGATGAAAAAGTTGCTTATTTCACGGATCTCAAAGCAAAATCAACCAGAACAAAAACAGGTTTAGAATATGTCATCATCAAGAAAAGTGGTGGCAAAAAACCTGCTAAAGGCGCTAATGTTTTTATTCATTACGCTGGATTTCTGGAAGACGGAGAATTATTTGACGCAAGTGTAGAAAGCGTTGCTAAAACTTTTGGAAAATACGACGAAAATAGAGCTGCGCAAAACGGTTACCAACCTATTCCTTTTCAAGCTGGTAAAAAAGATGGCATGATTCCTGGTTTTATTGAAGGCTTAGAGCAATTATCTTTTGGTGACAAAGCGGTGATTTTTATTCCGTCACGCTTAGGTTACGGCGCGGCTGGAGCTGGAGGTGTGATTCCGCCAAATGCTAATATTATCTTTGAAATCGAGTTGTTAGAAAAAATGCCACAATAATACTATAAAGTTAGACCCTAAATTATTTAGAAAATGAAATTCAAAATTCTGTTTTTATTGTTTCTGGGAATGGTAAACGTCCATTCACAAACCGTTAAAAAATCTGTTCCTGTTAAAAAACCGACTACAACAGTAAAAACTGCGGTAAAAAAACCAACTACCACAGCCTCAAAAACTGCCGTTTTAAAATCGACAAAGCCCGTTGTAAAAACGCCTGCGGTTATCGAAGGTATTTTTGCTACCGTTGCTACTAATAAAGGTGATATTACAATTGAATTGGAATATAAAAAAACGCCGGTAACTGTCGCTAACTTTATCGCACTCGCCGAAGGGACAAATTCATTTGTAAGTGACCAAAAATTAAAAGGAAAACCTTTTTACGATGGTTTGAAATTTCACCGTGTGATTCAAGATTTTATGATACAAGGTGGTGATCCATCTGGAAACGGTTCTGGCGGGCCAGGATATGCGTTCAAAGATGAATTTACTGATTTGAAACACAACAAGCCAGGGATTTTGTCAATGGCTAATTCAGGACCTACAACTAACGGAAGTCAATTTTTTATCACCCACAAAGAAACTCCGTGGTTAGATGGAAAGCACACCGTTTTTGGTAAGGTAACAGTGGGGATGAACGTGGTAAACGCTATTACTCAAAATGATGTGATTACAAAGGTTACAATTGTTAGAAAAGGCGCATTGGCACAAAAATTTGACGCTCCTAAAGTGTTTTCTGATTATTTCAATAACAAATCAGAAGATCAAAAAAAGCAAGACTTAATTAACGCCGAAAATAAGAAAAAGCAAGAATTGGCCAACGCCGAAAATAACGCAAAGCAGGCGGCACTTCAAGCAGAAGCTAAGAAAAGTTATTTAGAAAAATACGGTTCCGTTGTAGCGGCAAAAGCAGCTTATTTTGCTACTGCAAAAGCTACTGCAACAACATCGCCATCAGGATTAGTATATAAAATTATTCAAAATGGCACTGGAGTGAAACCGGCTGACAAGAGCACTTTTTATTTTCATTATGCAGGCTACTTTGAAGATGGAACTTTGTTTGATAGCAGTTATGAAAATGTAGCTAAAGAATATGGAAAGTTTGATGCAAATCGTGCTGCTCAAAACGGCTACCAAGCTTTCCCCTTTGAAGCAGGCAAGAAAGATGGAATGATTGCAGGATTTATGGAATCATTAGCGTTGATGTCTTACGGCGATAAACTACTGGCTTTTATCCCAGCATCCTTAGCTTATGGATCAAGCGGCGCTGGCGAGGTAATTCCGCCTAATACAAATCTTATTTTTGAACTGGAAATGTTTGAAAAACAACCAGCTCCAAAACAATAATAAAAGAGAGAATCAATATAAAAAAAGAGCCGAAAGTTTCCATACTTTCGGCTCTTTCTGCGTTGAATAAAAACTATTTCTTAGCTTTAAATTTCCAGTCAAATTCGTCTTTTTGATTGATAATAGCACCAATCTCCACTTTGACCACTTCATCAAATTCGGTTTGGAATATAATCCAGTTTTCCTCATTGAAATAATTTTCAAACGTATCAAACTCTTCTTGTGTAAACTTTGTTATCCCTTTAGCAACCAAATCTTTTTTGACGTCACTAATTTTTCTGTTCAGTATTTTATGACCAAAAAGGGCTAAATCTAAACTTGAAGCCACTATGTAACCCAATTTAAAATCCTCCTCTATATAAAACGTCAATCTCATTTTGAGTTTATTGTAGGCAAAAATAACGTTGTCATCTTCATCTTTATAATTGCGATCTGGCTTGCCGTAAATTGCTGTTACATCATTTTGCTTCATTCCGAAAATGAGCTGATCAATTCCGTTTTTTGGATTTATTTTCATGTGTATTTTGTTATTGTTGAATGATTGGTTAAACTTTCTCACTAGTATTTGGCTTTCGCCAAAATGCTACTGGTGTTCCATTCCTATTTTCTTTTGATGTAGCAAAGTTCGGAAAGTTTACGAGAAAGTCATTAGTCTTTTAAATTAAAATTTTTTAGTTACTTTAGTCACTCAAAAACAACTGATTATGGTTTGGGAAGCAAAAATACTTACACATAAAAAGGAAAAGCGAATCGCTGTCTATTTTAAAAAAGACGCCGATTTAATTGCGCGCATCAAGCAAATTGATGGCGCAAGATGGAGCCAAACATTAATAGCGTGGCATTTACCAGATACCGATGAAAACAGAATACGATTTAAGTTAGAATCAGCAAGCTATTTTTTACCATCGGTTGAAGGAATTGCGCAGATAGAAAAGTTCAAGCAGTGGCTTCGTTCTAAACGGTACAGCGAAAATACGCTTGCGACTTATTGCGATGCGCTAAAATCATTTTTAGTATTTTATAAACACAAAGCCATTGAAGAAATTGACAATGCAGATGTAATTGTTTACAACAACGAGTATATCCTAAAAAACAAACTGTCAGCCTCCTACCAAAACCAAATTGTCAATGCAATTAAGTTGTACTTCAGCACCATAAGAGAAACAAAAATTGAAATAGATAAAATTCATCGCCCAAAACGTTCCAAAGTTTTGCCTAATGTTTTGAGTAAGCAAGAAGTAAAATTGATTTTAGAAGCACACGCTAATATCAAACACAAAACAATGCTTTCGTTGATTTATAGTTGTGGTTTGCGATGTGGCGAATTGTTAGCTATGAAACCCGTGCATATCGACTCCAAAAGAAATATAGTAATCCTCAAAAATTCAAAAGGCAAAAAAGATAGAATTGTGCCCCTTAGTCCTAAAATACTAATAATGCTTCGCGAATATTACATTGTATGCAAACCTACAACCTATTTATTTGAAGGTCAAATGGCAGGAATGCCATACGATTCTAGAAGCTTACAATTAGTTTTAAAACAAGCCTTGCGAAAAACAGGAATTACTAAACCAGCTACGTTACATTGGTTGCGACACAGCTTCGCAACACATTTACTTGAAAGCGGCACCGATTTGAGATACATACAAGAATTATTGGGACACAGCAGTAGCAAAACCACTGAAATTTATACGCACGTTAGTACGAAAAGTATTCAACAAATAAAAAGTCCTTTTGATGATTTGTAGAAAATTATTTATATATTTGAAAATTAATAAAGCGAAACAAACCTTCGCCAATCTACCCATATTTGGGTGAATATGCGAAGGTTTGTTTCGCCTATAAACTAGTTGGCGGTCAGTTTGCCAAAAATAACGACTAAAAATATAAAATGAATAATATTGATTTAAGTAAAGTTTTAAGATTCATAGAAGAAAACATAAGAATATCTGAACAAACTACAATTGAGTATTTAGATCCAAAAGGCCATATTGAAAGATTAAATAGTAAGCAAAACCAAGTAGTTTTCGGAAGAAGAGGCTCCGGAAAATCTTTACTATTAAAATCACTAAAAAGCACAGATTTAGCGACCAAATTGTACATTACAATTAATATTGAAGATTTCAAAGATATTAGTTTTCCAAACTCAATTTCACAAGTTTTGATAAGTGTAATTAAGAAGTTCAAAAAAGAAATAGACGGAAAGTATAGTGTTTTCAATTATAATCAGTGGAAAAAACAAAAAGCATTAATAAAAAAAATTGACAATTATATTAGTGATTTAAAGACCAAAATTTCAGAACCAGATACTTATAATCAAAATATAAAAGAGAAACAAGCCAGCAAATTAAGTGGTGAAGCGAGCACTGGTTTTGATAAAAGTTCTGCTAAAATATCCAGTGAATTAGCTGATGAATATGAAAATAGCCGTGAAATTTTAAAAGATAAATTAAATGAACTTAAAAATGAAATCTCAAATTTTAAAGAATTAATAGAAGAAACTACACTATTTTTAAACAAAGATATTTTCTTGATTTTTGATGACTTTTATTTTATCAGAAAACACGAACAGCCTTATTTTATTGACTTTTTCCATAGAATTTCAAAAAACACAAGATTATATTTAAAAATTGCAACAATCAAGCATAGAACTAGCTTATACATACAAACTGACACATATGTTGGTGTTGAAATTGGTCACGATATACAATCATTAAACTTGGATTATACTCTTGATGACTTTAATGGTTTAGTTTCTTTTATGAAATCACTTCTTGAGCATATTAATAACAAAGTGGGAGTTAATATTGATTATGACGATATTCTCACTGAAAATGCATTTCGCTTCTTGTGCTTAGCTTCTGGAGGTGTGCCACGAGATTTTTTATCATTATTTATAAATTTAGGAAGTAAGATGCAAAATGGTGTAAAAAACGTTTCTAAGCCAAATGTTATAGATTGTAGTATTGAAAATCTTCCAAATAAAATGGAAGCATTTAAAACTGATACAGCTGAAGAAAAATCAGTATTAGAACACTATTTGGAATTTGTTAAAGAAGAAATAATAAATCAAAAAAGAATTAATGCATTTTTAGTTTCGAATAATGATGTTTTAAAATTCCCAAAAATAAATCAAGCTGTAAAAGAATTAGTTGATTTACGATTATTCCACTTGGTTAATCCTAATATTAGCTCTGCTCCTAGCGATGGAAAAAGATATTCTGCCTATATGATTGATATAAGTTTGTTTCCGAATGCAAACCCAAGGAATTTTACTCAAATTGAACCTGGTCAGAAAGATGAAAGAAGTAGAGAAGATAAACTTAGATCTTCTCCAAAATTAAATCTAGAAAAATTCAATAATTTCATAGAAAGTTTAAATCTCACAAGAGACATAACTTTAACCAATGAATAAAAAACCGAACCGCCAACAGCGGTTTTGATATAGTGGGGTTTTAGTGGAATTATCGTTCCGCATCAAGTTTTCGTTAAGCCGAAAAATTAGCGATTACGATTTCCCCACCATCTCAAAGCCACGAGACGTTATGAGCTATAACTATCACGGAAACGAGTGTATGATTTGAATTAAGTTGTGAAAGTTTGAAAAAACATTACTAAATTTAATAGCAAATCCATCGAAATATTTCTCAAATTAAATAGAATTTGAATATGAGAAAAATGTTTATTTTATATACAAACCAAAATGATTGGCATAATTAATTAATTGTCGATTAAATAATTAAAAATATGCTTGAAGAAACATCATCCTATTATTTTATTGAAGGGAATGTAAAATTTGACCGTAAAGACTATTATGGAGCAATCGATTATTACACAAAATCAATAGAATTAAATTCAAATTATGAAGACTCCTATAATACTCGTGGTATTGCAAAAATCAAATTAAAACATTATCAAAGTGCTATTGAGGACTTTGATAAAGCGATAAAATTAAATGATAATTTTGAAAATGCATATTTCAACAGACATCTAGCATACCAAGAATTAGGAGAAAAAGAAAAAGCTTTCAAAGATTTCATTAAATATCAGCAACTAGAACTTAAGAACAAGTAAAATGAAAAAAATATTATTCATAATACTATTTATTAGCGTAAGTGGTAATGCTCAACAACTACCTATAAATAAAATTCTAGAGATACAAGAGTTGCCAATAACTCAAATGATCAAACAACTTATGGATAATGGATGGATATATAATGGTTTATTTTTTGGTGCTTACCGTTTAAACGACAGAGAACCTTGCTATCATTGTGAAGACGATAATGAAATCATTATCAATAAAGATAAGAAATTTTTCAGTCTCCTCATAAAGAATAAAAAAACATATGATAAATATATTGATGAAATAAAGAGTTCATCTGAAATAAATTACGTTGAAGATATCTTGTTAGATGATGGGTTCAAAATCGTATATAAGTATAAAAACTACACTGTTTCTACAATTACTTTCACAGGAACAAAAAAATCGTCAATTGTAATAAAGCCTATAGAATAATTATCTCCAGTGGGAAAATTATTATTTTTTTTTAAGAAAACGAAACACAATGTATAATTTCGGAAATTAAAGTATTTCATAATAAAATATAATATTGATATTCAATCAGACTTGATCAACGAACACATTGTTACAGCTCATAACACTTGCTACAAGCGATTTGGGTATTTGGCTTAATTTAAAAATGGTCTTGTATTTGGGAAGTTTAGGCAAATCCGAAAACAAGGCTTAATTTAATCCCAAACCTCTTGTAGCAAGGGGACGTTGTGCGTCACTTTCTAGCGACAGAAATAACTAATCAACATCTAATGGTAATTTGAAAAAAAAATAAACTAAAAAAAATAAACTAAAAAAATGACTTACATTAAAACAATTTCTACATTTTTAATTACTCTTTTAATTGTAACAATAACTTCTGCACAAGAATCAAAACATAAAACTAAAATCTTATTGATTGGGACAATTCACTTCGAGACGCCTCATTTAGATAAATTTGAATTAAAAACTGACGATTTTTTAGCTCCCAAAAGACAGCAGGAATTGGAAGAATTGACCGGAATTTTGAAAAGAACAAATGCTGATAAAGTGATGATAGAAAAACCATTTAATCAACAAGCTATAACCGACAGTTTGTATAATGCCTATTCAACTGGTCATTATAAACTTGCAGTTTCAGAAAGGGAACAAATTGGCTTCAGGTTAGGAAAAAAATTAAATTTAAAACGCATAAACTGTATAGATAAATTTTATGGAATGCATGATAGCTTAATGGCTGCTACCGCAAAAGAAAATAATCAACTTTATGTGCTACAAGATTTAGGGACGGAGGGAAATGCAATGATAAATGATTACGATAATCAATTGAAAAAAGGCACAATAACCGAAGTTTTAAAATACATAAATAAACCAGAAGAATTAAAAAGAAATTTATCAATATATCTAAAATTTTTAACAAAAATTGGAGCTGGTCAAAATTTTGCAGGAGCAGAATATGTATCAGAATGGTATTTAAGAAATCTTGCTATTTTTTCAAATATTATAAATCAAATTGAACCTTCAGACAAATATGTTATTTTAATTTTTGGGCAAGGACACATCCCAATATTAAAACACTTATTACAAAATAATGATGACTTTGAACTAGTTGAATTAAATAGCGTGCTAAAATAAACTGACACAAACAGCCAAATTTAAAATTACAAAAACAAAATATGCAAGACGAAATAATAAAACACTCCAAAAAATTACATTCAGCCATGATCAATAAAAGCCATTCAACTAAAGAAAAAGTAACAGAAACAGTTATAGAGATTTTTATAATTGTTTTTGCAGTATCACTTTCAATATGGCTTCATTCCTGGAGTGAACATAAGCACGAACAAAAAGAAGTTGCTGTTTTTCTTAGTAATTTAAGAAGCGACTTGCAAAATGATATTAAGATTTTAGATCAAGTTAAAGGAGAATACGCAAAAACAAATATTGGTTATGAAAAACTTTTAGCACTTACCCCTCTGCAACTTGACAGTATTCAGCAATCTAAAGCTATTGTCCATTTCCCTGTCAACTCCCAAGGAAGAAAACTAAATACTGCTAATTACGAAGCTTTTAAGTCCAGTGGTAAAATTGGCTATATTGAGGACGAAGTATTAAAACAAAAAATATTAACCTATTACCAAGAACGAGCACCGATAACAAATGAAGTGGATAAAATTTATAATGATTTTCTATTCAAGTGTTTTGACAAGATGATAGAAAATGCAGATAAATCAGACGCACAGTTATACGCAGATCCGAAATTTAAGAAATCATTATTTTTTCTTGTTAGGGTTGGTAAAAATAACATAAGAGCTTATGACGAAAATGTAAGACCAGAAGCAATCAAACTTATTAAAGAAATTGAAAATGAGCTGAATAAATAAAAAAGCGAACGCACAACAGCGGTTTGCATAAATGGCGAAATATGTTGTAAATTCACGTTTATCTTTCGCAAGAAATTTTATCTTAGCCGAAAATAATCGGTCACGAAGTTCGCCACTTCTGCAAGCCGCGAAACGTTAGGCGAAAATTTTGGGAACCGCGTAAAAAAGAAACCTTAATGAAAAATTTGACATTCATAATTTTATTATTATTTACAATTCTTGGCTGTTCAGAAAAAGGAAAATCTGAAATAGAAAAATTTACATTCTTTTCATCTCCTTCTTTTTACGGCAGTTTTAAAATAGAAACAGACAACAACTCAAAGAAAGTTATAGCTTCGATTCCATATGAATATTCTCTTGCAGATTCAATTTCAAAAAATACTTGGAGATTTATTGATTCAACAGATTTAGTAAGTGTTAGAAAGTTTTTACCAAAAGAAATTAAATTTGAAGTTCAAGTAGAAAATTCTAAATTCAACGAATTAAAAAGTGTTTTAGAAAAATTATCTAAATTTAAATCTGATAAGTTTCCACCAAATGATGGAATAACGATAAATTTAGAAATTGAAAATGAGCAAAAAGTAAAATCAAATAAAACATTTTTCTCACCAAATAGAAATTCTGAAGAAGGAAAACTAATTATTAAAACTTATGAAATAGTTGCTGAATTATTTAAAGACGAAACTAAACTTGAAGATGCGATAGAAAACTCGCAAAGATATTTTAGTGATGAAATCTTTATCGTCAAATCTACAAATCCTTTGTATGTAAAATTTTTGAATGATAATTGTGACGAATTAGAATATAAAATAAATGCACTTCCAAAAGCAGAAAAAATATTTGTTGACTTAACTAATTTTAGCAAAGACAAAAATGACTGTTTAGAAAAAACACTTCGAAAAAGATATTCTAAAATAAAGTGGATTTTGAAAATAAACGAAAATTATGGTTTTGCGGAAGAGTAAATCTTCGCCTAACAGCAGTTACACGCAATTGCGAAACTTTTGCAAGCCGGACGAATATCTTTCGCAAGAATTACTTATTTTAGCTGACAATAAACGGTCACGAAGCTCGCAACTGACGTGTAGCTGCGAAACGTTGTACGTCAGTTGCTACGACCATAAAAATCGCCGTAAATAAAACAAATTGAAAACTCGAAATACACAAAAAGTGATTCCGAAGTTGCAGCTAAAAAACTGAAATTGGAAAGTTGAAACTTGAACAGTTTGCGTGAAAATTTGTTGCGGAAAATTGCGGCGTCTAAAAATAGAATTGCTAGCGAAGCTCGAATTTTTTTTGTGAATAATGAAGTATTTACAAAAAAGTGAAAGTTTAAAAATGTTGTCGAAAGTATTGCGGAAAGTATTGTGGAAAGTATTGCGCAAAAATCAATTTAAAAAAGAACTTTTTGTTTAGGCAACCGAACGTACAACAGCCGTTTCGCACAATTGCGAATTTTGTTTAAAATTCACGTTCACGTTTCGCAAAAAATATTATCTTAGTGGAAAATAATCGGTTCCGAATTTCGCAACTGATGCGAAGCGCCGGAACGTTAGGAGCAAGCTTACAGAAAAAATCGTGTAACCAAGCCACTTTCTCTATTTTGATAATTTTTTGCAATTTTATCTAATAGTATTTTGTCGTATTTTGTCAATTTATCATTTATAACTTTTAATTCTTTTTTAATTTCTGAATCTTGGCTGTAAAACGCTCTATTTTGTATTTCGTTTGAAGTCCAAATAGATGTTTTTGTTTTCTTATTTTCTAAAACACAACTTCCTGTTTGCCAATCATTAGTATTTTTTAAAACGTCAAAATAAACGTCAATAACTTCTTTTGAAAAACAGTTTTCTAAATTGATATTCTGTAAATTCACATTGTCAATTAATGTTTCAATGAACTTGTCTTTTGTTACTTTATTTTTGTAAATAATGTAATAAATACCAAAAATCAAAATAATAATGTTTGCGAATAATAAAATGTTTGTTGTCATAAAATGTTTGTTTAAAATTTATATTTAGTTAAAAAGCCAGCTCCTAACAGCAGTTATAAGCAATGGCAAGTTTTGTTTTAAGTTCATAATCTCGTTTCGCAAGAACTTTTATCTTAGCCGAAAATATCCAATTCCGTACTTTGCCACTGCTTATAGCTGCAACAACGTTACCTGTAATGCCAGCGAACCGCAGAAAAACGACAACCGAAAAGGAAATCAACTATTTTTTTGTACCTTTCCACCTAATTTGACAGACAATAAAATGAGTTTAAAACAGACAATAAGTATAAATGAATTTGATGGTAAAAGCTATCAAATAAGGCTTGTTGAAGGAATTGAAGAAAAAGCCGTTTTGACACATTACCTGCATAATTACAGAAATGGTGTAAAAAAACATTACGAAAAAGACGCAATTTCTACACTAAAAAACTTTGTGGAATACAAACAAATTGAAACAGAACCTTCAATAGTTGCAGAAGATGCTTTACAACAATTACTTTTTGAAGTTGAAAACGTACCGTTTCCAACTCCCGAAAATTATAGTTTTAAATTCATTGATTTATTTGCAGGAATTGGCGGATTTAGATTAGCACTACAAAACGTAGGTGGAAAATGTGTTTTTACAAGCGAATGGAATAATGAAGCTCAAAAAACGTATCGAGAAAATTTCGGAGAAGTTCCATTTGGTGACATAACTAAAGAGCGAAATAAAAATTATATTCCCGAAAAATTTGACGTTTTATGTGCAGGTTTTCCTTGCCAAGCATTTTCAATTGCAGGCTATCAGAAAGGTTTTGCAGACACAAGAGGAACTTTATTTTTTGACATCGAGCAAATTGTAGAAAAACACAAACCAAAGGTTGTGTTTTTAGAAAACGTGAAAAATTTGGTTTCTCACGACAACGGAAATACTTTTAAAACAATAATTGAAACACTTGAAATTAAACTTGGCTACAAAGTATTTCATAAAATTTTAAATTCTGCAACTCACGCAAACGTCCCGCAAAATCGTGAACGTATTTTTATTGTTGCTTTTGACCCAAAACAGGTGAAAAATTTTGAAAAATTTGAATTTCCAAAGGAAATCAAATTAACAAAAACTATTCACGACATTTTAGAGAAAGGCAAACAAGATGATATTTATTATTACAAAAAAGACCATCAATATTATCCAGAACTTGCAAAAACAATGCTTTCAAAAGACACTGTTTATCAGTGGCGTAGAGTTTATGCAAGAGAAAACAAGAGTAATGTTTGTCCAACATTAACAGCAAATATGGGTTCTGGTGGACACAACGTTCCGCTTATTAAAGATGATTTTGGAATTAGAAAATTAACACCAAAAGAATGTTTTGCGTTTCAAGGTTATCCTATAGAAAAATATATTTTACCAAAACTTGCAAATAGTAAATTATATATGCAAGCAGGTAACTCTGTAACAACTAATTTAGTAGAAAGAATTGCAAATCAAATCATAAAAGTTTTATGAAATCATTTGCAGAAATCGACATAGAAAAAAACGGAAATTATTTGAAACTGCTTTCAGCAGTTTCAAAACTTTCGGGTTTGTTCAGTGAAAGTGCTATTCCTTTCATTAATTATCGTGTTGCAGAAAATATATTTTGTAGAAGTTTTGATGCTGGAAATCTTTCTCGTTCTGACACGGCTTTTGATGCGAATTATAATTCTATTGGTGTTGGATTGAAAACTTTTGTTTGTAGTGGAAATTCGAGTACCGAAAAAATTGCCGAATTTAATTCTCTATCGAGAACTTTAAAAGATTTTAAAGGTAAAGAATTGGCTTTGAAACTTGGAGAATTTAGAAATGATAGAATTAATTTAGCTAATCGAGTTTACGATATTGAAAATTCACTTTATCATATTGTTGCTCGAAAAGAAAAAGAACTTTTACTTTATGAAACTGATTACAACATTATCGATGTTGCTAATATTCATTCTGTTAAAGATAATAAAGCAAGTTTGCAATTTGAAGATGGAAATAATTTGTATACTTTCAATTATTCAAAAAGTACACTTTTTAGAAAATTTATTATTCCGCAAAATGCTTTTCGTTTACCAATTGAAATAATTGAAGACCCATATTCATTGCTTCTTGAATTGTTTGAGGAAAACAAAGATTTAAAATCTGCAACTGACAAACTTGTAAAAGGCGAAAATTATGTAATTTTGCCACTTTACGGTATTCAGAAAAAAGAGAAATTCATTTTTGAACGTAGCGGTTTAAATCAATGGAATGCGAACGGAAGAAAAAGAAATTTTGGCGAAATATACATTCCAATTCCCTCGGAATTGCATAAAAAATATCCAACATTCTTTCCAAAAAGAGACGAAGATTTTAATTTGCAAATACCAACAGGAGAAATATTTAGTGCAAAAGTTTGTCAAGAAAATTCAAAAGCATTAATGACAAATCCAAATAAAGCACTTTCTGACTGGCTTTTAAGAAAAGTTTTACAACTAAAAGAAGGCGAATTGGCAACTATTGAAAAATTGGATAAACTTGGTTTTGACAGCGTAATTATTACAAAATCTGACAACCAAAATTTCAAAATTGACATTATGAAAACGAACACATATAACGAATTTAACCAAGACGAGGAATAGGCACTACAGGTAACAGCGGTTTTGCGTAATGGCGGGTTTAGTACTAAATTCAAGTTCAGTTTTTCAATTGAACTTTAGTGCAAAATTGAAAGTTTCGTCGTCGAAATTCGCCACTACGCAAAGCCACAAAACGATGGCAGTAATTTTATTGACGAAACCGCACATATTAACATTCATAAATAATAATAATAATAATGAATAAAACACTTACTTTTTTTTTACTTTTAATGTGCTTAAACACATTTGCTCAAAATGATAATGCTACAGTTTATATTTATAGACCATCAAATTTTGTAGGTTCAATGGTAACAGACCATATCTATATTAACAATAAGAAAATTTGTGAACTAAAAAATGGAGGATATTTAGAATACAAAGTTTTCACAGAAAACACAATAGGAATATCTGTTTATGGAACTGCATTAGGAACCACAAGTGATAAGATTTCACAAGTTAGTTTTAACGTTTCAAAAGGACAAAAATATTATTTCAAAATTTTTCCACAGTTTGGTAAAATTGGTATTGAACAAATATACGAACCAGTAAAAGAAAGTAAATTAAACAATAAAAAATTTGTCAGTTTAACTGACATAGGAACTATTTATGAAACTGCAAATCCTGATACAGAATGGACTTATAATAAATTAATCGAACATTGGAAAAAAAACGGAATATCAGATATTGAAGGAATTTATGAAAGAGTTTCTTCACAATTAGAATATAAATTAGCAGTACTAAAAGAGAATAATGAATACAAAATCATTTATTTAGCGGGTGCAAGAGGTACAGGATGGAGAGAGGGTGATATAAAAGCAACTTTAAAAAAAACTGCAACTTTTGGAATATTTAAATCAAATTGGTTTATGTTGAACAAAGCATATAATAAAGATGTAAATGTTACTTTTTCTAATGCAACAATGAAAACACTATCAGAAACAGGAGAAGGTGATGATTATGTATTTTTAAAAATGTATCCAACTTATGATGATGATGCAAACTCAAAAATAGTTTCTCAAATTAAAGATAGTTGGAAACCATCAGGTACAGGATTTTTCATTGACCGAAATGGTTATATAGCAACAAATCATCACGTTATTGATGAAGCAAAAGAAATACAAGTTAATATTAATAATAAATCATATTTGGCAAAAGTTATAATTTCAGACGAAAGAAGTGATTTAGCAATTTTGAAAATTATTGATAATTCATTTATTCCGCTTTCTTCAATAAATTATAATTTTAACGATGAGATTTCAGAGGTTGGTAATTCTGTTTTTGCTTTAGGTTTTCCTCTAACTCAATATATGGGCGAAGAAATTAAATTTACAGATGGAAAAATTAATGCAAAGTCAGGTTTTAAAGGAGATATTTCAACATATCAAATATCTGTACCAATTCAGCCAGGAAATAGCGGAGGTCCATTATTTGACAATAATGGAACTTTAGTTGGAATTACTTCATCAGGTCTTGACAAAAGTAAAACTGACAACGTAAATTATGCAATTAAAACTAAATATTTAAAATTGCTAATTGATGAAATGAATGATAAACTAGATTTACCTAAAATAACATTTAGTAAAACAACTTTATTAACCGAAAAAATAAAAACACTTTCTAATTATGTAGTTTTCATAAAAGTAAAATAAAAAACAGAAATGAAGATAAAAGACGCAACAGAATTAAAAAATAAGAACTTACATTTAATTGGACAAAAGTTTAGAGGTGGAACAATTGATGAAATAATTATTCGACCAAAAAGCGATGAAGAATTAGACGTCTTTATGAAATCATACATAAGGTCAATGAACGCTGAAAAATCATTACTTCCTTTTTTTAAAAGTGATTTACACGTTTTTGCAGTTTTTGAGAAAGACAAAATTAGAACAAGTAGTGTGATTTTAATGACGGAAATTGAAAATTTATTAAACGAGAAATTGGACATAAAAAAATAAAAAACTACTGCCATCAGCTAGGGTTTCGTTGCGTTCGAAGAACGAACAATGAACCCGCGGTTGAACGGAACCGATTACATGCCGTCAACACTATGGAGTTATCGTAATG
>NZ_FQWF01000020.1 GCF_900129585.1 Flavobacterium micromati
AGATAGGAAAGGATAAATAAATTTGTGAAAATGAAAACGATTTCGAAATCCTATGATTGAAATAACTTGCAATGGTTGCTAAAAATCCCAAGGTTTCACCATGGAGTATGATAGGGAACTGAATCAAAATATGACGATTGATATTGGTGGCGATGGTTGCTAAAAATCCCAAGGCTGAAACCGTGGGTTATGGTTGGGGTTACTCAATTACTATATGCTGCACGAATTTTAGCATTTAAACTTTATACATATAATAGTGTTTAGAGATTATCAAGATAAACTTCATACAAGGCAGGTTTTGCTGCGACTTTCCGTTGAGTTGGCAACAGATGCTAGCTCAAAGCGAAGTGAAAGATAACGGAAATTACTGTGCACCTACTTATGCCATACCGTTTCCACAGCTGAGCCTTTAATTAGCTTGAGAATAGATTACTTATGTATAAAAAAATCCTGCAGACAAAATTTAATCGTAATGGAGTGATTTTATTTTTGATACAAGTATGATATGTAACTTACGATAAACAGTTAATAGACTTTTTCTAATTCGAATTGATTTTCAGTAAAAAAGCGTGTCATGTTATTTACAAAAACCCATATTAAAATAAACAATTCGCAATTAGTAATATAATAACTTACTTTTGCAAAAAAAACAAGCATTGTGAATTATTTATCAGTTGAAAATATATCAAAGTCTTTTGGAGAAAGAACACTTTTTGAAAACATTTCTTTTGGAATTAGCAAAGATCAAAAAATTGCCTTTATAGCTAAAAATGGTTCTGGTAAAACTACAATCATGAGCATTATCAATGGTTTGGAAGAATCAGATACCGGTCAGGTGGTTTTGAGAAAGGGTATTCGAATGGCTTTTTTATCACAAAACAACAATTTACAAGACGAATTGACTATTGAAGAAAGCATTTTCGCTTCGGATAACGAGATTTTGAAAATTATTGAAGCGTACGAAAAAGCATTAGAAAATCCTGAGGATGAAGAAGCGTATCAAAAAGCTTTTGACGGAATGGATCAGCATAACGCTTGGGATTTTGAAACGCAATACAAACAAATTTTGTTTAAACTGAAGTTGGAAGACTTTAAACTGAAAGTGAAAAACCTTTCAGGTGGACAAAAAAAACGTTTATCACTTGCTATCATTTTGATCAATCGTCCGGATTTACTAATTTTAGATGAGCCAACAAATCATTTGGATTTGGAGATGATTGAATGGCTGGAAACTTATTTTGCTAAAGAAAACATTACGCTGTTTATGGTGACGCACGACCGTTTCTTCTTGGAACGCGTTTGTAACGAAATCATTGAACTCGATAACGGAAAATTATACTCATACAAAGGCAACTACTCCTATTATTTGGAGAAAAAAGAGGAACGAATCGCTTCTGAAAATTCAAGTGTCGATAAAGCGCAAAATCTTTTTGTAAAAGAATTAGAGTGGATGCGTCGTCAGCCAAAAGCAAGAACTACTAAATCGAAATCGCGTCAGGATGATTTTTATGACATTAAGGAAAAAGCACAAAGTCGTCGCCGCGAAAATAAGGTCGAACTTGAAATAAATATGGAGCGTATGGGAAGCAAGATTATCGAGCTTCATAAAATCTCTAAGAAGTTTGACAACCATGTGATTTTGGATAATTTCAGTTTCGACTTTCAGCCTGGAGAACGTATTGGAATCATCGGTAAAAACGGAACAGGTAAATCAACTTTCTTGAATTTATTGACTGGAGGAATTCCGCTTGATGGAGGAAAAGTAGTGATTGGTGAAACCATAAAATTAGGATATTACACTCAAAGCGGTATTAACCCAAAACCGGGTCAGCGGGTTATTGATGTTATTAAGGAATACGGGGAATTTATTCCGTTATTGAAGGGACGAATGATTTCGGCATCGCAATTGTTGGAGCGTTTTCTTTTTGATGCCAAAAAACAATATGATTTTGTTGATCGATTGAGCGGTGGAGAATTGAAACGATTGTATTTGTGTACTGTTTTGATTCAGAATCCTAACTTCTTGATTCTTGATGAGCCTACGAATGACTTGGATATTGTGACTTTGAATGTACTTGAAAGCTTTCTTTTAGATTATCCTGGTTGTCTTTTAGTAGTATCACACGACCGTTACTTTATGGACAAAATTGTGGATCACTTGTTTATTTTCAGAGGACAAGGAATAATCGAAAATTTCCCCGGGAATTATTCTGATTTTAGAGCCTACGAGGATAGTTCTGATGTTGCGCAAAAAGAGGAAAACAAAGCAGAGAAAAAAGATTGGAAGCAAAATAACCCAACAGGAAATTTGACCTTCAACGAGCAAAAAGAATATCAAAAATTAGAACGAGAAATCAAAGATTTAGAGCTAGACAAAACCAAAATCGAGCAGTTGTTCGCCGATGGAAAAATAGCGGATACAGATATTGAAAAGAAGGCTAATGAACTACAAAATATCATAAATAAAATAGAAGATAAAGAGGAAAGATGGTTTGATCTCAGTGCGAAGATTGAGGGGTAAAAGCCCCCTAGCCCCCAAAGGGAGAATAAAAGAAAATAGTACATAAAAATTACAACCCCAACACTTTTAGACTTGAAAGTGTTGGGGTTTTTGTTTGGTAAGAAATTAACAACAAATTAATAAATGCTACGAAGGAAATATCCTAATATCCTATATATTTGGGCATTATAAACAATTTTTTTTTAGCTAAAACAATTTATATGAATTTAACAGTTATTCAAATCTTTGCAAGAGAACAGAAGAGTATTAAAGTAAAGCTCATGCTACTGCATTTAACTCTTTTATTATTAGCATTTCAAGGAGTAATGGCTCAGAATATTAAAGGAAAAATTATTGATGTTAAAACTCAAGAAAGTATTCCGTATGCTACTATTTTAGTAAATGAATCAGAACAACTTGTTTCCAATGCGGAAGGATATTTTACACTTTCAGAGCGCAATAGTGCAGATGATATACCACTTACGATTTCTTATTTAGGTTATCTTGCCCAAAAGTTGACTGTTGGTCAATTAAAAAAACTAGATTTTACGATTGCACTTTCTCCCGGAATAATTGAACTTAGCGCTGTTACTGTTTCTAATGAAAAACCGAATCCCTATGAAATTATGGCTAACGTCAAAGCAAATTTAGTTCGCAATTATAAAAGTGACGGGACACCTTCCAAAGACCTATTATTTTACAGAAGGTCTGATTATTTCAAACCTAAAGAAATTGAAATTACAGTAGACAAGTCAACAGGTTTTTCAAAGCAAGCGCTAAAAAAAGTGAATACTGATTTAAAAAACTTTTCTAACAAGTTTATTTCTCATCCTCCACAAGAATTCACTGATATCCTTTGCAATTACTACACAACTAAAACAAAAAAGGACGATAAGTTTGAATTTACTTCAAAACTAGATGTTTTAAAAGCAACTAAACTTAAAAATGAGGGTAGCTCTATTTCCTCAGATGAATTGCAAAAAACAGCAATAAATACAATGCTGCAGCACTTAGACTCCACTAAATATTACCGCATAAAGAGTGGCCTCTTCGGCTCACGCGATACCATTTCGTTGCGAAAAGATTTCAATCGAAAAAAAGATAAAAATAAAACCAAAGGCACCAGCAACCAGCTTACAACCACTAAAACTAATCTTAATTCATTTATAACAGACAATAATTTTTTAACGAGTGAAAAATTTAATTTCGTCAATAAATCAGACCTTTATGATTATAGTTTTGAAGGCACAACATATACAGATGATAATGATTTTGCTTATGTACTGACTTTTAAACCTAGCAAAAGTAGGGCGAAATATATAGGTAAATTATTTATTTCTGAAACAGATTACGCAGTTTTAAGAGTAGAATATGACTTAGATTCAGGCGAAAAATTACATAATGTTAATTTGAAATTTCTTTTAGGTATTAAAGCATCAGAGGACACCAGCAAAGGAACGCTAATGTATAAGAAAAAGTCAGACGGAAACGGCTATTATCTTCACTATGCTGCTATAGAAAAAGGGAACTATTTTTATGTAAACCGACCTTTAAAATTTATTGAATTAACAAGTGCCGAAAAAGACGTACTTGCACTTGAGATAAAACTTGAAGGAAATTCAAGTGAAAAAACTGAATTTCTTAACATGTCTCAATCAACATTGCCAGTAGCGGCAATCGAAAAAATTAAGGAGGACGAATTTAAATTTATAAATATTAAAGCCTACGATGCAAAGATTTGGAAAGATTATAATGCCATCGAACCATTACAAGAAATGAAGCGTTTTAAATCTATGAATTAAAATACGAGCATATTATTTAAAATACTGGATTCTATTTGTCCACAAAACTGAATAACAAACAGTGTAGATATCTTTAAACCGTTAGCGAGGAATTGCATTCCGTATCTACAAAGTTGAGCAACAAACAAAACCCACAACAAAATCAATTTTGTTGTGATTTGTCATGTAGAAATTGATTTTCTACCATGCAATCGGGTTGTAATCTTTCAAGAACTTCCCACACCAATGTTTTCCGGTGTTGATCCCGTCAAATAACGGATCCATCACTCTTGCTGCGCCATCAACAATATCCAATGGTGGCTGAAAATCTTCTTCTTCCTGTTTTCTTTTTGCTAATTCAGCTGGATCTTCATCGGTTACCCAACCCGTATCGACAGCGTTCATGAAAATTCCGTCTTTTGCTAAAGTTCCTGCAGCAGTGTGCGTTAGCATGTTTAAAGCGGCTTTAGCCATATTAGTATGCGGATGTCGGTCTTCCTTAAAATCACGGTAAAACTTCCCTTCCATCGCTGAAACATTAATAATGTGTTTTTTTCCAGTGTTGTCTTTTTTCATCATTTCTGAAAGACGATTACACAAAACAAAAGGCGCTACAGCATTTACCAGTTGTACTTCAATCATTTCTGTCGTTTCTATTTGTCCCAACTTTAATCTCCAACTGTTTGTTTTTCGTAAATCAATTTGCTGCAAGTCCGCGTCGAGCTCGCCTTCTGGAAAAACTTCATTAGCAATCAAAGCATTATCAAAACTATACGGAATCTGCGATAATTTGGCGGAAGCCCGCAAACCAATACCAGGTTCCGGTCCGTGCCAAGTCACTGGCATATTCTGATTCGAAGAAGCGCCGGATGTCAATACTTTTAATTCATCCAAACAGTTGGTATGATCCAGTAGTAATTCTTGCGCCTGAATTGGTAAAGAAGCGATTTGACGTTCTTCGTTTTCCATTAAATGCGCATAAAATCCGGCTGGTCGCCTCACAGTTTGAGCCGCATTATTAATTAGAATATCCAATCTATCATATTTTTGTTCGATAAAATTGCAAAAGATTTCGACACTTGGAATATGCCTTAAATCCAGTCCATGAATTTTTAAGCGATTGCCCCAATCTATAAAATCAGGTTCCTTAGAAAAACGCAAAGCCGAATCTACTGGAAAACGAGTCGTAGCAATCACGGTTGCTCCACCACGCAAAAGCATTAATGTAATATGATATCCTATTTTTAATCGGGAACCTGTAATTACGGCAACTTGTCCAGTAACGTCAGCAGTTTGAAAACGTTTTGCGTAATTAAAATCACCACAATTTGCACACATGGAATCGTAAAAATGATGCATTTTAGTGAATGAAGTTTTACATACATAGCAATTTCTGGGAGTTTCTAGTTCTAGTTGCTCTTTGTTAATAAGCTCATTAAAAGCCAATAATCTTGGCGCTACAAAAACACTCGCTTCACGTGCGTGACGAATTCCCGTTTCTTTACGAGCGGTTTTATCTTGCTTTTCTTTTTTGCGTTTGGCGACTAATTTTCCATCTTTTTTTCTGCGGGCAAGTTCATCTCTATCAGGTCTAGAAAACTGTCCTGCCACTTTTATTAAAGCTGTTCTTTGAACTTTTTCAATATCAAATATTTGGTTGGTATCTAAATTGAGTTGTGCTAAAATAGCGATGCATCTGTCAATTTCATCTGAAGTTATTGCAATTGTAGGTGAGATATCATCTATTGAGGTCATAGAAGCGGGGATTATTTGTAATTTATTTTTTAAGGTCGCAAATGTAGTGTTTCTAATTTTAGTGATTTAGATAACGTAAATCTTCATATTAAAACGAATTGCTCACTGTGTGGGCTTTATCACTTTTTTGTATCTTCGCTCCTATTTTACCAAATCTTCACGCTTTTATGTTATTCCAAATAAAATCCTATCTCAAATTTCTTTGGTATTCTAAAAACGAGCATGCGGTTCATTCGCCGTTTGTTTTTAATTTGATTACGAAATGCTTTTACGATAAACATTCAAAACCTGAATACGCTATTTTAAAAACGTACAGAAATTCACTTGTACAGAATAGAAATACTATTGAAGTCACTGATTTTGGTGCAGGTTCTAAAGTTTTTAAATCTAACAATCGCTCAATTTCCAAGATTGCAAAAACTGCAGGAATTAGCTCTAAACGAGCCGAATTATTACATAGAATTGTACATTATTTTCAACCACAAAATATTTTGGAAATTGGCACGTCGTTAGGATTAGCAACCGTCGCCCTTTCCTTAGGAAATAAAAAAGCTAAAATCACGACACTTGAAGGTTGCAAAAATACAATAGCTGTTGCACAAGTCAATCTACAAAAAATTTGCTGTACAAATGTAGAGCTCATCACAACTGAATTTGGAAATTTCATAAATGCAGCAAATCTAAAATCTAAAATCTTCGATCTTGTATATTTTGACGGTAATCATCAAAGGCAAGCTACATTGCACTATTTTGAGCAATTGTTACCAACAATTACCAATGATACAGTTTGGATTTTGGATGATATTCATTGGTCATCACAAATGGAAGAAACTTGGAAAATCATTCAACAACATCCAAAAGTGACTGTAACTATTGATACTTTTCAATGGGGATTTGTCTTCTTTAGACGAGAACAACCAAAAGAACATTTTATAATTCGGGTTTAGACGATTACATTTACAGTAGAAATAAAAATAATGGACATTAAACAAATATTTAAAAATAATCAAGATTGGATTGCTAAAAAGCTACAAACTGATCAAAATTATTTTGAAAAATTATCAAAAGGTCAAACTCCTGAATTTCTCTACATAGGTTGTTCTGACAGTCGGGTTTCAGCAGAAGATTTGATGGGATTAGAACCTGGACAAGTTTTTGTACACCGTAATATTGCGAATATGGTGCCCAATACTGATTTAAATTCTATGTCAGTTATTAATTACGCAGTAACAAGTTTAAAAGTAAATCACATTGTAGTATGCGGCCATTACGGCTGCGGAGGTGTTTTAGCGGCAATGCAACAAGCTGACCTTGGAATTCTAAATCCATGGTTAAGAAACATACGTGATGTTTACCGTATTCATAGAATTGAACTCGACTCAATACATTGTCAAGAACAAAAATACAAAAGACTTGTAGAGCTAAATGTGCAAGAACAATGCATCAATGTAATTAAAACCGCCGAGGTACAAAAGGCGAACAGACAACGAAATTTAAAAGTGTACGGTTGGGTTTTTGATATTCATACTGGTAGACTTATTGACTTGGAAATTGATTTTGATACAATATTTGAAGACATCACTAAAATTTATAAGATAGCAGATTAAGATATTGATAGCGTAATTTTAACAAGAGTAGCTTTTAACTACAAAGTGTAATTTTGCAATATAATTCTTCAATATTCAAAAAAATAACAGCCATTTTTGACTGTCACTTTTTACTTTTTGATAATTGTTTATTGTTTTGCTTCCTTCATTTCACTAGATTTAGCTCCTATTCTATTTACACTATACATTGGTGCAAATTTCGCTTTCAAACCCGCAATTTTTCTATTATCTTGTGCCGAAAGTCCTTCCTTTTCAACAGTGTTTTTGCGACTATCTAATGCCTCATAAAGTAGCTTAATTTCGTCCCAATCTTCACGAGAATATTTATCCTTATTATTGTCAACTGTACCCACAAATTGTTGATAAACATTGTGAATATTTGCAGCGTTTACCCATGCAAAATTCATGTCATCTCCAATTTTACCATCTCCAAACAGTGAATTTCTCATTTGTTGTTTTGTATTAGAAGTTGTTTTCGCTGCCTCAGCAGCTATCCTTTGCGCTTCTACTTTTGCTTTTAATGCTTCGTACTTCTCTTTGCTGGCATCAAGCTTAGTCTGAGTTTGTGCACTGTCTTTTAAATCTGACATAGAAACTTCGGCTTCTTCATACCTTAATTGATATGAAGATTCTATCCCTTCCCAATTTTCAACTGCGTCAACTTCAGAAATAGCACTAACAGAATCTACATAGACAACATACGAGTCTACTTTCATTTGCGCTTGTTCCTCTCTTTCATCTTTACAAGCTGTAAACATGATAGCAATTGCCACCATACCCAATACTAATTTTATATTTTCCATAATTTTTAATTTTAAAAATAATTGCTTAAACAAATGTAAAAAGTATTATAATAAATTCAATAATTATACAATAATTATGCAATAAAAATTTTTAATTGTGAAATAAAATACAAATTATGTTAATTTTCACATTAACAATGCAGTAAAAATAAATATCTTAAAAGTAAAATTTTATAGAAGTTAAGTATTCTTTTAAAAACAATAGCAATGTCATTTATAATTTTGAGTTGTAACGTGTAACAAAGTCGTTATTTAGATACTAATTGTTAATTGAAAAGTTTTTGTACTTTTAAAATCTAAATTAATCCCAACTTGCGCTATCGCAACGGTTAAAAATTATACATTGTAATGGCAAACCCGTTAATAAAAATAACAAATATCAAAAGAGATTTTGTACTAGGAAATGAAATTGTTTACGTTCTTAAAGGCATTGATTTAGAAATAAATAAAGGCGAATACGTAGCATTAATGGGACCTTCAGGATCTGGAAAGTCTACACTTATGAATTTATTAGGATGTTTAGACACACCAACATCGGGAACCTATATCTTAAATGGAAAGGACGTTAGCCAAATGAAAGACGATGAATTAGCCGAAATTAGAAATAAAGAAATAGGCTTCGTTTTCCAGACTTTTAACCTTTTGCCTAGAACCACCGCACTCGATAATGTGGCTTTACCAATGATTTACGCTGGTTTTTCTAAATCTGATAGAAATAAAAGAGCCACAGAAGTTTTAGATCAGGTTAATCTTGCTGACAGAATGGATCACCAACCTAACCAACTTTCAGGAGGACAACGTCAGCGTGTTGCCATTGCAAGAGCTTTGGTAAACAGACCTTCGATTATCCTTGCTGATGAACCTACGGGAAATCTAGACAGCAAAACCTCGCTCGAGATCATGAAACTCTTTGGAGACATCCATACTAATGGCAATACCGTTATTTTAGTGACTCACGAGGAGGAAATCGCAGCTTATGCCCATCGAATTATTCGTTTGCGCGACGGCGTGATCGAAAGCGATACCATAAAATAGTTTCTTTTTTAGAAGCTATTCCGGCTATCCGCTTGTATCTTTTTCAAACCATTCTTCCTTCGTCTGAATGATTTGAAAAAGGATACCGCTGCTATCCGGGCTAGGAAATCGCAATGAAAACTACATTATAAATTCTATAGAATATATTAAAAAATGAAAATCGCAATCCTAACTTGCACTAAACTTCCTGAATTAAATCCCGAAGACCAAAAAATAATTCCAGAGTTAGCTAAATACAATATAGAAGCAACGGCAGTTATTTGGAGTGATAAAAACATCAATTGGACCAACTTTGACTACCTCATATTTCGGAATACTTGGGACTATTTTGAACGCGAAACCGAGTTTAACATTTGGCTCGACCATATCGAAAAGCTAGGAATCAAAACACTCAATCCCATTCAAGTAATAAAAAAGAACATTCACAAGTTCTATTTGCGAGAATTGCAGTTGCAAGGAATTCCAATTCTACCTACAATTTTTATCGATAAAACAAATGAATTATATCTTGGTGAAATTATTCCTTCGCATTGGAAAAAAGCCGTTATAAAACCTGCATTTTCGGCTGGATCATACCTTACAGAAGTTTTTGAAATTAAAGATATTACAGCAATCAATGAAAAATTTGCGCCGATTGCTAGAGATAAGGAATTGCTGTTGCAAGAATTTGCACCTCAAATCCAATCAATTGGAGAAACTTCATTTATTTTTTTCAATAAACAATTCTCACATGCCGTTAATAAAAAACCTGTGGATGGAGATTTTAGGGTACAATCACTGTTTGGAGGAAAATATAATTTGGTTCAACCAAGTCTGCAATTAATAAAACAAGCACAAAAAGTGGTTGATACCTTCACTGAAGATCTCTTGTACGCCCGAGTAGACGGAATTATAATTGACGATACCCTGCATTTAATGGAAATTGAGTGCATTGAACCTGATTTATATTTCAATCTTAGTGAAAATTCATTAGATCGATTTGTTGCAGAAATAGTAAAATTAATAACCTAAATTTGTTCTCTTTTACAAATAAATTACATCATCGATGAAAGTATATACAAAAACCGGAGATAAAGGAACAACGGCGCTTTTTGGCGGAACTAGAGTCCCAAAAGACCATGCACGAATAGAAAGTTATGGAACTGTAGATGAATTAAATTCACATATAGGATTAATTAGGGATCAGGAAATGAATGCGCATTACAAAGAAATTTTGATTGAAGTGCAAGATCGTTTGTTTACTGTTGGCGCAATTCTAGCAACCCCTCCTGATAAAGAAGTGAAAAAAAATGGAGAATTACGCTTGAAGAATTTAGGAATTATAGATTCGGATATCGAATTATTAGAAAATGAAATTGACACAATGGAAGAAGCATTGCCGCCAATGACTCATTTCGTGCTTCCTGGAGGACACACAACGGTGTCATATTGTCATATTGCCCGCTGCGTATGTCGTCGTGCAGAACGTTTAGCTGTTCATTTAAGTCATAATGAACCCGTGGCTGAGATCGCAATTCAATACTTAAACCGACTTTCTGACTACCTTTTTGTGTTGGCACGGAAGTTGTCCCACGATTTGAAAGCGGATGAAGTACAATGGATTCCGAGGAAGTAAGATTTTAGTCCCGAATATTCGGGAGATGATTGAAAGTTTTTGATTTTAGATTTATTAAAAAAAATCAAAAATCGTTAATCTAAACTCATAAATCAACAATCAATTATAACGTTCTTAACTTTAATCAAAAATAAATCATTTTTTACTTGTCTTTTTCAGTAAAAATTTTATTTTTGCACAAAACTAAATCGACAGCAAATGTATTGGACATTAGAATTAGCATCCTACCTAAGTGATGCACCGTGGCCTGCTAACAAAGACGAACTTATTGACTACGCTATTAGAGCAGGAGCTCCATTAGAAGTAGTAGAAAACCTTCAATCTATTGAAGATGAAGGTGAAATATATGAATCGATGGAAGAAATATGGCCGGATTATCCAACTGACGAAGATTATCTTTGGAACGAGGATGAATATTAAAAATCAACCAATTAAAAAGTCTCAAAAGAGGCTTTTTTTTGGTTTAAATATGTAGAATTACACAATCAGAAATAAA
This sequence comes from Flavobacterium micromati, assembly GCF_900129585.1. GTDB lineage: Bacteria > Bacteroidota > Bacteroidia > Flavobacteriales > Flavobacteriaceae > Flavobacterium > Flavobacterium micromati. The sequence continues at coordinate 11,593 of NZ_FQWF01000020.1, forward strand.
AATAGATTATGAGTTTCATAAATAGTATTATTAAAGTCTTCGTGGGCGATAAGTCACAAAAAGATGTCAAAGCATTACAACCGTATCTTAATAAAATTAAGACTTTCGAACAGCCATTAATGTCATTATCCAATGACGAATTAAGAGGTCGAACGGCTTATTTTAAAGACAAAATAAAGCAAGACCGTTCTGAAAAAGACGCAAAGATTGCTGCCATAAAACTAGAAGTAGAGGGCACTCTTGACATCGATCAAAGAGAAGATCTTTATATTGCTATTGATGCACTTGAAAAAGAAGCTTACGATATTTCTGAAAAAACGTTAATGGAAATTCTTCCAGAAGCATTTGCTGTAGTCAAAGAAACAGCGAGACGCTTTAAAGACAATTCGCAAATTATAGTAACTGCAACTGCTAAAGATCGCGAACTTTCTGCTTTAAAAAGTTATATCAATTTAGATGGTGAAAATTCTGTTTGGTCTAATTCATGGAGCGCCGCTGGAAAGGAAATTACTTGGGACATGATTCACTATGACGTGCAATTAATTGGCGGAATGGTTTTGCATGAAGGAAAAGTAGCTGAAATGCAAACAGGTGAAGGAAAAACATTAGTTGCAACTTTGCCCCTATACTTGAATGCGTTGACAGGAAACGGAGTGCATTTAGTTACCGTGAATGATTACTTGGCAAAAAGAGATAGCACTTGGAAAGCACCGTTATTTGAATTTCACGGAATGACCGTAGAATGTATTGATAACTACCAACCCAATTCTGACGAAAGAAGAAAAGCGTATGACGCTGATATCACTTATGGAACAAATAACGAATTCGGTTTTGACTATTTAAGAGATAACATGGCGCATTCGCCAGATGATCTTGTACAAAGAAAACACAACTTCGCAATTGTCGATGAAGTCGATTCGGTGTTGATTGATGACGCTAGAACTCCGTTGATTATTTCAGGTCCAGTTCCACAAGGAGATCGTCATGAATTTATGGAGATGAAACCAAAAATCGAAAATCTCGTTGCGTTACAACGCCAACTTGCAAATGGATTTTTATCTGAATCTAAAAAATTAATAAAAGAGGGAAACACCAAAGAAGGTGGATTCCAATTATTGAGAGCCTACAGAGCTTTGCCAAAAAATAAAGCATTGATCAAGTTTTTAAGTGAAGAAGGAATCAAGCAATTGCTTCAAAAAACCGAAAACCAATACATGCAGGATAATAAAAGAGACATGCACAAGGTTGATGAGGCATTGTATTTTGTTATTGAAGAAAAAAACAATCAAGTCGAATTGTCAGACAACGGAATAAAATATCTTTCTGGAGATACTGATTCCGATTTTTTCGTACTTCCAGATATTGGAACTGAAATCGCTGCTATCGAGAAGAAAAAATTAGACAAAGATAGTGAGGCAGAAGAAAAAGAGAAGTTATTTCAAGATTTTGGAATAAAAAGCGAGCGTATTCATACGTTGACACAACTTTTAAAGGCATATTCATTGTTTGAAAAAGATGTAGAATATGTAATCATGGATAACAAAATCATGATTGTAGATGAGCAAACCGGACGTATTATGGACGGTCGTCGTTACTCTGACGGATTGCACCAAGCAATTGAAGCCAAAGAAAATGTGAAAATCGAGGCAGCAACACAAACATTTGCAACAGTTACTTTACAAAACTACTTTAGAATGTACAACAAACTAGCTGGAATGACAGGAACTGCTGTTACTGAAGCTGGAGAGTTGTGGACAATATACAAATTGGATGTAGTAGAAATTCCTACTAACAGACCAATGGCGAGATTAGACAAAGAAGATTTTATCTATAAAACAACTCGTGAAAAATTCAATGCTGTAATTGAAGATGTAAGTGAATTATCTAAAGCGGGAAGGCCAGTTCTTATTGGAACAACTTCGGTAGAGATTTCTGAATTATTAAGCCGAATGTTGAAAATGCGTGGTGTAACTCACAACGTATTGAACGCTAAAATGCACAAGCAAGAAGCGCAAATCGTTGAAGAAGCAGGAAAACCAGGAGTGGTTACCATTGCAACAAACATGGCTGGTCGTGGTACCGATATTAAATTATCTGCCGAAGTAAAAGCAGCAGGTGGATTGGCAATTGTAGGTACAGAGCGTCATGACTCGCGTCGAGTTGACCGTCAGCTACGTGGTCGTGCAGGACGTCAAGGAGATCCAGGAAGTTCACAGTTTTACGTTTCCCTTGAAGATAATTTGATGCGTTTATTTGGTTCAGAAAGAGTAGCCAAAGTAATGGACAGAATGGGATTAGAAGAAGGAGAAGTGATTCAGCACTCGATGATGACAAAATCTATTGAGCGTGCACAGAAAAAAGTAGAAGAAAACAACTTTGGTGTTCGTAAGCGTTTGTTAGAATATGATGATGTTATGAATGCCCAACGTGAAGTGGTTTACAAGCGTCGTCGTCATGCTTTGTTTGGAGAGCGTTTAAAATTAGATATTGCTAATATGCTTTATGACACTTGTGAATTAATCATAGGACAAAATAAAGCGGTAAATGATTTCAAAAACTTCGAATTTGAATTAATTCGTTATTTTTCTATCACTTCACCAGTTACCGAAAGTGAGTTTGCTAAGTTGAGCGAAATGGAATTAACTGGAAAAGTATACAAAGCAACATTAGAATATTACACGGAGAAAACGGCCAGAAGCGCAAGAGAAGCTTTCCCGATTATCAAAAATGTTTATGAAGATAAAAAAAATCAATTTGAACGTATTGTAGTTCCTTTTACAGATGGAATAAAATCGTTGAATGTGGTTACTGATTTGAAAATGGCTTACGATTCTCAAGGGGCACAACTTATTGCTGATTTTGAGAAAAACATCACTTTAGCAATTGTAGATGAAGCGTGGAAAAAACACTTGCGTAAAATGGACGAATTGAAACAATCAGTTCAACTTGCGGTTCACGAACAAAAAGATCCATTGCTGATTTATAAATTAGAAGCTTTTAATTTATTTAGAGCAATGATTGACAATGTAAACAAGGAAGTAATTTCATTCTTGTTCAAAGGTGATTTGCCAGCTCAGGAAAACCAACAAATTCAGGAAGCAATTGACGTTGCACCACGAGAAGATTACGAACTAAATAAAGATGAGATTGTAAGCAGTGAAGCAGCTAATCGTGAAGCGGGAAAAACGCAACAACGCACTATTACGGAAACCATCACGAGAGATATGCCAAAAATCAATCGCAATGATACCGTGAGCATTCAAAACGTGGCCAACGGACAAATACAAGAAATGAAATATAAAAAAGCCGAGAGCTTAATCGCTTCAGGACAATGGGTCTTTGTTAAATAATTCCTTTTACCTCTAAACAATCAAAACTCCACTGCGCAAGTAGTGGAGTTTTTTTATGGTCTTACGCCACTCTTGTTTATAAAGTACTACTTTGTCAGTTCGAGCGCAGTCGAGAACCGTTTTTCGACAACCATCATTCGACAGCCGTCATTCGAAAACCATCACTTGAGAACCATCACTCGAGAACCGTTTTTCGAGACCCGTCATTCGAGAACCATCATTCGAGAACCATCATTCGAGAACCATCATCGCATCGCGACTGCGCTCGATTTGACCAAAAATAGATTGGATTCAAGTACTCAATATTTTTTCGCTTTTTTTTAGGAGCTACTCCTGCCCTACGCTACAAAGCATTTGGTCGCCCACCCTTTTTCTAGGCGCTTGCAGGAGCTTCTTTTAGTCGCTCTGCAACCACCAGAAAAAGTGGTTGGCTACCGGCATGCGTTTTTCGCTGCGGTCAGGGCTAGGGATTTTGTGGTAAATAACTTGGGTAATGATTACACACTTTATCAAAAATATACAACAAATTAAAAGTCTTTTTAATAATTTGTAAATAATTTTTTATATTTTAGCAATGTAAAAAATGTCACTGTTATGTCTCCAATCCACCCCTATTAGGTGAATTGGAGTCAGAAAGTGGCTTCTATATATAAGTTATGCACAATTACACAAAAAAAATGCAGAAACCACAGAATATCATCGCACAAATAAGTAAAAATCTGAAGGAAAAAAAATGGAATTGTTTGGTAGACAATTGTGATCAAATTGCAATTAATTCTCATTTAATTCAGCAAAATGGATTGTTAAGTAATATAACCTATAACGGTCATCTTGTAGAATTAAAAATGATAGACGCAAATAAATGGGACAATAAAAAATTACCTTTTGAATTTGGCACAGTTGGAATAAAACACGCTTTAACGCATAAAGTTTTTTGCAACAAACACGATACAGAAATTTTTAAGCCAATCGAAACGGACGATAAAAATTTTGAATCATATGAAGCATTTTTATTATTTAGTTATCGAGCAGTTTGTGCTGAAATACGCAAAAAAGAAATTAATGTTGAACAATTTACTAGAATGGCAAATGCAAAATCATTATTAGGAATAATTGACCAGGATTTTTTAAATTCAAATATCGAGGGTAATAAACTAGGAATTGAGGATTTAATTGTACTTAAAACTGAATTAGAAAAAGAAATTGAAAACAACACAGATAAATACAAACATTTTGTTCACAAATATCCAAAACTTGAAATTTATGCATCTGCCATTTTTAGCGCAAATGATCTAGATTATTTTTCACACATTTCAGAACCAGATTTAGATAATGTTTATATTCATTTTTTACCACTTGAAGATAATTTTCTAATTCTTGTTGGCTACCATTCTGAACACGTTTCAGAAAAAATAATTGCTTTTTGTAATTCGTGGAAAAATTTATCATTAGAAAATTTGCAAAAAAAACTAACAACATTATTTAGTTCTAATGTCGAAAATTGGGGATTATCAACCGAATTATACAAAGAGATTTTAGATAAAAACAAATCAAAATATATAAAAACACTTGTGGAAAACGAAAACCTTTATGGCATTTCAGTTGAAAAAGACTTTAACTTATTCGAAAAGTAACTGTGCATAACAGCGGTTTTGATATAGCTGGAATTTAGTGGAATTATCGTTTCGCATCAAGTTTACGTTAATCCGAAAATTGAGCGGTTACGAACTTCCAGCCATCTCAAAGCCGCAACACGTTATGCCTCATTCTAAAAAGACGACATTACAACAAACGAACAACAGAAATATGCAAGAAAAGCCAACGCTTCGGCAAAATCAAAAGAGCTGCAACCCAACGCACAATCCTCCCCACAGTTGCAGCACATTTGCTTTTGCCCCAACCGCACAACCGACACCTTCCAACAAACACGTTTACGGGAAACCGTAAGGTCAATTAAAAAAACGAAAGTAACTTGCGAAACCGTAAAATTTATAGATGAAGTCAATACTAAATAACCCATACAAAATTGCAGGAATTCTAGCCAATAGTTCTGAAAAAGATATTCTAAAACAAAAAAGTAAAATCAAGAGATTTAGTGAAGTAGGTAAAGAAATTACTTCTGAATATGATTTTTCCTTTCTGAATGCAATTCAAAGGACTAATTCAATTATTGACAAGGCTTTTTCTGACATCGAACAAAATCAGAGTAAAGTACTTCATTCCTTATTTTGGTTTACAAATTTGAACACCGTTGACAATACTGCAATCCAACATTTAATAACTGGAAATAAAGAAAAAGCTATTGAGATTTGGGACAAATTAACGGACGAAAAAGAAGTTACATCCAAAAACTTTTCCGCTTTCAACAATATTGGAACGCTTTATTTATTGGAGAATTCCAAAGAAGAAATTAAACAAGGAATTACAGCCAAAATAAAACTTTTAGCATCGGATAACTTTAAAGACTTTGTTCGTACCGTTGCTGATGAAACTTTTTCAATTGATAAAAACAAACAGATTGAAATATTTATTGATGAATTGCTAACGCAATTCAAAGGCAAATATTCAACTGCTAAAACAATGCAATTATTCAGTAATTGCGATGCAATTACACAAAAGTACCTTTCTAAAAAATTTACGGAAGAACCTATTCATAAAATTGAAACTCAAATTGAACAGTGCACTAAAAAACGTTCAAAGGACAAAAGCAATGCTTATAAATTTGGAACAGATTTATACAGTAATACAAAAATCGAATTAACATTTTTAAAATCTATTGTAGGGAATACCAATCTACAATACAAAATGTTAGCAGATAATATTGCTAAAGAATTACAGCAATGTTCCATTGATTATTTTAATGAAAGTCAGGAACTTGAAAGAAGTAGTGATTACCTAGAAGAAGCAATGAAACTTGCCAAATTAGCTGAAAGCGTAGCGGTAAACGAAGCAACTAAAAGCAAAACCAAAGAAAATATTAGTTCGCTAGAGGAAATGAAAGACAAGAAACTTTTTGAAGTAACTATGTTTCTAAAGTCAGTAAAAGAAGCTTACTCAGAAAACGAAAATGAAATCAGGCAAGAAGTCAAAAGGATGGAACAAACAGACATTTTAATAAAAATGGGGCATAAAACGATTAATTGGGATGCCGTTAATGACAATATTAAAAATTCAATAAATTGGCAAAATGTAAATGAATTACTTGTTGAAATATTGACTGATAGTAATTTGAAGAAAATAAAAGAAAGTGAAAAACAAGAGGCTAAAAAAGAGTTTTGGGAATTAATAAAATGGACAGAAGATAATTCCTTAAAATCCTCTACTATTTCACGAATAGTAGAAAAATACAAAACAATTTCCCCAAAATTGTGCTTCGAGATTCTGTCCTCGGCAGTAACAAATACTGACTCAAACTCAAAAGCTGTCGAAAATCCATTTTTTGTAGAAGATATCAGATATGTTGGCTTAAAATTAAATGTAAATTCTACGGGAACTCAAAAAGTTACGATTTACAAAAAATACTTAAACCCAGACGGAACCATTAAGAGAAGTGCTAAAGATTCACCTAAAAATTATTCTACTTCCAAAGATTTTACAATTACACCTATGACCAAAATAATTGATCTTGAAGGTTATGGAAACGCTAAAGAATGTACATATATGGTTGGCGAACACAAAATTGAAATATATATAGAACACTATAAGATTTTCACAAAAACATTTCAAGTCGATTGGACACCAAATAAGAAGGCTGACCTGACAAAAATCATTCAATTATTGGAAAATGAATTGAGAGAAGTTGAGAAATTCCAATGGTTCAGAGCATCAGAAACTAAACAAAATGAAGTAAAAGCAGTGCAAGAGAAAATCAAAAAAGCTAAACAAACATTAATGAATAAATGAAAAAAACTATACTCATTCCCATTCTTCTTTGTGCAACAACAATTTTTGCACAAGAAAAAAATCCAGACTTGCAAAAGCAACAGCAGGAAATTGTTTCGTTAAACCAAAAACTAAACAACCAACAAGCTATAATCAGTCAGCAAAAAAATGAACTGGCAAAACTTTCTGCGAAAACAGAAAATCAAAATAAACAAATCGACAGTTTGAAAATTGAAACAAATAAAAATGTTCAAAATATTCAAGCAATTGCAAATGATTTAGGTACAAAAATTCAACAAACAGAAACTACTGCAAAAGATAGCATTTCAAAGTTAGACAAAGACGTAAATACAAACCGTTTGTATTGGATTATTGCAACGTTAATCACGTTACTTTTAGGTGGTGTTTTATATTGGCTTTTAGGCAAACGTATTGCAACGAGCAAAACTGATGTAGAAACCCAAATCAAAAACACTAAAAAATCTTTAGAAGAAGAAAGCATCAAATTAGATAGTAAATTAATTGAGGTTTTGGACACACAGCTAAAATTGAAACAGGAAGAAAAACAAATTGTTTCAGCTAATTCCAATATTGAAATCGACCATTCTTTGGCTTTAAAAGTAGCTGATGAAATTGTGAGAATGCAAAAAAATATTTCTAAAATGGACGAAGAAACAAAAGGACTAAAACCTCTTGTAAAAGGCATTGAAAGAATACAGGCAAACTTTGCTTCCAATGGTTATGAAACGGTTAATCTTTTAAACAGAGATTATGACGAGCGAATGAATATTGATGTAATCAATTTCATAACAGACGAAAATCTAACTGAAGGAAGAAAAATTATCACATCTGTTGTAAAACCACAAGTAAATTATAACGGTGTTCTTATTCAAAGAGCACAAGTAGATGTTTCTCAAAACTAAAATATTCAAAAAAATAAAATGGCAAGAACTAAAATAGATTACGGTATCGACTTGGGTACCACCAATTCAGCAATTTCAAGAATTGAAGGCGGAGAAGCAAAAATCATAAAAGTTAATGGATTGGACGACACGATGCCGTCTTGCATTGCTTATAACAAAAAGGGAGTTTTAGCAGGCAAAAAAGCATTCGCAGTTTACAGAAGTGAACAAGAAGCTAGTTTGTCCAAAGATATTGAACCTAATGCTTTTATTGAGTTTAAAAGAACAATGGGAACTGATAAAAGGTATTTCAGTTCCAATTTGGATAAAGATTTAAGTTCGGAAGAATTGTCGGCAGAGGTTTTAAAAACATTAAAATCATTTGTAACTGATGAAGCCGTAAACGCAGTAGTAATTACCGTTCCAGCAGTTTTCAAAAACAATCAAATTGATGCGACAAGACGAGCAGCAAAGTTAGCGGGCTTTGAACACGCAGAAGTTTTGCAAGAACCTGTTGCCGCTGCAATTGCATATGGTTTAGACAATAATAAGAAAGACGGTTTTTGGTTGGTTTTTGATTTTGGAGGTGGAACTTTTGATGCTGCTTTGTTGAAAGTTGAAGACGGTATTATGAAAGTTGCAGATACGGAAGGAGATAATTATTTAGGTGGTAAAAATTTAGATTTGGCTATTGTAGATGAAATTATAATTCCACACATCCAAAAAAACTTTTCAATTGACGATATCTTAAATGATGATACAAAGAAATTAAAATATAGAGAAGCGTTAAAATCTTTTGCAGAAGAACTAAAAAACGAACTTTCATTTAAAAGCGAGTTTAATTTATACAAAGAAGAAGGCTCTGGAACTGATGATGACGGAGAAGATATTGAAATTGATTTAACGGTAACACAAGCAGATTTGGAAAAGGTATTATCGCCTATTTTTCAAAAAGCAGTTGATATTTCAAAAAAACTTTTAGAGCGTAATAACTTAAAAGGTTCTTCTTTAAATTCTTTAATTTTAGTTGGCGGTCCTACTTTTTCGCCTATCATCAGAAAGATGTTGGAGAAACAGATTTGCAAGCCTGATACAACTGTTGACCCAATGACTGTAGTTTCTAAAGGAGCTGCTTTGTATGCTTCTACAGTAAGCCTATCTAATGAAATTATTGACAAAGGAAGAACAAAAGGTAAAATTCAAATTGAAATCGGACACGAAGCATCAACCGTTGAAATGGAAGAATTTGTTACCCTTAAAATTTTGGTTGAAAAAACGGAAGGAATAATTCCCGAAAAGGTTTTTGCCGAAATTGCAAGAAACGACAAAGCTTGGTCAAGCGGTAAGGTTGAAATAAACCAAATTGGCGAAGTAATTGAAACGCAACTAAAAGAGGGTAAAAATGGTTTTGAAGTTACTTTGTTTGACGATAAAGGCAACATTTTAGAAAGTGAACCCAAGGAATTTACAATCATTCAAGGTATTGGCGGATTGAACTCAATGCAAGGACTTACACTTAATTGGGGCATAGAAATTAAAAAAAGAGAAACAGGCAAAATTGAATTTAGGCAAGTTTCTGGATTGGAACAAAATAAATCTTTACCTGCAACAGGAACAGCAAACGGACTAAAAACTCAAAAACAAATTCGTCCCGGAATGGATAATGACTTCATCAAAATCCCATTATACCAAGGCGAACACGGTGCAGACGGGACAAGAGCCATTTACAACGAACACGTTTATGACATCATAATTAGCGGAGCAGATTTGCCAGCATTATTGCCCGAAAACAGCGATGTAGATTTGATGATAAATATTGACAAATCTCAAAAAGTTTCTATTCAAGCATATTTTCCATATTTAGACCATACGGCAGAAATTGATGTTCCTACCGATACCGTTCAATCAGTTGAAACAAATTGGCTTTCAAATGAAATTCGCAAAGCAAAAGGAAGTATTGAAGAGTTGAAAGACGAAGGAATAAACGCTGACAAAGTTCAAAAAATTGAAAACGACATTACTGAACTCGAAAAAAAGTTTGACAATAGTAAAAACGATGTGGACGGCAAACAAGAAGTTTTAACAAATCTTCGTAAAACGCTCAAAACTATTGACGAATTAAGCGAAACTACAGAATGGCCTAAATTTGAAGAAGAGCTAAAGGAAGAATTTTATAGATTAGAGAAAGCTAATAAGGATTTAGGAAATGAAAAAACAACTCAAATCGTAAATCATTTAAGAAACCAATTAGAGGAAGTAATTAAAAACCAAGACATTAAGCTAGGTAAAGCATTGGCAGAGGAAATACATTCTGTATTTTTTCAAATGACTTTAGTATATCAATTGATTAATTTCATTAGACAACACAATCAAAATTTCGGTTCATACCATTGGAAAGATAGCAATCGAGCAAGACAACTTTTAAATGAAGGTTTGCAACAAATCGGGGAAAATCCGACTACAGAGGATTTACATCCTATTGTTATCGACTTAATCAATTTATTACCAGATATAGAAAAACCAAGCGGTGATGATACTGTTTTAGTCGGATAAAATTTAAAAATAAAAAAACATAAACTATGAAAACAACATATAAATTAATATTATCTTATACATTACTATTGTTTGCGTCTTTTCAGCTTCAAGCCCAAGCAAAATTAACAGTAGAAAATAACTCACAGCGTTCTATGACTGTGAAAGTGATGAAGGGAAGTGGAAAAGGCACATTACACGAAACAGTTACAATAAGTTCGTATGGAAGCGAAACTATCTATTTTTCTGAAAGTGGTCAATATTTTACTAAAACAAAAGCCGTGTTAAAAGGCAAAGAGCCTGTTTATCAAAAGGGAAAACCATTTCAGGTTACTAACGATGAAAGAGGTTATTCAGTTTTGACTTTAACTTTTAGTATTAAGGAATCTTCTGTTCCACAATTAGCTGGCGGTAAACAAATTTCAAAATCAGAGTTTGACCAAAATTAATTGCATTGGAAAATATCATTAAAATAGCTTTAGCAATTCTCTTTTTTCTCTGCCTTTTGGATATGCCTTACGCTTATTTTCAATTGGTTAGGTTTGCGGCTTTGATTGGCTTTGTAGTTTTGGCTTATAAAGCTAATCAACAAAGTAGACAAACTGAAATGTTGATCTTTGGAGCATTAGCATTGTTATTTCAACCGTTTTTCAAAATTGCTTTAGGACGAGATTTGTGGAATATTGTTGACGTGATTGTTGGCGTGGGATTATTAGTGAGTTTGATGAAAAATAGTAAAAAATGAGTAAATCTATATTAACAAAAGGTCAAATCATTGACGGTAAATATTCGGTTAGCTTCTTTATGAAAAAAGGAAGTTATGCCGAAACTTATCGTGTACAAAATGAAGCAAAAGAAATCAAATTTCTAAAACTTTTTGACTACGCAAAATTGCATCGAACACAGTTTACGGAAAGTGGAGAAATTTTAGAAATTGAAATGCTGCAACAAATCAAACATTCCAATTTGGTTAAGTACAACGATAGTGGAAATATTGTAATTGACAACCAAAAATTGGCTTATGTGGTGTTGGATTTTGTAAGTGGGGAAACTGTAGCGGAAAAAATGAAACGTGAAAACACGCTGAATTTATATGAAGTAAAAAATATCATTTTGAGTGTTTTAAATGGTTTGAATTATCTACATAACAAACAAATAATTCACAACGACATTACCAATCAAAATATAATGTTGGATTTATCGCGCAAAGTTACCATTCCAAAAATTATTGATTTTGGATATGCTCGATTTTTAAAACAATCCAACAAAGATTTTTTGAAAGATGGACTGAATTTATTTTACACAGCCAATGAAACTTTTAATAAAGTCTTTTCATTCCAAAGCGATATTTATTCCGTTGGTGCGTTGTACTATCATTTACTGACGGGTTTACCGCCTTATTTTATAGAAATTTCAAAATACAAATCTGATAAAATACAATTAGAAGAAGTTATTTTAGACGAAAGAAAAAAGCCTTTAAAATTTTCTGATAAGATAGATGAGCAGACACAAAATATAATCCGAAAAGCATTACAGCCAAAAGCAGAAAACCGTTTTAAATCTGTAAAAGAATTTATCCAAACATTGAGCGGAGAATTAGCAGTTGAACTTTCAATTCCAGAAGAAAAGGTTAATAAAGTTCAACCCAAAGAAAATAAGAAAGGAAAAGGATTTTCAGCCATTGCAGGAATGCAAGAGTTAAAAAACACTATTCAATTAGATGTTATTGACGCTTTAAACGAGAAAGAACGTTATGCTGAATATGGTTTAACAATTCCAAACGGAATGTTGCTTTATGGTCCGCCTGGTTGCGGAAAAACATTTTTTGCAGAGAAAATGGCAGAAGAAATTGGCTTTAATTTTTATCAAATAAAACCATCTGACATTCAAAGCAAATTTGTAAATGCTTCCCAGGAAAACATCAAAAATCTATTTGATGAAGCAAAACAAAACGCACCAAGTATAATTTTTATAGACGAATTAGATGCACTTGTTCCAAACAGAGATACCTCTAACATTAGCCATATGAACACAAGTGCTGTCAATGAATTTTTAGCACAAATGAATAATTGTGGAGATGACGGAATTTTCATAATCGGTGCTACAAATAGACCAAATGCAATTGACCCAGCAATTTTACGGTCAGGAAGATTAGACAAACATATTTATTTGCCACCACCTGACTTTGAAGCCCGAAAATTGATGTTTGAATTGTACTTAAAAAAGCGACCGACAGAAATCGTCATGAATTACGAAGAACTTGCCAAGGCAACAGAAAATTACGTTTCGAGCGACATTAAATTTTTATGTGACGAAGCATCAAGAAGAGCATTAAAAGACAATTTAAGAATTACAAAATCAATCGTATTGGAAACAATCCGAAGCAACAAACCATCAATTTCTTTGCAGGAGTTGAAAAGTTATTTAGTAATCAAAGCTAAAATGGAAGGAGAAAACAATAATGACGACAGAGGAAGAATAGGATTTAGAACATAAAAGCCAACGCTAAAGCAAGCACATTTGCAATTCGCACAAGCCAACCGCACAAAGCCAAAATTTCAAAAGAGCTTGCTTTGCCAACGCACTAAGACACACCTAAATGGACAGACAAACAACGACCGAGAAAGAAGAACGAAGGCATAACAGCGGTTTTGCAAAAAAGCGGGTTCAGTGGTTAATTGAACATTCTACCTCGTATCAACATTTGTGGTATATTGACAGTTTAGTGCTTCGAAATCCGCTTCTTCGCAAAGCCACCAAACGTCAGGCTGTGAATTTACCCCACTTTTGCTCAAATTAATTCAATAACGCCTTTTCTATTCGCACAAAACTCGCTTGTAAGCGAGTCGGTTTTTAGAGATAGAAATAATTGTCTGATAATTTTGAACTCGCAGTAGAGCTTAAAAAAGGTCGCTATGATCAAGGCATACCCTTTTGTTGGGTATTTTGCATTCCATTTCTGGATTTTATCAATTAAATCGGGAATTCCCAGAATATTCATCGTGCGTTTGATGTTGTACACTAACATTATCAAACTGTGTTCGCCATTTACTTTTTCAAGTCCCGTTAAATTGGTGTGATTGTAGCCACATTGGCGTTTAATAGTGCCAAAGATGTGTTCATTAATTTCCTGTCGTGTGCGGTATAACTGTGGGTTTTCTTGATAGCGTTTGTTGTTTTCTTCAACAGCATCAGCATATTGGCTGCGATCAATCTCCCTTCCCCCTGTTCTACTAGTGCAAAGGTCTTTCATTGGACATTCTTTGCAGTCTGGTGTACGGTATTTCTTAAATTTATAACCGCTATTTTCTGACC
>NZ_FQWF01000021.1 GCF_900129585.1 Flavobacterium micromati
TAAGCTTGAAGAGTTTTGTTTTTTTCTAGAGTGGCTAGAACTACTACAATAAAAAAAGATAATTCCAATTAGCCACCCTAGAAAAATAAAAAAAAAGCGGTGGCAAGGACATTACATTTTACTGCGAAGGTGCAGCAAAAATGTAATAACCTTGTTTTAAAGTAACTTCCTCCGGTCGTTAAAAGCGTTTTCATCAGAACTTTTTCTTTCTTAACATTCACGATTCCAAAGGAACCTCCTAAGACTAGTAACTGGAAAAAAGCTATTATCTAGTATCATTAGCACAATAGGAAGCGCGCCCCTGCCCTATCTACGCCACGAAAAAAGTAATAAAGCGGTTTACTCGTTTACATTTCAAAAAGATATGTAGGTAAACCGCTTTATTACTTGTGGCTGTGAGGCGCGCCGAAGTTAATGTTCCGTCGCAGGCATTTTTTATACTGCCAGAAAATTTCGTTTAAAAAATCATAATTCGTTTGGCAGTATAAAAAAAAAGCGCCGGACGCCCCGTTGCATTACCAGGACCGCACAACATTTTTATTTAAATCTGGTTTTTGTTCGGTCCTGATAATGCCCTAGGCTAGTGCTTTTGTTTTACGATAAACACTTTTTTCTTAACCACATTTCCATAAGAAAAGAGAATAAAAGAAGCCGAAGGAAAACTTCATAATTCAAACGAAACAGACCGCTGCGCTATTTTAAAAAAATCTCCACCCATGCGGGTTGTATTTTTTTAAAATTCCGTTTCTTTTTGAATTACTCCGTTAAATTTTAGGCTTTCTTTTTTTCTCTTTTTTCTTTTGAAAAAAATTTTGTTAAAAAAAAGAAATTCAAAATATCATATCACTAAAAGTGGGTATATCAATAATTTAGACCCGACAATTAATATCAGATTATACCTAGTAAAATCAGTACTTAACAAAAAAAGGGGTAAAAAAGTAACCGAACTTTTAAAGATTTTTAAAAACCAAAATTGGACAAAAAAGAAAGAGCCGCATTACTGCAGCTCTTCTTTTTTTAGAACATTAACAAAGTGTTAACTATTTGATAATCAGTAACTTACAAATAAGGCCGCGCGGCCCGGTTTTCTCTTTTATTTATTACCTTTTTTTCTTCTCTCGCATTTTTGAACATGATTTTTTTTTCAATTTCAACCTAAAGAAAAATCCATTAAAAACCTTTTTTTTTCTTCAACTTTGGCAAAAAGTGATTTTCGGGTGTTTTTTGGTACCTTTTTAGCATCCGTTAAGTACTGATTAAACTGGGGTTCACACGTTTTTAGGTTACTTTTTTACCCCCTAATGTTACTTTTTTACCTTGAATAGTTACTTTTTTACCCTTTTTTTTGCCATTTTGTTACTAAACTATTGTTACAGTGTTTTAAATACGTTACATTTGACTTTTTAAAACAAAAACGATATGAAAGAAATCGTCATCGCTCAAGACAACCGGCTCACCTCTTCCCGATATGAACTTACCCTTATTGAAAAAAGGATATTCTACTATATCATTAAAGAAGTGCGCAGCAAATATAATACAGGACAACGAGATTTGTTCGATGATTTGATTTTAAATATTCGAGTTTCTGATCTATGCAAAGAAGTGAACCAGGAGGACAACAAAAAAGAAACCCGGAAAGCACTGGAGAAATTTCGCTCTCGAAATTTCACTTATGAAAATATCGAAGATGACGAATGGATGACTTGCGGTTTTATAAATTACGCCCACATCAAAAAAGGAATTGCAGAAATTCAAGTTTCCCATAAATTAATGCCGTTCCTGGTGGAACTCTCAAGTCAATATACAGCCTACTCTTTACACGTTGCAATGTCTCTTAAAAGTAAATGGAGCCAAAGAATGTATGAGCTTTGCCAAAAATGGCAAGGTACAGACGGCTTTAGAATCTCAGTTGATGAATTACGAAAGTCTTTTATATTAGAAGATAAATACAACCGCTACGCGCTCTTAAATGAACGTGTGCTGCAGGTAGCAAAGAAAGAATTGAAAGAACTTTACGATCTTGGCCAATGCGATGTCTATTTTGAATTTACAGAAGAGCGCAACGGTAGAACCGTTGAAATGCTACGTTTCAAATTATTCCGCAAAAATGCAATGAACGTAAAAACTACCAATGATCTACTTTTAGAATTGATTCCAATATTTCAATCAATTTATGAAACCAGCAACAAACCCAAAAATGATGTTTTTGTGAAAGAGGTAATTCTGCAGCTGCAGAAATATCCAAACCTTATAGAACCACTAAACAAAAGGATTAAGGAAATTTTAGCGGAAGGAATGAAAAATGACACACCAAGATATATTCGTTATATTTTAAATGAAGATGTCATTGCTTATAATCCAAAAGCCGACAAATCAAAAAAGGCAGCTGCAAAACCTATAGCCAAAAAAGAAGAAGCTCCAGATCCAATGGTAGCAATTTTGAAATTGAGTAAAACTTTGACCACCGAAAAATAAATCACGAAGCCCTGGACTATCGTCTAGGGCTTTTATTATATATATTTGAATATAAAATAAGAACATGCAAAACTTACAAAACGACCTTATAGAATTACTTAAACACGAAGATAATTTAGTTGTTGATGGATATTTAAATAAAAATAAAATCATTGAGTTAGCTTTAAAAGTAGAACCTCAATTAATAATAGTACTTCTAAAAAGCGATACATTCAAAAAACACTTCTTTCAAGAAGTGGAAAATGTTTTAGTGTTTGATAAAATCAAATTTCAACGTTTTGTAAATAACAAATCCTTCCTTCCGGACAGTTATACCGCCTTCAAAAACAAAATTGGTTTAATTACAAATGACGATAATTTAGATAACTTCATTTCTACTTCAAATGATGTTGTGTTGGCATGGCCTCATAAAGATTGCGTTCTTGAAGGAGGGCAAACAAAAGAGGACCAAAAAAGAAATGAAATTTTTTGGAATGAAACATTAGCTCCTGATAGCGTAGATAGATTATTAGATGCAAAAGCTTTCACTAATTTTACAAAGTTTGATAAAGATGGTGAACATAAAGTAACCGAATTAAAAGGTGACGAAAATCTTATAATTAAAGGAAATAATCTTTTATCAATTTCATCTTTATTAAAAACTCATAGAGGAAAAATTAAACTAATATATCTTGATATTCCATATAACACAGGAGGTGATGGCTTTAATTATAATGATAGTTTTTCAAGCAGTACTTGGCTTACATTCATAAAAAACAGACTCCAAATTGCTAAAAAACTCCTTACCGAAGATGGTTTAATTTTCATTCAAATTGACAGCTCTAGAAATAATAAAAACGGGCATATTGGAACTCCAGAATTACCATATCTAAATGTAATGTTAGATGAAGTTTTTTTTAGAAAAAACTACATAGGAATGCTTCACTGGAAAAAGAAAAAACAACCTTCTTTTTTATCAAAGATTGCAGGTGTAATGGAAGTCATTTTAATTTATAGTAAAAATGAAAGTAATGTAGCAAAACTTCAAATAGGAAAAACTACAGATACAACTAAAAGAATAGATAATTCTGATAATAAAATAAGTGAAATGCTTATAAATAAAGGGATTAAATATATGGGTGACGCAAACACCATAATTAAAAAAGGAGTCTATCAAAATAAAACTATGTCAACAGAATTTCTAGAAGATGTAGAAATAAAAAACGGTAGAGTCGTTAATGATTTTAAAGCCAAAGCTAAATTTAGAACTAAACAAACAGAATTAGAAAGATTTGCAAATTTAGATTTACTTTATATTACTGAAAGCAATTCGTTTAGAAGATATAAAACCGAAGAAGAAGATAATAGTGGTAAAACTATTACAGATTTATTGCTTGATTGGGGACAAAATCAAGATGCAACTGCTGAATTAAGATTATTGTTTGATATAAAAGATGACAGTAAACCCTTTGAAACCCCAAAACCAGAATTATTATTACATAATATTATAGAATGCTGTACCAAGGAAAATGACATAGTATTGGACTTTTTTGTAGGTAGCGGTACAACAGCAGCTGTAGCTCATAAAATGAAAAGAAAATACATTGGTATAGAACAAATGGAATATGTAAATACAATTGCAGTAGAGAGATTAAAAAAAGTTATCAATGGTGAGCAAGGAGGCGTTTCAAAAAACGTAAATTGGCAAGGTGGCGGTTCTTTTGTTTACGCAGAACTAATGCAATACAATCAAAAATATATTGATCAAATTCAAGATACAACAACTAAAGACCAAATAATCAATGTTTGGAACGAAATGCAAGACACCGCATTTTTATCTTATCAATTCGATAAGAAAACATTTAATGATAGATTAGATGCTTTTAAAACTGCACCTCTTGAAGACATGAAACAATACCTTGTAGAAGTTTTAGATAAAAATCAATTATACGTAAATTATTCTGAAATAGCGGATGCAACTTTCAACGTAAGTGAAGAAGATAAAAAACTAAATAAACAATTCTACTCTAAAAAATAAATATGTCTTTATTCAACCAACAAGATACATACCAACGTTTAGATAAAAGAATTGCTTCAAAAATTGAAGATGGTGATTTAGAAGTAGTATTATCTCCAATCATAAAAAACAATCTAAAGTTTGGTTCTCGACAGTATCAAACAGAAGCTTTCACAGCCCTAGATTATTATTTACATAACCCTAAACTAAGGGCAAAACCAACACAAGTTTTGTTTCATATGGCTACCGGCAGTGGTAAAACTTTAGTAATGGCTGGTGCAATACTTGAGCTTTATAATATGGGGTATCGCAATTTTATTTTCTTTGTAAATACAGACACCATCATTCGTAAAACAAAAGAGAATTTTCTAAACCCTAAGAGCTCTAAATATCTTTTTAAAGACACCATAAACATTAACGGCGTAAACGTTTTAATTAATGAAGTACAGAGTTTTGAAAGCACCAATGCGGATGATATAAGTATTCTCTTTTCAACTATTCAAGGATTACATACAAAACTAAATAACCCTAGGGAAAACAGCATCACTTTTGATGATTTCAGAGATAAAAAAGTAGTTTTAATTTCTGATGAAGCGCACCACATTAATGCACTTACAAAAAAGACTTTTACAGCCTCTGAAAAAGAAGTAAATAATAATTGGGAGAATACTGTTGATAGAATATTTCGATCGAACGTCGACAATATAATGATGGAATTTACAGCCACATTAGAACTTTCCCATCCTAATATTGCATCAAAATACGCTGATAAATTATTATATGATTACCCTTTAACCAAGTTTAGAGAAGATAAATATTCTAAAGAAGTCAAAACAAATCAAGTCGATTTTGAACCAATAGACAGAGCCGTAGTTGCTGTAGTAATTAGCCAATATAAAAAGAAAGTGTTTTCGGCAAATGGAATAATTGCAAAACCCGTAATAATGTTTAAATCCAAAACCACTGCTGAAAGTGCCGTTATGGAAGAAAAATTTATTGCAGCAATTAAAACCTTAAATACTGATAAATTACAAAAAATTGTAAAACTAGATAATGAAGTAGTTAAAGAAGCAATTGCCTATTTTACAGAAAATAAAATTTCATTAGAAAACCTTATTGATGAATTAAGAGAAGATTTTTCTGCAGATAAAGTAATCTCCGTTAATTCTAAAAATGATTCAGATGATAAGCAAATTACGATAAATAGTCTTGAAGATTTTGACAACGAATACAGAGCCATTTTTGCAGTAGATAAACTAAACGAAGGATGGGATGTATTGAACCTTTTTGATATTGTTCGTCTATATGATACCCGTGATGCAGCAGGAAATAATCCTGGTAAAACAACCGTACAAGAAGCACAATTAATTGGGCGTGGAGCTCGTTATTTTCCTTTCAAATTAGAAGACGATCAAGAGTTAGATAAAAGAAAATATGATGATGATGTTACAAATCAATTGAGAGTTTGTGAAACATTACATTATCATTGCTCACACAATCCCAGATACATAACTGAACTTAATCAAGCATTAAGACAAATAGGTTTATTTCCTGATGAAAAAGTAGAAGTTGACTTATTCTTAAAAGATGATTTTAAAGAAACTAGTTTATATCGAAATGGTTTCATACTCCTAAATAAAAAAGTACTTAATACTCCTAAACTTAATTTCGAATATCAAGAACCGGACATTGTAAAACGATATACATATTCCCTTAGAACAAACCGTTCTGCAGTAAACACCATTTTTGATGATAAAGAGATAAAATCAAATAGAGTTGCTGCAAATTACATGCAACAGCATCGTTTTAATTTATGGGATAAAACGATCCTAATAAAAGGATTAAATAAAAATCCTTTTTATAGGTTTCACAGTATCAAACGATTATTTCCTTCGGTTAAATCAATAACGGATTTTGTTACAAATGAAAAATACTTAGGAGGTATTATTGTTGACGTTACAGGATTAGAAAAAGACGTAAAAGAGTTAACTGCATTTCAAAAACTTGAAATAGTAATTTATGTAACCTCAAAAATCGCAGATGAAGTCAATACTAAATTTGGTGATTATAGAGGTACAAAAAGCTTTTACAGAGAACCTATTAGGAAACACTTCCGTAATAAAAAGTTGTCTTTTTCAATTTCCCCTGGAGCCGATGCAGAAACAGGTAAACCAACAATGCGCCACGATATAAATACTAAATATTTTGTAGACTTAAACAAAGCCGATTGGTATGCTTTTAATGAAAATTACGGCAGCTCAGAAGAAAAGTTTTTAGTTAAATTCTTTCAGGGCCAAATTGAAAATTTAAAAGAGAAATTCTTTGATATCTACTTACTCCGAAATGAACGTCATTTTAAATTATTTAGATTTAGTGATGGTAAAGCAACAGAGCCAGACTTTGTTTTATTCATGAAAGAAAAACAAAACAATGACGAAGTTTTATATCAATTATTCATAGAACCAAAAGGAAACCAATTATTGTATCAAGATCAATGGAAAGAAGATTTACTATTGAATATTGAACAAGTAGCAAAAGTAGAATTATACCAAAACCAAAGCTATAAATTAATCGGAATGCCTTTCTATAATAAAGAAAACAGAGAAAGTGTTTTTGAAGAAAGATTAAATACTATTTAAATAGTTAAGCCCTGGACTAACGTCTAGGGCTTTTTTAAGTAAGAATAAATCATATATTTGAGAATAAGACACTACAAAGTAGCAGGTATTTACTAGTTGGCAGCAATCATACCTAGGAACGAAAAAATCATAAAAATATTAAGATGTTAAGAACAGACACAAATACAAAAGCCGAAATAATCGATAATTATAAATTAGAACAGCTTTATAATCATTCTATTGAAAATGGTCGATTTTTCAAAGTGGTATTTGCAAATGATGATGAGCTAAACATTCAATTATCAACAAAAACCTATATGCAAATCAAATTTTTGCCAAGCAGAAACGACGTAGAAGGATTAGATATAATTAAAATTGTAGGGGGAAAAGAAACTCAAAAATTATCCTTTTCAAAATTTAATTTTGCTCAACTTGAATTGTTTTTAAATTTTATTCACGATTTAGATTTAAGTACAATTTCTGAACGTCGATTAAAACTTGCAGAAAATTCTTTAGATATACTTGATGAGCAAACGAAGAAAAAGATTTCAACTTTACTACAAGGAAATGAAGGAGCAGAACTAATTCAAGAGCTTTTAGATAATGAAATTGTAACGAGTCAAGACATTATAAATACCGGATATAGAAAAAGCCAATTAAAGATATTTCAAAAACTTTTACAAAACGATCAATACATTAAAGTGTATAAAAAAGAAGAAGAAATAATTTCCAAAATGATTTCAGATTTTGATACAAAACAAAAGATAACTATTAGTGAAAATTCAAAAAATGAAATTGCTTGGCAATATTTTTTTAATAAAAATCCTTGGATTTTTGGTTATGGATTAGACTATCGTTTTCAAAATATTTTACAAAAAGAATTTTCAGCATCTGACACAGATGCAAGCGGTAAAGAACAAGTAAATGCAGATTTTTTAATTGGAGATAATTATTACACAACTTTTGTAGAATTAAAAACTCCTGACACTGAATTGTTTGAAAATGGAAAAAATCGTTCTAATAGTTGGTCATTATCTACGAAACTAATTTATGCAGTTTCACAAATATTAGAACAAAAAGCAAGTGGTCAATTAAAATTAGAAAAAGATCCTTTTAATCAAGAAGGAGAAAAAATCACACAAAAAGCATATGACTCAAAATGTATTTTAATTATTGGAAATCTTAAAAAAGAAATTGAAGAATCTGCAGATTCAACAAAAGTCAAAGAAATAAAGAAAAAAACTTTTGAACTATTTAGAAGAGATTCTCGAAACGTTGATATTATAACTTTCGACGAATTATATGAACGAGCTTTTCATATTTGCAATAAAAATAAATAAAATCACAGCTACCATCAGCAATTACAAAATGTTCCCATTCACAAACCAACCATAAAGAAAGCCCTGGACTAACGTCTAGGGCTTTCTTTATTCCATGTCATTTATTTGATCGAGTATATTCGTTTGATTTGGCGGAATATAGTTTTTACAATCAGCCTTCGATAAAAAAGTTATAACAATTTATACTTTTCCTTTATTGAAACTTAATCCAATTACTCTCTAAACTATTTCAACTTTTTTGCCATTTCATATTCCGTTTTAAAATCCAGTCCAAGATGTTGCACTTGTTCTGGCATTGCTATCGCCCATGAAACATAATAATAGGCAAGGACTTGATTTCCTGAAAAGCGCTTTCCAGCAATACTAGCAATGATATATTCTTTTTTATTGGGATCAATTCCCATAGTTCCTAACATAGCAATCTCGAGTGCGGTTTGTTTTATATCTTCCGCTTGTTTGTCTTTGAAATACTTTAATGCATCGACCATGAACATGACAATCGCCATATTTGTACCTAATTCTTCTTGATGTTTTAGGAATTGTTCCATTTCCTTTTTTTCAGACGGATCTTGTTCTTCATCTAAGCCAAAAGGATCGTGTTGCAGCTTTTTTAGAAAATCATCAATATTATTTTTAGTCTCAAATTTAGCTTCGTTCTCTAGTTCAAAAAATTGTTCTAAATCTAATTCTTTTGCCCAATGCTGCACTAATTCAAATTCTTGTCCAGCTTTACGGTTGTCTTTGTGTGCGGAAAACTCTCTATAAAATATTTCTGCCAATTTTAGTTCTATACTATTTCCCTTGAATTCAGAAATTAAATCCAAACCAAATAACTCTTTGAATTGCAAGGCATTTACTAAGCTGTATGTTTTGGTTTTTGAAACTATATTTTTGGGTGCTATATCTAAAACTCTTTCGTCAGTTACTGATTTAATCGCTTCTTGAAGCAAGTTAAAAAGTGATAGAAATTGATACGGTCTTAATTCTGAATATTCTTTATAAAGAAAGTCTTCGATGAAAATATCAATAGGCGTATTGTAAGTTTGAAGATTTAATCCATCAAAAACACCGTCTATAAACTTATCAGCCATTGTTTTATCCACTCCCATTTTCTCCAACTTTTGAATAGTTGGTTGAATAGTTCGAATAAAATTCTGTTTGTTTTGTTGGGTTGAAATGAAAACTTGATTTAGATTTTCAGCACGTGCCTGGATTACAAAGTCTAAATGAACTAATTCATGCATTACTAAATGCTCGACAGCAGGATAAGTAATTTTATATTTTACAATGTGTTTATCTCGATTGTATCTTTCGGCAAATTCTATTTTGGCCACTGTACTTATTTCATTGTCTTCGACAATATCAATTTCAATTCCGCCTAAAGCTTCTAATCTGCTTCTGTAAGTTTTAAATATTTTTTTAATATCTAAATTAGCTGCAATTTTATTTGCTACAGCAAAAGCTTGTTCTAATGCATTTTGGTAAAGTGCATCTTCGTTAATTGACTGCTTTATTGTTAGAATTGTGTAGTTGAATGCCGCTTGCAAGTTATCTTCCTTTTCTTCAATTAACGATAGTATAAAAGAGGTGTTAGGATAATTGTCTTTTAATTTTATAGCTTCAAATGCATATTTTTTAGCATCTTCCAATTTGTTTTCTTGAAATAAAACATAAGTAATATTGGCCAAAGTAATGTGGTCAGCTTTATTTACTAAAATTGCTTGATCGTAATATTTTAGAGCGGTAGTTACGTCTTTTTTATATCGTGCAAAAATATTGCCCATCATCATTAATGCCCATCCATTTGAAGAGTTCCACCGTAACGAATCTATTAAAGCATTAATAGCTTCGTTCTGGTCTCCTTGTTCCGAATGTATTTGCCCTAGAATTCTATGGAATTCTGAATTAGTGGGGTTTTTATCAATTAGTTTTTCGAGGGTTACTCTTGCATCATCAAATTTTCCTTCGTCACACAAGGCAACAGTTTTATTGTAATCAGCATCTTGCGTTAGGATTGTTTCGGTGTCGACGTCAATTTTAACTAAATCTTCTTGCAAGGTTACAGTTGGGACAAAAGGACCGTAAGTGTACTGTTTTTTCATTGCAGCAATTATTACTTCCTTATTGTCAGATATCAAATTTGGAAATAATGTGAAGAAGAAATCGTTGATTTTATGTGTAATTTGCATTTATATAAGACTAATGTGAAAAACGTAAAATTATTAATTTTTAAAGGATTAACCTATTCAATTAATGAACAGGTCAACGATCGATAATTTAAGTTTATCAGTCTTGTAAATACTTTTTTATGTAAGAATTTTATATATTTGAAAATAAAACCATACAAAATAGCGCAAAGCAACCCCATTTTGTATGGATTGTAGCTACTTAGTAGCGCGTATATACAAGTTGGGCGATACTTTAAGGCAAATTAGACGAAATCATAAACTTAAAATAAACATTATGTCAGAAAACATTTACTCGTGTTCTTATTGTGGAACAACTATAACAACGAATAGTAGTCCTAACCAAAGTGGTTGCAATGTGAAAAGTTCTCACAATTGGGTTAGATTGGGAGAAGTTGGAAATAATAATTATCAATGTAGAGATTGCAAAATTGTCGTTAAAACAAAAAGCAGTCCACAACAAGTAGGTTGTACAAAAGCAAATTCTCATTATTGGAAAAAACTTTAATTATGTACACTGAAAAGTTCATTGATTTAGTTGAAAAATCAAATATTAATAGTAAAAACTTCTATTCAAATATTTTAAATATTGAAGAACCTAATCCTTATTATATAGGATATGGGAATCCAAACTCAAAAATTTTAATTTTGGGTAAAGAAAAAGGATTTGACAAATCTAATTTATTACAATTAAAATATGAAAGCATAGACAATCCTATGCAGTGGAAATATTATACTGATAATTTATTTCCAATGAATACAAAAAAATTTTACGAAAACACCAATTATGTAAATGTATTTATTCCATATCGTGGAAAACAAAAAAGTGGTCATACTTGGACTAAATACTCAATTTTAAATAAATTAATATTCTCTACTAAAAACGAAGAATATCAAGATTTTTTTAAAACTTCATTTATAAGTGAGATTAATTATAAACCTTCAAAGTTAAGTAATATTAAAAATTTTAAAGATGAAAAAAGAATTGAATTTCTTAAACATAGTTATTTTAAAAGTTTTAAAGTAATAATTCTTGCTTGTGGCGACTATTTGAATTCTGTAAAAATTCAAGAAATATTTAATGTGAAATTATGTGAAAACAAATCAAAAAGTAGAGAAAAATTAGTTGTTTATAAAAATAATAATTTTATTTTAATTAATGCACGACAATTAAGTATGGATGTTAAAAATGAATATTTGGAAAGAATTTCTGAAATTGTAAAACATTATATGTAAAAAAATATCACCCAACACATATTTTGCAAGATTGTAAGTTTAGCGGTATTACCGTTTTCAATTGAAGTTTAGAGCAAAATAGTAAAATTCATTTCATAAATCCGCCAAATCACTAAGTCGAGAACTGTTAGAAAATATTATAAAAAAAAACCACCAAATATGAATGAAATTATTTTCTCCATAGTCATGCTTTTTCAAGTAAGTAATGAAAATGTTTTTAGTACAGCAACAGGATTCTTTTATGAATCTAATGGTAAGAAATTCTTAATTACAAACAGACACGTAGTAAATTATTCAACTACGGATTCTTCAGCTAAATTAGTTGTTAAAATTCATACTAATAAAAGCGATTTAAGCGTC
This sequence comes from Flavobacterium micromati, assembly GCF_900129585.1. Taxonomy (GTDB): domain Bacteria; phylum Bacteroidota; class Bacteroidia; order Flavobacteriales; family Flavobacteriaceae; genus Flavobacterium; species Flavobacterium micromati. The sequence continues at coordinate 12,212 of NZ_FQWF01000021.1, forward strand.
TTTAAAACTGTTGAAATTCCATTAGTAAAAGACGGTACAATTACTTGGTTAGGGTATTCTAATCCTGAAATTGACGTCATAGCAATTCCTCTAGAAAATATTGACTTAACAAATACCATAATTAATACTCTTTCCAATAAAAACTTCCCACCACATGGTTTAGAACTTGAAGTTGGATCTGAATTACTTGTTATTGGTTATCCACGAGGATTTACCGACAAGATAAACCAACTTCCTATTGCTAAAAATTGCATTGTATCTACTCCAATAGAAATTCCATTTGACGGAAAACCTTATTTTTTGATGGATGGAAATTTATTCCCAGGGATGAGTGGTTCTCCAGTAATTACAAGAGCATCATCAACACATAATATAAATGGTGGAATCTCAATTTCTAGTTCTACACAATTTTTCTTTATGGGTATTCACAGCGCAAGTTTTTATAAAGAAATTGGTATGAAAGAAAATCCGATTTATATATTAGAAAATGGAGAAATAAAAATTAAAGGATTTAGCAATGAGCCTGTAAAAGAAAATTTGAGCTTGCAAACTTGTTGGTATAATGGGATAATTGAAGAACTAACATCACAATAGTCAAAATAACATCGCCTAACTTTATCCACATCATCATAAAAAAGGCCCTGGACTACGTCTAGGGCTTTTTTTATTACTTCACTTCTCCAACCTCATTAATTTGATCGAGTATATTCGTTTGATTGGGTGGTATATAATTTTTACAATCGGCAGAGTTTTCTTTTTTAAAAAGCAACTCTAAAGCAGCATACAATTTTAATAAAACATCTTTGTCCGCTGGCTCCATTTGAACCGCTTTATTAAAATCAAATACATAATTATTAGTATTTCGAACTTCAATTTTAATGGTTTTCGGAGTGATTTTAAACTTAACTATATCCATAATAAGGTAGGTTTGGTTTCTGATTTCAATCAAATTAAATCTTTACAAATCCGTAGGCAAGTTCATGTAATGCAATGTTTGCCTAATGATACTCAATTCATAGTTTATACTTTCCTTAATATCTTTTGTAACAAATAAACCTCTCTTATTTTGGTCGGTTCTGATATCCCTATACTCATTAAATAATGCTTTTGTTTTAGTAGTCAAATTGGCGGTTCTCTCTTCAAAAGTTTTACCTGCAACTACATCATTTGAAGTCATGAAATATTCTTTAGCTAGTTTCACTTTGGTAACCATTTCGCCCGCCATATCGGAGACGCTTGGAGCATCATTAACATTGCTTTGCGCTTTAACAATCGTAATGCTACAGAGCATTACTAAACATAAAATAATTTTTTTAGCATTCATTGGTTTATAGTTTTTATGGTTATTCTTCGTCTTGTTCTTCTTCCCAGTCGAAATATTCTTCCAGATATTTCCAAGCTTTTTTCAGAACCTGGTCAGGATTCTGCTCAGTACCTTCACAATTATTTTGCACAAAAACCCCAAACCAGTTTTCGTCTAAATATTCAAAACGATCTTGTTTACCTACGAATTGAAAATCTTTGAAATCATCCACATTAATGAACTCAATCAAAGACAAACTTTCTAAATGATAAATCCAAATTCTATCATCATGATCAGAACCATCCTTAATAGGAATTTCACAAAATAGAAATTCAGGTTTTGTAAATTCAAACTTTCCCATTTATTATTTTTTAGGCATTACTTTTATCTCTCCATTCTTTTTTTCATGTCTTGCGATATGTTCCTCAAAAGCATTATTTACAATGTCCTTGATTAAAACTCGATCCCAATAAGCCAAAGCTTTCATCTTCTCCAATAAATCTTCGTTCACTATAAAAGTCGCCCTTGTTTCTTTTTCTTTCGTACCAATTTGAGAAGTCTTTGTAATCTCTTTTTTTACTGATTTTGGTTCTTTCGGTTCTGCAGCTCGTTCCGCTTGCATTGGCTCTCCAAGCAACGAATTTAAACCACCTGAAAAACTTTTCTTTGCCATAACTTTATATTTTATGTTTACTTAGTAATAAATGTTTACTTGTATTACTATGTTTACTTTCGTTTTAATATTTCCTTAGCTAATTCCATATAATCCTCAGCGCCATTACTTTTAGCGTTATATCTAAAGATATCCATCGCTTGTGCTGGAGCTTCGGCCAAAGCAATATTATCTCTAATTTTTGTTTTAAAAACTTCGCTTTTAAAATGTGCGTTAATTGTATCAACTACATCACGATTTAAAACTTTCCTTCCGTCGTATTGCGTAATAAAAACTCCTCCAATTTTCAGTCCTTTATTTAATCTACTTTTAATTTTTTCCACCACTTCGACCAACTTGGCCAAACCTTGCATGGCCAAAAATTGTGCTTGCAATGGAATGATAATTTCGTCAGCTGCAGTAAACGAATTTATAGTTAAAAGTCCTAAAGATGGTGGACTATCAATAATTATAAAATCATAAGATCCTCTCACATTTTCAATTAATTCTTTTAAAATGTATTCTCTCCCTGGTTCAGAACTCAATTCAATTTCAGCTCCAGATAAATCCAAAGTGGAGGGAATGATATCCAATCCTTTTAGAACCGTAAACGGTTCTAATTTATATTCTCCTTTCAAAGCTCCGTAGATTGTTTTCTCTTGATTAATCAATCCCAAACTTTGACTAAGATTTGCTTGAGGATCTAAATCAATTAATAGCACTTTTTTACCTAACTTATTTAAAGCTGCGCCAATATTGATTGCAGATGTCGTTTTACCAACTCCACCTTTATGATTACTAATACTTAATACTTTTCCCATCGAGCAAATTTTTGATTATTTACAAATATAGTCTTTTATGTTTACCAAGTAATATTTGTTTACTCATATTACTATAAAATAAATAGAATTTCTAAAATCAAATAATAATAAATCCTAAGAGTTTGTTTATTACATATTTAGCGTTACTTTTATAGAGAATTTCTGTAATAATTATCTATTTATGAGGATAAAAGCCCCATTATTATTGAATCTCACACTGTTTTTATATAGTGTTAATATTTCTGCGCAAAGCAAAAATCCACTATTTACAGAGATTGAAAAAAGCAAAAATCAAAAAATAGATTCTTTAATAAATTTTAATACAGACAAAAATAGACTACAATATTTAGCAGTGCTGCCGTCTATAAATTATGATTTCTATGATAAGAAAATTAATGTTGGAATATCACTTTCTAATTTATCTCTGTTTTATCAGACTAAGCAGCGCAACAAAATAGAATTAGAAAGACTAAAATTTCAACTTAATGAAAAGAAAGAAAATGACATTTTAACATTAGAAAAAGAATACGAATTAATCCTAGATACGTATGAAGTTTTGAGTCTCGAGTTAGATAATACCACACTAACAAAAGAAATTTTTAACCTTAAAAAAGCACAATATGAGAATAACAAAATCAACTTAGAAGAATGGTTAAACGTCCAAAAAAATAACCAAGATCGAAACTTAGTTATTTTAACTAAAAGGAAAAGCCTCATTTCAAAAATGAAACAATTTGAAGTAAGAATTAAAAGCCGCTGTTTTCAAAAAGAACTTGAACATTTATTAAGCAATAAATAACAGCTTGCCTACTTGAAATCTACAGTTCAAAGGGTGCTTTTTCCATCACGAACGTAAATTTTATAGAATGAATTTTTAAAAAAATTCCGTTCATATTTTCCTGCGAGCACCAGCCGAACGCAAGCGCCCCGATGGGGTTGGCGGCTGGCACGTGCAGGAAAACATTCACTCCATGAGAAAAAGCGTTAACCCCCAAATTATCCTTATGCTTGTAAAACAATTCCATTACATAAGCAAAGAAGAATCTCAAATGGTTCTTGAATCAATCAAATATATAAAGCACAAAGTAATAGTGCTTCTAATGCTAGATGCTGGTTTGCGTATTTCCGAAGCGTGCAGCATTAAATGCAAAAACTTTGATTTTAAAAACAGAAATATCACAATCCAATCAGCAAAGAAAAGAGGTGCAAAACATTTGAGAACTATTCCGATGTCAAACCGCTTATACCAAGCTATTGGCGAATATTTAAAAAGAAACGAAATCTCAATAGAGAGTAATTCTTTTCTTTTCCCCTCAAGAACTTCTTCGCTTGGCCATATTTCACGAAAAACGATGTGGGAAGCAATCAACCTTATTAGTAAAAAAACAAATATTCCAGCATTGCATCCGCATGCCTTACGGCATTCGTTTGCTACGCATCATCTATCTGCTGGATCATCCTTGGCGGAAATCAAAACAATGCTCGGCCATCAAAATTTTAATACAACTTTGATTTATGCTGAGATACCCACAGATGAGCTGCGACGCCGCGTGAACGCTGTTACAACATCACCACCAAAATGGTATAAAAAATTGTATTTATTTCTGGTACCCAAGCCGCGGGAGCAGCTTATAAATATTGATTTTACAGAATCTTATTTTACCGTTGGAAGAAATGCCGAATTGACGAACCTGAACCAAAACATAAATCGGAACATCAATACTTTGATACTTGGTTCCATCGGTTCTGGTAAATCTCACTTGCTTAAAAACATAACGACAGATAAGAAAATCTTACGATTAGACGATACCGACAATATCAAAAAATCATTGGCGCAGATTCTGCTTTACCTTTTCAAGGAAAAGGAAACCGTTTTGGCGATGCTTTGGAAAGATTTTACAACTGACGAAATCAATAAAAAAATACAGCGGGAAAACGTGATTCACCTTTGCGATACTATTATTGCATCGGTTCCGGCGTTTGAATATTGTTTAATAATCGATGATATTTCGTCAATTACGCCAACAACAAAAAAAGTAATCGAACGCTTGAAAGATACTTTCGTTATCGTCGCCGGGGCGCGCGAAGTCAAAGCAGTGAATACCTCATTTATTTGGAACTTCGAAAAACTCGAAGTGAAAAATTTGCAGCGACGCGAAGCGATGCAACTTATTAATCAATTAGCGAATAATCTCGAGGTGCAAGACCGCGAAATGTTCTGGAACCATATTTTCGACCAAACAAACGGAAATCCGCGCGCCATCACGGAGCTAATTAATCGTTACAGAAAAGAGCCTTTTTTAGACACGCAAACAATTAGAGAGATTCGACATTCGGGCGCATTGCCCGAAATCGACATGACTTGGATCGTGATTGTTTCACTCGGTTTGCTCACTTCGCTTCGCTTTCTCTCGCGCGAAATGGACGAGCCAACGATGCGTTTTATAGGTTCACTTGCAATGATTACGCTGTTTTTAATACGCCCGCTAATGTCAAGCTTCCGGAAAAAATTTATATAAATTTTGTCCAAAATCGGTCCAAAACAAAACCCGTCAATATCGTTATTTTGTCGGGTGCGCGCCTTTCTGAATGTTTATATATTACACAATAATATTTGTTTAATATGTTTAATAAGTTTTTTATGTTTACTATGTTTACTATGTTTATTTATATTACTTAATTTAAATACTATATATTATGAAAAATGTTTTTAAAGTATTGATTATAAGTGTTTTATGTATATTTTTTTATAGTTGTAAGTCTAATTCAAATACTACTAAAAAACAAAAAGCAGAAAGAACAGATACAACGGATGATGTTAGAGATGATCAAATGGAAGATTATGAAGAAGAAATGAGACAACAAAATAATTAATAATTAGTAAATGACTGCACCAAATCATATCACTGGAGGAATTGTTTTTACTGGTTTATTTTGTAGTTTTTTTTCAATTAATATATTTTCTAATGTGTTTTTTATTTCGGTAACAGTTCTAGGATCATTATTACCCGATATAGATCATACCAAATCTTGGATAGGAAAATCAGTTTATCCAATAGCTAAATGGATATCTCGAAATTATGGTCATCGAACAATAACACATTCTATATTTTTCTTAATTGGTATATATTTAATCAGTCTATTTTTAGAACATAATTTTAGAGAAGATTACAGCATTTCAACAATTATACTTTTTTCGATTTTATCGCATTTAATTTTTGATATGGTTACTATAGCAGGAATACCATTATTCTATCCATTTTATAAAAATCCTTGTGTACTTCCAGCAAATCCAGAAATGAGAATTCGTAGTGGAAATATTAGACAAGAAGGAATTATTCTTTTTATGTTTTGCTTTCTAACGTTTTTCATGCAGGATTTATTTTCTAATGGTTTTTGGTCAACAATTAATAATAATTTTAATGATGTTAAACACCAAATAAGAGAGTATAAGAAATCTCCAAATGCTTTAAGAGTAGAATATGATTATAATATATATCAAACAAATTATAAGGGGAAAGGAATATTTATCCACGCTGCAGATAACGAAATGTTTATTTTATCTGATGACAAAATTTTAGCTCTAAAAAAAGATACTCCAGGACTAACAATAAAAGTTTTAAAAACTTATAAAACAAAAGAAAGTATTCATGAAAAATCAATCAATATAAATGGTTTGAAAGAATCAGAATTGAACGATTTATTAAAAAATAAATTTATCACAACAGGAACAATTTATTCAAATTTTGGAACAGCTTTGACAAATAATCCTTTAGAGATAAAGAAGAAATTTACAATTAAAGAACAATATAATTCAGCTTTCATTTCACATGTTCAGGACACACTTATAGTTTCAAAAGCAAATAAGATTACAGATTTAGAAATTAAGCTTAAACATGAGGAAAATCAACTAATAAACGATAACAAAACGTACTATTTAGAATTAGCAGAATTGCAAGAGGAAAAAAATAAATTAAGAACTGATTTATCTAACTTCGATTTAAATGAAACTAAAAAAAGAATAATAGAATTAGTCGCTAAAATAGAGAACTACAAACCTAAAACAAATTTGATGATTGGCGAGTACAAGAAACAATTGCTAAAAATAAAAGGTAATCAAATTGCAATTATTACTTATTCTGGTAAAATAAATTTTATTGAGATTTATAAAAAAACCGATTAAATCGTCTCTTTTTATTGTCCTTTTTGGCTATCTCCTAAGGAAATACCAAAAACGTTAAATCCTATTCCAAATCCAAACCATACATTTCCATTGTGCTGCCAGTTATAATTCTTTTGATTGTTAATATGATCTACGCCAAAGTATAATCCCGCCTGCACTCTCTTATATTCTATCATTAAACCACTAAACAAACTCAGTATAGCAATATTTTGTGCACTATTATCAGATATTTCAGAATTGCTGGAGTCTAAATTCACACTTCCTATACCTGTTCCAACTTGAATATTAAATCGAGCATTATAAACTCTAATTATATCCCAATTTAATGTTGTGTTTAAATTAAATTCTGTGTCAAATGAAAAGCCATCTTGTGGCCTTGCCTTAAATGGTAGTGTTATAATTCCAACAGTCATTTTATCTATTCGTTCAACAACTTCATAACTTTTTTCAAATTCCTTCTTATCAATATAGTAGATAGTGTTATTATATTTCTTTGCTTGTTCTGGTTTTTTATTAAAATTAAGTGCTTTTAATGCTACTGTATCTGTGCCAATTTCATTAATTATATAACTAATATTTGGTCCTATATAATTTAATTTGCTATCACTTTTCTCCTCAATACTTTTAACTTTTAATACTTTACAATACGTAGTTAGTTTGATAATATCCCCTTCTTTTTGACTATACGTAGAATTAAAAATAATTAATAACACTACGGTAAAAAAGTAATTTTGTTTCATAATACAATATTTTGATAATTAGAATATTTTGATAATTACCAAATATAGTATAAAATATTTATTTAAAACGCACATTATCAATACATTGTATTCTTATTTAAAATTACCATATCGTCCCTTTTATAATGAATTCTAAATTAAAAATAAATTGAACATTCTATTTTAAAATCATAATATATCTTAATGCTATTAATCCCTAATGATAGTTTAAATTTTGAAATTTATAAATGAAATTTTCTTTTTCTCGAGCAGAAACCTCCGTATTTTCAAAAACGATTCCTCCCGCTATACGCTTTATCTTTGCTTTTTTAAAGAAAAAAGCAAAGGATATCGCTTCTATCGGGGCTATAATACACCAATACTTTTCATCAGAACTTTTTCAAATATTTTATAAAGTGCTGCGAAAATGCAGCACCTTATAAAATCAAAAATCGGTGGCAAGCACACATTTATTTTTGTTCGTCCGGGATAAAAATCCCTACCGCTCAAAAATAACTGTAAGCTTGAAGAGTTTATTTTTTTTCTAGCGTAGCCAGAACTACCCCAATAAAAAAAGATAATTCCAATTGGCCACCCTAGAAAAATAAAAGAAAGCGGTGGCAAGGACATTGCTTTTTCCCTGCAGAACGTTTCGTTGAAAACAGAAATATTGGATGGCAGGGAAAAATCAATAACCTTGTTTTTCAGTAACTCCCTCCGGTCGTTAAAGGCGTTTTCATAAGAATTACTATTTTTAAATGAGAACTATTTCAGAAATAGGAAGTAATTCATTATCATTATTGCAGCTTTAAACAAAGCAGCAATAATGATAAACCAAAGCGGTGGCAAGCACACATTTATTTTTTGTGCGTCCAGGATAAAAATCCTTACCGCTCAAAAAATAAACGTAAGCTTGAAGAGTTTTGTTTTTTTCTAGAGTGGCTAGAACTACTACAATAAAAAAAGATAATTCCAATTAGCCACCCTAGAAAAATAAAAAAAA